>JABABK010000026.1:11492-45363 GCA_014238285.1 Hellea sp.
ATCAATGCTAGCCTGGTTGAACTTGCTGAGACAGCCAATGTACAAGCTGACATCATTCAAGACAAATTGACGATTGCTAATGGCGCATTTTTCGACGGGAAATGTTCACGTCGCAAGCAAGCTCCAACTCCAGTTGCTAAAGCACCTACGCCGATTGCTAAAAAATCTGCTTAGACGTAACTAATCCTAATAAAATAGACTAGGTTCTAGTCAGGATTTAAGGATTATCAAAATTTGAGTCAAAATCGCAAAGCTCTAGGAAAGTAGTCGATGGCGTGCGTCGCACGGCAAGGCTATTTGACGACGAGATTGGCGGTTTTGGTCAAACTGCAGAGCAGCGGGGCCCTTTTGCGTGATTTTCGCGTTGAAAATGCTCGAAAGTGCGAGCACTTCCTTGTGCTTTTCGCCTAAAACTCACGCAAAATTTCACCCGTTTTAATAATTCTTAAATCCTGACTATAACCTCGAGCGAATAAGCTCTAGGATTCTAATTGTTGGCTTAGAGCAGCTGACATAAACGCATCGAGCTTACCATCCAATACACCTGAAGTATCAGACGTTTCGAGACCTGTGCGCAGGTCTTTGACCATTTGGTACGGTTGTAGGACGTATGAGCGTATCTGATGGCCCCAACCAATTTCAGATTTAGAATCAGCTTCACTTTGAGCCGCGTCTTCACGCTTCTTAAGTTCAAGCTCATACAATCTTGCCCTTAGCATATCCCAGGCTTGGGACCTGTTTTTATGCTGGGAGCGATCATTTTGGCACTGAACCACAACACCTGTGGGTTCATGGGTAATTCTGACGGCGCTATCCGTCTTATTGATATGCTGTCCACCAGCACCAGAGGCCCTATAAGTATCGACGCGGCAATCACTCTCATTAAGGTCAATATCGATACTATCGTCGATCTCAGGGTAGATCCAAACACTGGCAAAGCTTGTATGGCGACGCGCGCTAGAATCAAAAGGCGAAATACGAACGAGGCGATGAACGCCCGATTCAGTTTTTAACCACCCGAAAGCATTTTCGCCTTTAATCTTGATGGTCGCAGACTTTATGCCGGCTTCATCGCCGCCCTGCTCTTCCAAGACCTCAGATTTCATGCCTCTAGACGAAGCCCATTTCATATACATCCGCAACAGCATAGCAGCCCAATCCTGGGCTTCAGTGCCGCCAGCGCCTGGATGAATTTCCAAGAAACAATCATTACCGTCGACTTCACCCGACATCAGGGCTTGTAGCTCTGCATCACGGCTTTTCTGCTCTAGAGCTTTTAATGCGGCTTCTGCCCCATCTAATAGCTCGTCATCACCATCTAACTCGGCCAATTCGATAAGCTCTAACGAGTCGGTCAGATCCGTTTCAATAAGAGTTATGTTTTCAAAAGCTGTTTCAAGCTGGCTACGTTCGCGCATAAGCTTTTGAGCTAATTGGGGATTATCCCAAAAGGATGCACTCTCCGCTAAGGCGTTTAGCTCGGCAAGGCGGCGTTCAGACGTCTCCCAGTCAAAGATGCCTCCTTAACAGGCCTAGTGATTTTTCAACCGCCTGCTTGATTTGTTCTATTTCCGCTTTCATGGCTATCCCAATATAAATAGAGCCTAATAAAGCCCGTCATCAAGCTCATCGTCGTCTGTCTCAGATGGTGGCGTCACAGGCACTTTACTAGCCTTGCCTGTATCTTTTCCGTTGTCATCGTCTGCATTACCTTCTGAATCACCTTCAGGATCATTTTCACTTGGTTCGGTGTCGTCATCTTTAGAATTATCGTTCACAGGGGGAATTAAAGAAGGAGACGTAAAATCGCCAACCCCTGTGATAAACGAATCTGTTCCGCTGCCAACACGAATAGTGGAGGATAACTCGCCTATTTTAGGTTCAGTTCCCGGCTTAAAGGCTTCTAAAATAAAGTCTGGCGCCCCGATATAAGAAGGATCACCCGTCACTCTATTAACCGGAGAGAATGAAATACCTTCCGGAATACGAAACGGAACTTTCGCTTCATCTTTAAGCGCGTGGAGCATAAATTCTTTGAAGATTGGCGCGGCAGCTTTGGAGCCCGCTTCACCATTTAATGGACGCGGATTGTCATAACCCACATAGACGCCTGCAACGAGATCTGGTGAGAAACCCATAAACCAAGCATCAAGATAATCATTTGTCGTCCCGGTTTTGCCGCCCAGAGGTCGATTTAAAGACCTAATGCTGACACCTGTTCCGTTTTGAATCACCCCTTGGAGCATGAATGACACTTGATAGGCTGTTACGGGATCAATAACGGCCTCACGATCATCGAGGAGTTCAGGTGGAGACTGTCCTATCCACTCATCCTCTTGGCAAATTTCGCAAATTTCGTCATTATCAACAAATACAGTGCTGCCTTGCCCGTCTTGAACCCGGTCCAAGATATGAGGCTCAATCCGTTTACCGCCATTAATCAACATAGAATAGGCTGTGGCGAGGCGCATCATCGTGGTTTCGCCAGCTCCTAAGACCCAAGCAAGCTCAGGCTTGGGATCATCATAAATACCAAATCGCCGCCCATATTCCATAATCGGCGCCATGCCTATGTCATTGGCGAGCCTTACCGTCATGGCATTACGAGACTTCTCCAACCCAAGCCTTAACGTACTAAGGCCATAAAAACGACCCGCCGCATAGTTACCTGGCTTGTAGAAACGTTCACACTCATCCTTGGTCACGGACTCTGTGTTTTCATCAATTTCGTTGATTTGCCCATCTTCGTCAGGGTCACTGAGTTGAAGGAAACCTTCTTCATTTTCATAACAATCCGTATCTTGTCGTTTGATAACAAAGGGCGCATCTAAAACCTGTGACGCCGGCGTAAAATCATTATCCATAGCGGCCGCATAAACGAATGGCTTAAACGATGACCCGGGCTGTCGATAAGCTTGTGTCGCTCGGTTAAACTGGCTGTGCGCGAAACTATAACCGCCAACAAGAGTTAGAATACGCCCTGTGTGAGGGTCCATAGCAATCAATCCGCCATTGACCTCAGGAATTTGCTGCAGCGTATATTCGTTGTCTTTGCCCTCTTTTGGTGACACTAAGACAATATCTCCGCCCGTGATGACGGCGTTAACCGCTTTTGGTTCTTTGCCTTTTTTACCATCAATGACAGGCGCAGCCCATTTCATATCAGCTAGTGCAAGGCTTCCATTTTCAAGGCGTTCTTCTTCGGTAGACTTTTGGGAGAAACCCAGCTTGGCTTTCTTCGTGTCAGCTTCAAGAACCAGTGCAACACGCCACTCACCAATGTCCCGCGGCGCCGTAAACTTATCAAGGCGGTTTTTCCAATCATTAAAGTCGCTGAAACGCTCTATAGCGCCGCGATAACCGTAACGCTTATCATACGCTTCGAGGCCGTTTCTTACGGCCCGTCTGCCGATTAACTGCAAATTTGTATCAACCGTGGTTCTGATAGAAAGACCCCCTTGATAGAGCTCTTCTTCGCCGTACATAGCAAAGATTTTCTTACGAGCTTCTTCAACGAAATAATCAGCTGCGAGATATTCCTCGCCCGTTAACCGATCGACACCAACAAGGTCATCTTCCTTGGCTTTTTCGGCGGCTTCCTTTGATACATATTCATCTTCTGCCAAGCGATTAAGCACATAATTCCGGCGCGTGATCGCTCTGCTATTATCATCCCCCAATTTGTAATTATTAGGGGCTTTCGGCAAAGCCGCCAAGTAAGCCATTTCAGAAAGTGTCAATTTATCCAATGACTTACCAAAGTAATTTAAAGAAGCGGCGGCGACACCGTAAGATCTTTGACCCAAGTAAATTTCATTGAGATAAAGCTCGAGCACATGATCTTTATCGAGAGCTTTCTCTATTCGTGTGGCAATAACAATCTCACGCAATTTACGAGCAATCGTGTAGTCACTGCCGACCAAAAAATTCTTAGCAACCTGCTGGGTAATTGTAGAACCACCTTCCAGGCGCTCTTTTCTGAGTTTGTGTTTGACATTGGCAACCATAGCCCGAAGAAAACCTTTTTCATCAAACCCGTTATGTTTGTAAAATCGCTTGTCTTCGGCGGCGACAAAGGCGTGCTGTATTTCTTTCGGGATAGACTCAATCGGTACAAATACGCGCTTTTGTTCGGCGTATTCAGCGATGAGTTTTCCGTCGCCAGCATGTACCCGCGTCATGATAGGCGGCTGGTATTCCGACAAAGCTTTTATGGATGGTAAGTCCTTTGTCACTCGAACGAAATAAATCGCTACAAAAATAGCCACGCAAACAGCCATAAACAGTCCGACTATGAAAAGCCATTTGATGTATCGCCAAGATAGATATTTGCGCAAAGCGGCCATATGATTTACTTTATTCGTTTAATTGGCGGCTTAATGGTTGCCAATTACGGCACCAATAAGACCCTACTGATTCACGATAACAAATTAGTCAGTTTTTCGCCGAAGTCACGACTTTTGACGGGCAAAATAGGTATTAATAGCAGACGTGACAGATTTCATGATCTTTTGCCTATGGGCGCTTGATTTTAGCAGCCTTTCATCCGTAGGGTTTGAGATGAACCCCATTTCTAGTAATACCGCCGGAACATCCGGCGCAAGAAGAACATAATACCCTGCCCGTCTATGAGTATTTCGAAGAAGTTCCGTCGAAACGCCAAGTTTACCGATCAAAATATCTGCAAATTGAGTGGACTGCGAAAGCGTTGTCCGCTGCGCCAAATCGACTAAAATGTTACCGACGGAGTCAGATTGCTCTGACAAATTAACATCCATGATCCAGTTTTGAGTGTTCACTATGCCTTTTGATCGGGATTTCGCCCGGTCCGCGAGCGTATAAACCGACGCGCCGCGAGCTGTCTTACCCGCCGTTGCATCGGCATGAACTGAAATAAACAAATCGGCGCCTTTAACGCGCGCAACCCGTAGCCGGTTATCATGGTCAACATATCGGTCAGTATCCCGGGACATAACAACCTTATATCGCCCTGTTGCTAATAATTGCTGTTTAAGCTCAATAGCAGCCTTCAATGTCACTGACTTTTCCTGAAGTCCGGTACTCCCGATAGCGCCTGGATCATATCCTCCGTGCCCTGCATCAATGACAATGACAGGCTTTTGATAAGTAGCTGGTTTAGGTTTTAGCCGCGGAATGGGAATTTGCCCATCCCAGTTCATTTCGACAGCTGTAATGACTGATGAGTTTGCCTTTACAGAGCCTTTACTTTGAATATTGAGTAAAATTTGGCTTCCCGACACGGTTTTCGTCTTAAAACTAGCGGTTCCAGCTATATCTACGACAAAACGAAGGCCATTATTACGGTGTGCGCCACGAATAGCCTTAACATCCGCCAAGCCATCAGCTTTATAAACGCCCTTCACAAATAACGGTGACGTAGCCTGCGCAATGTCGATGACGATACGAGGACTTTCACCTGGAATTTCGAAAACTTTAACATCTGACGCTTTAATATCAGCGCCTTCGATTGAGACTTGGACCATTTCGTAAGCGCCAGCATGCGCTTTTACAGCGTCAATGACGGCAGATGAGGCCGATTGAACCCCAATCCAGAGCAAAAATGTTAAGTAAAATGCTAGGCGCACGGCACATCCATATGATAAACAAACCCTTAATAGGCCTTAGAACCTTAGGAATAGGTTACTAAGATGGCTGGTTTCGATTATTTCTCATATAAAGCGAATATAGTTTGCGTCTGTTAAGGTCTTGGTGTTACTGAGAAAACAGCAATGGATTCTTGAATTCATTCGCACGGCACCCACATAGGTTGGGTGATTAACAGGATAACCATGACGGCACCGCTTAACATAGATACGAAAAATGGAGGCTTAGCGCCCCATTCGTATGGTGCCCCATACTTAATTTTTAAAAGACAACAAGTGCCTCAAACAGCGAGCCGCGCAGCCAATAAGGCGCGAGATGTGCTCGGATTGAGGCCAATCGGAGAATTTAATGTCAAAGAAAATGCTTATCGACGCCTCCCACCCGGAAGAAACCCGGGTTGTGATCGTCGACGGAACACGAGTTGAAGAACTAGATTTTGAAAGCGCAGCTAAACGTCAATTAAGAGGGAATTTATATCTCGCGCGTGTCACGCGTGTCGAACCATCCCTACAAGCTGCATTTGTTGAATATGGCGGCAATCGCCACGGCTTCTTAGCTTTTAGTGAAATCCACCCGGATTATTATCAAATCCCATACGAAGATCGTATGGCTCTGCTCGAAGCAGAAGAAGCCGAAGCTTTGGAAGATAAAGCCGAAGAAGAAAAAGCTTCTGAAAAACCTCGCAAAGCAGCGAAGTCTAAATCTAAGTCAAAAACCAAGTCTGAAAAAGACGACGATGAAACTGAAGAGGCTTCATCTGAAGACACTTCTGATGACGATGAAAGCGACAAAGACGACGCCTCTGAGGACACTTCCGCTGAGGATGCCACAGATGATGCGGATGAAGAAGTTGCGGACGAACAAGAGAAAACGGCTCAGAAACGCCGCACAAGGTCTTCTCGTCACAGATACAAAATGCAAGAAGTCATCAAACGGGGTCAAATCCTACTAATCCAGGTTGTTAAAGAAGAACGCGGCAATAAAGGCGCGGCCATGACAACTTACTTGTCACTTGCAGGTCGTTATTGCGTCCTAATGCCAAATACCCCTAAGGGCGGCGGCATTTCTAGAAAAATCGCCAATGGATCTGATCGCAAAAGACTTAAATCGGTCGTTTCAGAGTTTGAGGTCCCTCAAGGCATGGGCGTTATCGTCCGAACAGCCGGGGCAAAACGGACCAAACTCGAAATCAAACGCGACTATGACTACCTATCCCGTCTTTGGGAAACGGTCAGAGCGACAACTCTAACATCCATTGCCCCTGCCCTCATCCATGAGGAAGGCAATTTGGTGAAGCGCTCCATTCGCGATCTTTACAATAAAGACATTGAAGAGATTTTGGTTCAGGGCGACGATGCCTATAAATCTGCAAAAGATTTCATCAAAATGCTCATGCCGAGCCATGCAAAAAACGTCAAAGCTTATAAAGAGTCCATCCCTCTTTACCTTCGATACCAAGTTGAGAGCCAAATCGAAAACAGTTTGGACTCAGTGGTTCAGCTTAAGTCAGGCGGCTATCTGGTTATTCACCCAACAGAAGCTCTTGTCTCTGTTGATGTTAACTCCGGACGGTCCACCAAAGAACGAAACGTTGAACGTACGGCCCTAAAGACCAACCTTGAAGCGGCCGATGAAGTTGCTCGCCAAATGCGTCTTCGCGACCTAGCCGGACTTGTTGTTATCGATTTCATCGATATGGACGAGTATCGCAATAATCGCTCCGTCGAAAAGCGTATGAGAGATGCGCTGTCTCGTGATCGCGCCCGTGTCCAAGCTGGTAAAATTTCGCAGTTCGGATTGATGGAAATATCCCGTCAGCGCAGGCGTCGCAGCCTGCTCGAGGGTTCAACAACATCTTGTCCGCATTGCCAAGGCGTCGGCCGGAAACGCACAGTCGAATCCTCCGCCCTTAGAGCCTTACGCGCCGTTCACGAAAAAGCAGCCCGCGGTCAAACCCGTAAAGCTCGCCTGACGGTGGACCCGGAAGTTGCAGCGTTCATTTTGAATCACAAGCGTGAAGAGCTTAATGACGTTCAAACAGAACTTGGTATGTATACCGTCGTCGAGGCGGATTCAGATTTGCTCATGCCAGAATATGGCTTAACCGTTCTAGAAAAAGCCGACGGCAAAAACACGGACCCACTTGCTGAAATCGAATTAGAAGCCAAAAAGGCAGCCCAACAAGCCGCCAGAGCTCCAAAGAAGAAAAAATCGTCTTCAGATGAATCTTCTGATGAAAAAGACGATGACGCTAAAGAAGAACAGTCTTCTTCCAATGATGAAGAAAGAGATGGCAAAAAGCGCCGCAGACGCGGACGCCGCGGTGGACGTAAGCGTAAACCAGCATCTACTGATGGTGAGAACAAGTCATCAGAGACAGATGACGCAGACGCTAAAAAATCTGATGGTGGCGAAACGGATAAAGCTGACTCCAGTGCTAAAGACACTGAAACAGATACAACTGAGCCGAAAAAGTCACGCCGTAGACGGGCACCTAAGAGAAAAGCTGATCCCGAAGAAACACCGGCCGTCGAAGCAGAGGCGACTGAAGAGAAACCTAAAAAGACTAGGTCACGGCGGAAAAAGGCAAGTCCCGCAACGGAACCTACTAAAACTGTAGAAGACACGCCCAAAGCCAAAGAAGCTGCGGAAGACAAGCCAAAGCCAAAGCCAAAACGCTCAACGACGCGCCGCAAAGCCCCTACTCGTAAACCGGCCGATGATGCAGAAACCAAGGAAAAGTCTAAAGACGATTCCAAGGACGATTCTAAGGCGGCAATAACAGAGGTCAAAAAACCGACAGCGAAGCGCAAGCCTCGCAAGACGGCAGCCAAAGCAAAAGCGGCTACACCGGCGAAGAAGGCAGCACCTGTTAAAAAAGCTGCGCCTGCAAAGAAAACTGCATCTACAAAGAAGGCCCCGGTTAAGAAAAAAGCCGCTGAACCTGTTAGCAAGGCACCGGCTGCAAAAATTGCAGAAGCGCCCAAACCTGTAGAAGTCAAAGCTGAAGCTAAAATAGAACCCAAAGCTGAGCTGGAGGCAAAAACCCCCAGTAAACGCGGTTGGTGGTCAAGAAAAAGCAAGAAAGATTAAATCTCGGTCATAGAAGGTAGATTTAACAGCAATGTTACCACCCGTTCACTTGACGCTCATGATTATTGGGTCATTTTAGGTGGAATACAGGAATAACCTATGCTGAAATCGATAAGAACTTCCGGGAATTTGGTTAGAGCCATAGCAGTGCTTGCAATTTTATCATTGCAAGTCACTTCGGCTTTTGCGCAATCTCTCATTCGAGATACAGAAATTGAAGAGACATTAAGAGACTTTTCAACGCCTATCTTGAGGGCTGGAGGTCTTAATCCTTCCAATGTTGATTTATATATTGTCAATGATGGCAGTCTCAATGCCTTTGTGACGCGGGGTCAAAACATCTTCCTTCACACGGGTTTAATTCTTGAATCCGAAAACCCAAACCAGCTCAAAGGTGTTATTGCCCATGAGACGGGACATATTGCTGGCGGACATATCGTTCGCAGTGATTACGGCAATAGAAGCGCTTATGGCTCCATGCTCATCGCAGCCGGTATTGGTCTCGCTGCCATTTTGGCCGGTGAAAGCCAGGCAGGCGCGCTTGTTTTAGGCGGGGCACAGCAATTTGGATATCTCGATGTCCTGGCATATTCTCGGGTCAATGAATCTGCAGCTGATCAATATGCAGCGCAATATATGGAGCGGACGGGCCAATCCGGCACGGGTCTCATTAAATTCTTTGAGAAATTTCGTTATCAGGAAATTCTTTCCAATGCGAGGCGCTACCCTTATTTTCGTAGTCATCCCCTATCCAGCAATCGTATCGATGCTCTGCGCGAAGTCGTCGATGAAAGTCCCTACACAGACGCTCCAGAAAACGCAGAAGACATTAAAAGAATGAACATGATGAAAGCGAAACTCGAAGGTTTCTTGGAGGCGCCTCAAACTGTATTTTCAATTTATCCCATCACTGATAATTCTGAAGAAGCCAGATATGCTCGGGCTGTGGCTCATTACAGAAGCGCAAGTCTTAAAAGCGCACTCAACGAAATCAATACACTCATCCAGACCTCTCCAGACAATCCATATTTTTATGAGCTAAAAGGGCAAATCCTTTATGAAAGTGGTCAAGGTGAAGCATCGATAAAGCCTATGGAGCGCGCGATTGAATTAAAACCAGGCGCGCCGCTTTTTGAAATTGCCTTAGCTCAGGCCTACCTAGAGACCGAGGAACATGATGATGCAAATGAGGCTATTCGGCTTTTAAAATCCGCTCTGCAATCTGAGCCTCAAAATAGCGCGGCATGGTATTACCTTTCTCAAGGTTATGGAACTATCGACCAAGAGGCACTGGCCAAATATGCGATTGCGGAACAGTCCTTTTCCATGGGCGATTATCAACGCGCACGTTCTTTTGCCGAACGCGCCAAAAAGGACATGGAACGCAATATCCCGCAGTGGAGGCGCGCCAGCGATATTATTGTTGTTGCCGAAACCCAGCTTGCAAAAAAGAAAAGCAAACGCAGCCGACCAAAGCCTTTTACTTTGAACACAAATTACTAACACTTCTGATATAATGGCGTGGAAACGCTCATGGAGACCAAAATGAATGCCTTAAAACCAATTTTTCTGGCCGCAACTTTAACTGCCTTTCCGGCTTGTTCACAGGCTGGTCCAGTCTCCGGTAGTGCTGACAAAGCCGCTGTTGAGAAAATCGTTTACGATTACTTGATGGAAAACCCTGAAGTTATTTCAGAAGCGCTGGTTGCGCTTGAAACAAAGCAAGATCAATCGTCCATCACAGCAGCCAATACGGCCATTTATGACGACAAACGAGATGTCGTGCTTGGGCCCGATGATGCTAAAGTTACGATCGTTGAGTTTTTCGATTACAATTGTGGTTACTGTAAACGCTCAACCAACTGGCTCGTTTCTACAATTGAAAGCCACCCCAAAAATGTCCGAGTAATTTTCAAAGAATTACCCATTCTTGACGGACGCACAAAAACGTCCCGTTTGGCCGCTAAAGCCGCTATCGCCGCTAATCGCCAAGGCAAGTACCTCGAAATGCATACAGCATTGATGAAGGCCAAAGGCCTAAGTGATGCACGTATTGACGATATCGCTAAATCCGCAGGTGTTGATGTGGCTCAAATGCGCAAGGATATGGCTGACCCAGCAATCGCGACCCATATCGAAGACACCATGGTTCTTGGACAACGTCTACGCCCTATGACAGGCACGCCGTTCTTTATGATTGGCGATGAATTCATGGCCGGCGCCAATGTTGATCGCTTAAACGCTATGTTGGATAAGGCGCTTAAGGGGTAATTAGCCGCCCCTAGTCCCTAAGACTGGACACTAAATTGCAGACACCATTTGCAGGATAGTTCCTGCAAAATAGCACTTATTTCTATAAGTTCCAAACCAATGCATTTGAATTGATGGATATTATTGATGGGACTAAGAATTTAGTGAGAACGCGGACATAATAAATAACTTCGCTTATGTTTCGGTTCAATCGAATGAACAAACCCTACCCTCAAATATTGAAAAGTTCGGCTTGGCCTTTGATCCGAACGCGCTGTCACAGGATCCGTTTATTGATCAAAGTTTCGATCTCTGGGACTATATGTAAAATCTGACGAACTAGGCAACATATGATTTTGCCAAAAGCCCTGCTCATCGAGTAAGGTCAAAATAAGTAGGCATACTTGCATCACAACCAAAAGTATGTATAATAGTCTCTCTCAATGTGGAGAATACTATGAAAAACTTGCATAACTCAAATCTACCCTATTGGGATGTTTTTGACGTTATGGGTTTTCAACCCTCTTTCTTTGGAAGCGTTACGCCCGCCATCAAAGTAAGTTTGGAATCAATCATCCCATTTGCTAGCTTCCACGGAACATCAGGTGATGACGAAATTCACGGAACTACCTTCCAAGATAATATCTACGGGTATGAAGGAGACGATAAACTGTATGGCGATTCCGGCAATGATTACATCTATGGCGGCGACGGGAATGACAGACTATTCGGAAATGCTGGTTCAGACTGGATTTACGGCGGTGATGGTAATGATATCCTTCGAGGTGGCAGTGATTCAGATTATTTGTTTGGCGGGACTGGCGACGACAAACTATATGGAAACGGGGTATCTGCGATTAATTACCTTTATGGCGGTGATGGTCGAGATACTTTAAATGGCGCGCCTCTATCAAATGACAGGCTATATTTTGATGAGTTTGACATTCTAGTGGACGGAGGTTTTCAATCCTCAACAACATCGCGATTTACAGGTAATCAAGCCCATTATGATGGCGGGCTTTCTAAAGGTGATGACTTTGATGTTTTCGCAACTATTAGATTTGAAAACTTAGATGATCTTTATCTCGGGGACTCCAACAACTTCATTGATTTTACGGCTTTAGCCAGCGGCGGAAATAACAATTCATTCGCGGGTGATGAAAACATGGAAGTCTATAGCGGGAATGGAGATGATCTTTATTATGGTGATGATGATAAAGACTATTTCCATGGTTCTGGCGGCGACGATGAAGCGCACGGTGGTGACGGAGACGATTATCTAACCGGTGACGACGGGCGCGATCTGCTTTATGGCGATGGTGGCGAAGACACTCTTTATGGTGGAAATGGGAGAGATATTTTATTTGGCGGCACCTCCGATGACGCGCTTTATGGAGGCGATCACAAAGATATTCTTTACGGCGACGACGGAGATGATTACCTCCATGGCGGGGATGGAGTAGACTTTTTATATGGCGGCGCAGGCGATGATCGTTTTAATGGCGGAAACGGGAATGACCGAATTTATATCGATAATGAAGATACAGATGTACAAGGCGGCAGCGGATTTGACCGTATTTATGTAACGACGGACTCTATAAATTTTACGTTTCAATCTCACTCAAGCCTCACCTCATACGATATAGAATTTTTCTACGCCACGGATGAAAATGACATCGTAGACTTCAGTTCTTATGACCCTCATAGTTATGCAACATCTTTGACAATTTATACCAAGGCAGGTGATGACGTTATTAAAACTGGCGGTTGGGATGATCACATTTACGGCGGACTAGGCGATGATGTTATGTCCAGTGGGAGTGGAGTGGACATATTTTATTTCTTTGGTCGCTGGGGTTACGATACCATAACAGATTTCACTATAGGCTCCGACACGCTTGACCTTAGAGGTACGTCAACTACATCGATCGGCGAATTGACTATATCCCAGGATGGTGACGACACATTGATCGAAGGATATCTAAAATCCATACGATTACTGGATACAGATGCCGTATTAATCGATGCGGACAGTTTCATTTTTTCGGGAGATCTCCCTGCTCCGCCGCCTGAGGAGGAAATTCATGGAACCTCAGGCGATGATATATTGTTCGGCTCCGCGTTGAACAATACGATATATGGTTATGACGGAAATGATCTGATTTACGGAAATGGCGGCAGGGATACGCTGTATGGCGGAGATGGAGATGACACGCTTGATGCCAGCGATTCACTTTATGGCTATCTATATGGGGGTGCAGGTAGTGACATTTTAATCGGCGGCACGTCTGGCAGTAATCGCCTCTATTACGACGAGTTCGATAGCCTAGTTGATGGCGGTAGCGGCGGATATCAAGCCATTTTCAACTACGGTATTTATGATGGCGAACTAGGCACTGATGACACCTATGTTATGACCGATCCATCAGTGTTTCAGAATTTAACGCAACTCACACTTAGCGACGCCGATAATACCGTCGATGTCAGCGGAAAATCCTTTGTTAGATATCAAGGAGCTTCGCAAAACATTAGATTAAGTGGAGGAGACGGGGACGATTATTTCATAGGTAATGCAAAATTCGATCATTTTGTCGGCAATGACGGCAATGACATTCTTCTTGGTCAGGGCGGCAATGACGCGCTCTATGGCGGGGATGGCGATGACATACTTCGAGGAGGTACGGGTAACGACACGCTAACAGACCTTAGCGGAACCAATCGTTTCTATGGCGGAGAAGGTGATGATTTAATCAACATTGCCGATCCCGACGCATATTTTAAAGGCGGCGCCGGCATTGATACTATTAATCTTGACTATAACGGCGACGTCTCATGGACCTTAACCTCAGATTTTGATGTTGAAATCATTTATGCGGGTTCAGGGAATAGCATAATTGATGCCAGCCTTGTGTCTCATTCTATGACTATTTTCGGAGAAGGCGGAGATGACATCATAAGCACAGGATCGGGCGACGATCACGTCCATATCGGTCAGGGCACTGATATGATAAGCGGCGGAACCGGCGCCGATGTTTTCTACTTTTCATCGAATTGGGGCCGCGATATCGTGACTGACTTCGAAGACGGTCAAGACATTTTGGATCTTTCCGCGACCCATCTTACGTTTTTTGATTTAGCCATCATTCAACGCGGTAATGATGCTGTCATCAATGGCGGTAGTGTTCGGCATCTCACGCTCTTAGACACAGATGCCTCGACAATAGATGAAAATGATTTTGTCTTTCGAACACTCACCGCAGCAGCCGAAAGCGATCATAACGTCACTGAAGAGATGCCAATTGTTGAAGCAGACACTGAGCAGACGGAAAAATCAGCTATGTTGGCCCATGTTGAAAAGTTTGGTTTAGCGTCAAACCAATCCTTTCTGGACCAAAATCCATTTGATGAATTCACCTATGACTTCTGGGACTTTTTCTAGGGAGTGCAATTCGCGTTAGAATAACTTCAGAAATTGGGCCTTATTACCCATATTCCGAAGGTTATACGAACACAATCAAGCGCGAATTGCACTAGTCGAAGCTTCGCCGCTAACTAAAACGGAATCTCGTCATCCATTTCAAAGCTCTCTACAGGGCCTTCCTGACTAGACGCTGACCGGGAACCGCCGCCTGAGCTGCGATCATCGACATTGCGAGATTGATTATATACGCCTTGACCGCCCCCTTGGCCGCCGCCGCTACCACGGCTATCCAGTAGAACAAGTTCGCCCCGGAAACGCTGCAGAACAACTTCAGTTGTCCAGCGATCATTGCCATCACGATCTTGCCATTTACGGGTTTGAAGCTGTCCTTCGAGGTAAACTTTCGTGCCTTTTTTGACGTAGTTTTCGATCACGCGAACCAGATTTTCGTTGAAAACAGCAATATTATGCCACTGGGTCGACTCGCGCTTTTCACCGGATTGCTTGTCTTTCCAGGTTTCGGATGTGGCGACTGAAAAATTACAGACCTTACCACCATTACTAAACGACCGGGTTTCCGGGTCTTTACCGACATTACCCACTAAAATTACTTTATTGACTGAACCCGCCATATTATCACCTTTTACTTAACACTGCCTATTGACTTGTGCTATTATGTTCACACTATGTTCTTGTTGGCAAGTCCTGATTCCTGCTTGCACAATGACTAGGGATATTGTTTTGTCAGGGATCAAATGACAAGTCTCGAAAGACAGAATAAATAGCCGAATTGTCCACAGTTAGCCCAAGTTTCCATCTTAGAGTTTTCTTCTTATGAGCAAGCACAAATACATCCAGGTCCGCGGCGCCCGCGAACATAATCTTAAAAACGTTAACGTGGATATTCCGCGCGATAAGCTTGTGGTTATTACGGGCTTATCGGGATCGGGTAAGTCATCCCTGGCCTTTGATACAATTTACGCCGAGGGACAGCGGCGCTATGTTGAAAGCCTGTCGGCTTATGCCCGCCAGTTTCTAGAGCTGCAAGGTAAGCCGGATGTGGATTCTATCGAAGGCCTATCCCCTGCCATTTCCATTGAGCAAAAAACCACATCCCGCAATCCGCGCTCAACTGTCGGCACCGTCACGGAAATATATGACTATATGCGCCTTTTATGGGCCCGCGTTGGCGTGCCTTACTCCCCTGCCACGGGTCTCCCAATTGAGAGCCAAACCGTTAGCCAAATGGTCGATATCGTGACAGCACTGCCCAAAGACACTAAGCTCTACATCCTCGCCCCCATTGTACGCGGCCGTAAGGGCGAATACCGCAAAGAATTCGCAGACCTCATGAAGCAAGGTTTTCAGCGGGTCAAAATCGATGGTGAGTTTCACCGTATTGAAGAAGCCCCTACTTTGGATAAAAAATTCAAGCACGACATTGATGTTGTCGTCGACCGGGTGGTTATACGCGATGAAATAGAAACACGGCTGGCCGACAGTATCGAAACAGCCCTAAAATTGGCCGATGGTCTGGCAGTAGCAGAGATCGCGGAAGATGATGGCAAACGGATTCTGTTTAGCGAAAAATTCGCCTGCCCTGTCTCCGGCTTTACCATTCCCGAAATTGAACCGCGCCTGTTTTCCTTTAACAGTCCTCACGGCGCTTGCCCGACCTGTGACGGACTTGGCAAGGAACTCAAATTTGATGCTGGCCTCGTCGTCCCGCAAGACCACAAATCTCTTGGTAGCGGCGCTATCGCGCCTTGGTCAAAAACGCCCAGCAGCCTCTATATGCAGACCTTAAAAGCCCTATCCAAACATTATGGCTTTTCAACAGATACGCCCTGGGAGGAGCTGGCAGACGGCGCGAAAGATATCGTGCTTTACGGTACGCAGGGCCAGCCTATCAAATTTGTCTATCAAGATGATGGCCGGCGCTACGAAACCACCAAACCCTTTGAAGGCGTTATCCCGAACCTAAAACGACGCTACCGCGAGACGGAAAGCACATGGATGCGAGAAGAGCTATCCAAATATATGTCATCCGCCGCCTGTACAAAATGCGATGGCCGCCGTTTAAAACCCGAGGCGCTAAGTGTCAAAATTGCTGGCATGCCGATTTCCGAGACAGCCGACATGTCCATCAGTGACGCCCGTGATCGCTTCTTGGCCCTGCCAAAAGAACTATCAGAAAAAGAAATGGCGATCGCGGAACGGATTTTAAAAGAAATCTCTGATCGCCTGGAATTTCTCAATGCGGTTGGCCTTGAATATCTCACCCTTGGACGTGGGTCTGGTTCACTATCCGGCGGCGAAAGCCAGCGTATTCGCCTGGCGTCACAAATTGGCTCAGGCCTAACGGGTGTTCTCTATGTTCTGGATGAGCCGAGCATTGGCCTGCATCAAAGAGACAATGCGCGTCTCTTGGAGACCCTGCAAAACCTACGGGATCTCGGAAATACAGTATTAGTGGTCGAGCATGATGAAGATGCTATTTTGACTGCTGATCATGTCATCGATATGGGCCCGCTCGCGGGTATTCACGGCGGAGAAATCATCGCAGAAGGCACGCCCACTCAGATCAAGAAGAATAAGAAGTCTATTACGGGTCAATACCTGACGGGCAAAAAACAAATCGCGCTTCCCGAACATCGCCGTGATGGCAAAAAAGGCAAAACCCTTTCTCTACGCGGTGTTCGCGGCAATAACCTCAAAAACATCTCGGTCGACTTTCCTCTTGGGATGTTCGTTTGCGTCACAGGCGTATCAGGCGGCGGGAAATCGACGCTAACAGTCGAGACACTCTACAAAGCGGCCGCGCGCAAACTCAACAACGCCTCTAAACAGCCCATGCCATATGACAGCGCCGAAGGGTTTGAGCATCTCGATAAAATCATCCAGATTGATCAATCCCCTATTGGACGGACACCAAGATCCAATCCGGCCACTTATACCGGGGCTTTCACGCCTATTCGTGATTGGTTCTCCGGTCTCCCAGAAGCCAAAGCTCGGGGTTACAAACCCGGTCGTTTCTCGTTTAACGTCAAAGGCGGCCGCTGCGAAGCCTGTCAGGGAGCAGGCGTCATCAAGATCGAGATGCACTTCCTACCCGATGTCTATGTGACCTGTGATGTCTGTAAGGCCAAGCGCTATAACCGTGAGACGCTTGATATCAAATTTAAGAATAAATCGATCTCTGATATTTTAGATATGACCGTCGATGAAGCCGCCGATTTCTTTAAAGCGGTCCCAACCATTCGCGATAAAATGCTGACATTACAGCGTGTTGGTCTCGGTTACTTAAAGGTTGGTCAGCAAGCCACGACTCTATCTGGCGGCGAAGCCCAGCGCGTAAAAATCGCCAAAGAGCTATCTAAACGCTCTACGGGCCGGACGCTTTATATTTTGGATGAACCCACAACGGGCCTTCACTTTGCTGATGTCGAGAAGCTACTCGAAGTTTTGCAAGAGCTCGTAGAAGGCGGCAATACCATGATCGTGATCGAGCATAACCTTGATGTCATCAAAACGGCTGACTGGATTATCGACCTTGGGCCTGAAGGCGGCGATGGCGGCGGCGAAATCGTCGCGATTGGCCGTCCAGAAGACGTCGCCAAAGTCAAAGCGAGTTGGACCGGACGTTTCCTAAAACCGATCTTGGAAAGAGACCGCACTCGGATGAAATAACTACTCGATTAAATTCCCATACTGGTCACTTAATCGGTACCACATGGTCACAACTAAATCTGTGCGGTCCTGATCCGTCTCTTCTGCGGTTCTGGGGGAGTACTCCCACTTACTCAAGGCACGCCGAGTTGACCGATCAAATACGTCTTCAGGCCAGCTCTCTAAAATTCTCTGATTTATCGTATTGCCTGCATCATCCAAATCAAATTCAACAATCGAAAAACCAGATATCCAGGCTTTGGACGGCATATTAGGAGGAGTTCGCTTGATGGGCCGAACATTTTCATTCCTCTCTTTATCAAAAGGCCAACATTCGCACATCCCGGCGGCCTCAGCCTCTTCTGTTAGTCCAGCTCGATTAACACGTTTTCGCATACTCATCCAACGCCCTAAAGCTTTCATGACAAATGGGTGATCTTTGGGTAATGCTTGTTCGGTATTTTGCATCACAACTTGATAATCCATTAGCGCTGGTACCAAATCTTCTTCGTATTCATAAGCGTATCCTGAATACAGCCGCGCCACCCATGGATGAACAGTTGCGTAGTTATCATCGCTCTTTTCAAAAACATCCAAGGCCTTACGCGAATATTCGGCGATATCCTTCTTCCTCCGATTCTTCGCTGCAACCTCAGCTCTAATCGTATAGAGTTCGCCTAGAAATGTTGAGTTTGAAAGATCATTAGTTTCCGCAAACGTTACAGCATGGTCAAATCTCTTCGTAAAATCTGAAGATTTTTTGTTTTTAGTTGCGTATATAGCAAACGTCACTTCTCTTTGCATTTTGACTTCTGGATCTTCGGTCAAAGCAATGCTTCGTACCAGAGCTTTTTTGATATCACTATATTTTAAATCTGCTTTATGTCCCAAATCAGCATAATTTTGAGCAAGATCACCGGTGGTCTTATGATCGCCCATCATACTCTCAGCTGTTTGCCAAGCCGTATAAGCATGTTTAGCTGCCAGATCGAAATCTCTATCATCCAAGGCAACTTTGTAAGCTTTGTATGAACCGATGACTTCAGGAGGTGTTTTAGCCCACGCATTCTCGAAAGAGAAAAGTAATACTAATAACATTGGAAGAATTCGTTGCATATCATGTCCCACAATATCTATTTTATAACCCTTGATAGCAGATTTTGAAATTTCCTCAAGAAGCGTTCTCATGACCACTGATATGCCGTTTTTCATAGATACCCTTACACTTTTCGAATGACTTTCCGAAATTCGTTCGAAAAGTCTGGACAAAGTAGTATTAACTACTTAATAGACAAGAAAGACAACTTAACGAAACAACCAATAAAACTACAAGGGAGGTATTATGACCAACTCTAGAAGAGATTTTTTGATAAAATCTGCGGCCGTCGGAGCCGCGGTGTGGATACCAACCCTCAAATTAGCGCCTGAAGCTTTAGCCTCCAGTATTACCCCGCCAAACTTTCCGTCAAATATCAGCTTATTCAAACAGCAATTTGAAAACTGGTCCGGAGCAATTTGTATTGATGAAATTTGGACTTGTACGCCGACAAATGAATCCGAACTCCTTCAGGTCGTCAACTGGGCGGCAAATAATAATTATAGAGCCCGCCCAAGAGGGATGTCACATAACTGGTCACCCCTGAATGTAAACAATACAGATAGTACAGACACGAATGTTGTCATGATGGACATGGTTCAAAACTTTACGGGTATATCCGTCATAACCAATCAGTCCCCGAAAAGAGTCCAATGCGGCGCGGGCGCATTGATGGATGATGTTCTCCAGGCGCTGGAAGACCAGAACCTGGCCCTAACGGCACATCCTGCGCCGGGCGATATAACTGTCGGCGGCGCTCTAGCCATTGGCGGCCATGGCACGGCTGTCCCCGCCAATGGGGAAAACCGTCAAACCGGTCAAACTTATGGTTCCATGAGTAATGCGGTACTTTGGCTTAAAGCCGTCGTCTACGATCCATCTAGTAGTGAATATATTGTCAAAACATTCCAGCGCGATGATCCTAATATCGGTCCATTATTGGTTCACTTTGGACGGGCCTTGATTACTGAAGTTATGCTGCAAGCAGGCGCATTACAGAAATTACAATGTAAAAGCCGCACAGATATCCACCGTTCAGCACTTTTTGCCCATCCTGATAGTTGGCAATATAATAAAATGGAAAGATTCCTTGATCAATCAGGCCGTTTGGAGGCTATCTGGTTCCCTTTCACTGATTATCCTTGGCTGAAAGTCTGGACGAGAAAAAGCAATCGACCTTGGTTTTCTCGCAAAGTGCATGGTCCATATAACTATAAATTTGCCGATAACCTGACAGAAGCTCAATCAGATACGGCCAATCAAATTATTACTGGCGCAGGTTTTCTAACACCTTTATTTGGCAATATCTCTCTCATAGCTACCAATACAGGATTATTGTTTGAGGGTAGTTTTGATATTTGGGGCAAACCCAAAAATACCATGCTCTATGTCAAACCAACGACATTACGCATGACGGCCAATGGCTATGCCATTCATTGTCGCCGTAGCGACGTCCAAAAAGTGATCCATGAATTCACCACAGATTTCAGAAATCGTCTAACGGATTATAGTTATCAAAACAAATATCCGATGAATGGACCCGTCGAAATTCGGGTCACGGGTCTTGATGACGCGTCCGAATGTGATCTTGCGGGTGCCGTCGATGCATCATTGTCGCCGCTTCGCCCGTTCGAAGACAAGCCTTATTGGGACACGGCCGTCTGGCTCGACATTCTATCCTTCCCTAATACCCCGGATTCCAATAAGTTTTTCAACGAGGTAGAACAGTTTATATATGACACTTTCTCCGGCGATTACGCTGGTGTCCGCGTTGAGTGGTCCAAAGGTTGGGCTTATACGGATACAGGTACCTGGGACAATAATGATGTCATACAAAACAAAATCCCTGACTCGTTCCGAAACGGTATCCCAGCAAGTTCCAATTGGGACGCCGCCGTCACGAAACTCAACTCATATGACCCTGACAGGGTATTTATGAGTCCATTATTGGAACAGTTCTTTTAAGAGAACAATCAACGGGCTGTCGGTTAGCTGGCAGTCCGGTCTTTATTCGACTTCAGAGTCCAGCATAACGGCCATATTTGGAATACCCCATAACGCCATATACCAAGTTACCGTAACTAATAAATAACTGATCGACCCGATTATCAAAAGCGACATAACTCGCGGAGTTTTCAGGGTTCCTTTGATCGCACCGAATACCTCGTTCGGACTTTCATGGGAAAGCCCCATTATAACATTAAACACTGCTAAATCCCCGAATACCATAAACATGAATGTCAGCATCACCACATAAATTACAACATATCCGATGATACCAATAACAAGATAACTGCCAAACATCGGCCAAAAATGTGGCTTACTTACCTTCCAGGCATCAAAAATTCTAAGCTTATCATCACGTACCGTCATTGCTGAAGCCGGTGACAAACGTACCATAACAACAAACATGCCCGCAATCATGGCAAAAGCCCCCAGCAATACAAAAACTACCATGAATATTCCGCCTAATATTTTAGAAAAACTTGCAATTAATGCTCCTATTGCAATAGCCAATACCATAAACAATGCGGCTCCAATATAAGTGCCTAAAGCGCTTAGATAAACGGCCAGTTGAGCGATCATCACGTGAAGCTCAGTTTTGCCGAACCGCAGAGGGAAAGCACCATGATCGATTTTATGTAACGTATTTTTGTGAAAAGCAGTTTCCGCCGATGCAAATACAGCCCAACCAGTAAGTGTTACAAAAATCATTGATTTAAACCATGCCCCCATTTCACGGAACACGGCCTTAGCCGTTTCAACGTCATCCGGTGCGGATTGCATTTCATACATTGATTGCAAAAACTCACCGTAACCCGCGAAAAACCCCCGACCAAATATAGCATAAACCAAAAGAAACAAAACCGACGTCCATAGCGCAACACGTTTAAGGAAATTGCTACTTGTTGACGCGACCAACCAATGTTTGAGAGCGTCCCCCATATCGTAATTTGATGCCATTTTGTTCTCCCACTTGAATATCAAAGAACTTAGGTTGAGATAATCGGCTGTCAATGACGATTTTAGATACAAAGCCTTGATGCCCTAGCTTGTGTTCTATATGCCCCGCCCTCATGACCAAACCTATTCATATCATTGGCGCTGGACTTGCGGGATCAGAAGCAGCTTGGCAAGCCGCGGAAATGGGCGTGCCCGTTATCCTCCATGAAATGCGGCCACAGCGTATGACCGATGCTCACCAAAGCGGCGGGTTTGCGGAGTTAGTTTGCTCCAATTCATTCCGTTCAGATGACAAACACGGCAATGCTGTTGGGGTATTGCATGAAGAAATGCGTATGGCCAATAGCCTGATCATTGGCATGGGCGATATGACCAAGCTGCCAGCCGGCGGCGCGCTGGCTGTTGATCGTGACGGGTTTTCAGATGCTGTCACGACTATCATCTCCCAACACCCCAATATCACGATCGTATATGGAGAAGTCAAAGGCCTACCGCCAAAGAGCTGGGGTAATACGATTATTGCAACGGGACCCCTCACCGCGCCTTCGCTCGCCAAAGACATCCTTAAAACTACAGGCGAAGACAGCCTCGCGTTTTTCGACGCCATTGCGCCCATCGTTTACAAAGACTCTATTGATTTTGACAAAGCGTGGTTCCAGAGCCGCTATGACAAAAAAGGCCCGGGCGGTGACGGCGCTGATTACATTAACTGTCCGCTGGACAAAGAACAATATCTCGCGTTTATCGATGCTTTGGTAGCCGCCGATCAAACCGAATTTAAAGACTTTGAGAAAGATACGCCTTATTTTGAGAGCTGCCTTCCTATTGAAGTCATGGCGGGACGCGGCCCCGAAACGCTTCGTTTTGGCCCGATGAAACCTGTTGGCCTAACCAATCCACACAATCCAACCGTTAAAGCTTACGGTATCGTACAGTTACGCCAAGACAACGCCCTTGGTACGCTATACAATATGGTCGGTTTCCAGACAAAGATGAAATATGGTGCTCAGACCGAAATCCTAAAAGCAATTCCCGGGCTTGAAAATGCTGTGTTCGCGCGCCTTGGCGGTATACATCGCAACACATTCATCAATTCACCTAAGCTTCTGAATAAACAGCTGCAGCTTAACGTCCGCCCTGATCTGCGCTTTGCCGGACAAATCATGGGCGTCGAAGGCTATGTGGAAAGTTCTGCTCTTGGTCTTATCACAGGCCGTATGGCCGCCGCACAAGCCTTAGGACGCCAATATGACGTTCCGCCTCTGACCACAGCGCTTGGCGCGCTTGTCGAACATGTAACAGGCGGATTTATGGATGGCCCAAAAGCCAAGTTCCAGCCCATGAACGTCAATTTCGGCCTATTCCCGCCCATCGAAGACATCGTCTACAAAGATGAAGACGGCAACCGCGTCAAAGGGAAAAACAAAACCCGGTTTAGAAAACGACTTCTAGCTTTGCGAGCTCTGAATGATATTAAGGCTTGGGTTTAAAGCCTTTGGTCAATACTCTGTCGTTCAATTAACATCAGGAAAGCGCTGAATAACCGCGCTCACATCCGGAACGCGGCCAATCCATCTTTTAAGGCCAGCTTTCACTAACTAGCCGTTGGTATATCGATCGCCATCGGCGCGCCCGGCCCAAGATCTAGCCCAAGAAATACCCAGATCATCATGAGTATAACACCAGAGATTAGCATCCAGATGGAATAAGGTATCATGATTGCGGTTAGTGACCCTAAGCCGAAATTCTTCTGCCATCGTTGCGCAAAGACAAGGATAAGCGGGAAATAGACCATAAGAGGCGTGATAATATTCGTCGCGCCGTCACCCACACGATAGGCTGCGGTAGCGCCATCAGGGCTAATACCTAAGAGCATTAACATTGGAACAAAAACTGGTGCCAGCAGTGCCCATTTGGCCGATGCAGATCCAATAAATAGATTGAGAACTGCGGACAGTAAAACTATCAATCCAAGAACGATAGGTAATGGGAGCTTAGTCGCTGCAATACCATTTGCACCATGAACAGCAGAAATCAAACCAAGATTAGACCAATTAAACATAGCCACAAAGTGAGCCGCTGCAAAAGCTAGCACGAGGTAATAAGCCATGTCTTTCATGGATTCGCTCATCATGCCGACAAGATCACGATGATCAGTAATTGACCCTGCTGCTTTTCCATAAAACCAACCCGCCGCCAAAAACAAAATCATGAAACCTGCTACAAGAGATTTGAAAAATGGACCAAGAGCGGTATACCACTCCATTCCCTTGGCTTCGTCTCCTATATATTGCAAAGGCGACCACGAAACTCCTGGAAGGTTATGCCCATAAGCCATAAACAGCCAAAACAAACAGACCCCCAAGACTGCTAGCCCTGCATGCTTCAATCCTTTTTGCTGACCCGACGTCAAGGGTTTATCTTCATCACCATATTCTGACGCTTGTCGATCATCTGGCACCCATTTCCCAAGACGTGGTTCGACAACTTTATCGGTAACCCACCAAATTAAAGGCAGGTACAGAAACATCAGAGCGACTATGAAATAAGCATTGCCCATTATATTCATACTCCATCCTACATCGATAGAACTAGCGTCATATCCCGCTTCGGTAATTCCAAATAGTAAGGCATCAAGCTGACCAGGAAATATGTTAGCCGAAAAGCCTCCAGAAACGCCCGCGAACCCACAAGCAATCCCTGCCAACGGGTGACGTCCAGCAGAAGCGAATATAATTGCAGCTAAAGGAATCATAACAACGTAACCAGCATCCGCAGCATGATTTGACAACATAGCTATCAAAGCAACCATTGGCGTCAATAAAGCCTTAGGAGAATTTCTAAGCGCTGCTCTAATTGCACTTGCGAACAAGCCAGACCTTTCGGCTACGCCAGCACCAAGCATTACAACCAATACATAACCAAGCGGATGGAAATGTGTGAATGTCTTAGGCATTTCTGTCCATAGTTTTCGAATATTCTCAGACGAAAGAACGCTTTCTGACTTTATAACCTCACCTGTCGTTGGATGCATGGCTGATAAACCTAATAACCAACAAACTACAGAAATAATGATGAGTAATATGGACAAATAAAAGAATATAAAAACCGGATCGGGTAATTTATTACCTGTCCGTTCAACCCAGGCTAAAAAGCCCTTATTAGTTGTTTGTGTTTTTACGTCAGCCATAACGTCCCCTGTTTTTGATTTTCTCAAAGTTTAGCGAATTCGGAAGCCAAGACAAGACTAACGCTACACTTTACCAGTGATGACCGTCCCCATGAGTTTGAATTTTTTCAAAAAGACCGGATAATCCGGTGTTTGGGCGTTAGGATCATAGTTTGATTGCTGCATGCGCGTAATGAATTTTGGGATTAATCCAATATAAGCGATTGCCGGAATAATCGCGGCATCAGCTCTGCCCATTTTTCGAGTCGTTTCCATACGAATTGATTTTGCAGCATCTAACATCTCTTTGAAATTCACGTTGGCAAGCATACCATTTTGGTAGAACTTCCAACTTCGAGCGAGTCCTGTTAATCCCCACGCCTCACCCAGGTCCATCATATGATATTCATTGGCATTTGGCTGGGTGATATAGGCCGCTACTCTTAGAAGAGCCCCAGATGTATTACGGCAATAATCCCGCGCCGCCTCAAGGCTTTCAAACGGTGTTGCGTCCAAATCCCGTTCACGGCCGTCAATGAGTTTATCGAGCCAATAGCGCGAAATATCTCGAGTTTTGATCAACTCGGCCAAAGGCGTCACGACTTCATGTTTTCGGACTGGTTTGTCTGTATAAATTTCCTCCAGAGCATCGCGCCACCATTGATAACGTATATTGCCGATCATAGTCTCTGACACCAATTCTGGCACCTTGGCAAGCTCGGCGTGGAACGCATAGAGCGTCAGCAAAGCCTCTCGGTCGCCCCTTTCAGCAAACAGCGCAGAGCGGTAACGATCAGGATCGACCCGCTTCAGATTATCAATAAGTGTGTTATCCAGCATTAATTACGGTGCATAATCATAGTCGCGCTTGCGGTCAAAACCTATTCCTCTTAAAGTTTGCTTCGAATTCACAAGAAAAGAGGACTTTATGAAACATAGAATTATATCCGCCGCTGCAATTACAGGCGCTAGCCTCATGGCCGCGACACCTGCCTTTGCGAACGGCGCCACTCATGGCCATACAACCATTGCAAATATCATTCACTGGCTCTCCAGCCCAACCCACAGCCTGTTTGCTGTTATCGGCGGCATCATTTTTGTTGCGGCTACCGTTAAGTTAGCTCGTAAAAAACGCGCTTAGGAGATATAAATATGTTACACGATCTAATTTCAAAGTTTGACAGTAAAATCGATACCGCGTCTGCCCATTGCGATATTCCCTGCGGCATCTATGATCCACAGCCAGCACTTTATCACGCTCTATCAACGGTTCGCCAAATGGACATTCTATTGGGCCTCGCCGATAAAGAAATGACTGTTTACACGGCCATGCAAGTGGCTCGTAATACAGCTGAAAAAGAAAAACAGGCTGAAAAAGTCAAGGCAGAAATCCGCATCATTTGGGGCGATTTCATTAAAGGCGATAAGTTTGACAAATATCCTCAAGCTCACGATCTTTCTCACAAGATTATGATGAAGGCCAGTGCTTGTAAGCAGGATCTACACCGCGAAGACGGCGAAGCGCTTGTAGAGCTGGTCAATCAATTTGCTGAAATGTTCTGGGATATGAAAGGCGTCAAGCACAAGCGCGTCACAGCGCCCTACGCACCGGCTCTCGAAGTGGTCTATCCAGACCTGTAATTAGTGGTCTATAAAATCATAAAAGTCTCCGGAGACTCTATGTCTCCGGCGTTACTCGATGGCGATTACGTCATCACCAAAAAACCCCGTGTCTTTCGACCGGGGTTTATTTATGTCATCAATCATTCTGACTTAGGCCGTATCGTTAAGAGGCTGAAGGCCGAAAAAGACAATCGGCTTATCTTTCAAGGTGACAATACTTCATCAACCCCTGAAGCCATTATCGCCCCCGTCGCGCCAGAGCGTGTGATCGGTCAAGCCGTCCTTATTATCGGCAAGAACGGCCTTAGAGCACCGAGCGTTAAGTTAGAGGCACTTTGATCGCTTGTCATTTGTTTCTGACGTAGGAGAGGGTTCTGCGTAGCGATGCTGGCATCGGTAAGCGGGACGGGACGCCCGCCAGGAGCAAATGACCGTGACTCGCCTTGCGAGCGGGGTGGAATTTTTAAAGAAAATTCAATAACGTGTGTGAGCCGTGGGTTTCGCTTGGGCGATTTTTGCCCGCCGTCGTCGTTGCATCTCTCAACCGATGCTACGGCATCGCTTTTCAAGCTGCGCCTAGACAGATTGCAAAACTCATCCCATCAAAGCGACTCTAACTTAACGCATGGCGCTCTAAGCTTCCGCCGCGGCGAGCGCCGCTTCCGTAGTCGCGCGATTGCGTAGCTTGAAGAAAAGCAATATCGGCGAAGCGACAAAGATCGAAGAATAAGTACCCACAAAAACACCCCAAATCATGGCGAATGAGAAGCCGCGAAGACCATCACCGCCGAGAATATAAAGCGCAAACAAAGCTAGGAGCGTTGTCATGGAGGTCATAATCGTCCGGGACAGTGTATCATTGATAGAAATATTGATAAGTTCCGGCATGGCCATCTTTTTAAACTTACGCATATTTTCTCGAATACGGTCATACACAATAACCGTATCGTTCAAGGAATAGCCGACAATGGTCAGGATAGCGGCGATAATAGAGAGGTTAAATTCGATCTGCGTCAAAGAAAACACACCAATTGTCAGCAAGACATCGTGAATCAAAGCGGCAACAGCGCCGACCGCAAACTGCCATTCAAACCGAAACCAAATATACATCAAGACCATAGTCATGGCGAGGACGATGGCCATAATACCTTTTTTACGAAGTTCACCTGAGACTTTGGAGCCCAAGACACCTTGGCCGCGAATTTGGAAATCACCTATTTCATTGGCAAGTGCTAGCTTGGTATAGCCAAGGCCCAATTGCTGGACATTGGCAGAGGCTTCTGATTTCTCTTCAAAACGGATTTCGACCTGATTGTCCTGTGTACTACGAAATGACGCTGTACTAAGTCCAAGACTGCTGACCGTATAACGAATTTTTTCAACGGCTGTGAGATTGGAGTTATCTTCGTCCCAAACGACAAATTTATCAGCAAAATTTTCATCACCATGATTGATCAAGAATGTTGTAAATCCTTTATCATTTGTATCTTCACTGGCGATCACAAAATTGTCACCTTCTAGCGTCGCAAGCGCCTGAATAACATTTTTTGACAACTCTACTTCACGTGCGGGTGTCTCTTCTTGAATTGGGACTGTAATTCTAACAGAATCATACGTGTCATTTGAGCCCTGAGCCGCTGCAATAGTTTGCAAAGCCACTTGCCCCATACCCAAATCATTTAAAGGACCACGAATAACATCAAGCTCTGGTGCTGCGCCTGTATTAATTTCAAGGAGCGTACCCCCCGTAAAATCGATACCATAGTTTAGATTTTTGGTCGTAAACAGGAATATGGAGGCGATAATGGCTAGGATCGATAATATAGCCGCGATCTTACGAGCCGAGACAAATGGAACTCTCGGCTGGATTGGGAGCATTTTAACTAATGAAATATCACGCATGGGAAGCTCCTAAATCGGCAATGTTTTCGGGCGCGAACCCCGAAGCCAGGTCGATGTAATCAGGCGGGCAAAAATAACAGCGGTGAAGACTGACATCACAATACCAATGGCAAGGGTGATGGCAAATCCGCGAACCGGGCCAGACCCGACAAAGTAAAGTGTAACTGCTGCGATCAAGGTTGTGATGTTGGCATCCAAAATCGGCGCGAATGAACGGCGGTAGCCAGTTTCAATGGCGTTCACCGGCGGCCTACCATTATGGGCTTCTTCTCGTATTCGCTCAAAAATCAAAACGTTCGCATCAACCGCCATACCAATGGTCAGGATAATACCCGCAATACCCGGTAATGTTAGAGTAGACCCAAGGAATGATAGCGCGCCAGCGATTAGAATGATATTCGTGGCCAGAGCGGTATTAGCGATGGACCCAAACCGCAGACCATAAGATAGCCACATAAACAGACCAACGCCAATAAGGCCAATTATCGAGGCAATTTTACCGGCGCGAATAGCATCGGCGCCAAGTTCAGCCCCAACCGTACGTTCTTCTGCGATCACAAGTTTGGCGGGCAATGCACCTGCATTTAGAAGTAATGACAATTCTCGGGCGCTTTCCATTGTAAAGCTACCTTCAATATATCCTTTACCGCCGGTGATTGGACCGTTCATGCGAGGCGCCGTAATAATGACATCGTTGAGAACCACAGCGAATTGCTTACCGACGTTTTCTGATGTCAGTTTTCCGAAAAGACGAGCGCAACGAATGTTGAATTCGAAATTGATGATTGGATCATTGCGTTCCGGGTGAATACCTTCTTTAGAAGACTTCAAACATTCACCTGTAATACGCGTGCGTTCTTCGACGATAAGTCCGCCGCCATCTTCTTGAGGAAAATAAGTCGCGCCGCTTGGGTATTGTCCCTTAGTCGCTGCAAGCTGCATAGCCGCTTGGGAAAAACTTTCAGGGCGAACGAGATGAAAACTTAGGTTAGCGGTGTCGTTAATGCGTTTTTTGATATCATCGACGTTCTTGGCGCCAGGAACTTGGAGAAGGATTCGATCAGACCCTTCTTTGGCGAGGGTCATTTCAGTTGTACCCTGCGGGTCAATTCTGCGCCGTAGCACCTCAATTGACTGAGCAATTGTTCTATCTTTAATCGCCTCAATGTTGTCATCTGTGATATTAAGAGTGAAATCTTTATCGCCGGATTGCTTAACCAATACCGTTTTTTTAGATCCTAATTGTGTCCCATCAATAGGAACTTCCAAAGTTTTCAAGGCATCTAACGCTTTTTCAGCATCGTCAACCGAGCGAATACGCGCGATAACGGTATCATCATCCTGCCTCACATATTCAAATTTCACCTGTGCGTCGCGTAAAACCTGCTGAGCACTACCCTTTTGGTTACGCGCTTCATTTTCCAGAACACTTGCCACGTCGACTTCGAGCAACATGTGAGCGCCGCCTTGTAGATCGAGACCCAAATTGATTGTGTCTTGCATGAATCCAGGGAGTTTATCTCTAACGTCAGGCTTGAGCGCATTTGGCAATGCAAACAGCACACCCAGCATGACAGTGCCCAGTATCGCTGTAGTCTTCCACTTAGAAAAATGTAACAGGCTCATAATTTATCCATTTAATTCAAAGACTTGTAATAAAGGCCTAAGACTTACTTCTTTTTAGCGCGATCATTTGCAGGTTCAGTTCGGTTAAGAACATCAGCGATCATCATACGCTTGACCCGAACTTTTACCTTATCGGCAATTTCGATAGTTAGCTCATCATCCGTGGCTTTGGTAACTTTGCCAATAATGCCACCATTGGTGACAACTTGGTCACCGCGCTGAATTTCAGAGAGCATTCCTTGATGTTTTTTATGTCTTTGGCTTTGAGGCCTGATCAGAAGAAAATAGAACAGAACAAAAATTAAAATCATAGGCACGATACTACCTATGGCACTCGGGCTGGCCGCTGGACTAGCTTGCAAAATCAGGTTTATCATAGTTCCCCGCTAAATTGAAATGACGCCCGACTCATATTCGCCAAGCTTAGTGTTGGCGACTATATAGGGGCGTCAAAATTTTATGCAACGGCGAGGCCGAATTTTCTTATTGTAAGCAATGACCTGTTGGTAACGTTAAGCGCAGCCCAGGATTGATCGTTTCAGACGACACGATTCCATTTGAAGCCGTAATGTCACTCACACTGACGCAAGCGCGTCTTGCGATGCTATAAAGCGTATCACCTGGTAGAACCGCGTAAATACCGCGATTTGGAACCGGCTCTACATTGCGGACCAAGGTTGTTGAAGCGCCGCGCGTGATATTTTCTGTCACGGAACGACGCGCAACAGGTACATTTATGATTTGACCAATGCTAATGGCGTTTCCGCTTATGTTATTTGACGCGCGTAAATCAGAGAGGCTGACCTTATAGCGCTTTGAAATATTATAAAGCGTATCGCCCTTTTCAACCGTGTGGCGTCCGATGACGACTGGAGCTGTGGTCGTCGCTGTTTGAGTAACCGGTGCTGCGATAGGCGTATCGAATAATTCAATTTGATATCCTGAAGCTGACGTAGGGGAAGTTGTTCCAGTAGCTGCACTGGGACGACCATCATATACGTATTCTGTCGCTGTGCCATATGTGGTAACGGGCGCGGTATAAGTTGAGTAAGCCGTAGACGTCATCGGAGAATATGTTTGGCCGCCTTGAAAGGCCTTGACCTTTTCAGCCTCTTCTAGAAGTTTTGCGTATTCTTCGGGGCTAACATCGCCTGGTTTGATAAACTGAGCTCGTACAACATTATCGAGCTCATGCGCCTGCGGCACTGGCTGAACCGTTGTTACGTAGTTTTGCGCGTTCGCTGTTACAGAGAAGGCGATCAAAGCCACGCCAACGCATAAAATTTTAGTTCCTGACATATGAATTCTCCATAGGACATCAAAATACTTCGCGTTTATCTTGTCAGCCTATAGTTAACGCTTCCTAAAATTTAGAATATTTTTACCACGTTCATGATCCGTGCAAAATCAACAATCTTATACCCATTTCTATCCACATTGAGGATACAATGATAAACTTAGTTAAGTTAGCTGAGCTAGCCACCTTCCCTTTGACAGCCGAGTCTTGCTAAGGGAAGCCATGGTTTCTTACGCTGATTCATCTGAGTTCAATCCTTCAAACGATTTGGACACAACGCCCCATAGTATTCAGGCGGAGCAGGCCCTTTTGGGTGCCCTACTCTATGACAATGAAGTCTATCACCGCATTAGCTCAATCGTCGATGAGAAACACTTCTACAACCCTGTTCACCAGCGTATTTTCGAAACAGCGGCCCGTTTAATCGATAGCGGCAAGCTGGCCGATGCAATCGTTCTCAAAAACCGGTTTTCCAAAGACGAAACTCTCGTTGATATTGGCGGCGAACAATATTTGGCCGAGCTTTTACTCGCAGCTCCATCCGGCGCGACTGCCGTAGAATATTCAAAAATGATTTTTGATCTGTCCATGCGCAGAGAATTGATCCGGCTTGGCGGCGACATTGAAAAAGCTGCAGCTGATCCTGAAAACGAATCTGACGCGCGTGAACAAATTTCAGATGCCGAGAGTTCCTTGTATAGCCTAGCCGAAGTCGGGTCCGTGCAAACCGGTTTCCAGACCTTCAAGGCTTCGATGATCAAATCCATCGACATGGCATCGGCAGCCTATGCTAGAGACGGAAACCTATCAGGTATCTCATCTGGCCTAATTGACATGGATAGACAGCTTGGCGGCCTTCACCGGTCTGATTTGATAATCTTGGCGGGGCGCCCGTCTATGGGTAAAACCTCGCTTGCAACCAATATAGCGTTTCATATCGCCAAAAAATTCCGCGAAGAGAAGACGGAAACAGGCGTCTCAAAGGCCGCCGATGGCGGCCGCGTCGGGTTTTTCAGCCTTGAAATGTCCTCCGAACAGCTCGCCACCCGTGTCCTAGCCGAACAATCTGGCGTGCCGTCTCATAAAATCCGCCGCGGCGACATTAATGCCACAGAGTATGAACATATCCGCGACAGCGCTGATGACATTAGTAACATCCCGCTTCACATTGATGATACAGGCGGTCTTTCCATTGGCCAATTATCCGCCAGAGCCAGACGGCTTAAACGTATGTCCGGCCTAGACCTGATTGTTGTGGACTATCTCCAGCTTCTAACCGGCGGCAAAGCACTCAAGTCTTCTGATGGCCGCGTTCAGGAAGTTAGCGCCATTACCCAGGGCCTAAAAGCCATCGCCAAAGAACTTGATATACCCGTCCTGGCTTTGGCGCAGCTATCCCGGCAAGTTGAACAACGAGATGATAAACGCCCGCAGCTCTCTGATCTTCGGGAATCAGGCTCTATCGAACAAGATGCGGATGTCGTGATGTTCGTGTTCCGTGAAGAATATTACCTATCTCGAGCTGAGCCAAGTGAAGGCACGGATGAACATATGCGTTGGCAAGAAGATATGGAACGTCTACACGGGAAAGCCGAAGTTATTGTCGGCAAACAAAGACACGGCCCGATTGGCACGATCAAATTATCATTTAACGCCAATATTACGAAATTTGGCAATTTACTGGAAGATGATCGTTACGACGATCAAGCTCACTAATTTACCATGAACACACAACCCCTTGGTCCCCATTTCTCGTCTCGCCCTGTTTTGCGAATAAATCTAACGACGCTTAAAGAAAACTACAAAGCCCTTCAAGAAATGACCGGAAAAACCACCCATGTCGCGGCGGCTGTCAAAGCTGATGCATACGGCCTTGGAGCGGAACGGGTCAGCCGAGCGCTTTTTGGAGCAGGATGCCGAAACTTTTTCGTTGCGACGGCCGGCGAAGGTAAAATTGTCAGAGAAGCGATTGGCGACACGGCTAGTATTTATGTTCTCAACGGGCCAGCGCCTCGAGATATAAGCTTATATTTTGGGTCAAACCTGAAACCCGTTATCAACTCAATGGTTCAAGCAACCATTTGGTCTGACGCAACGCGCCAAGCCAAGCGCTCCCCCTATTCCGCCATCCATATT
>JABABK010000027.1 GCA_014238285.1 Hellea sp.
ACTCTGCAACCATATGGGAATCCTACGAAGTTGATGAAAACAAGTTTCTTATCAAAGTCCCCAACGGTTTACGTTTCTATGTGGAGGGCGGAGAAACCATCCGATATGAACGCCCTGACGATGTTACAGACCGGGATGTCCTCCTCTTCCTATTAGGCTCCGCATGGGGCGCTCTTTCCTATCAAAGACGTCTATTACCGCTCCACGCCAGCGGCATCATCCATGAGGGCGATGTTTATTCATTTTCCGGTGTTTCCGGTGCGGGGAAGTCGACTTTATCAGCTGCCCTATCAAAAAAGGGTCATCACTTTTTTTCAGATGATGTATTAATCATAGATCCAGCAGAACTTGGGACTAAAGCTCGGTGTTATGCGGGACAAAAAGATCTTAAATTATGGGCCGACGCTCTGGAACTGACGGGCATTAAAGGCAAAAGTCTTGTCCGGTATTATGAAAATTTTGAGAAATATTATGCTGATCCCGAGCAGTATTCGGATCGGACAACAGGCGTCCTAAAAGAGATCTACTTACTGACCTCCCGAAATGAACGCCTTGATAAAGTGCCTTATTCGGTTGAACCCATAAAAGGTGCGATCGCTATTAAACGACTAAATAGCGTTATCTATAGATATTGGTATGGACGCGAAATTGTCGGGCAGCGTACAATGTTTGAATGGCTCGCTAAGCTGATGCAAAATATAGATTTATATGTCTATGATCGCCCAATCTGTAAAAAGAGATTCCCGGAAACAGTCGAATTTATGTCCAACCGCCTCCCCGTTCCCCATCCTTTCGAAACAGAGTAAGCTAATTTCTACCAAAGCTATATCTTTACTCGCATCCTATCCTAAATCTGGAAACACTTGGACCCGGGTATTGCTGGCAAATTTCATGCAAGATGGTGATGCGCCTGTTGATATAAATGACATGGAGCTTAACTTGTCGATCTCCAGCGCCCGCCATAAATATGACGAGTTGGCTGGTCTAACATCATCTGATATGACCCGTGATGAAATCGACGTCTTACGCCCTCAAGTTTACCAGCGCATGGCAGCTGAGGCTCAAAAAGAAAAACAGCGCCTCTTTTTGAAGGTCCACGATGTCTACTATCTTAACAAAAAAGACCAACCGATCTTTCCAAAAAATGTCTGCCAAGGGGCTATATACTTACTACGCAATCCCCTGGATGTGGCCGTATCCTATACATTTCATAGAGGGCAAATTAAATTTGATAAAATGATCAAACATATGGCTGACCCTGCCGCCTATATGGCCGGCGAAGGATATATACAGCTTCACCAGCGCCTTATGACGTGGTCATCTCATGTGGAGAGCTGGACAACCCAAACTGAAATTCCGACTATGGTTGTGCGTTATGAAGACCTGAAATCCGATACGATTAAAACATTTTCCAACATAGTTGAGTTTCTAGGTTTGGACGATGCAGGAAACGAAAGCCGTATTGAAAAAGCTGTCGCCTTTTCCAAATTTGATAAGCTGCAAAAAAATGAAGCCGAAAAAGGCTTTGGTGAACGTGTCGCCGGGGTCAAGAATTTCTTTAGATCTGGAACGACGGGGGATTGGAAAAACCATCTCAGCAAAGCCCAAGTTGCTTCTTTAATAGATACGCATAAACTGGTAATGCAAAAGTTCGGCTATTCAACCGAACCTGAATGGGAGTCCTTAAATGGGTGATGCATCAAACTTACGGCCTCAAAAAACCGATCAATTTGTCGAGACTGAAGTCGACGGCGACCGTGTTTTGATGCAAATTGAGAATGGCTATTTCTTTACCCTTAACGAAACCGCAGAAGCTATTTGGACGCGGATTGACGGACAATTAAGCCTATCCGAAATCATTGAAGCTGTGGCAACCAAATTCAGTATCACAGTTGATGCCTGCCAGGCGCATATCACGGAATTTGTGCAAGAACTTGCCGACAATGAGCTTGTGAGCTTTGTTTGATCGCCTCGTAACTCTAACAGCCCTGCCCTGGAGCGAAAAAGCTCTAGTCGTCGAATCCTTATGGGAATTAGCGTTCGCACGCGGCCTCATAAAAACGGGACTTTTTAAAAAGTGGAAAAAACGGCTCGGCAAAGCAACGGCGACGCCAGATGGGTGTGATCCACCTCAGCCTGTAGACGCGCAAATAGAAGCGGCTGCTGACGCCATGGGCCGCGTCATTCGTAAAGTTGCGCGCAACGCCCCTTTTAAAGCCAATTGCCTGCCGCAAGCCAGCGCCGCTCAAATCATGTTAAAACGCCGAGGAATCATTGATGGTAAGCTTTTCATCGGTGGTCGCAAGGGCACTAAGGATGATCCACTGGACCTTCACGCCTGGCTCTATGTCGGGCAAATCTGCGTCACAGGCAATGATGGGCCCGGCGATTTAACAAGTTTCAAACCTTTGATCCGTTATGACCTAAATACTGGCGAGGGTTAGGCCAATGCCAACCCCAACCATAGATATTGAAAAACTATCTGTCTTGCAGAGCTTTCGCGCCTTGGCGAAAAGCATATTAGGCTTTGAACGGCGACGACTGCCGCGCTTGACGGTCCTCATGGTCCTTGCAAGCTTATTGGAAGGCCTTGGGCTCGTCCTGATTTTTCCTTTAGCGAGTTTGATCTTCGAGGACTTACCAACAGCCCATCCACTCCTGAGCTCGACGACAAAAGCCCTGAGCGATATAGGTCTTGAAACGACCCCTGAGCGATTATGGTTTTTCTCCGCCGTATATATTTTAATAATTTTAGCCCGTGCCTGGATATTGCTCCTGCGTGACGCGGAACTGGTCGATCATAAAAACGGATTCATCAATAATGAGCGCAAGCTGCTTTATCGTGTTCTCGCCCATGCGCCCTGGCCCATAATTTCCAAACTGGACCGCGCCGACATCTTAAATACCCTAACCTATGATCTCTCCCGCGCGGGAACTTGTGTGCACTTTTTCTTCAACGGTGTAATGCAGTGCGTTCAGATTGCTATTTTCTTGATTGTCTCGGCACTGATTAGCCCTGCACTGACTCTAGCGTTTATAGCCCTTGGCGCAGTGGTTGGCGTCACAGCTGGCTTTTGGCTTAAACAAAGTCAAAAACTTGGCCGAGAGGAAACCATAGCCAGCCACGCCGTGATGTTTGAAACCAATGTCTTTCTCGCCGGATTAAAAACTGCTCAAGTCTACGGTGCAGAGATAGCTTTTCTAGACCGTTTTGATACCGCCATCAATAACGCGGCCAAGATCGATTTGACATTTGTTTTACAACAAGGGCGGCTTCGGCGCGGCCTTGAGATTTTAATGGCCATCGCTCTGCTCAGCCTGTTCCTCATTGGTTATTTGGGACTCCATGTTTCGGCGCCGGCTCTATTGGCCATTGCCGCCATATTAATGCGCTTAGCCCCTCAACTATTGTCCTTCATGAACGGTATGCAATTCGTCGCCAATTCCGCGCCTGCCTTTATTAGGGCTCAACACATCCGTTCCGACATAGCTTTGCAATCGGATGAATATGTCAATAAAGCTGCCCTCGAAGCCACAAAATCAACTAAAAAATTAACAGGCGTCGATCAGACCATCGAACCGGCATCCATCACTTTCAATGATATTTCAGTCTCGGTTTCTGACCCATCAGGGCCGAAAACCCTGCTGACGATTAATGCCCTAACGCTCCCTCCAAAAGGGTTAGTGCTTATTGACGGGCCATCGGGTGCGGGTAAATCAACCTTTGCCGAAACCCTATGCGGACTAAGAGAACCCAGCAGCGGAACTATTAAAATCGGTGATCGTTTCATCAATGCTAGCAATCGCGGAAAGTGGCAGTCCATGTTGGCGCTGCTACCGCAAGAGCCATTTTTATTTCACGGTAGTGTCCGTGATAATTTAGGTTGGCCTCAAGCACCGGTAGAAGATAATTTGGCATGGACAAGTTTGAAAACGGCCAATGCCTTTGACTTGGTCAAAGACTTACCTTTAGGCCTTGATGAGCATCTCAGAGAAGGCGGGTCTCGGTTATCCAGCGGCGAACGACAGAGGCTTTGCTTGGCCCGAACCTTTTTAAGGGAAGCCTGGATTTATGTTTTAGATGAACCTACATCTAACCTTGATGGCGGCAGTGAACAGATCATCATGCAAAATCTTCTAGCATACGCCAAAACAAAATTAGTAATTTTGATCAGCCATAATCCAAGTCTTCAAACTCAAGCGGATATGGTCATTAGTTTTAATGACGGTCGTATCACAAGAATCAAAGACTCTAACGCTACGCGCTCAAGCTCTTAACATGAACTTCGAAGAGACTTTTTACAAATTATCGACCCTTGGATGGCCTTGGCACCCGAATTCATCTGAATTCCTTAAAGGCAATGACATGAGGAAACGATCCCGCGCCGCTAGGCTTTCACGGTTTTCTGCACCACAAAGGTATGCTCTGCAAATCATTAGCACTATATTATGGCCCTTTGGGGCTCTGCATGAAAGTCTGTGGGTCTCACGTTTGCATGATACGAATGTCAGAGAAGGAAAGCTGGTTGTATCAGGTTATAGCTGGGCTAGTGCTTTCAAGGCAGCCATAAAATATAATATTCCGCCTCGTGAATATTATATCTACCAATTATGCGCCGCGGATCGCGCTCAGGATCGAAACGCTTACATTTATCATCACGAGCGGCTTGGATTAATGCTGAGTTTGAACAGATATGTTTACACGAAGGATGACGACCCTATTCAGGACAAATTGGCGTTTTCAAAATTTTGTGATAGAAATTCAGTGCCGCACCCGATCACGCTTTGGCATTGTGCTAGTGCCTCCACACCAGACTTACTAAGCGAAACTGATTTATGGGTTAAGCCCCAATACGGCTCTCAAGGCCGTGAAAACATTCCAATAAAATTTGTCCACCACAAGCAATATTTGTTTGGCGAAAAAACCCTCAACCCCGATGAATTAATCAGAGAGCTCAGTGATTTATCTAGGGTGAACCCGGTAATATTACAGCCTCTATTGAAAAATCATAAGATGTTTTCGAACCTTACGAATGGCGGCATCGTGGTTGTGAGATTGGTAAGCGGGAAAGAAAAAAACGGCGATGTCACGCCCATAGCCGCCACTATACAGTTCCCTACTGGAGCAGAGATGACCGCCCATAGCGGCATAATCGCAACTGTGAATTTGCAAAGTGGCCAGATGACCAACTTTCGCAGCCCTCAGCCTATTTATAGCCCTGTAACTCAGCATCCGGATACGGGCCAAATATTTCCAGATATGCCAATACCTGACTGGAACCTGCTCCTTGAGCTTACAACGAAACTCCACAAAGCTCTTAAAGGCTATGTATTCATTGGCTGGGATATTGCCATAACGCCAGATGGTCCAGTATTCCTTGAAGGGAACTCCAGCTGGAACGCGCAGCAACATCAGGAAAGCGCTCCGAAGCCAGCCCCGCTTGGACGAACGGCCCTATTGGGCATCGCGCAAAGTTATTGGATCTGAGCTTATTTTGGTTTGAGTATCGTCATCACAGCTTTTAAAACCTCAACAATAATGCGGACTAACCTTACGGGATAATACAAAAATGAAACTGGTCCTGGTAATTTGATCCAATTCCAATCATCCGGTCCGGGCGTCAAATGTGCCAAAATAGTCCGCAGACGCCCTACTACACCGTATTGTAGCCCAGCATTGCGCCATTCCATCGAGACTTCATCCAAAACATTATCATTCTTTGGGGCGTTGGAATAACGACGTTTCAATATTCGCTCGGCCCGTTTTTTCAAGGAAGGGTTGCCTTGCATTATCTCGGAAATTGAAGGAGGTATGGGCGATCTAAAGACTCTATGAGCCATGAATACACTCAAAGCTATAACCTGTTCCAAACCTCGAGCTTTGGCCAGAGACATTGCTTCCGTCCAATCAAAATGCGGGTTTTGTGCAATGGCTGCAATGTCTAAAAGCCAATGCAATCGTTTCCATTCATGCTTACATCCATGAACACATAAAAATAGAGCCTCATGAACAGGGCTGAGGCTCAGAGTCTCCTCTCCGGCAATGATAATCTGAACTGCGGCCTCCCAAAGCTCTTGAGTGCTGAAAGGAAATTCATGTCGATAACGGCCGGGGCGCCAATGCAATTCGATTAAAACCGTATCCCTCTCGGAATGTCTAAATCCGATATTACTGCCCCAGTTTTGAAGACGATCAATATCTTTATCCGTGAAGTCAGACTTTAGGACGGGCTTTGATTGAACATATCCAAGGCTTTCCAGCAATCGTACAGCACGGCCTGTATCTTCGGGCCGTGTCATCATATCAATATCGTAAAGAACACGCCTATACGGGTCTTGATATAGCCGGGTCGCCGTCGCCGGACCTTTAATTGGCATGATATCAATACCGGCTTTTAAAAAGGCCTCTAAAATCGTTCGCAACTCTGAAACTTGTTCCTTGGTATATTGCTCGGCATAAACGGCTTTACGGACGAGTTGCAGCCGAAACGTTTTCGGTAAGTTCCGTTTTTTCAAAACATTTAAATTTCTCGCTGCATGAACACTTAATCGGTGAAATCGCAATAATTCAAATATGATTTGATCATCATAGTCCGTGTCTAAAAGGACAGATGCCTCATCAATATCGATTTGCATAAAAGGATATCTCGCGAGCGTAGAAACGATATCCAGTTCACGGGGCGCAGACCAGTCAGCGCCTATGTCTGCTTGTTTCACGTCGACCTCGCTACGTCATTACTGTGATCGTCAAAATACTTTTAATGGCTAGCCCAGAGCGCCGTCAATTGATATTAAAACTTGCAAGCGACCTTTAGGAGGGGTGCATCGTCAAACTTATAATTCAGATTCCCTGCTTGAATGAACAAGATACTCTTGGCTCAACTCTGGACGCGCTGCCGACGCAGATAGACGGTATTGATATTATCGAACGGCTTATCATTGATGATGGAAGCTCCGATGATACTGTCAAACGCGCCAAAGAACTTGGCGTTGAGCACATTATCTCTCACGGACGCAATCAAGGACTAGCATCAGCCTTTACCACAGGTTTGCGTTACGCCATTTCCAAAGGCGCCGATATTATTGTCAACACGGATGGCGATAATCAATATAACGGTGAAGACCTACCTTTATTAATCGAACCCATTCTTTCGGGCCGAGCTGAACTCGTTGTGGGGCAAAGACCCATCGCAAATAGTCGGCACTTTTCTTTTTTTAAAAAGGTTTTGCAAAAAATGGGGAGCTGGTTTGTCGGCATGATGAGCGGCGCCGTTATTCCTGACGCGCCTAGTGGATTTAGGGCTATGACCCGAGATACCGCCCTACGTTTGAATTTATTTTCTAAATATACATATACCCTTGAAATGCTCATTCAAGCTGGCCGTTCCGGGATTGCCATGGAGTTTGTGCCTATTCGCACAAACCCGCCAACACGCCCCTCTCGCCTTATGAGCAATATGTTCACCTACATCATCCGCTCAATCGTCACCGTTGTTCGTATTTTTATCGTTTACCGCCCATTCCGGTTTTTTGCCATAGTCGGCACCCTTCCCTTTAGCATAGGCATGTTTTTATCCTTAAGGTGGCTATATTTTCAATATGCTGATATTGGCGGCGACCATATTCAAAGCCTCATTTTGGCGGCAATACTTTTCATCACGGCTATGCTTTGCTGGGCGCTTGGTGTGATCGGCGATCTTCTGTCTATCAACCGCACAATTCTGCAAGAAGTGCAGTTTAAATTGCGCCGCGATGATCTTAACCGTCATAGTAAATCCCAAGACTAATATGCCGAAGCAAGCCTTACCGCCTGTTCTGTTCATAACCCGAAAATGGCCGCCTGCTATTGGCGGCATGGAGCGTTATAGTGAAGAGTTTGCAAAAGCGGCTGCTGAGTTTTCTGACCTCACCGTTCATAAGCTCAACGGACAAAATTCCGGCGCAGCGCCATCAATGTTTCAAATCATCAAGTTTGGAGTTTTCACGGCTTACAAATTGATCTTTAGCCGCAAACAGTTTGACAACATCCACGGCGGAGACCTTGCCGTTTGGCCCCTGATTTGGATCGCCCAATTAAGACAGTCTTCAACAAAGACATCAATCTCTGTCCACGGTACAGATATCGCCTATGCCTTTCGCAGCACATTTAAGGCCCGTCTTTATAGAGCTTATTTAAAATGGGCTATATTGTGCCTGGGTAACACTAGGATCATTGCCAATTCAAAAGCGAGTGCCGATTTGGTGAAGCAACTGGGTTTTAATAAATCAGTTAATATTGTTCCGCTGCGTAACGCGCCGGACATAAAACACTGCATGAATCCAGACGAAACAGTGAGTTCGCCATACATCCTTTTTGTTGGTCGTCTGATTAAACGAAAGGGGTGCGGATGGTTTATTCAACATGTCCTGCCCCGCTTGCCAAAAACCATGAGTTTAAGAGTTGCAGGCACCATCATCGATGACAGCGAAGGCGCGGCATTAGAAAACCCAAGAGTAACGTATCTAGGCCCGGTATTTGGGGAGAAGCTTGCAAAACTACGCCGGCAAGCTGATGTAGTGATCGTTCCCAATATAGACCTAGGTCCAGAGAGCTTTGAAGGCTTTGGCCTCACCGCTGTCGAAGGTGCTTGTGATCACGGTGTGGTTTTGGCGGCAAATGTCTTTGGTCTCAAGGACGCCGTCATTCCAGATATCACTGGGTTTCTTGTACCGCCCGGCAACGCCCAGGCCTGGGTAGAAAAAATCAATATTGTTCAATCTTGGTCGGCTCGCCAACGAAAACAGTTTATTCAAAACTCCATAAAAACGCTTCAAGCGGAACCCAGCTGGGTGGATATTGTGCGCACAACACTCGATATTTGATAGATGCGCTCAAGTGACAATGGTATGTCGTAGTCCCGTTTTCATATCGGTTTGAGGCCCGTAATTTAGGTTAGATATAGCGCGGCTATTATCGCCAAGTGAATGCAATATATCTCCATCACGTACTGGTTCATGGGTCACATCTATTTTTGTTTCGCAAATATCGGCAATTATGTGGCTAAGTTCATTGATCGATATGCTCTTCCCGGTGCAGATATTATAGGTTTGCGAATTAGCATCTGCCTTTTGATTAGCGCGGTAAAAATATTCCGCCACATCGCCCACATAAATAAAGTCTCGCGTTTGATCACCCGTGCCATGAATTGTTAAGGCTTCGCCGTTCATAATTTTAGATGCAAAGATTGAGATCACGCCCGAATATGGCGATGCCGTATCCTGACGGGGTCCATAGACGTTAAAGAGACGCAATACAGATGTGCGGATATTATGTATCCTTGATCCTATTTTGACATGATATTCCGACGCCGCTTTGTCGGCCGCATAAGCTGACAAAGGCGATAAAATCTCACTTTCAGAAATCGGCATTGTTTTTGGGTTTCCGTAAACACTTGCAGAAGAGGATAGGACGAAGCTCTGTGGGCGCGATCTTTTGGTATTTGTAATGCAATCCAACAGAGTCACCGTTGACGATTGATTTGCGCGATGAGTTTCGAGCCAGTTTTCATGACTGGCCTGCACGGAAGCAATAGCGGACAAATGAAATATAGTATCAGCTTTATCGACGAGCTTCTGAGCCATGTTCTTATCCGTCGTGCAGCCTTGAATAAATTCAATACCGCTCGATAAATTAACAAGCTTACCAGATGACAGATTATCCAAGACCAAAACTTCGAAGCCTTCACCGAGTAACTTATCGCCGAGATGGGATCCTATAAATCCGGCCCCGCCTGTTATGAGCGCTGTTGGTTTTTGTTTCATTTCGCGTCTAATTTTCGATCAATGATAGATCATAGTCATTATCGACCAGCCAGGCTTTAACTTCATCTAAGTTTAAAATAGCGCTCGATAAGTTATTTGGTGTAGCTTTTTTAAAGGGCGGTTTGAAATTCGAATTATAATCTATGCCTAAAAATTCTGACACATTCTTAAACACAGACAACATGTCATTTGCCATATCTTCGTAATATATATCTATGTGCTGTTTTAATTCCAATGCCTTGAGATCGATCTGATCTTGCTCAATAATTTTTATTCTGTGAGCCAGTAATTTGACGTCGATTTTTGTCGCGGGCAAAGGTTTATCAGATTGACGGACCCCCCATTTAGCGACGCCAGTTTCATCCTTTGTCAGTGTGGCATATTGTTCAGCGCGGATTTGCGATACAACGGTCTTTAAGTGATTCCGGCGAAACATTCGAATGACCTTCACGTCTCTTTTATTTAGAAAACGTTCAATTGGTCTTATTTTATCCAAGGACCGCATTGATAGCTTTGCGAGACGATCAGGGCCATATTTACCCTGCAAGTAATAATCTCTCAACCAGGCTAATTGATCCTCTTTAATCTTAATGCGATTGAAAGGCTCATTGCGAACATCGCTGTTTAAAACAGAGTTGAGATAACTCATCATCAAATTGCTGCCGACCCGGCCCCACGGCATTAACACACAAACCTTCATATAAGTCCTACCTATTTATTACAGCACCATCCTAGCCCTAACTATAGATATTCTTCAACGCGCCCACCATCGCATCGATACCGAATTTTTGCTTAGTTCCGTCACTAAGCTCCTGCTTTTGCTCGTCTTCAAACTCACAGTCAAGCATTCTAATCAACTCAACTGCGAAATCTTCTGGATTAAAGCCATCAATCAGTTGGAACATTTCTGGGTGGTTGCCCGCAAAACATTCATTCGAGCCACCGACGTTTGAAGCAACAACCGGCATTCCATTTGTCATGGCTTCAATCAAAACTGTGGGCAAGCCTTCCGTCCGGCTTGTTTGAAGCAGAACATTACAATCAGCGCTATGCTTGGTCGCATTTTGGACGCGCCCTGGGAGGAAAAAACGATCCCCCAAATCATGCTTTGTGATAAATTCCTTAAGTTCAGGCCTTAGTTCACCATCGCCGAAAATCACAAAAGCAACATCCTCTCTTTTTTCCGAAACTAAACGTGCAATTTCTGCCCATAACAACGGTTGTTTCACTTCATTTAATCTGAATATACCGCACACAATTTTCAAGCCTGGATCAATACTCAATTTCTCGGACAAAAATTTACGGCTGAACTTTCGCTGCGTTTCAAGTGACTCTTCAGACCATTTAAAGCCATTATAGACGACGTGACAATTGTCAGTTTCAGCAATATCTAACCAACCCAAATAATCATTTAACGAAGCTTGAGAGCAACAAATCAAGTGGGTGTCATCCCTAGAGAGCAAGGCCCGATAACACGCCCAAAATGACTTTGCAATTTTGGTTTTATGAACTAAGTCAGGCCGCATATTATGGGGGTGAAGAATTATTTTTGGGACGCCCGCTTCAATCCCGGCAAAGGCACACTCAATATTCGTACTATCTTGCCACGCATGAATAACAGCAGGCTTTTCTTCCATAATTTGACGATAAACTTTATTGCTTTGATACCCAATATAGCCCTCAATATAGCTAAATGGTTTCGTTGTTTCAAAGATAGGCTTCATTAAATAAGTTTTTGATTTACCACCAAGTTCTACATCATATTGCCGTAAAAAATGGTCATGATTTAGATGCTCATCAATATTATGAAGCCACAAACTATTATCTACAGATTTGTTTTCCAATAGACCTAAATGCGCATTCACTAAAACATGTTCCGCACCACCGGCAGCCATATTAGCGCCTATTAACGCAACTTTATTAGGGGCAGAAGCTTCATACGGTTTCGATGAATTTGCCCTAAAAAACACGTCAAACAACCGATCATTGATACGGCCATCAACCTGTTCCGGGGTTAGCAATGATGATTCCTCTATCATCGCAATCGCCTCTAACGCAGCCGAGACTTTCGGATGCATGTAATGAGACGTCGCGGACTTTTCCATGAATTCTTGAAAGACTTCGATATCACTATCCCATTTTCGTCTAAGATAAGCCGCCCGAGCCATTATCACTAAAAGCGTAAAGTTTTCGGGTTTTGCTTCCTTGAGATTTACAGCTAAGTCTAGGACCAAATCATACTGTCCAGCTTGGGTTAGGGCTGCCAACAATCGCATTTTTATTTCATACGGTGAATGTTCGAAAAAGTTGTCGATTAATAATTTTTCCAGCCGAATAGCCGTTTGCCTAAAATCAGCCGATTCAATTTTCGAAATTTCGCCAAATACCCGCTCAAGCACCCAATCCATTTCCCCGGATGGATCATATTTGGCATGCACGGATTTTTCCAATCCCTCCCAATCATGCAACCCAGCAAGAACCGCCATTCGAAGCGCATTATTTTGAGGTTCACTAAGGGAAAGACGGTCCAAAATCGTACGGGCCGTTTCATACTCCCCGGCCTCATAATGAACACGAGCGGCAATAAATTGAAGTTTTTTGGGGACAGTTACTATTTTCGGAATAACGCCAATTGCAGCCACAGCCTCTGAGTAATCTTGTTGATCCACTAAAGCGTCGATTTGCCCATAAACGCGGCCCAACACCCAATCCATATCACCTGATGGTTCATAATGGTTTCTCATTAAAATTTGCAAACTTGTCCAGTCTTGCAACCCCGCCATAGCAGCCATTTGAAGGGCGTGGTATTTTGGATCATCACCGGTTTTTTGTTTAAGATCGTGGATAATGGCTTGAGCTTTTGTGAAATCTCCAACCTCATAGTAAACGCGGGCCAAAATAAATTTTAGACTGTCAGGAAATTCCACATTATTGGGCAAAACTTTGACCGCAGATAAAGCCTCTGAATAATTTGTCTGATCAACCAATAGTTCAATTTCATCAAATATCCGTGCAATGACCCAATCCATATCTTTTGATGAATCATATTGTGTTTCCATTGTCGGTTTCAGCCCGGCCCAATCATGAGATCCCGCTAGAACTGCCATGTAAAGCGCATGGTATTTTGGCTCACGGGCATCTACTTTAATCAGGCCATGAATAAGAGGTTTAGCTTTCAGCAATTCATCGGTTTCATAATAGACTCGAGCGACCATAAATTGGAGCGCGGCTGGTATTACAAAACTATCAGGAACGACCTCTATGGCTGAACTCGCTTCCGAATAAGCTTCAAGGTCTAACAGTGAACTAATCTCGCCATAGATTCGGTTTATGACCCAATCCAATTCTCTGGATGAATCATATTGAGACTGCATGACTGTCTGCAGCCTGTGCCAATCATGCAGTCCGGCTAATACAGCCATGTTAAGGGCTTGATATTTAGGCTCACCAGCATCTTTGCTTATCAGTCCATCCAGGATAGATTGAGCCTTAGATAGTTCACCCGTCTCATAGTAAATTCGGGCCAAGGTAAAATGTAGATTTTGCGGTATGGCCACGCTTTCCGGTATAGCATTGACCGCCCATAGGGCTTGCGAATAGACTTCCTCATCTACTAGGGCTTCTATCTCACTATAGATACGGTCCAAGACCCAAGCCATGTCGCCAGAGGCGTTATATTGAGTTTTCATGGCCGATTGTAGTCCATGCCAGTCATGCAATCCGGATAATACAGCCATGTTGAGCGCTTGGTATTTAGGTTCACCAGCATCTATGCTCATCAGTCCATCAAGAATAGGTTGGGCTTTAGAAAATGCACCGGTCTCATAGAAAACGCGAGCCAAAGTAAAACGCAGTTTTTGTGGTATTGCCACACTATCAGGAATAGCGTTGACCGCGGACAAAGCTTGAGAATAGGCATTCCCGTCAACCAAAGTTTCGATCTCTCCATAAATTCGGTTCACAACCCAAGCCATATCACCAGAAGTGTTATATTGAGATTGCATGGCTGTTTGCAAACCATGCCAATCATACAGTCCGGTTAATACGGCCATGTTCAGTGCTTGATATTTAGGATCAGTGGCATCTTCAGCCATCAATTCATCTAAGATAGGCTGGGCTTTAGAAAATTCGCTGGCCTCGTAATATAAGCGTGCCAATGTAAAATTCAGCGTTTGGGGTATGTCCACGCTATCAGGAATAGCGTTGATCGCAGACAAAGCTTGCGAATAGGCCTCCTGGGCAACCAAAGTCTCAACCTCACCATATATCCGCTGCAAAACCCAAGCCATATCCCCAGAAGCGTCATATTGAGTTTGCAGAGTTGTTTGCAAGCTGGGCCAATCGTGCAAACCCGCTAACACTGCCATTTGCAGAGCATAGTGTTTTGGTTCACCCAGTGACATTTGGTCCAATACTGACTTGGCCTTAACATAATGACCGGTTTCATAACAAGCGCGTGCCAATGTGAATTGGTGACGCTCAGGAACAGTCAAAACACCTTCAATCGCTTGGACGCCTGATAATGCATCATCGTAAGCTTCGCGGTCTACGAGGGCATGAATATTTCCAAAAATGCGATCAACCACCCAGTCCATATTGCCGGAAGCGTCAAAATGATTATTTAATAGTTTTGTAAGCCCATCCCAATCCGAGAGGCCACAAAGCACGGCCATTTTAAGGGCTTGGTGTTGCGGCGCTTCTTCTGGAATTTGTTCCAAACTTGCCTGAGCTTGCAAATAATTTCCGGCTTCATAATGAGTGCGAGCTATCGTGAAACGATTTTGACTGTTAAGCTGTATACTCTCTGGAATGGCCTTAAGCGCGAGATTGGCACCGTCGTAAAATTCACGTCCGAGTAAGTCATCGATCTTTCCAAAAATATAAGTCAGAGATTTCTGTAATTCTTCGCTTTTGTTTTGATCACTATCCGCTTCATCTGGATAAGTTCCAGATAAATTTGACAGATAGGACATGGTCTTATCATAGTCAGCATCATCAAATGTAATCATGGCCGGGAGTAGTTTAGTACCACTCTCGTCATTCGTCAGCTCATTTTGCAAGCTTTCACTATCTACCAGCTCCACTGAACCACCCAATTCTTAAGTGTGTTAAAACTATGCATCATTAAATTCAAATTCACGCATATTATTATTTTTTTCTAATAAATAATAATAACACTCTAAATCCATCCCGTTCAATTGATAAAGATTATTAAATAGCTTTGGACCAATATCACTCCGAAATTTTTTCAATCGATTCTGCAAACTACCATCTCTATTTGCCGATGAATTTAAATGTACATTGCCTAATTCAAAATCCGGGAAAAATTTGTCGAATTGCGCCTTATAAATGTCCATAGACGGTCCGAACTCCTCCACTATTCCCACAAATGGCAAAGCATCTATAGCCTGCAAACAATGCCGCCGATACAAATGCGCGTCCCTTATCTTGGTGGCTCTCACAAAATCTTTCATTTTAAAACACTGAAAATTTGTCACTTGCCAGGGCGCGCCGGAAGCAAGCCTCCATAAGTAATAATCTTCAAACCCACCACGACTGGCGACCTGACAGGCCAAGTCTTCACTGTCTTTTTGATGGCTTTCAAACGCATAGACTGACCTGATCCGGTCTATAGGGTGACGAAAAAATATAATGGGAATAGGCATTATATCCGGGATATCAGGCAGAGTAATTTCCGCCGTATGAGACGAAATTGCCTTAAGGTTTTTATTCTCTTGAATGAAAGTTTCTAAATCCGTCCTAGAGAGCTTTTGCCCGTTTTGGGTCTCAACTTCTACCCAGTCATCCCCAAAATTCGATTGCAAAATCGCATCAACAGAGGTGCCTGCATTTTTGTAAAGGTGATAATGGATTATGATTGGGCGCATACAAACTCTGTTTTTATTTCACTACCCTCATATTCCCAAAAAATCAAACCGTCTCATATTTGAATCATGTCAGCATATACACCAGACTGACTAAAAATTAATCAAATTTTAACCGGATAAATTGAGAATTTTTACACCCTGTTTTTTCATCAATGCTTTCAAGTTCCCCTGTATGAGAATCCATGGAATGTCAAAAAAAGACATTTAAGACTAGCGGGGATAGCGTGAGACAATCGACAATTATTACCTTGGGTGCATCTGTAGCATTTGGCATTTTCGCCGTTATTTTGGCCAAGGGCTGGATAAACGATGCGATTCGAAATGAATACTCTAAGCGAGGCCCGGTCATTTCAAAGGTGCAGCAAACGGCTCATGCCAATACCATTCCGGTTGTGGTTATTGATGCTGATGTCAACTTCGGAGATATACTCTCTACGGACCTATTAAAAATCGTCGACTATCCAATCGATGCCATTCCGTTAGGGACTTATGAAAGTTTAAGTAATATTTTTGTTGATCCCTCTCAAGCGACAGTGGTTTTAAGATATATGGCCAGAAATGAGCCGGTCCTAGATTACAAAATCAGCGGCCCCGGCGCTAAAGGCTCTATGTCTGTATTGATCTCAGAAGGCATGCGAGCGGTTTCGATCCGCGTCAATGAAGTCGCTGGTGTTGCGGGATTCATTATGCCCAGCGATTATGTCGATGTCATTTTTACAAGGGATGATGAAAGCCGAAGAAACGGTAACAATCTAAAATCTGATATACTTCTGCAAAATGTCAAAGTCTTGGGTGTTGATCAGGATCTCAATGAGATGTCGAACACGCCAATTGTTGTCAATTCTGTGACCCTTGAAGTCACAAATATAGATGCACAAAAACTGCACCTGGCCCAAGACGCCGGAAAGTTAAGCCTCACGCTCAGACGTGCTGGTGACACAGATATCGAAACACCTAAAACGATCGGGCAAACAAGCTTACTGGCGACAGCGTCAGCCTATAAGCCTGCCGCGAGAGGCAAGACCAAGCCCGTCTACCGGGCTCCAAAACCTTCAAATACGGCAAATGTAACCATTATTAGAGGCGAAGAACGCGATCAGGTGTCCGTCTTAAAACACAAAGATCCAGTAAGTGATGATGTGGTGCTTGCTGGGGGTTCCCTATGAAAACTTTAAAAACAATCTTTGCCTCAAGCCTAGCGATAAGCTTAATGGCAAGCCCTGCTCTTGCGAAATCTTGGATCGATGATTTATCAGGCAGCCGCACCGCGACATCAGTCAATATTGACGATCTGATTGTTATGAAAACGGATCAATCCTTTAAAGAGGTCCGTGTTGCCAATGCCGATATTGCCGATGTTGTTGTTCTGACCGACCGCTCCTTCCATGTTATGGGGAAAAAGAGCGGTAAAACCAATGTGATGCTTTATGATTCAGAGAAACAGCTCATTGATATCATAAAAGTCACCGTTGGGTACGATCTCGCAGAACTCAAAAAAAGCCTCTTTGAAACACTGCCAAATCAAACTGTCGAAGTCAGGCCAATGGGCGGCGGTATCTACCTCTCTGGCGAAGTTTCTAGTCCAGATGCGTCCATCAGGGCAGAACAAATTGCGCAAGCTTATGCGCCGGGGCGCGTTACCAATGCCCTCGCCGTCAACGACTCCCATCAAGTCATGCTGGAGGTTCGCTTCGTCGAAGCCAGCCGCGACGCTATCAAAGAAATCGGGATCGGTCTTTTAACGCAGCGCAATGGAAATAATGGTTTTGCATCAGGCGCAGGTCTTTTATCAGGAAACCTGCCTTCACTCGTGGGTTCGCTCTTAGGGAGCAGCGGCGAATTTTCACTAGATGCCAACATACAAGCACTTGAGGAACAAGGCATTATTCGTACGCTCGCCGAACCCAACCTCGTGTCCATGTCGGGTGACACAGCTAGCTTTTTAGCGGGCGGTGAATTTCCATTTCCTGTCGCGGCAGATGAAGGTCGTGTTGCCATTGAATTTCGTCAGTTTGGTGTCAGCCTATCATTTACACCAACGGTTTTAGATGACGGGATCATTAATCTGGAAGTCAAACCGGAAGTAAGTCAAATCGATACGTCCAACTCTGTTCGCCTCGGCGATGTTGAGATACCGTCGCTTCGTGTGAGACGCGCTGATACGACGGTTGAGCTGCGAAATGGCCAAAGTTTTGCCATTGCTGGCTTACTGCAAAATGACAGCTCCACTAGTAAAGTTCAGGTGCCATGGCTAGGTGATGTACCAATATTAGGATCATTGTTCCGCTCGAGCCGGTATAAAAAACATGAAACCGAACTGGTTATAATCGTGACACCAAGATTGGTTAAACCAGCACCGGACATAAGTGATCTCGCCACACCTTTTGATCATATACGAGGACCTTCAGAGTTAGAGTTTTTCCTCAACGGAACCATGGAAAAAACATCTGATGCAGGCGGGTTATCTGGAAAATATGGTCATACACTACAATAATCTAGACAGGACTAGTCATGAAAATTCGACATAAAATTCTATGTATTTTATCGGTGAGTGTATTGGGTGCCTGCACGACATCTATGGACTTATCGTCAGATAATTTCGGAAAATCGGTTCACCATAATATCGAGGTTCAACATGTAAAACCAACCGATGCGCAAAAGCAAAACACCTTTATTCGTCCAGATGTACAAAGATCCACTCTCGCCCAGCAAAGATACAAAACTGACGAGGTTGAAAAGCCCGTTGATTTACGAACCACTAGCGATTGATCTCGATTAAATGTCACAAGATCGCGGTCATCAATTAGTTAAACGTCTCTGGCGCGAAAGCACCGGAGCTATAGCAATCTGGGCCGCATTTACGCTCCCTATTTTAATCGGGGGCGCCGCTTTATCTGTCGACGTGTCCCGTATGTATAATATGGAACATGAGCTACAGATTGCAGCAGATGCCTTAGCTCGGTCAGGCGCGACGGAGCTTGATCAACGTAGCGATTCTATCGAACGATCCCGCCGAGCAATTGCCAATCTCGTATCCAACCGTCAAAAGTTTAGTGTTGACGGCGCCGATGAAGTTCTCGCCCAAAGTATTCGGTTTTTGCAAAACTTACCCGAAAATGATTATGAAGTGCCGGGCCCCGAATACGAAACAACAGACCCTTACAAAGCCCGCTTCGTTGAAGTCGTCGTTATTCCGGAAACGGTTCGAGTTATTTTTTCTCAAAAACTCGCCGGAACGATTTCTTCAGTCACGCTGAGCGCTAGCTCAATTGCAGGCACAGAAAATGGAGTCTGCGGCGCGGCGCCGCTATTCGTTTGCAACCCTTATGAAGATTCAGATACCAGCATCTATGAAGCCATGGAAACCAAAGAATTTCAACGCCGCTTAATTCAACTCAAGACCACCAATAAGAACACTGACACTTACGGACCCGGAAATTTTGGATTTTTGGATCCTTACGGAAACGGCGATAATTCTAAAATTGATGATGCTATTGCAATTAATAAATCTCCCATTTGTATCGGGAAAAGTTCCGGCGTTAATACTGAGCCCGGTAACATCGCTTCTCTGCGCGTCGCGTTCAACACACGGTTTGATATTTATGAAGGCAAATTCAAACAAAAATCCTCTGACCCCCTTTATGCCCCAGCTGAAAACGTAACCAAAGGATATTCCGGCAAGGCTTGTAAGGAAGAACCAGATCCAAATGCTCTGGGTCTGCCCCGTGATGATTGTTTCGCTACTGACTCTTGTACGCTTATGGATGGACGACAGGGTGATGGGGACTGGGATTTTGTATCTTATATGGAAGTCAATCATAACGCCGTAGCAAGTGTAACTATTGACAGCATCACTTATAACCTGAACTATAATAGCGGCAAATCCCAGCCCAAATCACCTCCAAGCCGTTATGACGTTTATCGTTGGGAAATTGATACTGGTTCGATCCCAGGAGCTATATCATATGGAACTTCATCGACACCTGAAGAAGGCACACCGCAATGTCATAAATCCGGACCATCCACGGCAGTAGTCGATCGCCGGATCATGTATGTTGCTGTTTTAAACTGTAATGCTATCGAGGCGAGTACGGGCATGAACGGTCGAGAAACTAACTTACCCGTCGAAACGTTCGCGAAAGTTTTTGTAACCGAGCCTATGGGGAAATCTCATGAAAATACAATTTGGGGCGAAATGGTTGGCCCGATTGTTAAGGGCAAAGATAGCGGTGCAAAAGACCGAGTGACGGTAACGCGATAATGAGTATCTTAAAGGCATATCAACGTGAAGACGATGGCAGCGTATTAGTCGAGTCTGCTCTTATCTTGCCCTTACTGATCGCTGCAGGCCTGGGAAGTATTGATGCGTCATATATGATGCTACAAAACCATAAGCTTGAAAGTCAGCTCGCCATGGCGGCCAGTTATTTGTCTCGTAGTGATAACCCTTCGAATTTGGAGAACACAGCCAAAACACTCGCTTTGACCGGAACTATTGATGGTTCCAAAGCTGTCCTAAAAGGTTGGGGTCTAGATGATATCAGCATAAGTTATTTGACGACCGACAACCAAACCAATGGTAATGGCGGTACATTATATAGAGGTGATGCGACCGTCACGACTGTCGTGATTTCAAGTCAGTTTGATTATAAGGGCATGGGAATACTCTCCTCTGTCATACCCAATGGAACGTCTTTAAATGCAAGCGTAGAGGAACGCGTGACAGGGGGGGGCTTGTGAGAACTTCGGTCATTACCTCGTCATATTTATCCGAGAAATCCGGAGCTGTTAGTATTTCCGCCAGTTTCGTAGTTGGCATCTTTATTTTCCTGATCGGCGGAGGGATTGAAATGGGACATGCCTATTGGAAAACGAATGCCCTCCAGCACGCCGCTAGGATGGGTGTGCGTATTGCGACAACAGTTGATCCGGTCGCGCTGGGGCTTACGACGATAACAGGTTTGGAAGGTAGTGTTGAAGTAGGTGAACCAATGCCCAGTTACCTATTTAGCTGCTCAGGGAAAACCAAAAGCTGCAATCAAGGTGAATTTAATGAAGCCGCTTTCAATAGAATATTGTTTGGCCGAGATAACGATGGAACATGCGTCGGTACCTCGCAAGAACGCCGCGGCATGTGTGACTATTTTGATGACATTAAGTCCGAAAACGTCACCATAAGCTATCAAAATTCTGGTATGGGGCGAGCCGGATTTCCGCCGGATTTAATGCCCCTTGTAAAGATATCAATTTCAGACATTCAGCATGATTATGTCTTTGTTGATATATTCACATCAATAGGGAACATCGGGCTTTTAAGCGCAGAAGCAATTTCTCTAGCAGAGGATTTGAAATCGGGACTATGAATCAATTTGCCGAAAATATTCACCCTATCCATGATAATTTGGCAATGCCTAAATATCTGGAAGACCAACCCACGTCCGAACCTTACATCTGGGGCATCACGGGCGGATCTGGCGGTGTCGGCGTTACAACCATATGCACGCAACTTGCCTATTGGCTAGCTAAACCTAAAAAACGACGGCCACTTCAAAGTTCAAAAACTTGTTTGGTCGAACTCGATTTTGAAAACGGAAGTCTATCCCAATATCTGGATAGTCCTGCCAAAGTAGAATTTGATGTATTTTGTCAGCCTCCTGATCGGTTAGATCAAGACTTGGTGAAATCCTGGCTCACCCGAACGGCTTTTGGTTTTTCACTTTTCAGCATCCCCACCGCTATCAATGGGAATCACTTAGTCAACAGCGACACAGTGCTAAAATGCCTAGATCATATCTGCACGCTTTTTGATTATATTGTCATAGACATCCCTCAATTATGGGCGCCTTGGACGCAAGCGGCCCTAGCAACAGCTGACCGCATTGCCGTTGTAACTCAGCTTAATGTACCGGCATTACATCTGGCCCGGCGCCGCAGCGAAGGGCTCATCAACGCTGTTGATGAACTCAATAAAACAGATTTTATTTTAAACAAAGTTGAGCGCCGAAGCTTTCGAAGCAATCTAAAAGTCGCAGATGCTGAAAGAGCGTTTGATGTTCCATATGTAAATCCTCTCGCACTTTGCAATGACCAAGTTCGCGAGGCGCTCAATCGCGGCGAACCTGTTGGCGCAACATATCCTGAAAGTCGGTTCGTACGTGATACTAATGATGTTTTTGAAACCTGGTTCAAACAATCACAATCCCGCGCAGACGATCGTAAGGCCGTCATTTAACCAATCATTAAACTTGTTTTTAAACCGGGCCTTCAAACGGATTTGATAGGAATGATCATTATGGGACGCTTTTCAAAGAAAATTCATTCTGACACACCAAAATATGTCACTGAGCATAGTCAGGAAACATCTTTGCCTGGCCCTGAGGCATTAGTGGAACTTGTGTCAGATGCCTCGACAAAAACACATACCAAATCAAAAACTAAACCCGTTCGAGAGCGACGAAAGAAAACCTCTGAAACAGATAATCACATGCGCGATAAAGCGCTAGACACACAAATATATCTTCATGGAAGACTACTCGATGAAATCGATTTAGGCCAACTTGAAAGTTTGTCCGAAGAAGATATGCGAGACCGTGTCAGTGTCGTGGTTCGTGATCTAGCCAATAAAGAGGCCATGCAGCTTAACCGGTTAGAATTTGATGAAATTGTCAATGGCGTTCTTGACGAAATGACTGGGTTAGGCCCGCTAGAAAAACTTCTGCGCGATGATACAATTACAGATATTCTGATTAACACCCACAAACAAATTTACGTCGAACAGAAAGGCGAACTTGAACTTAGCCCCATTCGCTTCGCCGACGAAAAACACTTGCTCAGGATTATTAACCGCATTGTCGCAACGGTCGGTCGCCGCGTTGACGAGAGCCAGCCCATGGCAGATGCCAGACTTCTTGATGGCAGCCGGGTCAATGTCGCGATAGCGCCTATCGCAGTCGATGGTCCCCTTGTGTCTATTCGTAAGTTCTCAAAAACACCGTTTACTTTGGATAAACTTGTTGAGTTTGGAGCCGTACCAGATGTCGTTGCCCAGTTTTTATGGGCTGCTTGTAAATCGCGTGTTACCATCTTGATATCTGGCGGTACAGGCTCTGGCAAGACAACGCTTCTAAACGCTTTGTCTCAATCTATAAGCCCCAAAGAACGCTTGATCACCATAGAAGATGCCGCAGAGCTACAACTACAACAGCCACATGTTGCTCGTATGGAAACGCGGCCGCCGAATATTGAAGGCAAAGGCGAAATTCGCCAACGCGAACTCGTTAAAAATGCTCTGCGAATGCGGCCCGATCGGGTCATTTTAGGAGAAGTCCGGGGCGAAGAAGCCTTTGACATGTTGCAAGCCATGAACACAGGTCATGAAGGATCAATGGCAACTCTCCACGCCAACACGCCGCGCGATGCTGTGACGCGTCTGGAACAGATGGTTGCTATGGGAGACATGAAAATTTCCCCTGATGCTATTGCGGGCCAAATTGCCAGCGCTATTGGCATTATTGTTCAAGCCCAAAGATTGTCGGATGGTCAGCGAAAAATCACATCTGTCTCTGAAATCACGGGAATGGAAGGCTCTGTCATTCAAATGCAAGAGATATTCAATTACACAAGGACGGGAACTGGGCCCGAACATGAGGTCATTGGCGAGTTTCGAGCAACCGGTATTCGCCCGCATTGTTTACCCGATATTGTCACGAAAAACATTACCCTACCTGAGGGTATTTTCGAACCTAAAAGCCTACCCGTAGGCAAAATCACTGACGAAACTATAAAAGAACGTGTGGGTTAAATGAGCTGGGAAGCACAAACAGTCATTTTTTATGTTATGGTATTTTGTTGTGCCTTTTTAGGCTTGCAAGTAATTATGGGCATGGGACTTGAAGTACGTCGCCGCGTTCAACATGCCAACCAAAGACAGAAACAACAAAATAAAAAAGTGACCACTGAAGAGATTCTTGCAAAAATGCGTCATGACCGAGGCCTAAACAAGGAGGGTTACTTACGCGGATTAAACTACATTATTGGCAAAGCCGTTATGCAGTCAGGCTTACCAATTGGTCCGCATGCTATTTACCCTATTACACTCGTGAGTGGTTTACTCGGAGCGGTAGGTGTGTACACCGTAACCCAGGACATCCAGAAAACCACATTGGCTTTCATAATAAGTACTTTATTACCTGTTTGGTATGTTAGACGTTCCATAAAAAAACGGCGTAACAAAGCTGCGAAGCAACTACCAGAGGCGCTCGAGGTTATCATTAGATCCCTTAAGGCGGGACACCCGGTTTCGGTTGCTATGTCACTTGTCGGACGAGAAATGCCCGATCCAATTGGGTCTGAATTTGGCATGGCCAGTGATGAAATTGGATTTGGCGGCACAGTGAGCGCCGCTATTCAACGACTGGCCGACCGAGTGGGGCAAGATGACTTTAATTTGTTTGCTGCCATGATACGTCTCCAAGAAAAGACCGGCGGCAACCTTGCAGAATTATTACAGTCTAATTCAGAAACGATCAGGTCAAGACAGCGTATGCGACTTAAAGTGAAGGCTTCTTCATCAGAAGGCCGTATGTCAGCTCTTATTTTAAATGCCGCCCCTATTGGCCTATTTTTTATGATCAAAACCGTTGCGCCTGATTTTTATGGCGATGTGTCGGATAACCCGCTTTTGCAGCAGACATTCATAGGTATCATAATATGGATGATAATCGGTAATATCATCATGCGTAAAATGATAAACTTCAAGATTTGATGATGCCAGATTTCTCACCTTCAAATAACCTAATTATTATATTTGCCTTAGCCTTCATTGGAGTGGCCGTTATCTTAATATTTTTTGCTGTCCGCGAAGCCCTGACGGATGCTAAATTGATAAGAAACCGTCTTGCAGGCAATTGGACTGACGACAGTAAGGGCTCTATATTACGACATCATCAAGCCTTTGACAGTTTTTCAAATCACTTAACCCTACCAGATGATGAAGAAGTTTCAAAAGTTAGAGCTTGGCTCGCCCGAGCGGGTTATTACGGAACGTCATCCGTCAAATATTATTATGCGTTGCGCATTTTATGCTTAGTCGTTCCGCAATTAATCTTCATGTTAAACACAGCCTTTTTTGCTCCAAATATAGATCCAGATATTAATGTCTATATTAGTTGCGGCTTGATCCTACTGGGTATGATTATGCCGCCTATTTTCATTGGATGGCGCGTAAAACAAAGGCGTCAACAAATCAAAGATGGCTTTCCAGATATGATGGATTTGATGGTAGCGTCAATCGAAGCAGGCCTGGGTATGGATGCTGCTCTTTTGAGAGTATCCAACGAAATTGGCGGTCGCTACCCTGCCCTAAAAATAAATTTAGACCTTTTAAACATGGAACTTCGAGCCGGACGTGAGCGGCATTCTGGCATGATGAATTTTGCCAACCGCGTCGATCTTGAACAAGCCAGAGCTTTGGCCGTTATGCTAAGACAATCCGAAGAAATGGGATCGAGTCTTGGAAAGGCACTTCGAACCTTCTCCGAAGATATGCGCAATAAACGCCTAATGCTTGCAGAAGAAAAAGCGATGGCCCTGCCAGCAAAACTAACCGTACCGCTAATCTTTTTCATCTTTCCGGCCATTATGACAATGCTTCTTGTGCCTGCGGGCATTCGAATAGCCGAAGGTTTGGGCGCGTCATGAGAATGTTATTGGTTATAAGCCTTGCGCTACTAACAGCCTGTTCGACCGCGCCTAATGTTGAAATTACGCCGGTCAATATTACACCTGTCACCGAAATAAAATCAGAACCTTTTGATCCGTCAGAAGTGCTTGAACTTGCCGACAGTCATTTTTCAGACGAGAATTATAGCGCCGCGTTAAAAGAATATTCGCGTTTGCTCACATTTGATGCCGCCAATATGAGCGCAAAATTGGGTGCTGGCGAAAGTTTACTGGCTATGGGTAAGTATGAAAATGCAGCACAATTATTCTGGGTTAGCAACTTTGATGGTATCAATGAAATAGATCAGGAGCGTTTAGAAATTGGCCAAATTCTATCGGGACTACATACCCATAAATATGAAAGGCCTGAAACCGCCATACATGATGGGTTCTTAATTCGGCCAAATGACGCGCGGCTTTGGAATGCCAAAGGGCGGCTTCATGATAGTCAAAGCCAGTGGATGGAATCGTTGTTTTCCTATGTCACGGCGCTCGACATAGGTCAGTGGCGTTCTGGCACCATAAATAATATGGGGATGTCTTTGCTATTACAAGGACGCTACCAAGAAGCCCGCAAGAAATTTGATCAAGCCGTTAGGCTTAGTCCAGACACAGAAATTTACGACAATAATCGACGTATGACCCATATTCTACTGGGCGACTATCCGAAAGCTTTGGACAATATCCAAGACGATCAGGCCTCGGATATATTCAATGATGCAGGCTATGTCGCCATGCAATCTGGCAGAGCAGGTCTAGCTCAAATATTTTTCTCAAAAGCTCTTGAGATTAGTCCTGTCCACCATGCCAAAGCCCAGGCTAATTTGGCTCATCTGATTAAGGAACAATCACCCTAATTTGTAGGATGATTGAGCCCGCCACAGTTCAATCTTGACGCAAATTAGGCTGATTCAGATCAGTCTGAGTAGCCGCGAATAAGTAGGCGCCTGACTCTTCTGCTTTTACTAGAAACCGTTATGACGGTTACCACATAGCGATCGAGCCAAGCCGTTCTGGCAATATCCAATATGGCCGTCTCTCGGCTAAAGAAGCGATAGTTTGAACCATTATAGGTTTCCAGAGTGAAGCCTTCAAAATCACCGAAGTGATCGTAAAGAAGCCCGCTGACTTTTCCTGATTTAGCGGCAGGTTTGACTTTCTTCGGATCGCCAAGTCCATCCGTTTCGGACAGCCAGTCATCATCGCCTGGCTCAAAGAATGGATCATCATCTCCGCCTGGTACGTCGTCATCACCCGGCTTTTCTCCATCACTACTTCCATCATCCGGATTGTCGTCACCGGGATCCGTTGGCAATGGAATGATACCGCCAACATGCGGAGGTATTTTATAGACATCGCCACCCAGCGCTTTGACCTTTTCTGTCAAGAGATCAAGATAATGCATGAATGTTTCATACCAACGACTATTCAGCCTCAAATGTTCAGCTCGCCAACGAAATGCTGATAATAGCCGCATGTGGTAGATCAACATATCATCTTTCATACTCACGGGTATTCCGAGCTGGAATGCCCCGACAACTTCGCGCCAGAGACCGGATTGTTGTCTCGCGCGCTCAACTTTTTTCGGATCGGGATGTTCAATGAGTAAAGCATGGTCACCCACAGCATCAAATATGGATAAATCTGTCACAAGCGTTTTATTGTCGCCTAAATCATAGACCCCTGCGGCAAACGTCTTACGTTTTGCATGTGTCGTTTCAGCTTTGTCATATTTTGCCAGTAGCTTGGCGGCTTCTTTTGCTGAGATTTCAGTCGTCTGCGTGGGCGGAAATTTCCCTCTTCGGATTCTATTTGTGATTTGCTGAACCGCGAGATCAAATCTCTGCCCTTTTTTAACGCCCAGAGGAAATTGCAAAGATAGGACACCTGTCTGGCGCCCAAGATGTTGCGGAATAGGTACATAGCGACTGCCGCCTGCTGGTATTGCAATCGTATGATCATCTAGTACTCGAATTTCATGCCGCGCATACATTTTATCAGCAAGTTCAACGACTTTATGCGCCTTCCAACTCGGGATAAAAATACGAACTTCGGTTCCCTTTGGAACACCCTTATCCCAATCTAACAAAAGCTCATCTGCGGGCAGATTTGCTGTGATTGGACGCGGCGTTGCCTCAATTTCAAATGTATGCATCGCCATGCGGGACGCGTTAAGTCCCGGATTAGCAATCGTACTCATGGCAAGATTACGTTGTGATAATTTATCGGAAGTCGAAGGTCTGGATCCACTTGGTATCGGGGTTCCGTCATATTCAATTTGAGCGACCAAACATTGATGCTCTCCCATTAACAAGGTCGGAAGAGGCACGCTGCCACTTTCACTAGGTATGATAGGCAAATATGGGTCATCCAGGTTATTGTCGATCAGTGCCCCAAAAAAAGTTGTAACTTCTGATCCCGGATTAGGTGCAATATCTTTAACATTAAATCCATCCGCTTGCGACGATGTTGGCGACGTTCTAGCCTGCGCAAAAAACGGAAAAGACAACCATTCACCGCCTCCGCTCGTTGTTCCCGGTAAGGCAATAGGCGAAGCGTTATCAGTTCGCAAATATCCTTGTTGCGGCAGTTCCCCATCTGGATGGATATATGTAAGCGCCGCCGTTGTTTGAGACGTGAATATGCGAAAGAAAACCCGAACGTTTTCGGCAGACGCAGAATTTCCATTTAGCCGAACTCTAGCAACGGCGAAATTATAGACTTTCTTAGAATCCGCGCCAGTTGTCGTGGGCAAGGGGCTTAACGCCGATTCAGACTGTTGGACTGGCAGAGCATTAAATGCGGCGGTCGATAATCCCGTCACATAGTCTTGAATATAATCGAGTGCCTGAGCGCGAGACGCATTGGCCGGTAAACCGCCTTCTCCGGCGATAACCGGAAATACCCTGACATCAGAACTGAGCCAGGTTTTTGCGTCTGAATGGTCTAGGTCTAACATAAAAGGATTGGCTGATTTCACAAGCTGTATCCAAGCTGTATCCGTTAAAGGCCCGGCAACAGCATCTGAAATCAATGTTCCCGTTACCGGAATATCAATATTATTCCCGTCAAATCCAAACGCATCCTCGGAATCTATTGTCACGTTATAGGTGAAGGTAATACGCTGTACGCGGTCTGGATATCCTGGGTCATCCGTATCCACAGAATTAACTGCAATATTTACGCCCGTAACATCATTGAAAACGGGAGCTCGGGATGCAAGCTGCGCAGCAGAAAGCCCGCCTGAAACACCGCCACCGGGAAATTGATTAGGCTTAAGACCGCTAACAGTCACCAACACAGCACCATTAAAATTTGGATTTCCGCTAACTTCATCCTGACTAAATGTGCTGCGCTCCAAAATAACTTCAAGACGGGGTCTTGGTCGTGCTAGCCAGTTTGTTATATTGATATAAACGGCCTTGATTTTTTCAAACACAGCCGGATCATCGTTAAACCCATGACCTTTTTCCGCTGACGGCCCCGTCCGGTCTTTTTTTTCATCCGTGTCAATCCGCGTATCTCCGGTGAGGTTTATATCGATGTAGTGATGAAATGTTGCGCCGGTAATTATTCTGCCAATACCGACCTTACGACCGTCATAGACACTAAATGTATTAACTGTTTTCGGATCAGCTATTGTCGTATCAAGAGAACTCTCGGACCAGCCGTAATATTGAGCATAACCTAAAGATTGGCCCGTCGCAATTATTTGAGGCTTTTCGACTACGCCTTCTAGAGCTGGAAACTCATCATTGGGAGAGCCAACGATATTTTGATCGTAGTCATAATTAACTGCGTCAAGCTCAACCTCACCCAATGTTTGCCCCTCATGCATATGATCCGGGAACACATCGATGTCTTCATCATCATGCCGCAAAATCGCATGAGTTGGCGGCACTATTGTTAATGGCTGTGGAATTTTATCTGACTGGTTCTCGAAATAAATTCCGTTAGCGGGATAATTGCCAAGAGGGTTTCGCTGCACTGTATCGGCGCGGCCAGTACCAATTTGATGATAATTTCGCGGAAAATTATCCGGCATAGGCGAAATATCGTCATTTGGACCAAACCACGCTCTCATCGCCCGAATACGCGGCAAGTGTCCACACATGGATGTCCCAATACTATCATGATCACCGGTTGCAAACACCCCGCCGCCAGCATCCATAAATTCTGTAATGGCTAGAATTTGTTCGTCGGGAATTGCCGGTAGGCTATCGGCCGTCGAGGTGGGTCCGCCATTTCTACCGTCTTTACCGAAAAGCCAGATTACGTCATATTGAAGCAGATTATGATCGGCGAAATCAAACTCATGCAAAACGCCGGGTTCCGCGGGAGACGAAACTGTTGGCTCTCGGCGATGGGCTCGCGTGACGTCCATACCCTCACCAGCCAAAGTATTGACGAGTTCGGTATAAGTGAAATCAGGTGTTGATCCCTGATCATCTGCAAATCTATAGGAACCGTCTAAGACTATAAGAACTTTAATAGGCATTTTTGCCTCCTGTTTAAGCGTCCCCCTGCTAATTAGAATTTTGATGTAACCGCACAATTGGCTGCGGGCACGGTTAAGGCCGCACGCGTCAATAAGCACGAAAGTCGTGCCAATAACTGCTTTGTAAATGAGTCCAATTCCCGAGGCTTTTGCTCGGTCTCAATGTGCGCCCAGATTAGCTCATCACTTAGAGCAAATCGTTCAACCTCTATAATTCAAATCGACAGTCAATACGCGTGAGATATCTCACGCTGACAAGAATTATATAAATCTGAAGATTAAAGTTGCAGACGTAATACTTGCGCTCATGGCTTTTTTCCACTTATAATCAAACTTATTGGGGAACGACTATCAAGGGCAAACACAAATACGCGGCATTTATATCCTATGCTCATGCTGATGAAGCGCAAGCAAGGAAGCTGCATAATGCGCTTGAAACTTATCCTCTGCCAAGAGGTATGGACACGGAAAAGCGCGCGCGACTCACCCCTATTTTCAGGGATGTGACCGAGCTAACGGCCCACCATTCATTGTCTGAAAAAATCCGCGACGCGGTTGAAACATCACGCTATTTGATTGTCCTATGCTCACCCGCTGCTAAAGCTTCCCACTGGGTCAATGAAGAAATTCGGTTGTTCCGGTCACTCCACGGCGAAAATGCCATTCTAACAGTAATCGTCGACGGCGCTCCCGATACCGCCTTCCCGCCAGCCCTACTGGATGATGGCCGTGAACCTCTGGCTGCCGACATTAGCGGCCGCGAAGGATTTAAATTCGGCACGACACAGCTTGCTGCCTCGATGTTAGGGGTGGGGCTTGATAGGCTGGTTCAGCGGGATCAGAAACGGCGGCGGATACGGGCGCAGATGATTACAGCGGCAAGTACAGCGCTTGCCATTGTCATGGGCGGACTTGCTTGGAACGCTGTCGATGCAAGAGATGACGCGCAGGTCAGCCAAGCCAAAGCCGAAGTCAGCCGGAACGAGGCGGAAGAACTAGTAGAATATATGCTAGGCGATTTAAAATCAGAGCTCGATGCAGTTGGTAAACTTCCCATTTTAAACGGTGTTGGTGACAAAGTTGCCGATTATTACGAAGATATTCCACTCTCCGATATGGATGATGATAGGTTGGCAAGAAGATCCGAAGCACGGCATTTATTGGGACAAGTTTACTTGAAGCAAGGCCTAAATGATAAATCGCTCGCGGAATTGCAAGCTGCTTATGACGCAACTGAAGAAATCTATCAGCGTAATCCTGATGATCCAGAAACAATATATACTCATGCCCAAAGTGAATATTGGATGGGGGAACTTTATCATATTAAAAAAAATTATTTAAAATCTCTTGAGTATTGGAAAAACTACAACAAATTCGGACAAATTCTATACAATTTCGACCAAAGCCATTCACGTTGGTTAAACGAAGCAGCTTGGGGAAATGGAAATTTAGGCCTTTTATATAAAAAGCTGGAAGATTTTGAGAAAGCAACTCAACATTACACTAAATCAGTTGAGTATTTTCATTTATCTCTAAAGCACACCCCAAATGCCCAAAATATTAAATTTGAGCTAGCAAATAGCTTGGCTGGCTGGTCAAATACTCTAGTAAAAACTCGCAAGTTTTCGGAGGCACGGAACAGACGCAATGAGCAAATAAAGATACTTTCCGAATTACGAACCTTAGCGCCAAATAATAATGAATTCAAATATCGTTATATCGGTGGTCAATTACGCTTACAACGAATTTTGGTTCAGAAGGAAAAGCAATGCAATCTTTTCGAGCAAAAAACGTATTTAAACAAGTTATTTAAATTGTCCCAGTTTGATGATAGCAATTATGATTGGAAACATGATTATGTTTCTCATTCGTATTTTTTTCTTACCGAGTGTCCAAATTGGAAATTTGCTCCTGATTTAGAATTTACACTTGCAAAAGTTTTAAAATTTGCCACCGAAAATATTTCTCCAGACGACTTAACAGAAGAATTAAGTGAACTGGCTCAAATAAGAAGAGCCAGTCAATAACTAGTATTAATTCCCTCCTCGAGTACCGTCACTATTTGAACCCGGATCAATAATGATATCCGTGCACATCTGTTCGCCCTGCGTCGTCTGGGTAATGGAAACGTGCAAATTATATTTCATCCGAAATTTACCAATTTCAGGGAGTACGGCGGTGGACGCTTCTTCTTTTGTGGTTGCCGCAACCAAGCGCTGGACAAATGCATTATCCGGCGCCCAGTTATGGTTCATCACAAATAGGCTGTGACCATCCGGGCTAGTGCCCAAGATTTCAAACAAATCATTCGGACCTTCTTTCGACCCGCATAAAGCAGGGACATTATCGACTGAATATTGTGTGTGATCTGTGAATGTCCAATTTTCCCTAGGAAGATGAAAAACATGCACAACCGGACAGTTGATCGCAAAATCAAGCGGTGTTGGCGGCGTACCACTTTGATTGCGGTCATGATCTCCGAAAAAGTCAATATAGCTTTGAACGGCATCAGAAACACCAGCCATACCCGTTAGCTGCGTAGCGGCATTTACAATCGTCTCTAATTGAGGAACTTTAATACGCGTCCTATGAACATTACCGCCTTTAATATCGACATTGATCGGTAGCAGAAGCGGCTTTTTCGATCCGCTTTGGAATTCTTTGCTATTCATCCAATCAAGCTGATAGTGGTCCCATTTTCTCAAATAGTTTTGATTGGCGGTTATCTCTCCGCGTGTGATTTTAGGCATGGTCTCTCTCCCAATTTGTTGCCGTTGGTCTCGCTGTTTTCTAACAAATTTTAAACCCCTCTGACGTGACCGGGATCACGCGAACTTTCCTTTATTGGCCGCCTCGGCTGACGCGACGAATTCTATGGCCATGGCCAGATTGGCGGCTTCTTCACCAAATAATGACCGCGAGCCTGCAAAGTGAACCCCTAAAAGCTCGCCCGTGCGGGCGCAAAGAACCGGCGATCCTGAATGGCCCGGCAAGGTGGAGGCGTTGTGACAAACCGCCTGCAAGCTCTCGCCGGAATTGATCAGAGCATCGACTTTGAACATAATGCCAAAGGGCGCATCCGTATCGGTTGAGTGGCGAAATACTTGGCCTTGGGACAGCCGCTTGACCGCAAATATTGGATCCGGCTCTACGGCGGATAGAGTAACCTCATCCACTTCAAACGGACAAGGATAGCCAACCAAAACCACGTCGCGCGTATCAAGGTCACTTGCCGGCACGGCGACGCGATCAATAGGTGTGCGGTCTGTGACGCCGCGCGTGAGCCTGAAAATCGCGATGTCGAGTTCAGGTAAGACAAGCGGGGGCTGACCGTCAAATTCATAGTAATCCGAATGATCCCGGTCACGCTCTGCGATAAACTCAATCCCGCCGCACTCATCCCCGTGCAAATATTGCTTGTAAGTTTCCCAGACATGCTGATTGGTCATGACATGGCGCGGCGTGATTAAAAACCCAGTCCCGAGCGAAACATCATCATTAGTAGGCACGCCTTCTTGAGCAAATCCAATACGTCCTGTGGCCTTGTATGCTGGGCGTAGAGCCGCATATTGCCCCGTCAGTGTCTGAAGACCTGATGGCATCGTATGTCCCAGAGGCGCCACTGGCGGCGGCCCTGGCGTGATTGCAGACATAGGAAAGGCGCTTTGCGCGAAAACAACGTGCTCGTCATTGGGTTTGCGCGGCCTAGGACGGACTCTCAAGTTTTCAGGAGAACCTGCCGGTGTGTTTTTTCCGCCCATAACATTCCGAAGCAATAAGCTCGCCGCCAAAAGACCCGCCGCTCCAATGGCAGGTATGAGCCAATTTATGGAGGGGGAAACAATCGAAGGTTCGCCAACGAATTCTACTTCGCGAATTTCGATAAAATTCCCATAAGCCTTAAAAACACTCGTAACAATTAAGTCCACTTTGGCGACTCCCTCAATTTTATGAGGAAAATCGAATTCCTGTACATCAAGTTGAGCGCGTGCGGCTAACATCTGATCAAGTACGACTAACTTTTGACCACTTTTTCCATAAAACTTCAATTTGAAAGTTTTGACACCTTCACCATATACAACAACGTCATTCCAAAGACGAAATCCTGTAACATCATATAATTTATCAAATTTAAGTGTAATCACGCCTTGCTGGACGTCACTTATGAAGCCTTTCTTGTTGGCATACTGAATATTTTTATTGTATTTTTGTGGGTCTACAATTCCATCATTTATTTGAGAGAGCGATGTTCCTCTATCTGCAGATAAGTTCGTGCTAGGCGTAATTTGAGATGTGCGGATTTCCCCGGCCATCGCAAACTGGCCAAGCAAGAACCAACTTGCTAATATCGATACTAAAAATCTACCCCAATGCATGTCTGACTCTCCCCAATTTGGTCAGATACTCGCACAAAACTTACCATGCCGCCGTGATCTGCATCACGCAAGGTTTAATATGAACACCGTCGAAATATAGTTCTTGATTTGTTCTATGAGTTATGATTACATTCCTATTATGGCAAAACCTCATTTATCATCCTTCAAGCCTGTTAAAGGGGCCATCGAAAAGGGACTCACTGAAAAAGGACGGGGGGCGCGGACGAATGTTACGCCGCGCTATGAAAGCCTGATCCGCGAGCGCCATGATGATGGCTGGGAATCTTTAAGCGATGACTTTCAAAAAGGCACAAAAACCGAAGTGCGTTTTGATACGACCCGTAAAATCATAAACTATATCAAATCGCCCTATGTCAATATGGACAGGTCCATCAATATGTATCGGGGCTGTGAACATGGCTGTATCTATTGTTTCGCCCGGCCCAATCATGCCTATTTAGGCTATTCTCCGGGACTGGATTTTGAAACCAAATTATTTGCCAAACCCCACGCCGCGAAACTACTCGCGGAAGAGATGGCGCATCCGCGCTATAAAGTTCGCACCATGGCTATCGGCACAAATACTGATGCCTATCAACCCATAGAGCGAATTTACAGGATCATGCACGATATCCTACAAGTTTTATCGGATTTCAATCATCCCGTGTCTGTTTTGACCAAATCCAATTTGATCACCCGAGATCTCGAGATACTCGCCCCCATGGCCAAAAAAAACCTGACCCGCTGTATGCTTTCCATCACCACGCAAGACCGCAGGCTGGCCCGCGCCATGGAACCGCGCGCGCCAACCCCTGAAAAGCGCTTTGAGGCATTAAAGCAGCTCGCCGATAACGGTATTCCCACAGGTATTATGCTCGGCCCCATGATACCGGGTCTCAATGATACAGAGCTGGAATCGATCATGGAACGGGCGGTCGATCTCGGCGCCTCGTTCTCCGCCTACACGATCCTGCGTCTTCCCATGGAAATAGCGCCTCTGTTTCAGGAGTGGTTAGAAGTGTTTGCCCCCAACCGCGCCGCCCGTATCATGCGCCATATAAGAGAAATGAATGGGGGTAAGAATTACGACCCAGCCTGGTCCAGAAACATACAAGGAGAGGGCAGCGAGCTTAAAGGTACTTTTTCCAAACTCATTAGCTTTCGATATCGAAAGTCACAGGAGCGCACGGGCATTATATCTTTAAGCCGAGGCCGCGTACCCCTTGATCATAGCCTGTTTCGCGTGCCGTCAAAAATATCAGGTCAAGGCGATTTATTTGGCCCATAAAGAGAGATAGTTATTCTTTGACCCGGTAATAATATCGCACAGGGCGACCGCTCCGCATGACAGTAACAGCAATACTATCCGTAAGCCCTAAGGCGTTCCATAAGGGATTTTGGCCTGAATGCAGCCACTCATCATTGACCTGCATAATCACATCACCGGATTTCAGGCCTAGCGTTTCGTAAAACTCATTATCGTCAACATCCTCAAGCTTCATAAGGTTAAACCCGCTGGCCTTATGCTCGCCGGGCTTAAAATGCTCAGCCAAGGTTGCTTGCTGGGCTAATTGATTATTAAGCCAAGACCGCAATAGAACGATCTTGCTTTTATCTCGCAGAACTCGGTCTTCAGGCGCCGGGCGGATACGATCAGGATGATTTTGTCGCAAGCTATTTGAATCGCTCGCATCATTGCTACTAGTTTTATCTGAACCCGCTTCTCCGAGGCTTTGTTGCATCAATATATATTCTGGCTTGCCGTCATTATCGATAATTACGCGGTCTTTAAGAACCTCAACCAGAATCACCTGCTCCAGCACGGAGTCACCTTGATAATAAGTTTGGACATGACCTGTATCTATGAGTTTTACTATCGCTCTGGATTCTTCAGCGACGTCTTGCACGAACGTGCCTTGCAAGCGCAGAGGCAGTTTGGATTTTTTCAGTTCTAGAGCTTTGGAGCGTTTAACATTTAGGCGCGCGAGCTCACCATCGATGTAATATTTATAGGCCGAGAATGACTGCGTCCCTTTAACATAGAGGCCATTAATCAATACGATCGGGACGCTGTTAAATCCGAGCGACTTACTCAGGTCGACATCTTGATCAATGGCATCTGCAAATTTTTTTTGGGACAAGCAGGTTTTAAAAGCGGCTTGATCAAGACCTAATTGCTCGCCGATCAAAGTAAATCGTTTGACCTTAAGATCATCAGATGCCCCATAAATAGAGCTTTGGAAGTCCCACTTAACATCTGACTCGCTTTGCTGATCTGCAGCACAACGCACAGCATTGGCGGCCCCGCGTGCATAACGGTGAAACCCTTGCGGAAAATCATAATATGAAAAACTAACCGCCTGCCCATAATGATTTTCAATTTTCTCTAAGGCCGGCTGTAAGCGCACGCAATGGCTCGACTGATAGCTACAAAACACGCTGAGGCGCACAGGGGCTTTAGAGTCCCCTTTAATAGGACGTTGATCGACTGGCAAAACAAGGCGCGGCGGAAATGGCGGCTCCAAAAATAACTCTGCTGAAAAAGGGTCAGAGCTACCCGATGCATTATGTTCTTGCTGAAGGGTTTTGACTAAATTTTTAAGCTGGTCTTTACGAAGTTGGTAAGTCTGCCACTTTGTATCAAACAAAGCGACCCGTAGCGGTTCATCAAGCTGTGCTAGGGTGATTTCGCGGCCATTGACCCGGCCAACCAATGTTTCTGAGGTTTTAAGTTTTGCATTAGATACACTCTGCGATATTTCCGGGGATGTGTTTTGGACAGACCCTTTTGGCTCACAAGCCGCTAACATAATTGCGCAAATTAAACTCAACCAAATTTTTGTCATAAGATTTTATATCTCTATTTTACATAAAACAAAAGCGGCCCAAGGGCCGCCCTTACCATTCCCCCAATATATGGAATTACTGGTCTGGGTTTGATGCCCACATAAAATCAGCAATGGTCGTTTGAGTTGCGACGTTCGGGTGGAAGCAATCTCCGCCATTGATATTATTTTTGGTAAAGTCAAAGTTCGCCATGCCATCATTATTTTGATCGACATATTCAGCGACAACTTCGATACCATTTGGGTTTTTCCCATTAGCATTGCTATTATAAGCAGCGGCTTCATCGCGCAGAACTTCATTATAAAGCTGCTGAGCTGCGGCAACAGCATTATGGCGCTTATTCTTGCCTTCGCCGTTATATTTGCCGCCTTTAGTCACAATCTGACAAACGTCAAATGTGGACCATAATGACTTACAATTCACACCTGAATCGTTTTGCTGTTTCCCGATGCCCGCATCACGAAGGTTCTGAACCTTTGCAACACTACCTAGGTAAACCGTGCCGCCCTGAGGCAGTCCTGTCATAAGCGTATCAAGACCGGCCTGAACCGCGCCGCGCCATTCACTTTCAGAATAGAGCGGATCATCACAAACTGAGGCGTCCGTGCAATTACGGCTACAAATGTCATTGCCGCCTAAAACGACTTCAACATGATCAGGAACAGGAGACCGGGCTACGATTGCAGCCGCTTGCTCAGCAAAATTTGGCTCTGACCCATTGTCGCCGCCGTTAAACATCTCAGCACCAGTAGTCGCACCGTTATGAGCGGTAATCGAACTATCCAGAGACTTATAACGATCATGAACACTAAAGACTAAATCAGATGATCCATCGAACCATGAATGTTCAGGTTGATCGCCACCTAGCAAGCAAGCCAATTCCCAAAGCAAGACATTGCCGGAGCAATCCGCCGCAAAAGCACGGGTAATACTGTCACCAGCTGCCGCGGTATTCGAAACCGTTACGGTAGGCGGTGGCGGTGTTACGCTATAGCTGCCTGTTAATGTCGCGCCGCTAAAAGTCTCAGAAGCGTAAACAGAGATATAGTAAAAGCCGGTTTCTGGATTGGCAAAATAACAAGTCTCGTCATTTCCTTCCAGATATGGGCGACAATCATAGTCAAACCATCCAGGATCCTCACCGTGTTTGACATAGAGATCCGCATCACCATTTCCGCCTGCCACTGAAATGACAAGATTTGTCGCCCCTGCCGGGACATCAATTTTGAAAAGGGCTTCATCCCACCAGCTTTCTGCAACGTTGACAGGTACATTATTCTCTAGTGTAGACGTTTGCGCGAACGCAGGTGCGGCTGTCATAACAAGCGCTGCAACACTTAATAATAATCGTTTAACCATTACTTTTTCCCCAATTTTAGACATGTTCATATATCCTCCAAATGACTATGCTTAATTTATTTTGTATTTTGAATGAGCGTTCAATATAAACTCCACGCCCATTTGTCAAGTAGTTTTCACTACCTTATATTTTGAGACAAAAAAAGAGAGGCAAAAGCCTCTCTCCTCATCACTAAACTCATTATGGAGTTCTATGCGTATTCTGCCTATTCGACGAAGAATTCCATCGTACCAGTTTCAGAAACAGTGATTTTACGTCTCTTTCTGTGCTTAGCACCATCGTCATCCTTTACGGTCAGGAAAGGACGATAAACGCCAGGAGCCGAGAATGTATGTGTCATGGATGCATCACTTTTGAAAGCCACACCAGGCTCCATCCACCAGTAATAGCTGACGATCTCTCCATCAGAATCCGAGCTATTCGCACCGACAAAACGGCAAGTCAGACCATCACATTTCACCCACCAGCGAGCGACAGGTGCTTCGTTAGCACCACCGCCAGAACCATCATCAAATGTGCCTTCCAAAGTTACGTTGGCAAATGACTCATATCCGTCAAGCATCACATGATAGGTTCCTATCTCAGGCGCAGCAAAAGTGCAGGTTTCTTCATTACCAGTTAAATAAGGACTACAATCAAAGGTGGTTTGGGTCGGTTTTGATCCAAATCGCACATAAAGATCAGCATCGCCTGTACCGCCAGACATCTTAAACTCTAAGTTCGTAGCGCCAGCCGGAACTTCCATCGTGTAGTAGATTTTCTCATCGACGGCGCCTGCTATACCTGTCTTGGCAACACCGTTCTCCAGAACATTATCTGAAGGCGGTGGCGGTGGCGGTGGTGGCGGTGGTGGGGTTGTCCCTTCGCATCCATCGACCAAAGAGTCAAAAGCCGCTTTTGCCTGAACGATGCCATAACCATATTTTGTGTCACGTCCGGCAGCGCCCTTATCAAGGGCCGTAGCGTTTAAAGCCGCGCGGATTTCTTCGCCCGAACAATCTGGATAGTGACTCCACACAAGCGCGGCTACACCAGCCACATGAGGCGTTGCCATGGACGTTCCGGACCATGTGGCGTATTTATTGCCGGGAATGGTAGACTTTACAGCGACACCCGGAGCCGCGATTTCGACTTGGTTGTTATACTGGGAGAAATCGGCAACTGTTCCAGAAGAATCGACAGCAGCTACAGATACTACGCTATCATATGAAGCAGGGTAGCTTTTCGAGCTATTGCCATCATTACCAGCGGCAGCAATATTTAATACACCAGCGTCACGAGCTCTATCAAAGGCTGCTTCTTCAGCTGCGCTTGATCCGCCGCCGCCTAGGCTCATACTAATGATATTGGAACCAGCGTCAGTACACTGCTCAACTGCTTTAGCCATATCTGAACCATAGGCCCAGTTACCATTATCGTCGAAAACTTTGACGATATGCAGGTTGAGTTTATTGCCAGGGTTTACGCCAACAACACCTTCGTTATTTCCGCCAAGCGCTGCGATAGTACCGGCTACATGAGAGCCGTGCCCATCGCCATCATTATACCAATTGCCCGAATCATTACCACCGTAACCGTCATTACCTGTTACGCGAACGGCCTGAAGATCAATGTGAGACCGGTCAAAACCAGTATCTGTGATACACACAGTTTGATTACCTGTTCCAGCATCGCTCAACTGCTGAGCTTGAACCATTGTAATGCCATAAGGCGTTTCTTCGGCCATCAAATAACGTTTTGGGTCGATTTCTATGGATAGAATATTCGGATCACCTTTAAGTTTTTTGGCTTCTGCCTTTGGCAGAACCGCCGCGACAACATTTTGTCTTGGAATTACTGTTTTAATCTCGCCTTTAGCACTGGCAATTTGGGTTGAAAAATTCACCCGGGCATTGTCTTTATACTGAATAACGTAGCGTTCTGAGTCTGATGATGTTTGCGCAGTTGCAATTGTGCTCATGCCCATAGCAATGGTTGAGAGCAATAATGTTCTTTTCAATGAAGTCATGTAGACTGTCCTCCAATTTTTCATCGAGAAAGGGGTTGGGTTATATTATTAAATTCCTCGATCCTCTTCTCTCTAAGGTATGTCGCTGACAGGAAACTGACCTGAGCTGTCAGCTTTGCGTCAGCTTTTAGAAGACAAAAAAAGAGGGCCAAGGCCCTCTTTCTAACTCTACAATTTCAATTTTGAAATTTAGTTCGGCGCACCTGTCGGGCGTGAAACGACATCTGACTGAACAGTCACTGTAGGTCTCAGTCTCGATTTAGCTCCGTCATCATCTTTCATACTAAGAAGGATGCGATAATCGCCAGGTGCAGTGAATGTATGCGTTACAACTGAGCCACGCATGCTCGGTACTCCCGGCTCCATTTTCCAGAAATAACGGACGATTTCACCATCGCTATCGTAAGAATCGCTGGCATCAAATGTACACGTTAGATTGACACATGAGTAGTCCAACGCAGCAACAGGTGGCTCATTAGGCGCATCACCGCCCGTATAGTCACCCAGAAGTGTCGCACCCGTATAGGTGCTATAAGCGTTTAGCAACACATGGTAAGTACCGGCTGCCGGAGGATTGGCATAGGTACATTCTTCATCATTGCCGACATTCCATGAACGACAATCATAATCTGACGTAGTTGGAGCAGAACCATACTTAACATATAGATCGCCATCTCCGGTTCCGTCACCTTCAGTTAATGTAAAGATCAGATCAGATGCGCCTGCTGGCACTTCTAATGTGAAGAATTGCTGGTTACCTGTTTCGCCACCAAGATCAGGAATAGGCACGCCTTTTTCCATTTCTACAGGAGCAGGCGGAGGAGGAGGTGGTGGTGGTGTACCCGTATCACATCCATCTGCTAACAGATCGAATGCATCGCTAGCCTGAGCAATACCGTAACCGTAACTATTGTCATAGCCCGCATCACCTTTATCCTTAGCAGAATTTGATAGTGCAAACCTAATCTCTTCAGCCGTACAACCTGGATAATGACTCCAGACTAACGCAGCTACGCCAGAAACATGAGGGGTTGCCATAGACGTCCCGGACCATGCGGCATACGTATTACCTGGTAGAGTCGATAGGACACCTACACCAGGAGCTGCCAGCTCAACTTGATCATTAAATGCTGAGAATCCAGCCTTAACTTCAGAAGAGTCTACCGCTGCGATAGATACCACACTATCGTAAGACGCAGGATATAAATAATCACTCGTGCCGTGGTTACCAGCCGCAGCAATATTGATCGCGCCACCAGCAAATGCTGCATCAAACGCTGCTTCTTCTATATCACTTGGTGCGCCGCCGCCAAGGCTCATACTGACAACATTCGAGCCAGCATCGACACAAAAGTCCAAAGCATCGATAAGATCGGCACCACCGTACCAGCCGCCGCCATTGTCAAAGACTTTGACGATGTGCAAATTCAAATTGTCGCCTGGAATGACACCAACAACGCCTTCGTCATTGCCGCCAATGGCTGCAATCGTACCCGCGACGTGCGTCCCGTGACCGTGACCGTCAAAATCCCAATCGCCTGTAGCAGCGCCGAAATCACTTCCGGTTACGCGTAGAGCCTGATTGTCAATATGAGAAATATCATAGCCAGTATCCATGACACAGACTGTCTGACTTCCAGCAGCTGCGCCGGAAACCATCGGCGCTTGTACCATATCAATACCATAAGGCACTTCTTCAGCCATCAGAAAACGGCGAGGTTCAGGTTCCATCAATAGAACATTTGGATTGCCTTTTAGGCGGGCTGCGGCCTCTTTAGTCAAATAAACAGAAACAACATTGTGACGGTCTAATACTTTATGAACATCAGCATTCATGCGCGCCAAACCGCGCTCCATAGCGTCTCTTGCATTATCCTTATATTTAATCAGGAAACGTTGAGTGTCCCCCTTCATAATATATTGATTTTCGGATGCGTTAAAATTCGCATCTTGCGCGAAAGCTGGCGCACTGGCCATAGCAGTCACAGCGGATAGTAGTAAACAGGTTTTAAAATACTTCAATTTTTTCTCCCTTTTGAAGCTTAAAATCAATGCGAGACACATTGAAATTGCAAAAAAAATTCCCCAGCTTTCAACAATAGAAAACTGCTGTTAACCCACACTTCTATGTTGCGGTATTTATCTCGTCTCTTAGAAACCTTATCACAAAACTGTGATAAGCAAAGCGAAATTTAAAACTTTATTAATGTGTCTTAAAGCTAAATTAATCTAAAATCTGCTGCGATTACGCTGGATTTGTTCCGCGCATTCTCGATCAGATAGTTTTTCCTTTGTCGGGTCCTTACGGCGGGGAACTTCTAAGACTTGCATTAACTCTGCATGTTTTAAGGTCTCACTATCATCCGTATCATGGCGCTTAAACAGCTTCATCAGCGCTGCCTCAAATTCGGGTCTTGAAACCTGGTTGTCATAATCAATATCAAAACTTAGGTTTCCGGGCAGAGCATCTAAGGAGCCAAGAGCAGCAACCCGCCAGTCTTCAAGTTCAAATAAGGATACACGGCCATTATTGTCCTTATCCGCCCGTGAAAAAGTATCTTGAACGCCCACCTTGGCCTCAGATTGACTAACAACATAATCGCCGTCTTGATCAAACCCCGCAAAAACCAAGGCCGCTGGCCGGATGACCGTAATAGGCCCCTGAACATGCGGAATAGACGGTAATTCCTGTTCCTGTTGATCCAACGTTTCTATGGCGTCTTGGCCTAACGCCAAAGCCGACACGCTCAATAAAACCAAAACAATAATCAACAAACCGCGCATGACAACTCCCAAGCCTATAGACTTATATTAAAAGGTTTCCGGCAAATAAGCACTTTAATTCTTCGCAATATAGGGCGGATAGCAGTTACAAAAAAGGGCCCCCAAAAGGCCCTTCAAATCAATATTATTCACTGTGACTAGTTAAATGTAACCGTCACTTCGTCTGAGCAGACTGTAGCGCTATTCTGTTCACAAATTTTATAAGCATAAGTAACAAGACCATTCTTATTTGTACGATGGGTCCAAGTACCATCATTTCGAGTTCTGCGACTATAAGCACCGTTAACATAGACATCGACACGATTCGTGGTCGCCCCGCTCCAATTTAATGTGGCAATATTTTTACGCTTCGTCTGACGCGTAGAAACTGTAAGATCTATAGGGTTTACTGGGCCTCCTAGATCACATCCATTTGCGAGTGCATCAAACGCGTCTTTGGCTTTAACAATGCCATGGCCATAAAAATCATCCCGGCCCGCAGCTCCTTTATCCTCAGCCGTTGCATTTAGGGCATTACGGATTTGAGCATTAGAACATTGCGTGTAATGGCTCCATACCAGCGCAGCAACACCTGAAACATGCGGCGTTGCCATGGATGTCCCAGACCAAGCGGCATATTGATCATTTGGAAGCGTTGAATTTACACCAACACCTGGGGCTGCAAGCTCAACTTGATTGGTATATTGCGAGAAGCTTGCGCGGGTTCCATTAGAATCAACGGCCGCAATCGACATA
>JABABK010000028.1:0-29396 GCA_014238285.1 Hellea sp.
ATTTGCAGAGAGCGCATAAAGTGTTCAGAAGTCATATAAAAAGTACAACGCTGAAAAGAGCATCTTTTAAAGCTACAATCTTTGAAAACATATGCATTTAAAGGGTTGAAGCTATCTGAAACTATCACTCCGTCAGAATCTGGCGGCTGTGGTTCGCTAATAACATTATCACCGAGTAGGTAAATATTAGCAGGCCCAATAATTTCGCAATCTGTAAAGGACTTCCCTTTCAGCGTTGGGTTTGAAGGTAGAATAAAATCGTTTAAATGAATCCTCTTCCTTTCAAATGTCATCGCAATAGGATCAATTTCTCCCGACTTAGTGAACAATCTTCTATTGTACCTAGCTCGTTCCAGCTTCCCACTGGAAAGCGCCCAAACGGCTCGACCCAAGGTTATTGCGCCCATTGCAGTAAAAAACATTGCTACATATGAGAACGGTGCGTATGCGCTAAAAATGCCCGCCACCTTAGCAGCCCACGCTAAAGCAAAGCTGCCGCCGAAAAGCCAAGCAGCCCAAGCCATGTTTGCTAGCGAGAGTTTCCACTCTATCCCCATGAACACACTTGGTTTGTTGTTTTTTACCATAGTCACGTAATGCCATGACTCCTTGTGGTTGTGGAGTCATATTTTTATCTCGACTTGGTGCGTTTGATACATAAGTCCGAAAATAACAATCCTCCCCCAGCAAGAGCTGGGAGAGGTTGTCGTGCGAAAAAGTCCGATTTAGCCAATTGGGGGAACTATGCCGGACTTTTCGCGCGCCCCGTCAAATTCGATACATCTTTGAATTATTCAAGATGTCCCGTCAATGACCGGTACGTTATTTTTAACATACTTTCCACATCAATGAAACTAGATAAATGTTCATAATCATGCAAAATCTTAGCGTCTATGATTGTTTGCAAGTTTTCACCTGTGTCAATTCGAGATTTAACGCGGCTTTGAATTGTCGCGAGCGTGTCCCGTGTCAGCTGCATATCAGCTTTTGAACTTAGCGGGCCGTGTCCTGGAATAATTTTTGTATTCTCGCCAGCGAGCATTAGGCCCGTATCCAGCGCCTTTATCATCCCAGCCAGCGATCCCTTGGCATCCACATCAATATAGGGGAACATACCGTTGAAAAAGTTGTCACCCATATGCAGGACATCAGCTTCACGGAAATAAATGATCGCATCACCATCTGTGTGCGCCGTCGGTGTATGAATAATGTCAATGGTTTGGTCGTTAAAATGAAACGTCATAGTTTGGGAAAACGTCACGGTAGGCCAAGTTTTTGGGTCCGTTGGCTCCGTCGCACGGCCCCAAAGTAGATTTTCAGTCGTGACGCCCATTCGGGCACGTACATTATCATGGGCTATGATCAAAGCGCCTGTCTCGTTCATAGCTTCATTACCGCCTGTGTGATCGCCGTGATAATGAGTGTTGACCACAAATCGAATTGGCCCTTCGGAAAGACTATTGATTTCAACTAGAACGGGCTTAGAAAACTTGGCATACTGATCATCAATGACAAAAGCGCCATCGCTTCCGGTCGATAAACCGATATTTCCGCCGCTTCCCACCAACATATAAAGGCCATTTCCAAGCTCTGTGCGATCCAGTTTGTATGCGGGCTCGGCTGGTTTCGTCTCTACGGGCTTTTCGACGGCAGCAGACTTATCAGTTTGAGCAGATTCCGCGGCTTGAGGCGCGCACCCCAAAATGACGGCGCTTATAGCTGCTAATAGTAGCGATGATTTAAAGTTCATTTTCTGAGCCCTTTTATGACGCTTTGGAATAAGTCGATCCAGGCGGCAAGACCCGGTCCGGCACTTTGTGATGATCCATCCAGGCCCTGATATTAATCAGGACTTTCTCGCCCATTTCACGACGAGATTCATATGTTGAGGATCCGATATGGGGTGCCAGAATTACATTTTGCAGCCCCATCAAGCCCAAATGAACTTTAGGCTCATGCTCATAAACATCAAGGCCTGCGCCGCCAATACGACCTTCGGCAAGAGCCTTTGCCAAAGCGCTCTCATCGATCACGTCGCCTCTCGATGTATTGACGATATAGCTATTTGGGGACATTTTTGCGAGACGTTCAGCGTTGATCATATGATAAGTCGATGGGGTCTTGGGACAATTAATCGAGACAATATCAACTTGGGACAGCATATCATCCAAATTTGGCCAATAGGTTGCCCCCAATTCCTTTTCGATAGGTTCTGAAACCGCTCTACGGTTATGGTAATGGACAGATAGTCCAAAAGCTGAAGCGCGGCGCGCAACGGCTTGGCCAATACGTCCCATGCCCACAATACCAAGCTTTTTACCGCGCACTCTGTGCCCCAGAAGCGCCGTCGGTGCCCAGCCTTTAAATCCGCCCGCGCGGGTCAGGCGGTCCCCTTCTACCAAACGGCGGGGGACAGCGAGAATAAGCGCCATTGTTAGATCCGCCGTGTCTTCAGTTAGGACGCCCGGCGTATTGGTGACGACGATCCCTTTGGCGTGCGCCGCCGCCACATCAATATGATCTGTCCCAGCTCCAAAGTTTGCGATCAAGCGCAGTTTAGGTCCTGCGGCGTTGATGACATCGGCGTCAATATTGTCAGTGACAGTTGGAACTAAAACATCACAGTCTCTAACTGCTGCTTTAAGGACTTCCTGAGACATTGGAATATCGTTCGTGTTAAGCACACTATCGAAAAGGTCGTCCAAGCGTTCCTGAATTTCAGCTGGAAGTTTACGGGTGACCACAACGTGAGGGTTATCAGATTTTTTATGCATTACGTATGAAACGCCTTTCCCGGAAATTTATCAATAGTTTTACAGCTTTTGGCCCAAAAATGACACTAATTCATGTAAAAGTTTCATAACCTTTACCATGTTTTTAGAGTTTAACGCGCAAATATTGCCAACACTGGAACTACAAGGCCCAACATTGCAAACATTTACTAGACTTTTATGCGGCATAAGCTTCGCGCTCCTCATTGCGCCGCTTGCTACGAGTCAAACATCCGAGCGACGCGTAGTTGTCGAAAAAGTTCCAACCCTTCAAGATATTTACAAAGTTTCCGCCTCTAGAACCCATTCAGGGTTACCTGTGCCGCGTTTCGTATCTCTTAAATATGGCAGGGTGAACGGACGACAGGGCCCCAGCCTACGGCACCCAATATTATGGCAATATCAGCGCAAAGGACTTCCCCTAGTGGTCGTTGCTGAAATGGATATTTGGCGCAAAGTTCGCGATATTCACGGCGATGAAAGCTGGGTGCGTAGTAGTTCATTATCAGGCACGCGCATGGTGCTCGTCAATGAAGAGGTGTCTTTGCACAAATATCCCAAAGACAGTGCCCGGATCAGCGCCGTCGCTGATCCAAATGCACTTTTAGAGCTTGAAGAATGCAATGATAAGAACTGGTGCAAAGTTAAGTCCGGAAGCGGCCTAAAAGGCTGGACTCATAGAGCTGTCCTCTGGGGCGCCAATCCGCTTTAAAATTTCAATTCTAGCGCCGTTTTGGCGGTGGAGGGAATTTCTTTTCAGCTTCTTTCTGGCTTCCCCAAAAAACATTATCATGTCGAGAGTGGTCGACTATGATCTGACCGCCTAGCGGAGTTGCGGCAACTGGTTGGACTGGAGGCGGACCAACCAAAGCGGCTTCAATTCGATATTCCCGGTCAATGGCGTGTCCGACCCGGCCAACTTTTTGGCCCACCCATCGCAACCATTCATTATAAGTTTTTTCTTCTTGACGGTAACGTTCATAGTCCTCAGGTTTTCGTGTATAATTCGCAGGTTTGACCGCAGATTTTTCTTTAGCATTGGTATAGCGTTGGGGCTTTTTCCAACAACGCCGTGTGCCTTCGTTATTAACAATAAATTTAATCCTCGAAGGATCTACACTCGGTGCGATCACGGCACCGCCTTCATAGCTCATAACATTTATGGCGGCGATCTCAACGTTTGGAGCTTTGTGTATAACCCAAAGGTTTGCGTCATGCGTAGTCAGCAAAAGATTGACGGGTTTGTCAGTTTGCGTAACAATTACATTCGTGATGTCCGCCCTCTTCAATGAAAAAGCCGTATGAACGGGTGAGTCCATATCCCTAGAATCTTCCCTATAGGATCGTTCTTTCACAAAAAACAAAGGTACACGCTGTGAATCCCCTTCATAACCCGTAATATTTGCGACGACAGCCCCGCCCCTGACTAGATTACAATTTTTATTATTTGGAACGCTCAACAGGGTGGCCGGTTGCATTTTGGGAGCTGGAATAAGAACCTCACCTAGTTTCATAGGTTCAGCTCCACTCACAACCTCAACATCCGTCTTCATGTCAATATTTGAACTGGGATTAGAACAACTTGAGAAAACTAACGCGTTCGCTAGAGCCCCCAAAGACAAAAACAGCGAATTATTCATTGGACTCCCCTCATTATTTAACATTGTAATAATTCCATGGCATTAAAAAAATAATAAGGAAATTAAGCTATTCAAATCCATTGCCAGTAATGGCTTAAGGGAGATCGTATGAGTATGGATAGTTTTGCGACACGCTCGGCTCTTGTGGCAGTCTGGGTAACGATTGGGAGTTTGGGCGTCGTATCACTTGTCACCGGCGGACTAAACATTTACGGTAGTACTGTCGTGCGCACCGCGACGGGCGGCGCATATGGAATGAGCAATGCCATGATAACAAGCGGCATTGTTATGGTTTTAATTGGGATGCTGATCACCGGGTTTTGCGGATGGCGAATTTATAAAGATCTGACCCGGCCCATGGCTCCGGGTAAAAATGCCCGTGCCGAAACACCCTTATTGCGATTTTTTGCAATTCTTGCTTTCTCAGTCGGTACGATCGTCGGCTGTTACGGTCTTTACAAACAAGGTGTCCCCATGATGGGCCAAGTTCATGAACTAATAACCCTAGAATCAACCCAAGCTAAAGTACTAACAATCGATTCAATCTTGGGAGAGAATGACGCTAAATCCGGTACTTTTGCTTATTATGCCGGTGGAAAGTTAAGCCAACGTTTTGGAGGGCGTTATGAGAATAAGTTTCCAAATCAACACCTTAAACCGGGCCGTACTTTTACGATCACTTACGACAAGAAAAAGCCCTCCGAGTATTATTTAGATAGACCTCGGTCTTCACCTCTATATCTGTTTCCTGAAATTTTAGCCTTGTTGATTATTTTTTGGATGGTCTCAGCTGGGATAACAGGTGTAAAGGCTAATATGAGTAAATTTGAAGACGGCGATGACACGCCTGACAAAGACTATGATAGAAACTACAAATTCAATCGAACCAGTCCTAATATCAGAAATCAGTCCGGCTTCGGTCAAACGAAAGACACGAATGGTTTTGGCAAATTTAGAGGTGTTAAGTAGATTAGCATTCCTCGCAATGCGCTATAATATGCGTATTTCGATTTGCTTTGCATTGCTGATGGTAGCACAGCGCATTCATCTCCTTTACAGGAGAACTATACCATCAAAAATTCCTAAGCAGATCACGTTCAAAACCCTTGTTTTTGCTGCTCAAACCGATAGTTTGTCCTTTCATTTAAATAACAAGGGCATATCCAATGCTTAAAATACAGTCCTCCTATGATTATGACGATCTAATTACTAGCGGCGAGGAAAGTCTATTCGGTCCCGGAAACGCCAAACTTCCTCTGCCTCCCATGCTTATGCTAGATCGCATTTTACACATTTCCGATGAGGGCGGCGAATATGGCAAAGGCAAGATCATTGCCGAGCTTGATGTTAAAGAAGATCTCTGGTTTTTTGACTGTCACTTTCGCGGCGACCCCGTCATGCCGGGCTGTCTTGGACTAGATGCTATGTGGCAGCTCATTGGGTTTTTCCTCGGTTGGGGCGGCTCGCCTGGCCGTGGCCGCGCGCTCGGAGTAGGCGAGCTTAAATTTACAGGCCAAGTCACCCAAGACGTTAAACTCGTCCGGTATGAGATTGATATGAAGCGCGTCATTCGCCGATCCCTAACACTTGGCATTGGCGACGCGGTTCTACTCGCCGACGGCGAGGTGATTTATAAAGCTAAGGACCTCAGAGTTGGTCTTTTTCAAACGGATGCCAGCCGCGCAGAAGCGGAAAAAGCGTCCAAAGAGGGAGACAGCTAATGCGGCGCGTTGTAGTCACTGGCGTAGGGATCATCTCCTGTATTGGGAATAACCAAGAAGAAGTCGCGGACAGCCTAAAAGCGGGCCGTTCAGGTATCACAAAAGATGAGCGACAGACCGAACTTGGTTTTCGTTCCTGTGTCTCAGGCCGTCCGACCTTAAACCCTAAAGAACATGTAGAAAAACGCTCTTACCGTTTCATGGGCGAAGCCGCTGGCTGGGCCGCTGTTTCCCTACAAGAAGCTATCGACGACTCCGGTCTCGACGCTGAGACCATCTCACATCCACGCACAGGTATCATTGCGGGTTCCGGCGGACCATCGGCCATCGAGATTGTTCGCGCCTCTGATATCGTTCGTGAAAAAGGTAGCCCGAAACGTATTGGGCCGTTCGCTGTCCCCAAAGCTATGTCGTCAACAATATCGGCGACTCTCGCGACCCATTTCAAAATCAAGGGCGTGAATTATTCCATCACCTCTGCCTGTACGACGTCCCTTCACTGTATCGCGGCATCTGCCGAGCAGATCCAGTGGGGCAAGCAAGACGTTATGTTCGCGGGCGGCGGCGAAGAGCTAGAATGGCCCCTCACCTCTCTGTTTGATGCTATGGGCGCCATGAGCAGCAAGTATAACGACGCGCCAGAAACTGCGAGCCGAGCCTTTGACGTTAACCGTGACGGCTTTGTCATCGCAGGCGGTGCTGGCATGGTTGTACTCGAAGAATATGAACACGCCAAGAAACGCGGCGCGAAAATCTATGCCGAAATAACAGGTTACGGCGCTACATCCGATGGCTATGACATGGTCGCCCCATCCGGCGAAGGCGCAGAACGGGCCATGCAAATCGCCCTGACCGAAGCCGCTACCCACGGCATTGACGGTATTGATTATATCAATCCACACGCCACATCCACACCTGTCGGTGATGTTGCCGAAACTGGCGCCATTTACAAAGTTTTTGGTGATAACGGCCCCATGATTTCAGCGACGAAATCCATGACGGGCCATTCCCTCGGTGGTGCTGGCGCCCAGGAATTTATCTACACACTGATCATGATGGAACAAGGCTTTGTGGCACCTTCGATTAATGTGTTTGATCTTGACCCTGAACTGCCGCCAATCAATATTGTCACGGAAACGCGGGACGCTCAAATCCGCAACGCCATGTCAAATTCATTCGGCTTTGGCGGCACAAATGGCAGTGTGATATTTAGTAAGGTTTAAGTGGGATTATCTTGTTTAGTTAAAACCTGTAAATGTGACTTGGTTACTAAGCTCAGCATTTACTTCATTAAGCTTTATGATCTCACCAATTAGAGTTAATACAGTTCCTGAATTGTCATTCTTATAACACACAGGACTATTCAAAAAATTATCCTCGTCGTCACTAATTAGCTCAGGTGGCGCCGAAAGGAAAATACTGCCATTATGCTCTGTGCGAGCTGAGTAAAGCCTATCACAGCTATTATTTGCACCACTAGCTAAAGAGGCTTGTGAGTAAACCTTAAAGAACGGCTCCGTAACATTGTTTTTATCCTGCAGTGTAATAGCTGATTTCCAATGATTATTTAAAAATTCTAACGAGTTTGCAACCCTGTAAATCATATCATCAATAGAGTTTGGCGTGATCGCATATACTCCTTCGGATAGGTTCTCATCTTTATTCTCATCTTTATTCTCATCTTTATTCTCATCTTTATTCTCATCTTCGCCTTTAAAATAGACAAGAGAAGCTTTATTTTCGGCAATCTTTGACGAACTAGAAACCGATCGGCAATCGTAAAGCCTGCTTGGTACTATTTCCAGGCGGTAAACTCTTCTTTGCGCATCAATATGAAGTTTTTTTCCGCGATCATCTAGAATCTTTCCATTTCCGTCTACAGAAATAGTGCCACCATAAGAGTCAGACTCAATTGGAGTTGAATGCACGGTATTAACCATAGTAAGCGGATCAGTCGTCTCCAACTTTTTATCTTTATTTAGCTTTACCGATAAACGACCTGGATTGAATTCTATGTATTTTTTATTCTCCAAACCAACCTCAGTAAATGTGCAACTGAACAGTTTCCCATCGCGTAAACTAAGATTTTGATCATACAGAATGTCAATATTTTTTTCATCAATAGATAGTAAGGCGTTTCGAATCCTTACATCTTCAACCTGATACATCGCGGTAGAATTTAGAACTGGATTGGCCTCAACGTGTGCAGTTTTAACAACGAATTCACCATCTTTTTGTTTGATCGTTGCATTTTTAGATACAGATGTTTTCATTGCTTTTATTTTCGGACAATACGTGTCTTCGAGGCAATATTTAGCGGCCTGAAAGGTAACGTCTTTATCAAGCATAATACCTCTAAAAAGACCAACAAAGAATGGCTCTTCTTTAAACTTGTCGCTCACGAATACTTTAAACTTACCATCAGAATCTTCTATAATATTTTTGATGAGCGATTTATCACTGACACGGGTTCGTCGTAGCGTATCTACAAGTAAATTATCTACAGTTGGTTTATGCCAGTCATTATAGTAACGTACGAACGTATCTAAGCTAATCGGTGTATGATAAATAGCCCGCTCATGATCTTCTTGAGTAGCATTAGGAGACACTTTGAAAACAAGATTACTGCCATTTACAATACTAGTATCCCCACCTAATTTAGCCCATGGATTAAAAGGATTAGCTGTACCAGCAACAATACTTTGCGGGTTACCCAAACCGATACTCCCTAAAGAAAGTTTATCGGTGCGACTAGCATTGGGCGTAACCTGTAATTCCGACATTGCCGTATAAAATCTTGGCTGCCGATCTCGTGCTCTTAGTATATTTTTCAAAATCTGCCCGTTTAACTCAGCATAATAGGCGTCATTAACTTCCAACGCTCGGTCCGCAATACTGTGATCAAACCTAACATGCTTGGTCGGGTTTGCAGCACACCCCACCAAAGCCGTGCTACCCATTAACGCCAATATAGTTTTAAGCCCCGTTTTCATTTTCAGTCTCCTTGCTTGCATCATAAATACACCCGATGAGCGCAAGGATTTGTGCTTTTGGTCACACTATTGGATTTTCTTGGGATATCCCCGCCCACGCAAGCTTTAACATAGCGAACAATATTTTACAACTTAGGGCCGAAAAATGCAAGTAACGCCTAATCAGTTCGCAAAATAGGCTGTACTTTTAAGCTCATTGTCGAGCATGTTGATTTTTAGATAAACCTCATGCCGTTCAACTAATGACAGATCAGATATCAGGCGTGATAACGTCGATATCTGATCAATCAGATTATGAATATTTTGAATATATTCTTGCGAGACGCCTATATCGCCTAGAAGCTCGATCTTTTTCGTGACATGGCCCGTAAAGTTAAGCCAGCCGCTAATATCTTGTTCCATTTCGCCCGGCCCTATTTAATTATTTATCAGGAAGCTAGAGGCTTGCAGTTCTGCATTGACTTCTTTGAGTTTAATAATCTCGCCAATTAGGGTCAAAACCGTGCCGGAGCTATCATTGGCATGGCAGACACCTTGTAGGCTGCCTTTAGCTTCTGGCGGGCCCGCCATATAGGTGTCCCCATTGTGTTTGACGCGCGCGGCATAGGCCCCGTGGCAATTATCGCCATCTGAATCATAGACGGCAAAAAAGTCTTTCTCTTCATGATCGACTTTAATTTTCGAAACCCAGGTTTTACCATTTTCTCGCAAGGAGCTCCCGACTTTATAAATCATATTGTCGATGGAGCTTGTGGAGAAGAAATACATCCCATTGCCTTCAAATTCACGGCCTAGATTGCCGACGTAAATTAATGACGCCTGTGTCATGCTCTGATCAACGCTGGCAGCTGATGCTAGTTGACAGTCAAAAAATGAGGCCGGCTTACCTTGGTCACGTGTAAATCCCGGCTGTAAATTAGAGTGAATTTCCACTTGCGATAATTTACATAAAAACAATGCACCGTTTTCACGGGTGTTAATTTTCTTGCCGCGTTTTCTATTGAGGTTTTCACCATAAGATCTAATCGTCGAAAACCTGCGTTCCGAGAGATTATAAGAAACTGTATCGCCAACGGTTTCAGCTTGGCAGTCCTTAGTATCAAAACAATAATAAGCATCTATGGTTTGGCAGTCCTGAGTAATACTACAGTCCCCGCCGCCATGAACGCTCGTAAATTCAGGGGATAATATGACTTGAAAATGGCCATCAGAATCATCAAGGATAGCAGAGATAACATCTTGCCCACCCGAGGTTATTCCAGGCGCAATCCTTTTTACGTTGTCGATCAATAGATTATCGACGATCTCACGGTCCCAATCATTATAATAGTTTAAAAATGTACCAGCCCCTAAAGGCGCATGATAAATAGGTTGCCCCCCAGCTTCCTTGGTCGCCTTTGGAGATACAGTTAATTTGAGTTGATTATACTTCTCAGCTGTCGTTCCAAGACCTAATATTGCCCACGGACTTGTTGGATTGCCCGTATTGATACCTGATAAGCCAGCACTATCTGTGCGTCTTGAATGAGGCGTCGTAGAGATATCTGACATAGACGTATAAAACCGCGGTTGACGATCTCGGGCCCGTAAGATGTTTTTCAAAATTTGCCCGTTAAGCTCCGCATAATAGGCATCATTAAGCTCGAGCGCTCTCTGGGCTATACTATCATCAAAGCTCTTATGTTTCGTCGGATTGACCGCGCATGCACTCAGCCCACTCCCGACCAATAAGGCTAAAAGGAATTTTTTCCGTAAATACATGTTTGTGCTCCCCGTATTCGGGGAAAGTTTAAAATTAAATTAAGACCAAGACTCGTGATGAAAATCACAGGTTTTAAAGAATAATGGAACAAAGAGGCATTACAGGTAGAATTCCAACCCAAATCAATCAATTAATTCGCGAAATAAGCGACGCTTTTCAACTCACTACCTAGCATATTAATCTTCAAATAGACTTCATGCCGTTCCACTAATGACAAATCAGTTATTAAATGTGAAAGCGTCGATATCTGATCAATCAGATTATGAATATTTTGAACATATTCATTGGACACACCAATATCCCCAAGCAGCTCAAGCTTTTTTGACACTTGCCCCGCAAAGTTTAGCCAGCCGTTGATATCCTTTTCCATTCATTCACCCCATTTCATTGACCAGCTTAATTAATCAATCAAATTTTCAAATGCCTAGTTCATGGCATAACTCGGGATCAATAGCCGTGATGTTTGTCACGTTTGAGATTTTTTTATAGATGATGAAGTGAAAAAGACTTGGTACGGGGAGAGGGACTTGAACCCCCAACCAACCGGTTATGAGCCGGTGGCTCTAACCAATTGAGCTATCCCCGCATCGGTCAAGGCGCGCTGTATAACTTGCCGCGCGAAAAATGCAAAGGCAAATTACGTCATTCAACGTTAAAACTGAGTTCGCCCTCAATATAAGTTTTTTGCTCGGGTATGCCGCGAAAGCTTTGAAGCCATGTGCAACACCCAGTGCTATTTCCCTGTAACCTAAGCTGGCGTAACTAATCAGTTACCGTTATGGTGAGCGCTTAACTGGAGATACTCTATGAAACCGTTTTTCCCCCTACTCGCCCCTCTCATGTTTGGAGCTATACTCATGAATACTACACCTGCTTCGGCCCAATCCCATCACCATGCTGACGCCATTGGTAAGATATCTGTCTCGGCCACAGGCAATAGCTATCAAGTCCCTGATGTGGCCAGTGTTTCGGCTGGTGTTGTCACGCAGGCTGCAAATGCTGGAGATGCTATGCGCGCCAATGCGCGCGAAATGAACGCCATATTTGACGCGCTAGAAGCGGCAGGCATAGAGCAACGTCACATCCAAACTTCCCAACTGTCTTTGAACCCACAATTTGATTACTCAAGCAAACAGCGTAATCAGAAAATAATAGGGTTTGAAGCTCGCAACACCGTAACAGCAAAAAGTGATGACATTAGTCAAGTTGGCGCGATGATCGATGCTCTTGTGAGCGCAGGCGCGAATAATATCAATGGCATTAATTTTGGGATCAAAGACTCAAAAGCGGCTAAATCAGATGCCCGCCGCGAAGCCGTAAACGACGCGCGCCGTAAAGCTGAAGAAATGGCCAGCGCCGCAGGTGTACGCCTCGGCCGAATTCTTGATATGAGTGAGAGCAGCCACCAATCCGGCCCTCGCCCAATGATGCGCGCTATGGCTATGGAAAGTGCTGATTCTTCAACACCAATTTCAGGCGGCGAGCAGACCCTGTCCGTGACGGTTAATATCACCTACGCGATTGATTGAGTTCGTAAAGTCTTCAGAAAATGGGCAAATAGGGCCCAATTTCTGAAGCCATTCTAACGCGAATTACATTAGGTAATATTGTTTCCATAACTAAGAACCGCCTTACTGGCGGTTCACTTTATTTAGAATAAGCCTAATCCACAGGCGGCAAATAAATGTCGTTATTCTCATCCAGCATCACAACATCGGGGCTGTAATTGCGCGCCTTTTCGGCTTCCATTTGGCAATAAGTGATGATGATAATCCGGTCGCCTAATTGAACCCGCCTAGCGGCAGCGCCGTTGAGGCCGAATGTCTTTGATCCACGCGGCGCGGTGATAGCATAGGTCGTGAAACGCTCACCATTATTGATATTAAGGATATCGACTTGCTCATTGGGCAGTATACCTGCCCGGTCCAGCAAGTCTTGATCGATAGAAATTGATCCTTCATAATGCAGGTCTGCTTGAGTGACCGTGGCTCTATGAATTTTACCCTTCATCATCGTGATAAGCATATGTGTTCCTAATAGCTGTTACATGTTTGACATAGGACGTGATTAATAAAATTAAAGGCTTGAAGCGCTGATCCGGCATAGCAGCTATGCCGTCATTTATCCGGCGTTCAGCTTTATAAATAAAGCGTCTGATTATCCGCTGATAATTGCCTTGGTTTCAAGATATTCTTCGAGGCCATGTTCTGCCCATTCCCGGCCGTTACCCGACTGCTTATAGCCGCCAAAAGGCGCATTAATCGTAAAATAGCCGCCTTGAATAAAACACTGTCCGGCCTGCATTTTCTTGGCGATTTTTAGAGCTTCAACCTTATCTTTTGCCCATACGGCAGATGACAGACCAAATTCACTGTCATTAGCCATATTAATCGCTTCATCCACCGTTTCATATTTCATGATGGATAGAACGGGGCCGAATATTTCTTCGCTGGCAATACGCATGTCTGATGTCACATCAGCAAAAATCGTTGGCTTAACATAGGCGCCAATATCAAGGCCTTCTGGGCGATCAGGGCCGCCAGTTACAAGACGAGCGCCTTCTTCAATACCGATATTGATATAGTTTAAAACGCGCTCTCTATGCATCATGGAAGCTAGAGGGCCGATAGTCGATTTATCATCAAGCGGGTCGCCAATGACCTGTTCCTGGGTGACACGCTTTGCTATGGTGACCGCCTCTTCATAGCGGCTAGCAGGTACAAGCATGCGGGTCAGCGCATCACAGGTTTGTCCGCCCATCAATATCACGTTTTCGGTTCCGAAACGCACAGCCGCCTCAAAGTCAGCATCTTCCGTAATGATGAAAGCTGACTTGCCGCCAAGTTCTTGGCACACGCGTTTAACGCTTGGAGCGGCAGCTTGTGCGACCTTGATGCCTGCGCCCGTTGAGCCGGTAAACGACACCATATCGACGTCTGGATGAGAACACATATGGTTTCCGATTTCCGCGCCAATACCCAAGACCAAATTAAACACGCCCGCTGGCAAGCCAGCTTTGTCAAATATTTCGGCAACGATAACATCAAGGAGCGGCGTCTGCTCGGCAGGCTTGGCCACAACCGTACATCCAGCAGCCAGAGCAGGTGCTACTTTTCCGATCAACTGCATGAACGGGTAGTTCCATGGATTAATCAATGTGCAGACACCAATAGGCTCGCGCATGATAATGACATTGTTTTCTTCGTGAACCTCGTCAACGATGCCGCAAAGCCCGGCATAATAACGGACGGCATCAATAGGTGACCCAACCTGAAAATCAAAGGCTTGATGGCGCGGAATACCAACGCAAGATACAGTCGCATCGATCAAGTCTTCCAAGCGGTTATCCATTTCATCAGCGACGGCCAGTAATATCCGTTTGCGCTCAGCCGCTGGTGTCTGCGACCAGATCGGAAAAGCCGCACGCGCCGCTGCAACAGCCGCGTCGACATCCGTTTCATTGGCACAGGCCATAGACAGAAATGCCTGCTCAGTCGCAGGATTAATAACATCAATAGATTTTGACGAACTTGGCGCAACCCACTTCCCGCCAATATAGAGTTTATCCAAAGGTCGCATATCGGATCTATCCTTGATTGGGTCAGTAATCCTGACGTCCGTGAACGACGACTTCTGCGCCGCGTTCTTCCGGTTCGTCATCCACCATTTCCGGCGGAAAGCCAACACCCAAAACTTCTGTGTCGCAGGCATCTTCAAGGCGCCGGATGATATTAGGTGATAGTTCACGGGGCCCGTATTGTTTCTCGCCGTCTTTAAAGATATCGCAAAGCAGTGGCGCGATCTCAAGCGGCACATCATAATCTTTGGCGATCTCATGAAAAAGACCAATATCCTTACTAACCAAATCCATGGTGAAACTAATATCCCGAGAACCGTTTAAAATAACCTGTGATTCTGTTTCATGGACAAATGAATTACCGGAAGACACTTTGATGGCTTCATAGGTCACATTCATATCCATATCTGCTTTTTTCATCACGGTTAGAGCTTCGGCCAAGGCAACTAAATGGGTTGTGGCCAAATAATTCGTCATCACTTTTAAGACGGACGCAGAGCCCAGCGGCCCTGTATGGATGATGCGGCGACCCATAGTGATCAGTAGCGGCAAGACTCGATCAAATGCGGTGCGCTCACACCCCGCAAAGATAGAGATGTTTCCTGTTGCTGCTCTGTGACACCCACCTGAGACGGGGCAGTCCACAGGCATAGCACCGGTTTCAGATACTTTGGTAGCAATACGTTTTAGTTCTTCAGCGTTGGTTGTGCTCATTTCCAGCCAGACTTTGCCTTCGGACAATCCAGCAATGATGCCATCATCAGCTTCCATGACCTGCGAACAAGCGGCAGGCGATGGTAAGCACGTAATAACGACATCGACATTTTCCGCGAGTTCTTTGGGTGATTCAGCAGCTTTTGCCCCCTTCCTGACAAACTCCGAAACCAATTCAGGATTAAGATCCCTTACCGTCACATCAAACCCATTTCGCAAGAGCGACCCAGACAGCTTCCCTTCTACATTGCCTAACCCGACAAAGCCGATCTTCATGTTTTCATCTAACATAATTGACCTTAAAATAAGTTAGTTTGAATTTCTCCGCGAAGATATCGCAAGTTCTTTTTGGGCGACCTGGTCCCCAAAATCCTGCTTAAGCCACTTCACCAATGTAAAGCACATCATTCCGAGTATCGGGATAAGCGGCAGTGATGTCAGAACCGTCGCTGCCTTCACAGTGTCGAGCCGTCCGGTGAGAACCACTGCGCCTGTAATAAGCGCGATAAGCACCGCCCAAATCAAACGAGTCCAGCGGCGCGGCTCTTCATTGTTTTTCATATCCTGCGCGCAAATACTGGCCAGAACATAAGCGGATGAATCCATCGTTGTGGCGTAGAATATCAAGCTCAGAATTATGAAAACAAAGATGACAACTTGACCCATGGGCAAGCTCCCGATTATTTTTGCGACCATTTCCGACATTGTAATGTAGCCGCTACTTAGCGCTTCACTGATAGACACAACACTATCACTATCTGGCACCGGAATAGAAACAAGACCATTGATATCCACATGCAAAGCATAGGCACTCGCGACGACCAGAAATGCCCACGTCCCTAATGTCCCCCAACCAATAACGCCCATGAGTAATTCACGGATTGTGCGCCCTCTGGATATACGGCCAAAAAAGAGCCCGACCATGCCCGCATAAGACAACCACCAAGCCCAGTAAAAAACTGTCCAGGCTTCCGGGAAACCGCCTTTATCGATTGGGTCCAACCAAGCACTGCCCCGAGCGAAGTTTTCAACAAGGAGCCCCAAACTATTAACGGTCATATTGAGGATGAAAACCGTTGGTCCAACAATAAGCACCATAAGCGTGACGAACACCGCTAAAACCATATTGATATCGGCCAGAACTTTGATGCCTTTTTTAAGGCCGCGATACGCACTGGCTCCAAACAAAACAACCCAGATCAAAAGCACGCCAATTTTAACGAGCGCAGAATCGTCTATGCCTAGAAGCTCAGCAAGAAGCGCCGAAACTAAGGGCACGCCGAGGCCAAGTGAGGTGGCGGTTCCGCCAAGAACACCTAACACAATAAAAATATCGATGACCATTTTGATCTGGCTACGACCTTTAACCGGGAGCGCGCCATCACAGCCATTACTCATACGCATTTGCGGCGTCTTTTTGACATATAACATATAGGCAATCGGAACAGCCGGAATGGCATATATGGCCCAAGGCACGATGCCCCAATGAAACATGGGATACATATGGGCAAACTCAATCGCAGCACTTGTTCCCCGCTCAACACCAAGCGGTGGCGTTCCCAAATAATAAATTGACTCTGCAAACCCCCAAGCGACAAGAGATCCGCCAATACCCGCCGTGAACATCATGGATATCCAGTGAACATTAGAATATTCAGGCGCCTCGCCCGGATCGCCCAGTTTGACATTGCCGTAACGGCCAAATGATAACCAAGCGGCAAACCCAAGTGCGAAAAATCCGAAAATCAAATAAAGCCAGCCAAATTTACTGGTTACAAAACCCATCGCCTGTTTGGCTAGCTCAGCTGTTTCATTAGGCACTATGATAAGAGGTATTGCGCATAATAGAACAACAATTAGCGCCGGAATGAAAATGCGATAATCAACTTGCGGCTCAAGACTTCCATCTTGGTTTAATACTTGGCTCATATTAGTTCCTCCGAAAACAGATATGCACAAGCCAGCGTAATATAAAACATCTAATCCGGTAATTCGAAGATGATTCTACAACCTGACAAAGTCAGTTTTGAATAAACCGCATGCAATTTAAGATTCCTATTTATATTGCGCTGGGTCGTTTAAATACATAAACGTGGTTACCAACCTTAACCGGACTTTGGATCGATATGAAAAAAGCGATTTTACTTTCATTAATTCTTTTATCAGCGTGCTCTGGAAAGCCAGAAGACCTCGGTCCGCAAGCCGAAAAAATCAGACCCGCCAAACTGGTAACTGTTTCGCAGGCCAGCACATCGCGGTCTTTTAGTTTTCCGGCTATCATCGAAGCTGAAAACTCTTCTGAACTGACCTTTCAAGTTGGCGGACAGATTACTGAGCTTACAGTCCTCGAAGGTGATGAAGTCAGAAAAGGACAAGTCATCGCGCGCGTGGAGCAGCGGGATTATCAAAACTCTTTTGTGCAAGCGCAGGCGCAATATGACAATGCCGAGACCGAATATCAGCGCGCCAAACGGCTCGTCGATCAGGACGCGATTTCCCGCAGCGTTTTAGAAACGCGCGAAACCAATCGTGATGTCGCAAAAGCGGCTCTAGATTCCGCCAAAAAGACATCGGGTGACACAGTCTTAAGAGCGCCTTTTGCCGGATATATTTCAAAAGTCTTTGTCAAACGCTACCAAAACATTCAAGCCAAAGAACCTATTGCTAATCTGCAAAGCAATGAAGTTGTCGCCATCATAAATGCGCCGGCCGATATTGTGGCGCGAACCCCTCAACTAGAACCAACGGATGTCCACGTCACATTGGACGCTGCCATAGACATGCCTATGCCGGGAATTTTCAAAGAAGCCTCAGGCCAAGCAGACCCCGCCACACAAACCTATGAAATCAGCTTTAGATTTCCGTCGCCAGATAATCTGTTTATCTTGCCTGGCATGACCGCCACGGTGACCTCGTCTTTCAAGTTTAATGACCTTGCCACGATTGTCCCATCGGGCATAGCTGTGCCTATCGCAGCCGTTATCGCCGAAGGCGATAGTCTGTTCGTTTGGAAAGTCGATCCGGCCAGCATGGAAATCTCTAAAGCGATAATTGTAACCGGCATGGGCATGTCTGAAACGGAAGTTGTCGTCATAAGCGGGCTAAATAATGGCGACACAATTGTTGCCGCCGGCGGATCGTTTTTGCATAGCGGCATGAAAGTGCGCGCTTGGCAAGCAAACTAGGCGGCCCGGCATGAATCTCGCCGAGTTTTCCATAAAGAACCCGCTGATCTGCATCATCGCGATCATGATATCGATGATCGGCGGCTGGATGGCTTATGACAGCATGCCGCGCTTTGAGGATCCAGAATTTACAATCCGCGTCGCCAAAGTGTTCACACAATATCCCGGTGCTAGTCCCGAGGAAGTTTTAAACGAAGTTACGGAGGTTCTCGAAACCGCCATACAGCAACTCCCGGAAGTCAAATCAGTTAATTCAACATCTTCCACAGGACTATCTGACATAAGTGTTGAAATTAAATTTGAGTCTTCAAAGTCAACAGGTGACCTCCAATTAGTCTGGAGTAAACTTCGCAATAAGATATCAGACACGCAAAACAGCCTCCCACCAGGAGCTGGTCCCTCAATCGTCAACGACGACTTTGGCGATGTTTATGGGCTATATTACCTTTTAACAGGGGAAGGATATTCTCCCCCAGAACTTCTCAGCTACGCCAAGGACCTCAGGCGGGATTTGCTGCAGGTCAAAGGCGTCGGTAAAGTCGCACTTACAGGTCAACAAGACGAAGTCATTTATGTTGAAATTTCAAGAGAAAAAGCCGCTGCTCTAGGGGTCTCTCTCAACAATATTTACAACACACTGGCTCAGCAAAACACTGTCTCCGGCGCGGGCGATCTTCATGTTGGTAGTGAACGCTTGGCCATCCAGCCAAATGGAGGCTTAACGACAGTCGAATCGATCAAAGACCTCATCATCAACGATCCCACGAGCGGCACTATTATGCGCCTCAAAGACATAGCCAACGTCACGCGCGGCTATGACGATCCGGTTAAAAAGATCATTCGTTATGACGGCGCCCCTGCCCTTGGTATCGGCGTAGCAAATGTATCCGGTATTAATGTGGTGCAAATGGGCAAAGACATTGACGCGAGACTAGCTGAAGTTGAGAGCCTAAGACCCATTGGGATAGAGCTTCACTAATATTATCATCAAGGTAAAGTGGTCGACGCCTCCATTAAAGACTTTGCTAATAATGTTCTGATGTCATTGGCTATTGTTTTCGTCACGCTGTTGATCTTTATGGGCTTTCGGTCAGGTCTTGTTATGGGGGCCACAGTTCTCATCACCATGTCAGCAACGCTCCTGATCATGTGGGTTGCCGGTATTCCGATGCACCGTATTTCCCTTGGCGCCCTTGTTGTCTCTCTCGGCATGCTGGTGGATAACGGTGTGGTCGTCACAGACGGTATCCTTGTCGGCATAAAACAGGGCCGTGATAAACTCGAAGTCGCTAAAGAAGTCGCCAAGAGTAATATGAAACCTTTAATCGGCGGAACCCTTGTCGGCATTATCGCTTTCGCGCCCATCGGGTTTGCGCCGGGCGATACGGCGGAATTTACCAATTCTTTGTTCTGGGTTGTGATGATCGCGCTGGCGCTCAGCTGGTTCTTCGCGTTCACGATTACGCCCCTATTTTGCTATTGGCTTTTTCCAGCCGTCAAAACCACAGACAAGGTTATTGAACCGCCCAAGAAAGGCCGGTTTATGCGTCTTTATGAAGGCATAATTCGCGGTGTCTTAAGTCAAAAATTTTTATCCTTAGCCGTTGTCATTGGCATTTTTGCTTTTTCTATGTGGGGCTTTAGATTTGTCAAAAGCGGTTTCTTCCCGGCGTCGACCTCACCTCAAATTGTTGTGGATTACCAACGGCCTGAAGGCACTGACATCTCCGAAACCACACAGGATATGATCCGCCTAGAAAAATATGTTCAAAGCATGGACGGCGTCACCCATGTCCAAACCATGATCGGCGGTGGGACACTGCGCTATATGTTGGTCTATGACGCGGGCTCTGATAGTTCATCCAATGGGCAGCTTTTGATCAGAGTGGATGATTACCGTAAAAGCGACACTATCATTCCCAAACTCCAAACCTATATAGATGAGAATTTCCCCGATGGATTAGGCAAAGCCTGGAAGTTTAGAATGGGTCCTGGCGGCGGTTCTAAAATCGAAGCGGTCTTTTCAGGCCCAGATTCCAAAGTCCTTCGCAACCTCGCCAATGAAGCCAAAGCGATTATGGCGGCAGACCACGATGCCGTCTTGATCAAAGATGATTGGCGGCGCGCGATCAGCTATCTCGAACCTCTCTATTCACAAAGCAAAGGCGAACGCGTCGGCATTACCCGCAAAGAATTCTCGGATGCCCTGCAGTCGAATTTCTCGGGTCAGCAGCGGGGCGTGTTCCGTGAAGGCGACGATCTGATCCCAATCATATTCCGAGCGCCTGAAATAGAACGTGTCCGAGCCTGGAACATGGCCTCCATTCAAATATTAAGCCCGACAACCAATAAAACCGTTCCGCTTGGACAATTACTGGACGGAGCTAATGTTAAATGGCGCGATGGCCGTCTGTTACGCGAAGACCGTATCCTTACAATAAAGGCACAAGCTGACCCAGGTCCGGGTGTCTTAGCCGATGATCTTTATAAACGCCTAAAGCCTAAAATCGAAAACATCACCCTTCCGGATGGGTATCAAATGGCGTGGGACGGTGAATTTGGTAGCTCTGCCGATGCACAGTCTAGCCTCGCCTCCACGGTTCCGCTGGGCCTTCTGGCGATGGTTTTGGTTGTGGTCATATTGTTTAACCGGATTCGTCAACCAATCATTATCTGGGCTGTTGTACCTCTGGGGTTAATCGGTGTCGTCTTTGGTTTAGTCATAACAGGCACGCCCCTTGAATTTATGGGCATTTTGGGACTTCTCTCGCTCTCTGGCCTACTCATACAAAACTCGCTGGTACTCGTCGATAACACTGATAATTTGATCAAGGATGGTATGCCGAGATTTGATGCGCTGGTTGAATCCGCCTCAAGTCGGCTCAGGCCCGTCATGATGGGGGCCTTCACAACGGTACTTGGTATCATGCCGCTATATTTTGACGCTTTCTTCAAATCCATGACCGTTGTTTTAGCCTTTGGTCTTAGCTTCGCCACTCTCATCACATTGCTGATTACGCCCGTGCTTTACGCCTTATTCTTCCGCATTAAAAAGACCGAGGTGGCGGCATGAAATCCCTACGCATCATACCGATTGCAGCGCTCTCATTCACTTTAATTAGTTGCCAGACACTTTCATCTTTGCGGCCGGCGCCATCAACCCAATCTGATATTAACAGCTCTTTGAGCCAAACTGTTACGGATATTCCCAATAGCTGGCAGGCGGCACAAACGAAGCTTGGTGACGTTAGTGTTGGATGGATTGATCAACTTGGCGATCCTATTCTTGCGAACCTCGTTAGAGAGGCGCAGGCTCATAACCGTGACCTACAAGCCGCCGCCTATAGCGTTCAGCGGGCCTATGCCCTCGCGCGCCAAGCTGGCGTGCCATTAAAACCCACCATAGCTGCTAATCCTGGGGTTAGCCGGACAATGTTCCTGGACGGCCCTATTCCCGATAGCGCCATCCTAACATGGGGTGTTGGCGTCAGCTGGGAACCGGATCTCTGGGGGCGCATCAAAGCAGATCAAAAGAATGTTTACGCAACAGCACAGGCGGCCGAAGCCGACTATAAATATTCACAACACTCAATTGCCGCCGCTGTGGCCAGAACCTATTTCGGCGCTATCGAGGCCTTACAGCAAGTGGAGGTTTCTAGACGGAGCCTTGCTAACCTAACAGAAACCAACCGCATCGTGACAGTTCAATATGCTGAAGGCTTAGCTATGGCGCAGGATGTGGCGCTGTCCGGATCGGACCTTGCGACAACACAATCCAATTTGGCAGTCGCTCAAGGTGGCTACAGAACCGCATTGCGAGCTTTAGAGATATTAGTGGGCCGCTATCCCTCTGCTGATGTAGAAGTCGCGCAAACTTTGCCATCAATGCCGGATCTACCAAGTTCCGCTAACCCAGCGAGTTTGGCTCAATTGCGGCCCGATTTGATTGCAGACGGCTTAAATGTAGCGGCGACTTTCTATAACCTTGATAGCGCCAAAGTGAACAGACTCCCCAAGCTATCCCTTAATCCGGCAACCGGCTCATCGTCCAACCAGCTTCTTGATCTACTTAATCCCAAGCAAATTTTTCTGCAGCTAGCGGGCGATATCACCTATCTGATTTTCGACGGCGGCTTTAACAAGGCGCTGATTGACGAGGCAACAGCCCAGCAAAAATCTGCCCTGGCAAGCTATGCCTCAGCCGTTTTAACCGCCTTTGAAGAAGTTGAAACTAGTCTTGATCAAACAGGCGTCCTGCGAGACCAGGTCACCGCTTTACAAAAATCTGCCGAAGAAGCTAATCGCGCGCTCAAGATTGCCAATATCCGCTATAATGAAGGCGAGTCCGACTTGCTAGATGTCCTGAATATTCAGTCCCGCGTGGTCGGCGCTGAAAGCTCTCTTGTAACAGCGCAGCGCTCCAGACTTGATCAATGGATCACCCTTAATTTGGCACTAGGTGGCAGTTGGGAATAAAAAAGCCCCGGTAAAACCGAGACCTAGTAGATGATTTGAATTATCCTAAGCGGCCGTTGCTAGGTTCCGAAGAACGTAGTGCAAAATACCGCCATTTTTATAATATTCGTGCTCATTATCCGTATCAATACGAACTTTAACCGAGATAATTTTCTTGTCGCCATTAGGGAAGATAATTTCCACATTCAGCATACCGCGAGGCTCTAGACCTTCAATCCCGCGGATCGATACCGTCTCATCCCCGGTCATACCAAGTTTGGTCCAGCTTTGACCGTCCATAAACTCAAGAGGCAAGACACCCATACCGATTAAGTTAGACCGGTGAATACGCTCAAAACTATCAGCGATGACAGCTTTAACACCAAGAAGAATTGTGCCTTTAGCCGCCCAGTCACGGGAAGACCCATTGCCATAAAGCGAACCCGCGAAGACAACGAGATCTTTACCGTCAGCTTTATACTTTTCAGCTGCCTCAAAAATGCTCATCACATCATTGCTTGGGATATATCTTGTCACGCCGCCTTCAGTGCCAGGTGCCATTTGGTTTTTGATACGAATATTAGCAAATGTGCCGCGCATCATAACTTCATGGTTGCCCCGACGAGATCCAAAAGAGTTAAACTCAGCCTTCGGAACCTGACGGGCGGACAGGTAATCACCGGCTGGGCCGTCATGTTTAATCGCGCCGGCTGGTGAGATGTGGTCAGTTGTAATAGCATCGCCTAGCAGCGCCAGAACGCCTGCACCTTCAATATCTTCAATCGCGTCAGGCGTTGTTGTCATGCCGTCAAAGTAAGGCGGATTTCTGACATAGGTCGACCCCGGCGCCCAGTTATAGGTCTTACCGCCTTCGACTTTAATTTTGCGCCATTCAGCATCGCCTTTGAAAACGTCAGCATATTTAGCGACGAACATTTTACGATTGATGATCTTACGAACGACTTCTGCAATTTCTTTAGATGTCGGCCAAATGTCTTTGAGGAAAATCTCGTTGCCATCTTTGTCAACGCCAAGTGGGTCATTGTCAAAATCATGGTGCAGCGAACCTGCTAAGGCATAGGCCACAACGAGCGGCGGAGAGGCTAGGAAATTGGCTTTGATATCCGGGCCAATCCGGCCTTCAAAGTTGCGGTTACCAGACAGGACTGAACAAGAAACAAGATCGCCTTCTGCAATAGCCTCAGAATAATCTGTCAACAATGGGCCTGAGTTGCCGATACACGTTGTACAGCCATAGCCAACAACATCAAATCCAAGTTTGTTGAGCTCTGTTTGTAGTTTGGACTTTTCCAAATATTCACCAACAACCTGAGAACCAGGCGCCAAAGAGGTCTTAACCCAAGGCTTAACTTTAAGCCCAAGAGCATTGGCTTTTTGAGCCACAAGACCCGCCGCCATCATCACAGATGGATTGGATGTATTGGTACAAGATGTAATCGCCGCAATCATGACATCGCCGTGATCAAGTTCAAAGTCTTTGCCTTTAATAGCTACGGCGCTATCACCTGTAGGTGTTTTACCAAATTCATCACGAAGAATTTTTGCAAAGTGACGATTCGCGCCTGATAGATCGAAACGATCTTCCGGACGTTTTGGACCAGAAATCGCAGGCTTAATACTGGCCATATCCAAAGAAATCGTATCCGTGAATGTTGCCACAGTATCATCACGCCAGAAGCCTTGCTGTTTTGCATAGGCTTCAACCAGTTCGATACGTTGCTTATCACGGCCCGTGACATCCAGATAACGAAGCGTATCTTCGTCAATCGGGAAGAAGCCGCAAGTCGCGCCGTATTCCGGCGCCATATTGGCTAGCGTTGCCTGGTCTTCAAGCGATAGATGATCAAGACCAGCGCCGTAGAACTCAACAAATTTTCCGACCACGCCTTTGGCCCGGAGCATTTCAACAACGCGTAAAACCAAGTCAGTTGCTGTCGCGCCTTCTGGAAGTTTACCCGTAAGTTCAAACCCGACAACTTCTGGGATCAACATAGAAATCGGTTGACCCAGCATCGCGGCTTCAGCTTCGATACCGCCAACGCCCCAACCCAAAACGGATAGGCCATTGATCATGGTTGTATGAGAATCTGTTCCGACAAGAGTATCAGGGAAAGCGTATGTCTTTCCGTCTTCCGTTTTTGTCCAAACTGTTTGCGCGAGGTGCTCCAGATTGACCTGGTGACAAATACCCGTTCCTGGGGGTACAACCGCGAAATTGTCAAAGGCCTCTTGACCCCATTTTAGAAAGTCATAGCGCTCGCCATTACGCTCATATTCGCGTTTGACGTTTTTCTTAAACGCGTCTTTGGTACCGAAATAATCAACCATAACAGAGTGGTCGATAACCAAGTGAACTGGGGTCAGCGGATTAATTTCTTCAGCGTCACCGCCGAGATTGACCATGGCATCGCGCATAGCGGCCAAATCAACAACAGCAGGAACCCCTGTGAAGTCTTGCATCAAAACGCGCGCTGGACGGTAAGCAATTTCATGTGTCGATGTGCGGGTCTTGAGCCAATCGCCAATCGCCTCAATGTCTTCTTTGGTGACAGTTTTCCCGTCTTCGTGGCGCAATAGATTTTCAAGTAGAACCTTGAGAGAACGCGGAAGCTTAGAAATACCAGACAAGCCGTTTTTCTCGGCCTCTTTCAAATCATAATAAGTGTATGTTCCGCCGCGCACCGAAAGCTCGCGTTCACAATTAAAACTGTCGAGAGAAGCCATAATTACCGTCCTTAATTAACAAGTATAACGAATTTGCGCCCTTATAGCATCGGTTTTTGACCGTGCAATTACAAATCCTGCGGCGATTTATACCTTGGTAACTTTCTAGGCGTAACTTGCTAATATGGGGCGATTTGTAGTGAGATCGCAAAATGACATCAGAAGAATGGCACGACATACTGACTTTGCTGACAATGGTTATCATGGTTGATAGGCGCGTGTACAAAGAAGAAGTCGATACTTTCGTTAAAACTGTCAAACAGCTTAACGATTCTATCAGCCCAGAAACATTCATGACTGAAGGCATGGCCTTTGATTGGTTTAAATCAAATCGCGAGCGTGTGAAAAACCTACTAGTTGGCAAAGATGTCGATAGAAATATTAAAACGGCTATCACGCGCACGAAAAATATCCCGGGTAAAGCCTTAATCATCAAAGCCATGGGCAGTATCGCTCAAGCTGATAGTGATTTTCATAAATCCGAACACACTGTCATACGCCGCGCTGCTTATGGCTGGGGTGTCCCCTATTCTTAGGCCTCCATTTTAAGTATCGGGTTCTTGCCCTTTAACCTTGCCATGTTTCATGATGAACGGGATTTGCGACATCGTAAATAGGAGTGTCAGCGGTATAAATCCAAAAAGTTTGAATTTCACCCATGTTGGCTCGTCAAAACTTCGCCATACAAATTCGTTCAGTCCTGCGAGCGCAAAAAAGAACAACCCCCATCTAACAGCCAAAACATTCCAGGCCTTTAAAGGAAGTTCAAAGGCGTCCCCCAGCATAAGTTTGATCGCGTTCTTTTTGAATAATATGCCGCCAAACATTCCAACACCAAACAATGCATTGATAACGGTTGGCTTCATGTAAACGAAACGCGGATCCTTAAATACATAAGCAAGCCCTGCGCTAAAACAAACGATAACCGTTGTGAATATTAAGATGCCAGATAAGTGTTTATGCTTTATCCAAGAATAAGCTAAAGCAATTGTGCTTAGCGCCGCTAAAACTGCTGCTGCGGGATAAATCGCGGTATTTGGATCCGGCAAAGATTTACGCAGCCACATATAGACAATAAAAAACGCTAAGACTGGCCCGAATTCAAGCCAGACATTATTTTTACGTACGGTTTTCGTATTATTTGTCATAGGGCGTCATTTATATGATCAGACCTTAATGGACTGATACCGCCTTAAAAACTTCCTCGTCCAGTTGACCTTCCCATTTCGCAACGGTTGAGGCGACAGCCACATCACCGGTCACATTTGTAACAGTGCGCATCATATCGAGTAATCGATCAAACGGGAAAATAAACGCGACAATCAAAACAGCTTGCGTCTCAGTAATGCCAAACACGCCTTGCAGAAGACCGACCGCTAGAAATAAGCTAGCCGACGGAATACCCGCCGCGCCAACTGATGCCATAGTAGCTGATAATGCGATCATGAAGTAAGTCCCCATAGTCACATCCAAGCCAAAGGCTTGAGCTGCAAACATACAGACAATACCCAGATAGATCGCAGTCCCGTCCATGTTGATGGTCGCGCCCATTGGCAGGACAGAACCCGCGACGGATTTATCGACGCCTAGGTTATGTTCAGCGCAAGAAATAGTAACGGGCAATGTGGCACTAGATGATGAGGTTGAAAAAGCGACGCCCACCGCGTCCGCTATGCCGAAAAAGAACCGTTTGACCGGTAACTTCAAAATGAACTTCACGATCAAGCCGCCGTAAACCAGAATAATTTGCAAAATACAGGCAAGGTATAAAGCAAAGGCCAGCTTGCCCATGCTCCCAAGAATTTCAAGCCCGTTCACGCCCATGACCCAAGCCATCAAAGCCAGTACGCCATAAGGGGCTAGTTCCATGATCAGCATAGTGATTTTCATGACGACCTCAGCAGCAGACTCGAAGAAATCTCCAAAAGGCTTACCTTTATCGCCGGTCAACAAGACACCAACACCCAGCAAGATAGAGAAGAAAATTAACGCCAGAACATCGCCTTTAACCGCAGCCGCAATCGGGTTTTGCGGAATAATCGCCAATAAATATTCAGAGAAAGATTTTTTCGCATTCCCCGCACTGCGTAATTTATCGGCAACCGTTTCAGTCGCGCCGGATGTCGAATTAATAAGCTCACTCATGCCGGAACCCGGCTGCACTAAGGTTGCCACAATAAGGCCTAACCAAACCGCAAAGAATGTGGTGAGTAAATAAAGACCAATCGTTCTGGCTCCAAGAGAGCCAAGACGTTTAGGGTCGCCCATGGCGATAACGCCTGAAACAAGTGTTGTTACAATCAAAGGAACAATGAGCATTTTAATCAGTGACACAAATGCATCTCCAAAAGGCTTGAACCAAGTCGTAGCAATTTCTCCGCCGCGCTCAGGTCCTAACCCGTAATGCAAACCTAATCCGATTAGCATTCCCAGTATCAGCCCTATAAAGACTCTTTTCCAAAGCTTCATGGCGCGCCAAGTTGATAACATGATAATTCCCTCTTATTTTGGCTGTAGCTTAGGCAGAGCCAATGCAATGTGCAAGACTGATTGTTGAGGTTAGAACGTTAAGTTTTGCAGATCTGGCGCAACCCAGATTTTCCGAGCTTTGACGGAAAACAAAACGTCCTTAGACCAATAATCTAAAATCCAGTCGGGACGACCGTAATATGAAGCCAATAGTCCATTGCAAATCTCATAAAGGGCGAGATCAGATTCTGACGATTTCAAAAAATGCTCCGCCGCTTTAAGCGAAGCTATCGTAATCGTCTCATGATACCCTTCGGTATCAGAATTCACAACGCCAACACTTTCATTATAACGCCGGATAAATCCGGGCATGTCTCGATAGGCATCATGATCAGAGCTTCTAAGCAGCCATAAAGCAGAAGCGAAATGAGCCGCGTGTGTCCAAGCATCTTTTGGCAAGATGCAGCCGATCATTGCTATTGCAAGATCGGCAATGTCTTCATCAGATTTGTAGGTCATTTTATGGTCCTTGGAATTGCCGCTTAAATCCCGTAGCCACACAAAAGAAAACCCGCGATTAAAGCGAGGTTGAATTGCAATCTATTGAGATCAAATCACACGTCACAGCTCGCAGCTAAAAAGCTGCCTGTTGGAGCCGAAATGTGAAAATTTTGATCATGAAACCCCTTAGCATACCAACGAAGAAAATCAAGAATGAACAATTATGTAAGTTTTCAAATTATAACTATAAGTGGCGCGAATAATGCATAAAGTAACCTATTCAACATGTGGAGACCATTATGGCACTAGGTACAGAAAACGATTTTGATTTTATAACAACCCAATTTTTTACGAACGACCGTACCGTAACAGGTTATCTTGAAGTTATCGGCGGTAATAGTGATCGTTTTGATTTCAATGTGATGGCTGATCAATTTTACAAATTTAACGCGAATGGAACAGGTGTTGCCGAAAGCTGGAATTTCAGCGCCCAAGATATCAACAGAACCAGTACAATAGTGCCTAACGGTCAAGATCAGTTTACCAATTTGGCGACCAGTATCGCTATCGTAGAAGATGATTATACGGATGACGTAACGACGACGGGGCGCCTTGAGATCGATGGTACGCCCACAGATGGTAGCCTGGAACAAAACTTTGATCGTGATTGGTTCGCGCTTGATGTGGTCGCGGGCCAAGTTTACGAAATCAGCGCAAACGGAACAGGAATTTCAGGAATTTGGTCTCTGAATTTGAACGATCCGAATGACATTGTTGAAGCCGATTTCGGGTCAGGAACAGATTCATTCGCATTTGAAGCCAACTCTACTGGCACGGTTTATATTTCCATGAATAGTACTGTC
>JABABK010000028.1:29406-42780 GCA_014238285.1 Hellea sp.
GATTGGTGAAGGAGATTACTCTGTGACAGCGCAACTGGTTGAGCCAGACTTGATCGGGGATGAGCTCGCAAACGCTACCAATCTGGAGATCGGGAATACTTTGTCGGAAAACGTTAATTTTGACGGCGATGTTGATTGGTTTGTCATTAATATTGAAGCTGGCCAAACTTATAATCTAAGTCTATTTGCGGGCGACGCAATTCCTGACACTTTTCAGGTCACCATTTATGATGAATACGGAAATATTTATGATCAAACTTCCGGCAGCGCAATGTCTCAAGATTATCTTGCCGAATATACTGGGCAAGCCTCTATTTCAATAGAGACTATTGGGCACCTACCCACTCAAAGATACACAAATTATCGCAGCGATGATTATGGACAATATCATTTAACAGTCTCCGAAGACGCGGGCGGCTATAATTATACTGACGGTAGTGAATTAAACGATATTATTAATACATCTTTCAATAGCGATGATATTTGGGCTGGTGATGGCAATGATATTATTTATGGAAGCCAAGGAAATGATTATATTGATGGTGGCGAGGGATCAGATCTCGTTAGTTACAACGTTGAAGTCATTACCTCTGGTGTAACCATATATGCTGATGAACGTTCGAGGTCTGAGGTAACTGATGGTGATATTTTCATCAACATTGAACGGTTAGCCACAACGGAATTCGACGATGTCGTTTTTGCTGGGGGAAATCTGGATTACATTTTCACGCTTGGCGGAAATGATTACGTCAACGGCAGTCATCAAGCAGACCAAATTGTTGGCGGTGATGGTGACGATCAATTGTACGGACAAAATGGTTCTGATCTTTTATACGGGAAAACTGGAAATGACTTGATCTCGGGGCAAGCGGGCAATGATAATCTTTATGGCGGAAACGGTAATGACGATTTATTAGGCGGTTCAGGCAGTGACTCGCTATACGGCAATGACGGTGATGATTACCTTCATGGTAATTCAGGTGGAGACCTTCTGGAAGGCGGTGACGGGACTGATACGCTCTATGGCGGCGGCGGTAACGATACCATTTACGGCGGCAATGGCGATGACCTTGTTAGGGGCGGCGCTGGCGATGACCAGATATTTGGCGATCTAGATAGTTATGACGGGTTGGGTGGGCGCTTAAACGATCGCCTTTATGGTGATAGCGGAGATGATCATATATCAGGCGAAATTGGTAACGATTATCTAAATGGCGGCACAGGAAATGACTTTCTGGACGGCGGAGGCCAGAACGACAAATTATATGGCGGGGAAGGTAATGACACATTACTCGGCGGGTCTGGAAGTGACCGATTGTGGGGCGGTAGCGGTGACGACATCCTAAGCGGCGATAGTTTTAATGGAACTCAGCATGGGAATAATAAGGACGTCCTAATTGGCGGCGATGGGGCTGATACATTTATCTTTGAACAAAGTGGGCAATCGCAAGTCAGCGGAAACACTGACAGGATCGCCGATTTTGACTCAAGCGAAGGCGACATAATTAATATCAGCAATTTCAACGTTGCCGATTTCGCAGCGCTCCAATCTATGATGACCGAGATCAATGGGCATGTTCGGATTGATTTCGGCAATTACGATATACTCATTATAAACAATACCGAAATGAGCTCGCTAACAGCAGCGGATTTCGACTTTGGTCCTGTCTTTATTGAAGGCACATCCGGTGATGACACTTTGGTAGGCAGCAATGTCGACAATACGTTTTACGCGGATCAAGGCAATGACATCATAGACGGAAATGGCGGCGATTATAACCAAGTCGATTATGATGGCTCATTAATCGACTATGCCATGTCAGCCAACACAGACGGAACGGTCACGGTAACCCATGATATTTGGGGCACAGATACGCTCACCGATATTGACGGCTTCTGGTTTGGCGGCGAACAACAGTGGTACTCACTCGAAGATGCTCTGGACGCATCCGCTGACAGTGCCACAACAGAAACTTTCAGTTTTGATACAGTCCACGACATGGCACTGCATCAGGACTTTGACTTGGTTTTGTTTTAAATCTCTATGCCTGCAAAATGAGAAAGCCTGGCTTCAACGAGCTGGGCTTTCAATTTGTATTGAACTCAATCTATTTTAGGGCCTCATAGAAATAAGCATAAATCAACGCATCTCGCCGAGCGAGTTCTTCGAGATTTGCGCCACCTGCATGGCCGCCATCTATGTTCTCATAATAAAGAAACGGAAAGCCGTAATCTTCCAGCCTTTGCGCGAATTTACGGGCGTGAGCGGGATGGACACGATCATCCTTTGTCGATGTATATATATAAGGCACAGGGTAATCGCCCATAGGATCAATATTATGATAAGGTGACAGATTGCGGATAAATTCGCCTTCCGCGCCGTCATCATCTGGATCGCCATATTCACCGACCCAAGACGCGCCCGCGAGTAATTTATCATAGCGGTTCATATCAAGAAGCGGGACACCAATGGCGACCGCGTTAAACAAATCCGGGCGCTGCGTAAACATAACGCCCATCAAAAGGCCACCATTTGAGCGGCCATGAGTGCCAAGATGCTTTGGCGTTGTAATACCGCGCGCGATCAAATCTTCGCCGACAGAGATAAAGTCATCATAGATAATTTGACGTTTTGTTTTAAGACCGGCTTGATGCCATTTCGGACCGAACTCGCCGCCGCCGCGCGTATTAGCCAGAATATAAACGCCGCCGCGTTCAAGCCAGGCTTTTCCTGTTGAGGCGCTATATTTTGGATTAAGGGATATTTCAAACCCGCCATAGCCATAAAGAAGCGTTGGGTTAGTACCGTCCAGCTCAATACCTTTTTTATGGACTGCAAAATATGGGATCATCGTGCCGTCGCTCGACGCGACTTCATATTGATGAGCCTCCATAGAACCCGCGTCAAACCAGCTTGGTAGGGCTTTGGCCTTGGTGATCGTCATATCGGACGTATCAATGCTCCAAAGCGTTTCTGGTTCAAGGAAACTCTCCGTCGAAATGAAGGCAATAGACTCTTTGGAGTTCGACGCGCCGATCGACACATCACCATTTTCAGGAAAATCAAGCTTTTGAGAAATCCACTTTCCGCTCACAAATTTATAAGCATGCGCCGAGCCTGAAACATTGTCAGAAATGCTCATCAAAACGGCGTCTTTCGTGACATCAAAACTATTCATAGATTGACGAGACCCCGGCTTGAAAATTTCGTGAATTGTATCGATGGTACCGTCCTGCATAAAGTCGGAAGCTGAAAAGGATACAACCGTACCGATCTCATGACCTCGCCAATCTTCTTGCAGTGTGACTAATATTTGATCGTGATATTGACCGCTAATATTGGATTTTTCCGGGACTGGAAATCTAACAGGTTTAAACGCGTTCTCGCCACTTTGCGGGACCCAAAAATATTCAGTCTCATAAAAAGTTGTCGCGCGAATGACCATGATTTCATTCTTGCCTCCAGCATTCTCAAAAACCCCCGGCCATGTTCCTACATCTTTTTGCTCACCGCGCATAAGCTCCCGAGCTTCTGATAACGGCGTGCCGCGCTCCCATAATTTGGCCACCATAGGATAGCCGGAATCGGTCATTGTACCTTCGCCAAAGTCAACGCCAACTAAGAGACGGTCTTTATCGAGCCAGTCTGTGCCGCCTTTGGATTCAGGTAAAACAAATCCATCTTCGACGAATTTTCCGCTTTTAGTGTTAAACTCTCGACGCTCAACAGCATCTTTGCCGCCATCGGACAGGCGCACCATGCAACGTGTATAAGCTGGCGCGAGGCAGTTATTACCCTTATAAACCCAGTTTTTGTCTTCGTGCTTAGTGAGCTTATCAATATCCAGAACCGTTTCCCAAACAGGACTGCCAGAGGCGTAACTATCAAGTGTCGTTTTTCGCCAGACACCGCGCACATTGGTTTCATCCTGCCAGAAATTATGGGCTTCACCATTGCGGTAGGAAATAAAAGGAATTTTCTCAGGCGAATTGACGATCTCCAATATCTCGGCCTTCATCGCCTGATAAGTCTCGCCGCGCATTTTAGCTTCCGATACAGCGTTCCAGGCTTTGACTTTATCTAGCGCCGCTTCGCTCTCAACTTCTTCAAGCCAGATATGGTCTTCGTCTGTTTTTCCGGCGTCATTATAGGCAAGCGCCTTACTTGAGCCTTTATGGGCTCCGTCATGTTGTGTTGTCATAGGTGTTTCAGTTTTATGATCGGTTTTTGTTTCGGTTTTTAAGTCAGCTTTATCCCCGCATCCGGTCAGGATCAGAGCTGTCCCCAATAATAAGGCTTTGGTAATTTTGGAATTGGTCATGGCTTCCCGTGTTTTGTTGGTTTTTAGTTGCGGGCATCAAAGCAAGGATTGCGAGGATACGCAAGGGCTACCCATTGCAAATTTCATACGATTCAAAATCCCCGTTTTCATCAAACTTTATTAGTAGCACTTCATAGCCAACGATAAGGTCAGCGGTTCTCTCCGACCCTAATATGTAAACAGGAGTTTCAGATTTCGCGCAACTTCCATATCCTTCATCAGATAGGCCTAACACCTCCTCAAAGTTATTGATCGTCATTAATTGTAAATGATTTTCTACAAGGTCATTGAGCATTTTTTGCCGAAGACTTGCACGTTTAGATAAATTATAGACTTCGTAATTTGATCTAATTGAAGAAAAATCCTTCCAAATTTCTACTTCAAATTGCATTTGACTCGAGCCAGGCGGCAACCGGTTTGGGTTGCTACGATAGCTCACAATAATGGCTGGCAAAACCAATGACATCGCAAGCGTTTGATAAGTCCAATATTTATAACGCGATGAGGTGATTTGTTTTTTGACTGCTGCAACTATGAGCCCAACCAAAGCTCCAATTGCAATAATGGTTGCTGGAAAAGAACAAAGAACCATTGCTAAAAAAAGAAGAAAATATCGATCAATCTGGATGTAATAACTAAAACTAAAGATAACGGCGAAAGAAAGCAGAGGCACTATCCACCAATAATGTTTCGAAATCCACATTCTCATGTCGCTACGATACGTAATCCTATCGTCATTGTAAATCACAGTTGCCGCTAGCGCCTCGCCCCCCTATATCGCTCCTATGAAGTTTTTAATCATGAATGGCGCCGGGAACCGCTTTGCGGTCTTTGACGCGCGCGAAAATCCTGGGTTTGAGCTAACCGAGGCCCGCGTGGAGGCTTTGGCCAAACCCGGCAGCGCGACTATGGGCCCTAAAGGAGCGGATCAGGTTATTGTGCTACGAGCGCCGAAAGATAAAAGCGCCGATGCATTTATGGAAATCTGGAACCAAAAGGGTTTTGAAGTGGACGCCTGCGGCAACGCCACACGCTGTATGGCTTGGCTTTACCTACGCAGTACAGACAAAAATAAAATGGTGCTCCAGACCAAAGCCGGGTTTTTACGATGCGAGCAAACCGGCCCGTTTGAAATCGCCGTTGATATGGGAGAGCCGCGCCTTGAATGGGATCAAGTTCCCCTCAAAGAGCCCATGCACACTCATCATATTGACGTCAAAGTCGGCCCGATTGATAATCCCGTTCTATCTAATCCCGGCGCTGTCAGCATGGGCAATCCGCACTGCGTGTTTTTCGTGGATGATTTTGACAAAGCCAAACCCGAAAAAATCGGGCCAATGATCGAGTTTCATCCCCTCTTTCCTGAGCAGGCCAATATTGGTTTTGCGCGGGTGGACTCTAATGACAAAATTCGCCTCAAAGTCTGGGAGCGCGGTGTCGGTATGACGCTCGCCTGCGGAACAGGTGCCTGCGCCGCTGTGGTTGCGGCCGTACGCCAATCTCGGACAGGCCGTAAAGTCGCGGTCGAAGTTGACGGCGGGACTTTATTGATCGAGTGGCGCGAAACCGATGATCATGTGATTATGACCGGGCCTGTGGAATTGGAACGCGAGGCCGAGGTTTAAATGGCCTATTTACGATGGGATGAGAGTACTTGGTATGTCTATTGGACTGGTGAATCCCAGTTATCAATTCATTATGACACCAAGCGCGGCACAATGTTTCTTAGAAGCGAAATCAAAAGCATGTTGTCTGGAGAAATGGAGTTCTTTAAAATCCCAGGTTGGGAAGAAGAATCCGATGACATCGAAAAAAGAAAATTAGTTGATGCCATGAAAGAATTTATGGAAGATACAAACTAGCACATTTTGATAACACATCCTCAAGAACCTGCGGTTATTAAATCTTCACCCCAATAACCATATCCTGCAATTGATAGGGACTGCTGGGTCTAGCCCATGTACCATATTCAATATCGGCAATCTTTAGCCCTGCTTTCTCATAAAGCTTACGGACAAATTTTTCATCAAACGCAATGGCGGCTTCCGGGTTTTTCGGCGTGGTAGTCTTGCTAACAGCGTCAAAATCAAAAGCGAAATCGTAAAACGGATCATCGGCATTCTGGCTCTGCTCATTCACTAAAAACCAAGTGATCAGGCATTTTCCGCCGGGCTTAAGTGTCCGCGAAATTTGCATCAGATAATTCTCAACATCTTTCGCGAACATATGGGTAAAGACAGATGTCAGAAACGCCATATCAAATTGATTGTCCGGATATGGATAGACAAATTCAGACGCTTCAAAAGTGCCGCCTGCATTATAACGTGCGTTAAAAACAGGTGCATGCTCAAACTTAAAGTTAGGCACATCAGCATAATGTTTATGACACCAATCAATGCCAGATTTGACAATGTCAAAACCTGTGTAAGACCCGCTATCAAGATAATCCACAAGAGGTCGCGCCATACGTCCCTGCCCGCAGCCGACATCGAGAATTTCCATCTCTGGGCTAAGGCCGTGGCGTTTAAGAATTTCTGCAAATTCATCGCCAACCCGCTCAAAATCACCGCCTCCAATAAAAGTCTCGGCCCGTGGCGGCACGCGAGGCGCCGTGATCGGGTCGCGCCGGTCTTGGCGCTTTAGCAGTTGCCGCTTGATCTCTTGACGGATCGATAGAGGCACTAATTGTTTTAAGCGTGATTTCATAAACGACCCCATAAACCAGCGCGCAGCGCTTGACCATAGAGGTTTGTAGCCCCACATAGCCATCAATGGAAAAAACGCCGGATAAAACGCCCCGTGTGATCACGCTGGGATGCCGCCTCAACGCTTATGAAAGCGATGTGATGGCGAGCCATGCCCGCGACGCTGGTGTGGAAAACGCCATTTTTATCAATACCTGCGCTGTGACCAATGAAGCTGTCCGTCAAAGCCGCTATGAAGTGCGCAAAGCCAAGAAAAACAACCCCGAGGCAAAGATCATCGTCACAGGCTGCGCCGCCCAAATTAATCCGGCGGAATTTGCTGACATGCCAGAGGTCGACGGCGTCATCGGCAATGAAGAAAAAATGCATGCCGCTAGCTTTGATCCAGCAGCTCTGTTTGGCGGAGCCAAGATCAAGGTCAATGACATCATGTCCGTGCGAGAAACCGCGCCGCAGCTGATCAGCGGCGGAAACCGAACGCCTGAGAAATCACAAAATCGTACCCGGGCCTTTTTACAAGTCCAAAATGGCTGTGACCACCGCTGTACATTTTGTATTATACCCTATGGCCGAGGCGGTGCCCGTTCTGTGCCCGCTGGTGAAGTCGTCGCCCATGTAAAATCACTCGTGCAGCAACGTTACGGCGAAGTCGTTCTCACTGGTGTCGATTTGTCCTCATGGGGTCAAGACCTTCCGGGGACGCCGCCGCTGGGTGATCTCGTTAGGCGCGTCTTAAAACTCGTGCCTGATCTTAAACGTCTACGTCTCTCATCCATTGATCCTGCTGAAATTGATGAGGTCCTGTTTGATGCCCTGACCACAAATCCGCGTATGACGCCCTATTTACACCTATCCTTACAGGCCGGGGATGATATGATCCTCAAACGTATGAAACGCAGGCATTCTCGCCAAGACGCCATCGAATTGTGCGCGGCCCTTAAAGAGGCCCGTCCTGAGTTCACTTTTGGCGCAGATATGATCGCAGGCTTCCCGACAGAAACTGATGAAATGTTTGAAAACTCCAAGGGCATTATTACGCAGATTGATATTCCTTGGCTGCACGTTTTTCCATATTCCGCCCGCGAAGGCACGCCTGCCGCTAAAATGCCGCCAATTAAAGGCGATGTTATTAAAGCCCGCGCCAAAGCGCTTCGCGAAACGGGTGAACAAGTAAAACGCGCTCATATTGAAGGCCGTATCGGCGATTTGGATGAAGCGTTATTTGAAGGCAAAGGCCTTGGCCGCCTGCCCGACTTCACGATGATTAAAGTTGATAATCCGCCAGCGGCTGGAAGCTTTGCAAATGTAGAGATCACAGGTTATGACGGCACAAATGCAATAGGGATTCTACGTGGCTGAAGAAAAGAAAAAAGGCGGCTTTTTCAAAAAGATGTTTGGCGGGAAGTCGAAAGACGAAAAACTTGCCGAAGAAGCAGCGCAGCGCGCCGCAAAGCAGCAGCTTGTCGATGAGCAAATGGCCGCCCGCATGGCCGCGATTAATGCTGCCGCCCTAAAGTCTGCCAGAGAGCAAGACGAAGCCTCAGGCATCGTTGAGGCTGAGGTCGACACAGCAGAGCAGGACCGCATAGAGGCCGAAGAAAAGGCCCGCGCTGAAGAACAAGCCAAACACGATGTACAGGCGGCTAAAAAGTTAGCGGAAGAAAAGAAACAAATTGAGGCAGATCATCAGGCCGACCTCATTCGCATCGCCGAAGAAAAACGCATTGCCGAAGAAAAGGCCAAGGCAGACCGAGAAGTCGCAGAAAAAGAAGAACGCGAACGCCTCGCCAAGTTAGAAGCCGAAAAAGAAGCCAAAGCGGCGGCTGAAAAAGAGGCTCGGGAGCTAGCCGAAAAAGCACAGGCTGACGCCAAAGCTAAAGAAGAAGCCCGTAAGAAAGCCGCGGAAGAAGAAGCTGCGCAAAAAGCGGCCGAGGAAAAAGCCCGACGCAAAGCCGATGAAGAAGCCCTTAAAAAGGCGGAAGCAGAGCAAAGCGCTGCCGCAGCCCGTAAACTAAAAGAACAACAAGAGAGCGAACGAAAAGCCCGAGAAATTGAAGAAGCCCGCCTTGCCGAAGAACGCGCAACCGCCCGAAAAGCAGAAGAAGAAGCCGAAAGCGCGAGACTCGCCGAACTTAAAGCCGAGCAAGAAAAACTAGAGGCCGAAAAAATTGCCGTGGCCCGCGCGGCTCAAGTTTCAGAAGACAAAATAAAATCTCTACAGCCAGAGCAAAAGAAAGGCTTTTTAGAACGCATTTCTGACGGCCTGAAAAAATCCACCTCTCAAATGTCCGACAATATTTCGGCGGCATTTACTAAACGACAACTCGATGACGAAGCGCTTGAAGAATTGGAAGACCTTCTAATCCAAGCCGATTTCGGTATAGGACCCGCGACAAAAGTCACGACCCTTCTCGCCAAGGATAAGTTCGACAAGCAAGTCACCGACATGGAGATCAAAGTTGCGCTCGCTGATGTGATTGCTGAAGTTTTGACTCCACTAGAAAAGCCCATGACACTGACAGGCGCCAAGCTAGAAATTATTCTGTTTGTTGGCGTCAACGGTTCTGGCAAGACCACAACACTTGGTAAAATGGCCAAGCGTTATGCCGATGACGGTAAAAAAATTCTAATCGTTGCGGGCGACACATTTCGCGCTGCGGCCGATCAACAACTCCGTATATGGGGCGACCGCGCCGGCGCGCCTGTCATGTCTGGCAAACAAGGCGGCGATGCGGCGGGGCTCGTATATGATGCTATCGACCGTGCCAAAAACGAAGATTACGACATTCTGATGATTGACACAGCGGGCCGCCTGCAAAACCGCACCGAGCTTATGGATGAGCTGGCCAAGATCGTTCGGGTCATCAAAAAACAAGACGAAAGTGCGCCGCATCATTCGATTTTGGTTCTCGATGCTACGGTTGGCCAAAACGCTCTGTTGCAAACCGAAGCCTTCAAAAATATCGCCGGCGTCACGGGTCTCGTCATGACGAAACTCGACGGCACCGCCAAAGGCGGCGTCCTAGTGGCTTTATCCGATAAATTCTCAATCCCAATTCATGCCATCGGTATTGGCGAACGTATCGAAGATTTGGAAAACTTCTCGGCGCCGGTTTTTGCAGCGGCGCTGTCCGGTGTTGCCGACGCGATGAAACCGATTGAGTAAATTCGCTCATTTTGCGTTAAAAAGCCCGCTCACTCTGGGCTCGACCCAGAGTCTCTTCCCGATTCGAAACGAGATACTGGCGTTCGCCAGTATGAGCGGTGGTTTAGTTTGAATTTAGACACAAATATAATCCCAGCAATTATGATGCTGGTCTCGGCCGTTTTAACAGCTCTTGTTGGGGTCCTCCTGAAACAATCCAATGACAAATTAGTTCAACGATCCATTTTATCGTTAAGCGCGGCAGCTATGTTATTGCCATTAGCCTTTATCCTGCCATTGCCGCCGAGCGAAGCCTGGCCTTTCTTAATCGCAGGTGTGATCGTGCATTTCATCTATCAACTGACGCTCATTGGCGCGTTTCAGCGAGGAGACATGTCGATTGTGTTTCCCATAATGCGTGGCGTTGCGCCAGCCTTTGCCGCCATTTTCGCATTTGTGTTTTTAAGTGAAAGCTTGCGCCCCATTGAAATTATTGGATTGGCCATTGCCGTTGCCGCTTTAATCGGATTTAGCTGGCCCGAGAAAAAAGGCAATGGCAATTTCTCAGCCATAGGATTTGCGCTTTTATGTGGGAGCATGATTGCACTCTACTCAGTCGTAGACGCCGCCGGCATGCGGGTTTCTCAACGTGTTTTGAATCAAGCTTTCACCTATATCGTCTGGTTCTTCTTGATGGACATTTTAGCATTGCCGCTATTCGTGGCCTGGCGTCGCCGAAAAAACTTTATAACTGCGTTTAAACCAGAGCTAAAATATGGCGTTATATCAGGCATGCTATCTATCGCCGGGTTCGGCCTCGCGCTTTATGCCTTCTCGATAGCACCCATCGCTAAGATGTCCGCAATCCGCGAAACTAGCGTAGTGTTCGGGGCTATATTTGCCGTGATATTCTTGAACGAGTCGTTCGGTCGCCGCCGAATATTACTAGCGGCTATATTGGCATCTGGCTTAGTCTTGATGCAAACGGCGTAACCGTAAACTTAGCTAGTGTTTGTGACCTTCTGGACCATGCGCGTGGCCGTGAGCTAGTTCTTCAGGCTCAGCAGGACGCTTGACCATGACTTCGATATCAAAATGCAGCTCGACGCCTGCAAGTGGGTGGTTGCCATCGATGAACACATCATCGCCTTCAATTTTCATAACGGTAAACACTGGAGAACCTGGCTCTGGTGATCCCTGGAACTGATCGCCTTCCTTTAGATTGGTTTCCGGCGGAAACTGAGCTTTACCTACTTTGAGACGAAGTTCTGTATTCACTGGTCCGTAGCCATTATCTGGCGCGACTATGATCGTGTCTTTATCACCAACATTCATGCCGGGCAGAACATCGTCAAGACCTTTTACAATATGGCCTTTACCCAGCATCACGAAAAGCGGATCACCGCCGACCGAACTATCAATGGTCGTGCCGTCTTTATCTTTTAGGGTATAGTGAAAAGCGACAACTGTTGGAATAGACATGGGATTTCTCTTTAGTAATGGGCTTAAATTATTGGCCCTCATAATTTCGACTGGCACCTGACATGAATATTGTTTTCGCACAAGTCTAAACCTCTTTTTAGGAATTAACTGTCATGGTTAATGAATGCAGGGCTGGAAAACATACATGGCGGGATTCGCCTTAATATTAGCCGCGTGTTCCAGCACGCCAGAACCCCCTCCGTCAGACGAAGTGGATTACACGCCTATTTCCGGAAAATACGCTTTGGCAGACCGCGTCGCCTTTATGCAAAAGGATCCACGTTGGGCCTCTCAAACGCTGGGCGGCTCCGGAGAAAGCTTGGAAACAGATGGATGCCTCGTAACGGCTACGGCTATGGCCCTCGGTAATCTCGGCTATAAAACCGATCCCGGCGATCTGAACAAACGACTAAAATCAGTCAATGGATTTACCAAACAAGGCTGGTTGATTTGGAGCGCCATTGACAAAGTTACTGACGGCGGCGCTACGGCCCGCTACTATGACAGCGTCAGTTCAGAAATTATCGACGAATGCATCGCGGACGGGTTCTACCCTCTCGCCCGGTTCATTCTACCAAGCGGCCGGTCTCATTGGGCCGTTATTTTACATCGTTCAAAGCAAGGATTCCATATGCGTGATCCACTGCACCCGTCTAGCGAACCCCTAATTTTCCCGCGCGGCGTTGATGCCTTCAAAGCTGTTAGATGTGTCGGTAAGGCTTAGCATGTTTAAGCCGCGCAAGAAAAAACTTGTAAAGAAAGCCCGCAAAACACTCGCGGAAGCCGACCTTTATCCGCCTATTAAAACCATGCTCGAAAAGCAGGGTTATGAAGTCAAATCGGAAATTGGCGCCGTGGATGTCATGGCCTGTAGAGGCGATGAAAAACCTCTTATCATAGAACTTAAAACCACCTTCTCATTGACCCTGATCCATCAAGCCATCGATAGACTATCCATGTCAGATCAAGTCTATGTCGCGGTGTTTTACAAAACCGGGAAGGCTTTTCAAAAAGCGCTTCGAGCCAATAAAAAACTGTGCCGAAGACTAGGTATCGGAATGATAACCGTTCACCCAAAAACGAAAGCCGTTGATATCCACCTAGATCCCGGGCCTTACACGCCCCGTAAATCCAAAGTTAAAACCACACGCTTACTTAAAGAGTTTCAACAGCGTGTCGGAGATCCCAATACAGGCGGGCAAACCAATAGAGGTTTAATCACAAGCTATCGGCAAAACGCTCTAAAATGCTTAGTGGTTTTGTGTCATCATGGGCCCCTCAAAGCCTCCGACGTCAAAGCCCTGACAGCAGTGGATAAAGCCCGTCACATTATGTCTAATAATCACTATGGTTGGTTTGAACGTGTTGACCGGGGCGTTTACGCACTAAGTCCTGCTGGCCTGAAAGCCGTTACAGAATATAAAGATGCCATTAGCGGGCTCGAACTGGAAGCAACTTAAGGCGAGTTTATTCGCGCGGCTTCGCCTACTGCCCTAATTGGGTTCATTTTACGTCCAAGTATGCTATGAATAAGCTCAAGCCGCTCTTCGGCGCCTATAGAGAGCCTGACGATGAAACTTCTTTCCAAACTGTTATTGATCGTAATTGCAGCAATGATTGGGAGCTTGTCTCTTTCGAAAAACAATACGGATGCTCACGCACAAACCTCGAGCCCGGTTGCAATGGCTTCTCCAACCACACTGGATTCTGCCCACTTCAA
>JABABK010000029.1:0-35884 GCA_014238285.1 Hellea sp.
AATTTCGGGATCAGTGTTTGTATTTTATCCGGAAACTACTAGTATTAGCCTGGTCTATCAATTTCTGGAGAATTCCACTTTTTGTATGCGTATGTATATGCCAACGTTCAGTGATTCCCAGATTTCGGCCATGGCTTTAGGGTTTGGGGATTCCATTAGCTATCAAGCCCTCGTCAAAGGGCGCCTTGATAGAGAGCTCGACAAAGGCGCGCGTTTTACGGATTGGTCGAAACGTCCTTTGTCAGACAAACAATTAAAATACGCCTTAGGTGATGTTACCCATTTGCGAGATCTTTATCCCGGCTTGGTCACAGAGCTTGAAGAGCGCGGACGGTTAAGCTGGGTACTTGAAGAGATGCAACCACAAATGCAGGCATCGCTCTATGAAAACAATCCTGAAACAGCCTGGGAGCGCCTCAAAATCAGACGGCCAAAACGCGACTACTTGGCCGTTTTAAAAGCTGCTGCTGCATGGCGAGAACGAAAGGCTATAGACCGTGACATTCCCAGACGCCGTGTCCTAAAAGACGATGCGCTCTACGATATCGCCCAGCAAAAGCCCAAAACCCTAAAAGCGCTCGCAGCTCTACGCGGGGTACCTAATGGCTTCGAGAAATCCGAAACGGCCAAAAAGCTCGTTGAAGCTGTCAATTACGCCCTCGATAATGCCGAGAGCTATGCGCCGCCTGCACCTAAGGTCAAGCATATGCCGCCCAATATTGGACCAACGGCTGAGATGCTTCGAACGCTCCTGCGGCTTCGTACGGAATATGAGGATATAGCGCCGCGCCTGGTTGCATCGTCCAAAGATATTGACCAAATTGCGGCTTTTGGCGAACGCGCCGAAGTTGCTGCGCTTACAGGCTGGCGCCGAGACGTTTTTGGTGAGGATGCTCTGCGCATGCTGCGCGGTGAGATTGCGCTTAAACTCGAAGGCCGAAAAGTCGTCGATTTTGAGACATCTACTAAACCTGCTTAACCGCAGCGTATTTCCTGAACCAAGCCTTCTACATCCAGTTCGATCGTCAAGCGTGATAAATCGGTCTGCGCTGTGGCAAGTAATGATCCCGGCGTTAGAATAGACGGCGCATATAGGCTTTGTCCCGGAAGGTAATCCTTGACCTCAACAAATGGCGGTTCATTGTAAAACATGTCCTCCGACGAGTAGTTAAAATCCTCGTTAAAGGCCGGCTTAAGGACTCGTTTAGCCCCTGGAAGCCCAGGTATAAAAATAGCCCCTTCTGGCTGACCGACGAGTCCTTGGTAAAGTTGTGATCGGCAAGCGTCGACTGGTGGCAAACGCGGAACGGGCGCTGGATTCAGATAGGCCGGGCGAACATATTGCCCCTGCCCTGCCCTGGGTTGATACGGCCCCACGGCACCGCTCTGACAAGCACATAAGGAAAGAAGTCCAAGAATTGCAAGAACGCGAATCATACCAGAATGTAGCAGGCCAAGAACTTCACAAGCAAGGCCGCTAATCACGCGTCCAAATCGTTATGGACGCGTTTCATGGACCAATTCGCAAGCCATCCAGAAATTTTCCAAATAACCATCATCAATATCAAGCTCGCATAACCATCAACGGCATAGTGCCAACCAAGCACGATTGAGCCAATGAAGATCGTCAATGCGAACATCCAGCAGATGCCACCCCAAAACCGGCTAACAGAACTCGCGCCCATTGCCATCACGACAGCGATTGCTACATGCATAGACGGAAAGGCGGAAATGCCAAGACGCCCGTCACGGACACCTTCTTGACCATCCCATAATAGATTTTGAGTTTCGAGAGCCCATATCCGAAAACTCTGACTTGCATGGTCTAAATTGCCCATTAATCCCACATAATCATCTCCGAGCCCAACCCGTTCAAAATAACAAGGTCCCGCGGAGGAAAAATAGGTCGCAATAAAGAACCCAATAACCACCCAGCTCAGGCAAAAAGCATTCATAAACTGAATACCTTCTCGCCGATCTCCATACCGACTACAAAAAACATAGAGGAACAAAAATATCAGGAAGAACCAAAGGTTATAGGCGAAATTAAAGGCCCACAAAAAAGCAGGGTTTTGCATGATCAAACTCAGCCATTCATGGGGCAGACGCCCAAAATGGACGGCCTGATCTAAGTCTTTGAAAAAGACATCCCATGAAAATGGATTTAGAACTGAAATTGACGATTTCAAGACACCAAAACCAACTGTCATTAGCGAAAATATGATCAACATGTGGCTTATTTTCGCGAGCTTGGCCCCGTCATTGACCCGGTCCATTAAAGCTTGAAACAAATCTCGGCTTGGTGAATCCGAACGGTTTTTTACAATAAGTACGAATTGTTGCGCCAGAACTGCCAATCCCAATAAAATAACAATCTGAATCATTGTTTCCAAAATTTCGTATATGCCCAGAAAATCAATCGCAATCCCGACCTTAAGGCCTACGGCAAATGCCAGGGCTAAGGTGATGCCAGAAATCATATAACATGTGAAATATAGCGGCCCTATACGCTTAAAGTGCGACCAAAAACTTTGGCGGAAATTAAGTTTGGTTTCAGGCATTTCTGGTTTCAAGCCTTCTTCTCCCACGCACCGCGCGAATTTTGTTGCCAATACGATAAATTAGCGTTCTTCGCCTTGAGAGTTTTCCAATATTTGCGAGCCGCTTGAATACTGGTCTCACTACGGCCATCAATCATGACTATGCAGCGCTCTGTTTTATCATTGATTTCTATGACCTCGCCGTCCACCAAGAAGGCACAATCAAATCCAGCGCTGTTTTCGGCGCTAGATGATAGAATGATAGGTTGTTGGTCTGATAGAGGTTCGTCATCTCTTCCGTGGGGCAAAAAGCTATCGTCTTTAAACGTCCACAGGAATTGATCCATTTCAGACAACCGCGCCTCAGGCAATTTGACAAGTGCCCGCCATCCGCGCTGACGCGTCTTGTCCAATAGCTCAGGCAGAACGCCTTCCAGCATCGACGTTTCTAAATGGTAGAACCAATATTCGCTCACTTTTAGCCTTCGTAATTATCGGCAATCCAGTGATTGAGTAAACGTACACCAAATCCAGTCCCAAATGTAGTTTCCCGCGGGTCAGAACGCTTATTCTTCATACCTGTCCCGGCAATATCAATGTGAGCCCAAGTTGTATTACCGACAAAACGTTGTAAGAATTGCGCCGCTGTAATAGAGCCCGCTTCACGGCCACCAATGTTTTTCATGTCAGCATTTGGACTATCGATTAGCTTGTCATAGGCTGGCGTGAGTGGCAGACGCCAAGACTTTTCGCTCGAGGCGCTAGATGCGGATGCAATTTGATCAGCAAGGCCATCATTATTTGAAAACACGCCGGCATGTTCGTGGCCTAAAGCGACAATAATTGCGCCTGTAAGGGTTGCCAGATCAATCATAGCAACAGGTTTGTATTTTGTATTCGTGTAGTGCAGCGCATCCGCCAAAACCAGGCGCCCTTCAGCATCAGTATTTTGAACTTCAATGGTTTGTCCAGACATTGATTTTACAATATCGCCGGGTAGCTGAGCTTTACCATCTGGCATATTTTCAACAAGGCCAATAACGCCAATAACATTGGCTTTGGCTTTGCGTTTAGCAATACCGATCATAGCGCCAACAACAGCGGCTGAGCCGCCCATATCACCTTTCATGTCCCACATGCCCGAACCGGGTTTAAGCGAGATACCCCCTGTATCAAATGTCACGCCTTTACCGATAAGCGCTGCGGGTTTAGCGCCTTTTTTACCGCCATCCCAACGCATAACAACGAGCTGAGATTCGCGCTCCGACCCAAGACCGACACCGAGCAAGGCGTGCATGCCAAGAGTGTTCATCCGTTTCTCGCCTAGGACTTCAATCTTAAGACCAAGATCGGCTAGTTTTTTCACACGGTTCGCATAAGCTTTTGGATATAAAGCATTAGGCGGCTCATTGACCAAGTCACGGGCATAAACAACGCCATCACAAATTGGACCATGGAAATTATCATAGGCCTTTTTTGCCATGGACTGGCTATCAAATGCCACTTTCACCGTAGTAAGGCTTGGTTTTTTATCTTTAGCCAGTTTTGTTCGGTAGTGGTCAAAACGATAAGCCGCAAGACGGGCACCAACAGCCGCCCGCGCGGCTTGATCCGCTGTCAAACCAATGCCGTCCAGATGAAACGTCACGGTCGTTTCGCCGCTAAATAATAGTGATTTGGTGACCCCGGCCGCAAACATCTCAGCGTCAAATTTAGCTTTATCGCCAGCACCCACAATATGGAGGCGCGGGGTTTTCACACCGCTCGGCGCATAAATATCAAAGGCTTGGCTCGACTTACCTTTGAATTTAGCGGCTTTAACCGCTGCCATATATTGGCCATTGCCAGCCTTTATGTAGTCTTCCACACTACCAAATGACTTACCGCCATCAAAAACAGGAAGCACCGCAATTCCATTGGTCACAGGTTTGGCTGATATAAAGCTGACTTTCATGCAAATCTCCATTTTATAAGGCTAATTATTGCCTAATTTTTATATTCGAACTGTGGTAAACTAAAGCGCTCTATATTAGAAGCGTAAAAACAAGGCCGCGCAGCCTATTTCAATTCTTATGCGTCAGTGGAGTTAATGTCCAAACTACAGACATATTTTTGGAAGCAAGCTTTCTGGCCGTTTATCATAACCCTATTGGGTTTAACGGGTCTGGCGCTTTTAACCCAAAGTCTTTCAACACTCGATTTGATTGTTGAAAACCGGCAATCTGCGCCGACTTTTTTCTACATTACAATTTTGGCCCTGCCCCAGCTCATCGGTATCATCATGCCGCTTGCGGTCTTCATTGCCGTCATTTACTCGGTCAATCGTCTGAACGTTGATAGTGAAATGGCCGTCGCAAAGTCCGTTGGCACGAGCCCTTGGCAAATCTCAAATCCGTTTGTACGCCTTGCCTGTTACGCCGTCATTGCTCATTTACTAATTAATCTTATTCTCCAGCCTATGTCGTTTCGCACAATGCGCCAAGAACTATTGAAAGTGCGAACAGATCTAGCCTCTCAAATGGTTCGGCCCGGCGAATTTGTGACGCCTACTTTTGGCCTAACCGTCTACGCTCGGGAAGTTTTACCTAACGGCGAAATGTCGGATGTTCTGATCCGTGATTCACGTGGTGAAGAAGTTAGCACCTATACTGCCAAGTCAGGCTTCATTTTACGCTCAGACAATAGCGCGCGATTAACGCTGAAAAACGGGATCATTCAGCAATTGGAAATGAACGGTGACTTCACCCCGATCACCTTTAAAAGTTATCAAATCGACCTAACGGATGTCATGACGACAGACACAAATTTGCGTCTCAAACCATCCGATCGATTTTTACATGAACTATTCAATCCCAATACGAATGACAGAGCCCATCAAAAATTCTACACCACCTTGATCGCGGAAGGTCATGCTCGGCTTTCAACCCCGCTTTATAGCATCGCCCTAACACTCATCGCCTTGGCTTTTCTGATAAGAGGCCAGTTCCAGCGTATGGGCTATGGCCGACGGATTGCCGTGTGCGCTCTTACAGGGTTTCTGGTTCGGCTAGGTGGTTTTTCAATCACAGCCGCCAGCGAAAGCAATATAGCGCTTAATTCGGTTCAATATGCTTGGCCGATTTCTATTAGCATATTGTGCCTTTTATTTTTACTAAGCCGTCGACGGGCTAGCCGCATGTTGCCTAAAATGAGACGGCGTCAACCCATACAGGCGGAGATCGCTTGATGAAGGTTCTTAGCCGCTATATCGCAAGCCGAACCGTAAAGGGCATTCTTCTGGCCTTTTTGGTCGTGACCTCCATCATCATGCTCGTGGATTTCGTTGAAGGGTCCCGCAATATCGGTGCAGATGCAGGGCTAAACGCCGGACAAGTTTTAATGCTGACCGTTTTCAAAACGCCGCAGCTGATCGAGCAGACCATCCCTTTTGTTGTTTTATTTGGCGTGATGGGCGCACTTTACGGCATGAATCGTCGCAGTGAACTGATCGTTCTAAGAGCTTCAGGTCTATCCGCTTGGAACTTTCTAAAACCCGTCGTTTTTGTTGTCCTGTTATTGGGGCTCGTTTGGTCATTAGCTTTCAATCCTTTAGCTTCAAATGCCACGCATGCTTATGAGACCATGAAAACAGGCTTTCTAGGGGGAGATTCAGCAGATTCCAAAGACGCCATATGGCTAAGAGAAGGCACGGAATTTGAGCAAACAGTTATCTATGCGCCAAGTTTTAATTTAATCAATAGGACGTTATCGAATGTAGAATTTACAGTTTTTGAAACTGACAATCTAGGCGATCTAGTATTCTCCCATAGGTTTGATGCTGAACAAGCCGTCCTTTTACCCAGCGGCTATTGGCAGCTTAAAAAGGTTCGAGAAAGTCATCCTGATGGCACGCAGCAGATCAATCAAGCCGTAGCCTTGCCGACAACCATAACAGCTCAGCAGCTTCAAGAGTCACAACAAAACTCTGGCCTTACGCCGCTCTGGGAATTGCCTGCACAAATCACGGGGCTCCAACAGGCGGGTTTTTCAAGCGTTGGATTGAAAATTCAGTTTCACAAGCTTTTATCTCTACCTCTAACGTTAATAGCCATGAGCATTATCGCGGCCGGCGTTTCTATGCGCCTAACACGCGAAGGCGGAGCCTTACGGTTTATGCTGACAGGCGCAGCTATAGGCTTTGGCGTATTTTTCATCGAGAACACTATAAAAGCATTTGGTGAAGCAGGATCAATTATGCCCCAAATTGCCGTTTGGGTAATCCCATTATTTGTACTAACATGTGGCCTGAGTTACCTTAGTTATATCGAAGACGGCTGAGAAGTGACCGAATGTTAATTTTTACCCAAGTGATAAATGACCAATAATAAGTGATATCCAGAATTGAAACATGCTGGGAAATGGGTATATTCCCCGCGAAATAACAAAATAGGTATCTTTATGATGCGTCCATTTATGAAAACTGCCATTTTGGCGACCACAGCCCTAGCCGCTATGCTTGGCGCTGCGCCCATGGCTACGGCTCAAGCAAATCATGGCATTGCCGCTGTTGTGAATGACGATATCGTCACGAGCCACGATCTTCGACAACGGGTTTTGTTTATGCTCGCGACAACAGGCGTTGACCGCTCTGAAGAGTCAGTCGCACGTGTCCAAGCACAGGCCCTACGCAATCTTGTTGATGAAAAAATCCAAGTTCAAGAATCAGAAAAATATGACCAAACGATTGGAGCGGACGAAATCAACCAATCCGTCGCCCGTCTTATCGGCCGTAATGGTCTTGACCCTAATGAAGTTGCACAACGCCTCGCCGGTGCTGGCATTTCACTCAATACCCTACGCGGACAGGTCGAAGCGGAAATTGCTTGGCAGCGTATCGTCAATGGACTTTACGGATCGCGTATTCGCATTAGCGATGCTCAGATCAATGAAAACCTCAACCGACTCACCGCCAGCGCCTCCAAACCAAGCTTTAATGTTGGTGAAATTTATATCGAAGCTTCCGAGGATATTGGCGGCATGGAAGGCGCTTTGAAAGGCGCGGAAGCCATGATTGTTCAAGTCACAGACGGTGCGCCTTTTACGCTTCTAGCGCAACAGTTCTCGTCGGCACCATCATCCAGTAATGGCGGCATGGTTGGATGGGTTCGCGACGGCGAACTTCGTCCAGAACTCGATGCAGCCTTAAAGAATATCGCCGTCGGCGGCGTATCTGAGCCTATTCAAGTGCCCGGCGGTTATTACGTCTTAGCACTACTTGAAACGCAAACATCTGAAACGGATACGCTCTATAGATTGAAGCAAGTTAATTACACGGCAGACACTCAAGACGAAAAAGATGCCGCCAAGGGTAAATTATTGGCCCTTAAAGGCGAGTTTACATCTTGTGACACATTATCATCCGACATTGACATTCATGAAAACTTACGGTCTGCTGATATGGGCGAGCTTAAAGCTTCTGAACTCTCCGAGCCTATTTTGGAAAAGCTAGCTGACACCGATGTCGGCGCTCTTTCTGATCCGATCGAAACCCCAAATGGCGTTGCTGCTATTATGGTGTGTGATCGATCTGTCAGCGGCACTAATGTGCCGACACGGGATGAGGTTGAAAACCGTCTTATGGATCAACAATTAGCGCAGGCTTCAAAACGCCATCTGCGAGACCTTCGCCGTAACGCCACAATCGTTGTTCGGTAATTGTGGGCAAACCCCTCGTTTTAACGCCTCTGGTCTTAACATTGGGCGACCCGTCTGGTATCGGTCCAGAAATCACCGTCAAAGCTTGGGAATCCCTTAGGCGCAGTCCTGATCATGCTTTTGCATTTTTAGCACCCTATGATCTGATCGCGAATCTATTGGCAAAAGCCGGCCTTCCTGAACCGCGGCTTATCTCTAGTCTAGGTGAAGCGTCCGGCGTTTTCTCTGACAGCCTTCCAATCCTCCCTATGAAAGCGGATCGCCCTGTTATTGAAGGCAAACCCACGCCCGCCAATGCATCGCTCATTATGGGCAGTATTAGCCGCGCCGTCGACTATTGCCTCGCAGGCGAAGCAGCGGCGATTGTAACAAACCCGATTTCCAAAGATGTCTTATATCAGTCAGGTTTCAAACATCCCGGCCATACTGAATATCTCGGCGAACTTACCAAAGATCACACGCCGCCCTATAGCCGAGGCCCGCTCATGATGCTCGCCAATGATCAGCTCCGCGTCGCCCTTGTCACAGTACACCAATCCATCCAGAGCGCGGCGCAGTCCATCACGCAAGACAAAATCATCAAACATGCCCGTATTTTAAACGGCGCTCTGCAGCACGATCTCGGGGTCCAGAAACCCCGCATTGCCATGGCAGCCCTCAACCCTCACGCTGGCGAAAACGGCGCCATGGGAGATGCCGAGATCAAAATAATCAATCCAGCCGCCGAGAAGCTGCGCTTGGAGGGCATCAATATCACGAACGCCATGCCGCCTGACACAATGTTCCATTCTGAGGCTCGCGCTCATTATGACGCGGCTCTTTGTATGTATCACGACCAAGGCCTAATTCCAGTCAAGACCATTGATTTTCACGGCACGGTCAATGTGACTATGGGCCTGCCTATTGTCCGGACCTCACCAGATCATGGCACGGCTTTTGACATAGCCGGAAAAGACATTGCACGTGCTGACAGCCTTATCGCTGCCATCAAATTAGCGCGCACAATCGCGGATAATCGGATCCAACATGGATAGCCATAACCTAGCCAGCCTCCCAACGCTCTCGGAAACCGTGAAGATCCACCGCCTCGGCGCCAATAAAAAGCTCGGCCAGCATTTCCTGCTGGACATGAACGTGACAGACCAGATTGCGCGCCTAGCCCTACCGCTTGAAGGCAGTCATATCGTCGAGATCGGCCCCGGCCCCGGCGGCCTCACCCGCGCCCTTTTAAAAAATAATGCCAGCGCCGTCACAGCCATTGAAATGGATGATCGTTTTCTAGCGCCATTAGCCGACATCAAAGCTGTATCAGGTGATCGCCTGAGCATCATTCACGGCGATGCCCTGAATGTGCATATCGCCAAAGAACTCGGCCCTGATCGGCCCATCAAAATCGCCGCCAACCTGCCGTATAATGTCGGCACTAAAATGCTGGTCAATTGGCTCACAGCCAATCCTCTATTTTGGACACAGGCTGTACTCATGTTCCAAAAAGAAGTCGCGCAGCGCATCGTCGCCGCGCCCGGAGACTCAGGCTATGGCCGCCTCGCTATACTATCGCAAAGCGTCTGTATGTGCCGCTTAGCTTTTGAAGTACCGGCAAAATCCTTCTCACCACCGCCCAAGGTGGATAGCGCCGTTGTTGTGTTCGATCCCCTGCCCGAGGATAAGAGATTTAAAGACTTGAAAAAACTCGGCGAGCTTACCCAAGCCGCCTTTGGTCAACGCCGTAAAATGCTCAGAAAATCCTTAAGGCCATTTGCGAAGAAGTATGATTTGGTTTTGGAAGATTGGTTTGAAACTTGCGGAGCAGTAGTTACGCAAAGACCTGAAGAATTATCGGTTAGTCAATTTCAAAAGCTCGCTGGTTATTCTTCTATTACAATTTCACCATCAAAATCTTCCAAAGACAAACCATAATTGTAAATTTCACAACACCAGTCAGAGCTTAATAATCCATATGTCATTTCCAAAACAGAGATATCAGTTTCGATGGTATAAATAATATCAAATGTCGTATACGGAGTATCCCCCACCTTTTTGACGGACTTACGTGTAACCGAAACGACCTCCCCTTTTACAATCTCGTTACCATGAACAAATCGTGACAAACGCCCCAAAAATTCAGGCGTAATTTCAGGCTTAAGCTCCTTGTGAACATTTCGAAAAATACTTTCAAAATCCTTGGCAAGGGTAGCTTCATTTAATCGATCCACTTCAATTCTAACCTCTGGAGGCAATTCTTTAGAAATGTCATCGCTAACTGTAAATTCGCATGCAACGAGGCTTGCAATCGAAAAAATCGCAATTACCAACTTCAACCACATATTCATGCTCCTTTAATTACCCACCCTGAACCAAGGTCTTCACAAACGGTCCGAGCCACAATTGCCGTTTACGTTTTTGCCGCTCAGCAATGATGATCGCGGAAAGCTCTGCCATAGCCATATCGACATCTTGATTGACGATAACATAGTCATATTCGGCCCAGTGGCTGATCTCGGCCTCACTTTTGCTCATACGTTTGGCGATGACGTCTTCGCTGTCTTGAGCGCGGGAGCGCAGGCGCTTTTCAAGCTCTTGCATATTGGGAGGAAGGATGAATATCTTCACCAGATCATCAGAGGCTGCCTGGGTTAGCTGCTGAGCGCCTTGCCAGTCTATATCAAAAACAACGTCTTTACCCTCCGAGAGCGCCTGTTCAACAGGACCACGCGGGGTTCCGTAGTAATTATCAAAGACTTTGGCATGTTCCAGAAATTGCTCTTCATCGATCATGGCAGAGAAATCTTCCTTAGAGGTGAAATAGTAGTCCTTGCCATCTTCCTCACCCGGACGCGGGCGTCTGGTGGTCGCCGAAACGGACATCGCCATATTATTGTTTTCCGCCAAAAGACTGCGGGTCAGCGTGGTTTTACCCGCCCCCGAAGGCGAAGATAAAATAATCATAAGACCACGTCTGTGAGATTTTAGCTCTTGGAGGTCCATGGGTTAATCCTTTGCCTATTCTTTCTGGGCGGCTTGGCGCTTGCGCTGCTGCTCTATCTTACGCCAGTTTCTGACATTGTCATTATGGCCTTTGAGGGTTTTTGCAAACACATGTCCGCCTGTCCCATCAGCGACGAAGAATATATAGTCGGTTTTGGCGGGCTGCAGTACAGCGGCGATGGCTTCACGACCCGGATTACAAATCGGTGTCTTTGGCAGACCGTCCATTTGGTAAGTATTCCAGTCCGTTTTGCGGTCGATTTCGGACTGGCGAATACCGCGCCCAAGCGGTTCGCCTTGGGAAACGCCATAAATAATCGTTGGGTCAGATTGCAGGCGAATGCCTTTATTGAGCCGGTTCATAAACAGGCCAGCGACCACATCACGTTCCGATGTCACGCCCGTTTCTTTTTCGATGACGGAGGCCAGAATTATGGCTTCTTGCTTGGTTTTAATCGGGAGATCTTTTTGGCGGTTATCCCAAAGCTCATCCAGCACATCCTTTTGAGCCTTTTGCATTTTCGCCACCAAAGCTGCGCGGCTCATTCCGCGCGGAGTCATATAAGTTTCAGGCAACATAGTCCCTTCGGCAGGTGTATCGGGCGCATCTCCGGTCAAAGTTTCGACCCCCGACATGGCCCTAATAATCTGAGCGCTGGTGAGGCCTTCTGGAGCTGTGAACGGATAGAGAATAGCCTTACCCTCGGACAAAACTTTCATCACTCCGCGCATGCTGGATTTGGCAGGAATTACAAATTCACCTGCTTTTATCGTGCCATCAACCTTATCCATCCGAACCATCATCTTAAACAGTTTCGAATTATCGATCAGTCCTTCAGATTCAAGCTTGGCCGCAATCGCCGATGTCCCTGCGCCCTTCGGAACTGTGAATATCTGTTCCGCTTCAGCAGGGCCATCTATCGCAAATTGATATTGAACAAAGCTCCACACGGCAAAACCAATGCCAGCGAAGAATGTTATCAGGCCCATAACGCCAACAAAATATAACGCACCGCGACTGGCTTTATCGGGTTTCTCGTCTGCCGCAGGCGTTTTGTCTTTTGATTTTGACTTTGATTTTGTGGAAAAAGACTTTTTCTTAGCCATCTGATCTAGGTGTCAGAAACTTTAGCAAAAATCAGAGCCGCATTGGTTCCGCCAAACCCGAAAGAGTTCGACATAGCCGCATTGCAACTGATCGGTTTTGCTTTGAGCGGCACGAGATCAATATTGGTTTCCACATTGGGATTTTCCAAATTAAGCGTTGGCGGCGCGATTTGATCTCGCAGGGCCAATATAGTGAAAATAGTTTCGATAGCCCCAGCCGCGCCGAGTAAGTGACCTGTCATAGATTTGGTTGAAGACATACAAACGCCTTCAGGGTTGCCGCCAAACAGACGCTCAACGGCTCGGATTTCCAACTCATCTCCCATTGGGGTCGATGTTCCGTGAGCGTTGACATATCCGATTTCAGAAACATCAAGACCAGAGTTTTTAAGAGCCGCATTCATCGCGCGGTATCCGCCATTGCCATCAGGCGCTGGGCTGGTGATGTGATACGCATCGCCCGATAAGCCATAGCCTTTAAACTCGGCATAGATTTTCGCGCCGCGGGCTTTGGCGTGCTCATATTCTTCTAAGACTAAAGCGCCTGCGCCCTCGCCCATCAAAAATCCGTCACGGCCTTCATCATAGGGACGAGACGCTTTTTCAGGTTCATCATTATAGCCCGTTGTCATAGCGCGGCAGGCGACAAAACCCGCAATGCCAAGACGGCAGATAGCGGCTTCTCCGCCGCCAGCTATCATAACATCCGCGTCGCCATGTATAATCATACGCGCGGCATCGCCAATAGCATGAGCGCCGGTTGCGCAGGCCGTCACCACACTGTGGTTAGGGCCTTTAAACCCGTGTCGAATGGATATCTGCCCGGCGGCCAAATTGATCAACATGCCGGGGATAACAAAAGGCGACAAACGTCTAGGGCCTTTTTCAGCCAAAGTCAGAGACGCATTATACGTGCTTTGCAGACCACCAACGCCGGAGCCGAAAAGGACACCTGTGCGCTCTTGACCCTCAAGATCATCTTCGCCGGGCTGCCAGCCAGAATCGGCCACGGCTTCATCGGCTGCTGCTATAGAATATAGAATAAACTCATCAATGCGCTTGCGTTCACGCGCGGGCATAACGGCATCTGGATCAAATGATCCTTCAACATCTGGACCGCCGCCGCCGCGTCCATCGACGTAAGGCACCATAGCAGCAATTTTGCAAGCTAGGTCTTCGGTTTCAAAATGTTCGATTTTACTGGCACCAGATTGGCCAGCTTTAATGCGTTCCCACGCAGTGGAAACGCCGCATCCGACGGGCGATACGAGACCTAAGCCTGTGACAACAACCCGACGCATTACCTAACTAAACCGGTTTAACCGAGTTTTTCAGTGATGAATTTAACGGCATCGCCAACTGTCTGAATGTGTTCAGCAGCATCATCAGGGATTTCGATATCAAACTCTTCTTCAAAAGCCATAACGAGTTCGACTGTATCTAGGCTGTCAGCACCAAGATCGTCAATGAAGTGAGCTTTATCAGTCACTTTATCTTCGTCCGCATCTAGATGCTCAATGACCATCTTTTTTACGCGGTCTAAAATATCTGACATATGTATTTCCTTAGTTAGGCCGCACAGCGCGGCGATTACAGGCCATGAAATAAGGTGTATTTGCTTAATTACAAGCCCCTTATCCCACTGGGGCTGCTACTAACACACATAAATAAGCTAAGCTAGACTGTATTCAGCCCATATTCAGGCAAGTTTATGCGCGTAGTTTCATATGGTTTCCCTATTTAATTCAGACTTTAATGAGCTAGGTTTTCACGCGATTCTCTCGCCTCTTGCTGATACCGACCTAGATCATCGCCATTCCGCCGTTAACGTGCAGAGTTTGACCTGTCACATACCCAGCTTCAGCGCTCGCCAAATATAGCGCCGCATTGGCAATGTCTTCGCCAGATCCAAGAGCTCCGGCGGGTATTTTTGTCAGTATCGCTTCTTTTTGAGCATCGTTAAGCGCATCTGTCATGGGTGAGCCGATAAACCCGGGCGCGATGCAGTTGACGGTAACACCGCGGCTCGCGACTTCTTGCGCGAGTGATTTTGAAAAGCCGATCATGCCAGCTTTCGATGCGGCATAATTGGTCTGGCCGGGGTTCCCTGTGACACCAACGATCGACGTGATTCCGATAATCCGGCCATGCCTAGCTTTCATCATACTGCGCAAACAAGCTTTGGAGAGGCGAAAATGTGCTTCGAGATTGACTTTGAGAACCATGTCCCAGTCTTCCTCTTTCATCCGCATTAAAAGACCATCGCGGGTCAATCCTGCATTTGAGATTAGAATATCAATGCCGCCATCAAGAGCTTCAGCCGCTTGCTTGACCAGACCGTTGACAGCCTCACCGTCTGATAGATTACACGGGGTGATCGCGCAGCGTTCGCCGAGTTCCGCCGCGAGGCTCTCTAATTTTTCTGCCCGCGTTCCTGACAGAGCTACGCTAGCACCCTGAGCATGAAGCTTTCTAGCGATCGCGCCGCCAAGCCCGCCCGTTGCGCCGGTTACAAGGGCGCGTTTTCCGGTTAAATCAAACATTCTATATCTCTCTTATATTAGATTTGAGTTTTTCTGCAAAAGCCTCAAGGCTTTCCGGTGTATTTAGGGCTGCACCTTCGACGCCTTTAACGATCCGGCGTAGCATAACCGTTAAAACTTTACCGCAACCCGGTTCAGCGAAGGTATCTATGCCATCTGCCGCCATCCATTCAATCGATTCACGCCAACGAACCCGGCCTGTGACTTGCGTGACAAGGTCATTTCGGATTTGCTCTGCACTCGTCGTTGGCCGCGCTGTCACATTATTGACCACAGGCACGATAGGTTCAGCGATGACTGTATCAGCGAGAGCCTCTGCCATAGCCTCAGCCGCTGGCGCCATCATATCACAATGAAACGGCGCAGAGACTTGCAGCATCATGGCTTTTTTGACACCGATTTCGCGGGCCGCTTCTGCGGCGCGCTCGACGGCGGCTTTTTCGCCCGACAGCACAATCTGCCCGGTCGCATTATCATTGGCAATTTGGCAAATGCCGATTTCACGGCCCTTTGCGGCTGCAGCTTCCGCGTCTTCGACGGACGCCCCGAGTAAAGCCGCCATTGCGCCAGCGCCGACAGGAACAGCGGCCTGCATTGCATCTCCGCGAAGACGCAGCAGCTGCGCTGTTTTCGCAATTGAGATAGCGCCAGAAGCACAAAGCGCAGAATATTCACCTAGTGAATGACCAGCTACATATTTAGCGGCTGACACATCAACATCAAATTCTTCTTTTAAAACCCGCATCACGGCCATGGACGTCGCCATCAAGGCTGGCTGAGTGTTGGATGTCAGTGTGAGGTCCTCGATAGGTCCTTCCCACATTAATGTGGACAGCTTTTGCGACAAAGCCTCATCGACTTCGTCAAATACATGACGCGCACTGGCAAAATTCTCTGCAATTTCTCGCCCCATTCCAACGGCCTGGCTTCCCTGACCGGGAAAAATGAATGCAAATGCCATGGTTTTCCTTTCACTTAAGTCCTCTATTTGCTTGCAACTTCAATCATTTGCTTAAGGCTTCGTTAAGTGTGTTTGTTCATAAAGTTGCTAAGCGAATCTATCGGAAGCGATTGCTATGTCAATTTTTAAGCGCCTTTCCAAGAAAAAACCGGGGGAAAACGGCGATATACAAGACAACCTCGTCCTTGATGAAACCATTTCATTGGTTGAAGAAGAAACTATGCCTGCGATTCCTAAAAACGCAGATGATGCTATTCCGTCTCTTAGTTCCCTTACCCTTGAGGAAAATGAGATCATTCAATCTATTTTGAATGATCAAAAGACGCCTCGAACTAAACCAAACTCAATAGAAAATGCGGCAGATTTTGCGCCACTCCCCCCTCGTTCGACAAAATCAATCGATGATTTGCTAAATGATAGCTCCTATCGCAGCGCATTAAGCGTTCTGAAAGGCGAAACGAGTCTGGAAGAAACTGAGATGCCGTTAAAAGAAGAGCTGCCAGAAACGGCCGAAGAAAACCCAACCAACCTCTCTGTTCCAAGCATATCTGAAGAACCACTAGCAACCGCAGACGCGCCTCAATCCATAGAAGAGAGCGATGAAACCCAACAAGAAATTGAAACTGAAAGAGATGTAGTGATGACATCAGTTCAAGAAACACCGGCAACGCCGGAAGAAGACTCTATTATGGAAGCGACTGAAACATATGTTTCACACGTGGATATCGAGACACCGCACCATGGCGGTCGCCGTTTAACGCTCACCGAAATGCGAAGCGATGTGGGTCAAATCACATCAGATATCGAAAATGGCGAGTCACTCTATAGACGTGCCCAGCAACGGGTCGAAAACCTGTCTCGCTTTATTGAAAAAGCCGAAGTCGACTTTTCATTGTTAGATCGGTTGGAACCTGAAAATAAAGCCCTAAAATCTGAGAACCTTTTACTAGACTCTGAGCTCAACAAGGGAAAAGATAGAATTTCGCAGTTAAACGCGAGCCTAGAAGATATACAGCGGCGTTTTGGGGACGCTAAAACAGAACTTGATACCACCCATAGCAAACTAGCCCAGAGACGTACAGAATTAGAGCAATCGACGCGCGATATTGAACGGCTCACAGCCCGATATCAAGAACTGCAAGTCAAAGCCGATCGTGGCCGCAATGATTTTGATGTAGAAAGCCGTGAAAATACTAATTTGCGTCAAAAAATCACCGAAGTAACTGAGCAGCTTGATCGCGCGACGTCTGCTAAGCTCAATAATGCTAAACAAGTCGAAACGCTGAAAATTGATCTGACGGATCAAACCCAAAACCGTGAAAAACTACGCCTCGAAGTCACCGACCTTCGGCATGCCTTAGATGAAGCTCAGCGCCAAAACACGCTGATGCGCGGTGAAATCGGTAGCGTTCATGAAGAAATTCGCAGCTTTAAAACCCAATATGAGTTTAATATTCTAAAACGGGATGAACGAGTCACCGATCTTGAAGGCCAAATTATTGCGCTCAATGACCAATTACGCCTCAAAGCCGAGATCATCGAGAGCACGACGCGGGATATATCAATATTGAGAAAAGAAAGAACTTCTCAGGACCTTGAGCGCGAACGCTTAGAAAACACAGTCAAACAACAATCTTATCGCCTAAACACGGCAGAAGAAGAGGCTTTAACCTCCCGCCGGGCTGCCAATGAACTTGATCAAAAATACCAAGATGTCACTGCCGCCTTAGCCAGAGCTTCTGAACAACGAGAAATCCAGGCACCTGCTGCCATACCTGATATATTACCAGCGCCGACGCCGAAGTTCACGCCACAAGCTGCGCCTGTCGTAACGGCTCAGTTAGAAGCGCCTACCAATCCATATCAAGAACAAGACGAAGAAGAATTTCAGCCCGCGCCAAGCGCAGAACGCATTACCCGTGTCCCTCAAATCGAAGACGAAATTGAAGGCATGCTAACAGACTATAAATTGGGCATACGCTCAAGCATTGGGTAATCCCAAAAAAACACTTGAATCCCGCTAATCTTGCTGTAAAGAACCGCAATCCAAAGGCTGCGGTCTGCAGGTTTCTTTTGACATGGGGTTAAAAGACATCTTCCAGAGCCATCGCTACCCGGCAAACCTTCTACTGCCGGATAACGCCGCATCCACAACATGAAGGACTTAACATGTCTCTTTACGAGCACGTGATCATAACACGTCCCGACATTTCCCCGACACAAGTCGAAGAAATCGTCAACAATATCGACAAAAAAGTACAAAACCTAGGCGGCACCGTTGAAGGCGCTGAATATTGGGGTCTTCGTAATCTTGCTTACCGCATGAACAAAAACCGCAAAGCACACTACAACATGCTCAAAATCAATGCTGATTCCAGCGTTATTCACGAGATTGAGCGTCAGCACCGTATTAATGAAGACATTCTACGTTATATGAGCATCCGCGTTGATGAGTTTAACGAAGATCCTTCCCCAATATTGCGTAAGCGCGAAGAACGTAAACGCAAAGAGCGGAGATAGACATGGCTAGAAAAATCGATATCAAAATTGAAAACTTGCCGACACGCACACAGTTTAAGCGTCGCCGCAAAGTTTGTCCATTTTCAGGCGATAACGGCATAGCAATCGATTATAAAGATCCAAAAATGCTGGCACGCTATATGTCTGAAAAAGGCAAAATCGTCCCATCACGGATCACAGCTGTTTCTGGTAAAAAGCAAAGAGAACTCGCCCGCGCTATCAAACGCGCCCGTTTTCTAGCTCTCTTGCCATTTGAAAACAAATAGGAGACGCATCATGGAAATTATCCTTTTAGAACGCGTCGCAAAGCTAGGCGCTATGGGTGACGTTGTTACCGTTAAGCCTGGATTTGCCCGGAACTATCTATTGCCACAGCAAAAGGCGCTGCGCGCAACCAAAGCTAACATGGCCCGTTTCGAAGCGGAACGTGAGTTCTTGGAAGCCCGTAATGCTGAAACTCGCGATCAAGCCGCAGCAGAAGGCAGCGAAATCGATGGCAATGCATACGTCGTCATCCGTAAAGCCGGCGAAACTGGTCACTTATACGGCTCTGTCAACTCACGCGATATTGTTGAAGTTATGGGCGGCGGCGCGATTAAGCGTAACATGGTCAATCTTGAAACACCGATCAAAACACTCGGCGTTCACGAAGTTGAAATCAGACTTCACCCGGAAGTCTCTTCAATGATCACGGTCAACGTGGCGCGTTCAGAAGACGAAGCCGAGCGTCAAGCTAAAGGTGAAGACGTTATCGCAACTCAGATGGCCGAAGACAAAGCTGATGCTACATCTGGCGCGGCTGAACGTGCAGCGATTGCCGCTGAAATGTTCGACGACAACGTCGCTCCAGAAGATACTGGCGAAGAGCCTGAAGAAGAAGAAACAACTCCTGTTCGTTCTTGGCCGATTAAAGGCGAAGAAGAAGAGTAGCCTCTTTCTTTATATCAAAATCATAACCCGGTCTTTTAGGCCGGGTTTTTTTATGGCCTTCAGGCTTGCCATTTTCGTATAGCTTCCCATACTTAAACAATGCTTCAACGACTCCTTCTTATGCGTCATGCCAAGTCATCCTGGAAGGATGCCTCAATGACAGACCACGAAAGACCACTTAACAAACGCGGCGAACGCGCAGCTGATGCCGTAGGTCAGGCTCTCCACGCACGTGGATATGCACCGGATATAATTTGGTCATCAGATGCCACCCGCACACGACTTACGGCGCTAAAACTAATCCGGGCCATACCAGGAGCACAACAGATTGAATATATTTCAGGCTTCTATCATGCCAGCGCGAGAAACGTTTTGGAGATATGCGGGCAGCGCGAAGAGCCAGAGCGGCCTCTTATGCTGCTGGGGCATAATCCGGGCTGGTCAGATTTACACTATGCTCTGACAGGCCATAATTACGACTATCCAACTGGTGCTTGTGCTGTGCTCACCCGCAAGAATGATGGGCACTGGTTATCGCCCGAGAGTTGGGCGTTGAAGGATATGATTCTGCCGAGAGAATTAGAGTAACCAATCTCGCTCACCGCGCCAAAAGCAATCCTATGACTAATGTTCAAAACATGAAGCAAAACAAAGCGACAATCCGTCGACACAACAATTCCGTGAGCCATTGTGTGGATCCCGCTCTTCAGCGGGATGAGCGAACATGAGAAAAATTTGGCGAGTATTTATGCGCGTAGGACGGGCTTATCTTTTCTACCCGCTCATGATCGGTATATTTCTTTGGCTCTATATAAATAAAGCTCACTGGATATTTGGCGTCATGGTCATAGCCGCTATTTTAATCCTCGATCCCATTTGGGGTAGCATGGCAAAGAATGTCATGCGGATGTGGAAACGCAGATAGAGCTACTTGTTCAACGATAAGAATGTGTCGTGATCTCTAAGCGTATAAAGCAGCCACATAGCGCCAATCACAGGAATGGCAGCAAAGAACATGATGTTCATATTCTCCGTACCAATGATTAAATATGGCAAGGTGAATAGTGTTCCAACAGCATGGATCAATAAAACCAAGCCGTAGCTGATACGTTTTTTAATACCAAAGAGAAATGCTAGCAACAGAGCGACCCACAACACTCCGATAACCGTTGTGGCAATTTCCGGCATCGAGGAAACTTTATAATATTTAGACGCTATATTTTGCGCGCCGCTTGGAGCTGTAAACCGCATTAAGACCCAAGGTAAAAGAAAGTAGAAGATTGCAAGTCGCGTAAAGAATAATGGAAATTTGAGTTTATCTGTCATTGATTGTCTCCCTCATGATCATCTCTATCTCATATATCTATGATTACCATGCAAAACAGTTCAAGTTTTTGTGAGATGGTTAGCCTACCAATTAAACACAATATTAGGTATACAGATTAAGCAAAATTTTCTGTTATTTTGAGATACTGAAAGAATGATAGGTCAGGGACAATTCGAAAACGGCACATTTGTTGCGATCAGAGATGAACCTCGCAGTTCTACCTTTAGTAAAATTTGCTGGATTATTGGGTTACTATCGATCGCCTTGGGCATATTATTCTTTGCTAATTTTTTTGATCAATCGTCAAAGCAATTTGGGCAGGGTAGTTCCATTGGTGATTATATTATATTAAGCAGCTTGTTTATTTTGCCCGGTATAATTTTGGCCATAACCCCACTTTGGAATATTAGCTGGACGGATCACAGTATCCAATACCGATCCATTAAAGGTAAAAAATCTACCGCTCAATTCAATAGAATTACGGATTGGGGACCTCTGAATAGCATTGCAGGTTTATGGGTCGAGTTTGATAATGCACCCACGCTTTACGTTACTCAGTTTATGACAAATTATGATTTTTTGGAAAAAATGATCGGTCAAAAAATTAAGCACTCATACACGCCGATAGCATCAAATGGCAATGAGCTATCGATCAAGCGAGAATTAGTCATTCCGGCTGGCGTGGTAATTTTTGCGCTTATATTTTATGTCTCAGCTAAACTTTTTTAACCTATAAAATGCGCAACGAGCGACCCGTAATTCAGCGCGACATATAACAAAATTGCCAAATTAGCATAAATCAACACAGGCACTAACCATAACAGCAATACCAAAATCGATCCCGAATCCAGATAGATCACAAAGATGGACATAAACACGCTGATATAGAGATCGAGGCCGATTTGGCGGCCCCAAATGTGTTTATTGATCTTGGGTAGGCTTTTGATAAAGCTGGCCTGGGTCGTGGCGTAGAGCGAATAGGCTAGAAACGCAAAAAACATGAACCAGGCGATATACTTGCCCGCCGCGTAAGGCCCCGTGCTGTGGAATATGGGCTCGCCTTTATGGGTCGCTATGGCCGCAATCACGAAGAATGCGTATAGTATCCAAAGAAGGTGACGTTTTAAAAACCGAGCCATATATTCTCCTATATCTACAAACCTCATCCTGAGGAGCTGCAAAGCAGCGTCTCGAAGGATCGTCTATTATTTACCCAAACATCCACGAAAACCCTTCGAGACGCCAGCTATGCTGGCTCCTCAGGGTGAGGACATTTATTGCCTATCCAGTCCGTCCCTTAAGGCGCGCTTTTGCTTTCTCAGCCCCAAGAACTTGCAGCATTTCTCCCATGCCCGGGCCGCGTGCCCTGCCCGTTAACGCGAGGCGTAGGGGCATGAAAAGTGACTTGCCTTTACGGCCCGTTGTTTCTTTTAAAAACGCGGTCCACTTACTCCAGCTATCATCGTCCAGAGTATCAGGCAGGCTGTCAGCCGCAAGCGCGCAATATTCAGCATCTTCGGGCTCGATCTGTCCGGCCATTGGCGCAAAGGCCATCACAGACCAACTCGCCGTATCCCCTAATTTGGTAATGTTTGCGCGAATAAGGTTCCAGAAATCTTCTCCGCCGCTGACGCCAAGCGCGTCCAAACGATCTTTGACATCAGCGTAAGGCGTGTCGTGTAAAAGTTTGGCATTCAGGAGTAGAAGCTCATCTTCGTCAAAACGGGCTGGCGCGCGGCCAATCTTTGAGAATGAAAACTCAGACGAAAGTTGATCCATGCTCTCACGGATTTCAACAGGGTCAGACGTTCCGATTTTACCCAAAAGTGAACAAACAGCCAATGGCTCCAATCCGTCAAGACGGAGCTGCTCAATCGACAAAGACCCAAGGCGTTTAGATAGGCCTTTACCGTCCTTACCAACCAATAGAGGCGTATGGGCAAAGTTGGGTAAGTGTTCAGAAAGCGCGCGGAATATTTCAATCTGCGCGCCGGAATTAGTGACGTGGTCTTCACCGCGAATTACGTGGGTAATCTTGGCATCGATATCATCAACAACACTTGGTAGCGTATAGAGATAAGAGCCATCGCCGCGGATCAGAACAGGATCAGACAGGGAGCTCATTTCAATGGACTGTTCACCGCGGACCATATCTGTCCACTTAACCGCGTTGCCGGATAGTTTGAAACGCCAATGGGGCGTGCGGCCATCCGCTTCATAGGCTGCCTTTTGATCATCGGTTAGCTCAAGGGCAGAGCGATCATAGACCGGCGGCTTACCAGCCACACGTAAAAGTTTGCGCTGTTTATCCAGCTCATCAGATGTCTCGTAGCAAGGATATAAAAGACCGGCGGTTTTAAGCTTTTCAGCCGCTTTGTCATATTCGCCGAAACGGTCGGATTGACTAAACGTGCTATCCCAATTCATGCCAAGCCAGCTCAGGTCGGTTTGGATGCCCTCTTCATAGGCTTTGGTCGAGCGCTCCACATCCGTATCGTCAATCCGCAGAATAAACTGACCGCCCTGTTCGCGAACAAAAAGGTAATTGAGCAGCGCAGTACGCACATTCCCAACATGAAGTTTGCCAGTCGGTGACGGCGCAAATCGGACGATAACAGACATATTTTACTCTTAAGTCTTATTTTGTGTCGGGAACAACATCCCGATATTTATTCGTTATAGGATAGCGGCGGTCGCGGCCAAAGTTTTTGGTCCCGATTTTAACGCCCGGAGGCGCCTGCCGGCGTTTATATTCTGCGATATAAAGCAAGTGTTGAATCCGCTTTACATCGGCGGGCTTATGCCCGCGCGCCAGGATTTGTTCAACAGGTAATTCTTCTTCGATCAAGCCAAAGAGAATGTCATCGAGGACTTCATATTCTGGCAGACTATCTGAGTCTTTTTGGTTCTCGCGAAGCTCTGCTGTTGGCGGCTTGGTAATAATATTATCCGGTATGGGATAGTCCCCGCCTAATAGATCATCAGGACGGTTTTGATTACGCCATGTGGCCAGTTTAAAGACTTCGGTTTTATAGACATCTTTGAGCGGATTAAACCCGCCGCACATATCGCCGTAAAGCGTGGCGTAACCGACCGCCATTTCAGACTTATTCCCGGTGGTTAAAACCATAGGGCCGAATTTATTGGATAGCGCCATCAAAGTGACCGCGCGAGCCCGTGACTGAATATTCTCTTCGGCTGTGCTGGGCTCGAGCCCTTCAAAGAACGGCTTCATCATGACCTTATAGGCGTCGACGGCTGGTTTAATGGAAACAATGTCATACTTACAGCCAATCCGGTGTGCGCAGTCTTTGGCATCATCCAGACTGTTACCCGATGTGTATTTTGACGGCATCATTACGCACCAGACCCGGTCAGGACCAAGGGCGTCTGCGGCAATCGCGGCGACCATGGCGCTATCAATACCGCCAGACAGACCAAGCGTGACCTGTTTAAATCCGTTCTTATTAACGTAATCCCCAAGACCAAGGCACATGGCGCGCCAGTCGGCTTCGGGGCCTGTGAGCTGATTATACTGAGCCGCCTCGACGCATTGCCATTCACCGCCTTTTTTCTGCGCCCCTGTTTTTTTCCAGGTGGAAATATCAAAATCTTCAATAAAAGAGCGCAGTGATTGAACGATTTTTTCATCGGCGCTCATAGCAAATGATGAACCATCAAAGACAAGCTCATCCTGCCCGCCGACCTGATTGACATATATCAGCGGCAGGCCTTCATTATGGACTTTCTCACCCAGCGCTTCAACCCGTTCAGACAATGCCGTGCGCCGCCACGGGGACCCGTTTGGCGATATCAAAATTTCGGCGCCTTTGTCGTGCAGATGGCTAGCCACACCTTTTTGCCAAAGGTCTTCACAGATCGGCAGGCCAATTTTGACGCCTTTAAAATCAATAGGATCAGGCAGAGGCCCACGATGAAAAACCCGCGCTTCATCAAAGACGCCGTAATTAGGCAGGTGATGCTTAAACCGGATATCAGTGATTTTCCCGTCCTGCATAAACATGACCGCATTATGGAGTTTATCGCCGTCCCTATAGGGCAAAGGAAACACAACGGCTGGACCATCGGCAGTCAACTTCGCAAACTCTTCGGCCTTTAAGCGGCAATCTTCAATCGCGGCAGACTTTAGAACCAAGTCCTCCGGCGGATAGCCAATAATGAAAAGTTCGGGCAGAACTAATATATCCGCCCCGCCCGCTTTAGCACTTTCAAAAGCATGGACAGCTTTGGCGAAATTTCCAGCCAAGTCACCCATTATAGGATTAAGCTGAGCCGAGGCAATTTTTAGGGTTTGAGTCATAAGCAGAGTTTACGCCCACGATACGTAGCGGGCAAGTGATGGTTTTCGGAAAATGCTGTTGGTTGTCCTATCTGTTCTATATTTTCTTCGTGATAAATTGGCCAATAGGATTTTTTACTTTTCCCATGGCGGTATTGATTTCGAAGGTTTCCAGCATGGTTCAAGTGTAGCGACCAAAGCTCGAACGGCCGCAGGTGGCCCCTCGGCAAGTCTCCAGCCTTCATAAGTGGTCGTTGTGTAGTCTCCGGCCATTTCAATTCTTATCATGGCCGGATGCATAATAACTTCGCGATCCTCAATATTAAGTAACGCAAAATGAATGTCAGGTTGCCAATTCGATATCCTAACACCATCCATAGCGGTAATAGCACCCTCACAAGCTGACAATCCAGTTTCAACCCATTCGAAGTTACCGATATCATACGAAGATACTAGTTCGCCTGTTGGTTTCACTCGTAGCATTCTAGCTGTATATTCGCCATAGCTTTGACCATTCTTTGATGGCATCCAACGAAATGCAATGGCGAGACTATAGTCGGGTGAATAGTCATCACGCTTGCTAGTGACAACGGTCATGATCAATTGATCGTCGCTACTCTCTTTAAGATCATTTGCGAAATTCTTCTCAGGGTTAAAAGTGGTTTTGAATAACGTTTTCCGTTGTTCGTTAACTGCTGAGTCTTTATGAGCGCAACACGCAATTAATAGAACAAAGCACAGAAAGAAATATTTCATTTCCTCAAGCTATCTCTGTTTTAGAAAAATAGCAATTTGAAGAAGCAATCACTTATGCTGCTCAACGCAAACCCAAATCACTCCGCATAATGCTCCGCGATAGATCGGAACATATCAACCGTATCAAGCTTATAGCCATTACCAGACGGGGACGGGTCTTTGAACTCTCTATCGGCGGAGTTTTTGACAATTACTGTCCTTGTCTTGGGATCGACATAGATAAACTGACTATAAATACCGGCCGCCAAAAAATCGCCGTGCGAGCCTTTTGGGATCCACCATTGATAGCCATAGTCAAAGCCGCTGCCATCAACATCAGGCGGTGAAGACGCTTTAGTGGATTCTTTGACCCAATTTTTAGGGATAATCTGCTGCCCCTTCCAGCGGCCATTTTGAAGAAATAGCTGGCCAAATAACGCATAGTCGCGCGTTCGCATATTGAGGCCACCCAGAACAAAGGCGACTTCATTTCCGTCTGTCAGATAAATACCATCTGACCCGACGCCGAGTTTAGACCATAGCTTGTCCTGGAAATAATCACTGGCCGGCATGCCTGTGGCGGCTCTCAAAACCATGCCGATAACATGAGTGTCAATCGATACATAATGACGGCCGGTCCCCGGTTCACGCTCTCTTACATTCATCTCGGCGGCAAATTCATCCATTGACCCACCGAGCGCGAGGATGCGGCCCATTTTGTTAATGTCGCTATTTTTATCAAGATAGTCTTCGTCAAACAAAACACCGCTCGACATATTCAGAACATTGCGAATGGTGACGCCTTCATAGGCAGAGCCTTTGAGCCTCGGAACATATTTATCGACAGGGTCATTCAGAGACTCGACTAATCCCTCTTCCACCGCGATACCAAATATGGCGGATAAAAAGGATTTAGCCACAGACCAGCTAATCCTCAAATCGTCCTGCTGCGTTCCCAAATAGTAATCCTCGAATAGTATCTTGCCGTTTTTGATGACGAGAAGCGCCGTTGTGTCCGTTTCTTCCATGAAGGCTTTCAGGCTTTGAGATTTGCCATTAATGTCAATTTGCTCAGGCAAAGGCTGCAAATCTTGCTTCCATTTATGAGCTTTGCCTTTTTGCGGCAAATTCATGGAGAAAAACGCCTCATCCATATGGGAAAAATTATAAACGATTTTGTCTGCGTCAAAAACTGAGTTTACGCGCAATAACCGCTGGATTTTCGAGTAATTAATAACCAATAAGCCAATGGCCAAAACCAATAATGCTAAAACGACACGGACAAAAATTTTCATAGTTCACCATCTATTTCTAAAGCTACTTCAACAGCCTTATACCCAGCTTCAGCCGGAATAAAGGATGTTCGTTTTTCTTTTATCGCCCTAACAAATTCATCAAGGCCTGCCGCGAGGCTATCTTTGGCTTCAGGATGATTTGCAAAATCTGCATTTAGCTTGAAAGGCGTGTCATGGGTCAGGCTTTTCTTGTTAAAATCTATGGTAACGGTTCCGCTCGGATAGGTAATTTCCATGACGCGGGACCCCTCATTTACCAAGCGGCTAGCTTCTAAAAAGGCTTCACCGTGATCAAAAATCAAATGGGCTAAGCTTCGATCAGAAAACGGTGTTTTTTTGCAGTAAGTACGCCCTGAAACAGACACCGGATAAGCACCCATAAGCCAGTGAACAAGGTCAACATCATGTGTCATTAGATCAAGCGTCACGGAAGTATCTGTGCCCCTGACGTTAAATGGATTAAGTCGATGACCTTGGATAAGAAGCGGTTTCTCGGAGACTTTATCAAGACCAATAGCTCTGCCAACAAATCGCTCCTGATGTCCGATTTGAACACATTTTCCAGCGGCGCGCGAAGCTTCGAGTATTTCCCGGGCTTGATCGATATCAGTCGCCAACGGCTTTTCCACCAGTACATGCAAATCTGATTTCACGGCCCTTAGCGCAAGCTCGCCATGGTAAATAGCGGGGGCAGCGATTATGACGCCGTCACACTGTTTAAACAGATTAGAAACCTCGGCAAAACTCTCCGTCTCAAATCGGACGGCTAATGACGATGCGGCCTCAAAATTTAGATCATACACACCAACAAAGTCAACACCTTTGTGGGCGCTGCATTTGCCTGCGTGATAAGATCCGAAGACACCTGCGCCTATAATTCCTAGTTTTAGTTTTTTCGCCATATATGCGGCTTAAACTGTGCTCGTCTTTTTCTCAATGCCCAAATCAAAGTGATTCTAATTGGAGGAAATAATCCGATGATGGCTCTACATTTCCGTACCTTTATCTCAGAACATTAACAATTTTTCCGCGATAATTCGTCCAAAACCCCCTAAAACCCCCATAAAACCGCGTTCGTTAATCAAGTGTTAACCATTTCAGTTAGGATATTCGTTAACGACTAAGTCATGAAGACTGGTCTTACTTTTTGAAAGGGGTATGACATGAACAAGAAGGAACTTGTTGCCGCAATCGCGGAAAGCTGTGAAACCACTCAAGCCCAAGCGGGTGAATTTGTAAGTGCTTTTTGTGAGACCATTGTTGGCTCATTGAAAGATGGCAATGACGTTGTCATGCCTGGGTTTGGAAAATTTATCGCCAAGCACCGTCCAGAACGCGAAATGCGCAATCCTGCGACCGGTCAAATGATGATAGCGAAAGCTAAAACATCTGCGCAGTTTAAACCTGCCATAGCTCTTAAAGACCTTTAGAAATTACGCTCCCACGTAATGTTTAAGCCGTCGATTTCATCGGCGGCTTTTTTATTGGCTTATCTTGCCAATTTATCCTGCAAGCCTAGCCGCTTCTTCACGGCGATAACTACCCAGTTCTTCAGCAATCAAAAATGCTAATTCCAAAGCCTGATCCGCATTTAATCTTGGATCACAATGGGTATGATAGCGTGATGACAAATCTTCTTCACGAACCGCTCTGGCGCTTCCGCCGAGACATTCGGTTACATTTTGTCCTGTCATTTCAAAGTGAACCCCGCCCGGCCAGCAGCCTTCAGAATGTAACACTTGCATGAAGGTTTTAACTTCGGCCAAAATATTATCAAACGGACGGGTTTTATAGCCGCTATCCGTCTTAAGCGTATTGCCGTGCATCGGATCACAGGACCAAACCACATGGCGGCCTTCAGCTTTTACAGCCCTTGCCAAACGCGGCAGTCCCTTAGCCACTTTGTCATGACCAAACCGCGAGATCAAAGTCATTCGGCCTGGCTCATTGGCTGGATTAAGCACATCTAGAAGACGCATTAATGCGTCGTTCTCAAGATCATCGCTAATCTTCATGGCGATAGGGTTTTCGACGCCTTTTAAGAACTCCACATGAGCATGATCAATTTGCCTCGTGCGATTACCAATCCACAACAGGTGGGCCGAAGTATCGTACCAGCGCCCTGTCGTGCTATCGATACGGGTCATGGCTTCTTCATACCCCAAAAGCAGGCCTTCATGACTGGTATAATATTCAGTTGAGGCCATTTGAGGCGTAGATTCCGGCGTTACGCCGCACGCTTCCATAAAATCAAGAGCATCTGCAATCTTATCACAAAGCTCCTTATACCGGATAGTCTGTTCAGACCCGCCAACAAAGCCAAGGGTCCATTTATGGATATTGCGAAGATTAGCATAACCCCCGGTCGAAAAGGCTCGTAATAAGTTCAAAGTCGCGGCCGATTGACCGTACGCTTTTAGAAGGCGTTCTGGATCAGGTATTCTGTCTTTTTCTGTAAACGGCATGCCGTTAATATTGTCGCCGCGATAACTTGGCAGGGTCACACCATCGCGAACTTCGATCGGTGACGAGCGAGGTTTACCGAACTGCCCAGCAATCCGGCCGACTTTCACGACAGGCTGACCGGCGCCGTAAGTCAACACCACAGCCATTTGCATCATAACCCGGAACATGTCGCGCAGGTTATCCGGATGGAACTCTTTAAAACTCTCGGCGCAATCACCGCCCTGCATCAAAAATGATTTACCCATAGCCACATCGCCCAGACGTTTTTTCAAACGGCGAGCCTCACCCGCAAACACTAAAGGCGGATAACCCTTAAGGGTCGATTCCACCTGTGCCAGATGATCTGTATCCGGATAGTCATCCGGAATGTGCTTGGCGGGTTTTGATCGCCAAGAAGAAGGAGTCCATTTCGTCATATGCCGTTTCCGCGCAAAATTATTGTCGAGCGCCCAGACGTATCACAGTTAGTCTGGGTTATTCCACCCCAAATTTATGATGTTAGGCATAAAAAAACCGGATGTGCTGGGCACACCCGGTTTAAGATGAGAGATAAATCTCTCGGGGAGAGGGTTAACCTACAAAGTTTCGAGCATGCGCTCTTTTTTAGCGAGTAGGTAATAGAAGGTAACGCGAGCTTTTTTCTGGTCACGCTGCATCAATGTACAGACTTCGAGGACCTTTTTGTCCAGATCAGCATCTGATCCTTCAAGACCTAGTTTTTTCTTAAGCCAGCTATCACGAACAGTCGCGCGTTCGCTTGCATCTGAACACGCTACGGAACGGCCATCTTCAGAGCTAAGAGCGATACCGCAATGGTTGACGATCTTGCGAACAACGTCTTCATTTGCAAGCGGATCATAACGCTTCACTTCGACGAAATACGGGATGTGACGCGGTGTGTCAGCAACAGGTTTAGCTTCAGTTTTAACGGCAGGTGTTTCTACGTTTGTTTCAACTGTCTTTACTTTGGCTGTTTTAACTTCAGCTTTAACAACAGGAGTTTCAACTTTAACAGCTTCAACTTTCGCGGCCACTGCTTTCACAACTGGCTTAGCAATTTTTGTTTCAGTTTTGACGACTGCTTTTTTAGCAACAGGCTTTTTAATAGCTTTTTTCTTTGCTGTTTTTGGAGCTGTTGGCGTAACAGCATTAGCCATACGCTCTAACTGAGCTCTAAGCTCAACAACTTCGTCTTCCATGCGGGTCACTTTGGACTTAGCTTTAAAAGGAGCCGGTAAAATTTCAGCCACTTTATCAGCTGTCGCAGAATAGTTCGTCCAAGCACCTTTTTGCGCTTGTTTGGCGAGAAGTTCAGCCTGTTTAAAAGTTGTTTCGCCTTTTTCAGATAGAAATTCGAAAAGGTTTTCAGTCAGTTCGCGCGCTTGTGTGCTGCGAAGCTGAGCTCGGTCATAGGCTATGCCATAAAGACCAATATAAGCCGATGCGCTACGGCGCCATAACGGTTTGTCGATTGTTTTAGTAGTAGTTTTAGTTTGGGTTGCCATGATTAACTCCATCAGGGATTCGGCGTGTTAACCAAGGCCATAGGGCCAAAAATTAGAATACGCTTCCTAATAGAGTTACAGCTTGAAAAGACCCAGCATAGTTATCATCAAAATTGGCCTAATCATTCTGTATTTTCAATTCCGTGACAGACATCACGAATAAATTTTAAAACTTATGATATGTTCCGCCCCCCTTCAGTGTTCTAAAAACGCTGAAGCTCTAACTCTAATCAAAAGGACGATACTATGATAATGGGGCGCAAAATACTAACACCTAACAAACTAACACCTATCAAAGAAAACTTTGATGACCATGTTGCAGACCGCGTTGATCTTGAAAATCAAAAGCCGAAGGAATCTGATAAACCCACCGGATACATCATTTGCAGGCTTAAAAACCTTCCGCGGCTTAAGAATGTAACGAAAATCAAATCGTTGAGAGACTTGGCGAAACAAGCCAAATTTGACCACCTACTTAATGTCATGGAAGAGTATGACGTAGAAGACGGGGAGCGTTTAATTACAGCCGTTTCGCCGGAACGCCTTGCTGAAATGGAAAAAAAGGCAAGCCAAACAGAATTAGCTCCCCTTCATAGCTTAACAAATTACTGGAAGCTCTATGCGCGCAAGGTAAATGACGTTGCCAAGAGCCTTGTCAAAACCCTCAATAGCCTACCGGAAATTGATATTGCGTATGAACAAATGGCAGGAAGCGACCCGTTGGTAAATGCTTCTGATGATACCTATGCCGCACAACAAGGTTATCTAGACGCGGCGCCGGATGGCATAGATGCTCGGTGGGCATGGACTCAACCCAATGGCGAAGGTGCTGGCGTCGGCGTAATCGATGTCGAACAAGGCTGGTTTCTAACCCATGAAGACTACACCACCAAGTCACCTACAATAGTATTTGGCGACAATCGTGACGGGGTCGGTACATATGTCGGAAATCACGGCACAGCTGTGCTGGGTGAAATGATCGCTGATGACAATACTGTTGGCGTTGTAGGCATTGCGCCGTCCGTAACATCTGTTCGATGTGCAAGCCATTATGACTCACCTTCCAATACCAGCGGAAATACATCAAACGCTATAATTGGCGCAGTCGCAGTCATGCCACCAGGTGATATGATGATCATCGAAGTTCAAACAACCGGTACTGTATTTGGAGCACCCGTCGAGCTTTTTGACGATGTTTTCGATGCAACCCGCCTAGCTTCAGCTCTTGGCATTTGCGTATTTGAAGCTGCCGGTAATGGGACTGTTAATCTTGATACCGTCACCAATACTGCAGGCGATCAAGTCCTAAATCCGGCTTCAGTAGATTTTCGGGAATCAGGCGCTATTATTGTTGGTGCGGCATTGTCAGCGCTACCTCATAACAGAGCAGGTTTTTCCAGTTTTGGAGCCCGCGTCAACTGTTACGGCTGGGGCGGTAATGTTACCACATGTGGCTATGGAGACCTTGATGGTGGAGGTGGTGACAATGACAAGACTTATACATCCGTCTTTAACGGCACAAGCTCAGCTACACCAATTGTGACAGGCGCTGGATTAATAGTTCAAGGCATGCTCGAAGCCAATACTGGCACTCGATTATCTCCGCTACAAATGCGGCTCATTCTATCAAACCCGGCTACGGGGACTGCCCAAGGCGGCGGCGTTGTGGGGAATATCGGTATTATGCCTAACCTTCGAGGGATCATAGAGAATACTTTGAGCCTATCACCTGATATTTATGTGCGAGATCATATAAGCGATGATGGTACTGTGCCCTACACAGGTGGTAGCCTAAGTTCGAGTCCAGACATCATTGTTAGACCAGATGCCGTGATAGATTCCAATGCCTCATTCGGCGAGGGTTCCGGTACCGAGAACAGCAATACTCTCGAATCCCAAGTTGAAGCGGGTCAAGATAACTTCATTTACACAAGGATGAAAAATCGCGGTACAGCGGACGCATTAGGTGCAACGGCACGCATTTTTTGGAGCCCTGCATCTACGCTCGTAACGCCGGATATGTGGACTGAAATTGGGGTGACTAACCCGATCAATGTGCCACAGGGCGATACACTGGAAGTCACCGACGCTTTAGTTTGGGATCAGAATGATATTCCAGGTACGGGACATTATTGTTTTGTTGGCCTCATTGGACACGCAGCAGATCCAGAACCAGTTGTTCCGCCGGCGACAGATTGGACCGGTTTTCTAAACTTCATTCGAAATGAGAACAATGCGGCATGGCGAAACTTCAATGTCATTGATGATTTGCCGGATGATCCAAGCGATCCAATCGTCGCTGATTTTCTGATCGCCAACGCGCCTGATAGACGCCGTGCATTTGATTTACGCATAGAGCAAAAATTCATGCGTGGTGTGCAAGTGATATTACGAATCCCACTTGGTATTGCAAAGCCATTCCTTAAAAACGGCAATATTGAATATAAGGTCGATCACAAAAATGGCCGTGTTGATATATATCTACCGCGGACCCCACATTTGGTCATTCCTGATGTTATGCTTCCGGCAAAAGCTCGTATGGAATCTGCATTTATGATCAAAGGTTTATCCAAAGACTCACGACCAGGAAGTATGATTTCTATCAGTCAACATTTTGAGAAAATGGAAGTTGGCCGCGTGTCTTGGAAGTTTGTTGGACAAGATGGTCACGAAAAAGAGCAAAACAAGAAAAAATAAATTACACAAAATAAAAGGGCCGGTTTTACCGGCCCTTAGCATTTTAAGAATGAAGTATTTTAAATTACTCTTCTTCAGCTTTTGGTGCTTCTTCAGCAGGCGCTGCAGCAGCTTCAGCTTTAGCAGCAGCTTCAGCGGCTTCTGCAGCCGTGGCAGCTTCTTCTGCAGCTTTAGCAGCTTCTTTGGCAGCTTCTTTAGCTTCAGCTTCGCGTTCTTTACGCGCGATTTCGCGTTCTTTTTTCTCTTCAACCAAAGCAAGAGCTTTAGCACCTGGCTTGGCTTTATTCGGGTTATTGCTAGGTTTGAAATCCCAAAGACCAGCTTGGCCTAGAAAGCGAGCAACGCGGTCTGTTGGGCGTGCGCCTTTACCGAGCCATTCTTTGATTTTTTCGACGTCAAGCTTCACGCGCTCGTCGCTGTCTTTAGACAGCATTGGATTATATGATCCAACGCGTTCGATGTAACGACCGTCGCGAGGCATACGGCTGTCAGCGACAACAATACGATAGTAAGGACGTTTTTTGGCGCCGTGACGGGCCAGTCTTAGTTTAAGTGCCATGAGAATATTCCTTTGTGCTTATGACTTTTAAATTACGTGTTTCTGTTACTTCTTCTTTGGACCACCGAGACCCGGCAACCCTCCGCCCAAACCAGGCAGTTTTCCGCCGCCTATTCCGGGTAATTTTCCGGGCAAGTTTCCAAGGCCAGGTAATCCACCGCCCTTGCCCATTTGTTGTTTAAGCTGCTCAAGCATGGCCGGTTCCATATCACCAGGTCCGGGCATCCCTTTCATGGCACCCTTTGGCATACCGGGCATTCCGCCCATCATCTGGCTCATCATGCCAGCCATGCCTTTTTTGCCCATCTTCTTCATCATGTCGCTCATCTGGCGATGCATTTTGAGAAGCTTATTCACTTCCTGAACGCTCATGCCAGAGCCTGCTGCAATGCGTTTCTTACGGGAAGCCTTGAGGACAGCAGGGTTTTTACGCTCATGCGGCGTCATAGATGAGATAATGGCTTGTTGCTGTTTTAAAAGATTGTCGTCCATTCCTCCAGCCGCGTCCATTTGCTTTTTCATTTTGCCCATACCAGGCATCATTTTCATGAGACCGCCAAGGCCGCCCATTTTTTGCATTTGGCCTAGCTGCTTCCCGAGATCTTCAAGGTCAAAGCTGCCCTTTTCCATCTTCTTGGCAAGTTTTTCAGCTTCTTTCTGGTCGATTACCTCAGACGCGCGCTCCACCAGAGAAACGATGTCGCCTTGGCCCAAAATACGGCCCGCAAGACGCTGGGCATCAAAGGCTTCAAGGCCTTCTAGTTTTTCGCCAGTACCAAGAAATTTAATCGGTAAACCTGTAACGGCCCGCATAGATAGCGCGGCGCCGCCGCGGCCATCACCGTCAATACGAGTTAGAACAAGGCCTGTGAGCGGTAATTGCGCGTGAAATCTCTTCGCTGTCTCAACAGCATCTTGTCCGGTCAGAGCGTCAGCAACCAGAAGCGTTTCAATCGGATTGGTCGCCTTAGCGATATCCTCAACCTCGGCCATAAGTTCTTCGTCAATCGTCGTACGGCCTGCCGTATCGAGGAAAACGATATCATATCCACCAAGCTTACCCTGCTCCATAGCACGGTCAGCGATTTGGCGAGCCGTTTGACCTGCAACGATTGGGAGAAAACCAACGCCCGCTTGCTCAGCCAATATACCGAGCTGTTCCATGGCTGCAGGACGGCGAGTGTCAAGAGAGGCCAAAAGAACCTTTTTCTTACCGCGCTCTTTTAGAAATTTTGCGACCTTACCTGTGGTCGTTGTTTTACCTGAGCCTTGAAGGCCTGCCATCAAGATGGCAACAGGCGGGCGGCCCGATAGATTGAGTTCAGAGGCGCGCGCGGCTTCAAGCTGCGCGTCTTCATCTTCGCCAATAACCCCGCCTAGCATTTGAACTAGCCCATCATGGACTATTTTGACAATTTGCTGGCCAGGCTTGATCGATTTAATAACTTTTTCGCCGACAGCCTCTTCTTTGATCGAGGCAATAAAATCTTTAACAACAGGCAGAGCCACATCAGCTTCGAGAAGCGCAATGCGTATCTGGCGCATAGCAGCCGCGACATCCTTTTCAGACAGGCTTCCCCGTCCGGTCAGACCGTCAAATACATTACCTAATTTATCGCCTAAGGCTTCAAACATATTTACTCCAACAACCGCACAGCTACAAATGCTCCGGTGGATGTAATCATCGACCGGAGGACCCCGCCTGCATCATCCATAT
>JABABK010000029.1:35894-41454 GCA_014238285.1 Hellea sp.
TATCATATGGGATCGCACAGATCAGAGCGCAAAAGTAAATTGCGCGGAATTCGCAGGGCTATAAGAGGGAAAAACATTAATGTCAAACACAAGATTTTAGGAAAATTATGTGGTATAGCTGATTCATAATCGAAATGGAGAGAGCTATATGAGCGTTCAAGACATTCTACGAAACAAAGGCAATAAGGTATTTTCGGTTTCAGACAAATCCAAAATTCGTGAAGCTATTGCAATGCTCAACGAACATAATATTGGCGTCGTTTTGGTCATGAACAAATCTGATAAATTGGTCGGCATATTGTCAGAACGGGATATTATCCGCCGTTCTCTTACCCAGGAGACTGGTTTTCGGGACGAACTTGTCTCAAAGTCTATGACCAAAAACGTCCTCACGGTGCCGCCAACGGCGACGCTTGACCAAGTTATGGAAATCATGACCAATTCGCGCATTCGTCACGTCCCTATTCTTGACGGCGATAAAGTTGTGGGTCTCATATCCATTGGAGATGTGGTCAAAAAGAAAATAGCCGACACCGAACAAGAGGCCGCTGCTCTTAGAGACTATATTAGCAGTTAAACTCAACGAAATCCTATTAGCCCTAGCGACTCACAAACAGCTTTGTTAGCCTGTGAAAAATGATTCACAGGACACGGCGTGGCTAAACTCTATTTTTATTATGGCGCAATGAATGCAGGGAAATCAACCATCCTGCTGCAATCTGCTTATAACTATAAAGAACGGGGTATGGAGACCCTCCTCCTTAAGCCTGTCATAGATGATCGTGATGGCGGCGAGGATCAAATTGTGTCCCGCATTGGACTAGAAGGGTCAGCTGAGAGTTTTTGTACAGAAAAAGACCTAGAAAAACGCGTTCAAGAGATCCACACGGGTCGACCTCTCAACTGTATATTTGTAGACGAAGCCCAGTTTCTGATGCCCGCTCAAGTTTGGCAGCTCGCTAGGATCGCGGATCAAACTAATATCCCTGTCATGTGTTATGGTCTGCGAACTGACTTCCAAGGCAATTTATTTGAAGGAAGCGCTGTTCTATTAGCCCTCGCTGATAATATTCGCGAACTTAAGACGCTGTGCTGGTGTGGACGTAAAGCAACCATGAATCTACGGACAACAGAAGATGGCATCGGGATCAAAGAAGGTGATCAAGTGCAAATTGGCGGCAATGAACGCTATATCAGTCTTTGCCGGCGGCATTGGTCCTCCAATCAAACTCGGACCACTTAGAGCAATTCGCATTAAAATAGGCTCAGAAATTGGGCCAAGTTCGCCCATTTTCTGAGACCTTCGTGAATTGGTTAATGCGAAATGCTCTAAGAGTCGATTTCTCGCCTAAACTCTGCCGGAGATTTTCCGAACCAAGATTTAAAGGCTCGGCTGAAATTGGAATAATCATCATAGCCCAGCATTTGAGCCACATTCGTAATTGGAATATGCTCCGCTTTTAATAACTGAGCTGCATATTCACTTCTGACACTGGTAACAAGTTCCCTATATGTATAGCCCTCTTCGGCTAAAAGCCGACGTAAATTTCGTTCAGAATAACCAAGACTGCTCGCGATTTGGGTAATTTTAGGCGGGGCTTGCCTGCTTAAGGCAATAAGCTCTTTCACCTGACTCGAAACCAAATTATTCTTCGCCATTAGTTTTAACTCTTCTTCGCACATTTGGCGCGCAGCCATAGAGTTGATTTTGTTCGAAAACACGAGTTTTTCGTCAACCTCCAGGCCGTAGAAATGAAGCGCGTTTGTGTCGGCATTAAAGCTTACACCATCCGGGAAAACATCCTCATATAGCTCTCTATAACCCCCATCATCGAATTTCATTTCGACTTTGGTCTCAAAATGTTTATGCTCGACAATCGAGCCTAAAATACTTTTAGCTGACGAAAATCCAATATCCGTATACACCCGATATTTTTGAAAAACCGGATCCGAGTATTTGTAATAGACCGAAATTCGGTCTTTTTCTGCCGTGATGCTCATATCCAAAACTCGAGACCGAAGCCTGTAGTATTTCTCAAAAAGTTCGGCAGCTTCTGCCACCGTAGCACTTGTCGCTACAACATGACCAACCACACCGAATTGAATGGCCGAAAGCTGAGATCCAAAATACAGCCCTAACCCAGGCCGTCCCCAAAACTTTTCAGCATTGCGAAATAAATGATTAATCTGCTTTGATGAAACCCTTTTATTTGGGTCAGCTAAATCCTCAATCGTGATTCGACTACCATGAAGCAATCTAGCTAATTCTTGGTCAGAATTAGATATTAATTTGAGCAATGTTGCTGGTAAAAATATTGGGTAATTATTGAATTGCATAATTATGCCGTATGGCCCTTTCAGACTAACTATCTGGCCGAATTCGACCTTGAGGTCCCAATCTCTTTGACTAAATTTTTCTCAACCCAGGCCGTAACCCAACATCACTACATTGCGGCTTGGGCCAATAACTTTGTATCTTTATTGCGGCCAACACGGCTCGCAACATAAAACACGCTTACAAAGTTGAATATCGCACTCTACAAATCCTATTTCACAGGTAAACTTAATTATAAAACCAGTGCGTATGAAACCTAACATATTGGATAAAGTCAGGAAAGCATTACTAGCAAACGAAACCTACAAACTTATTTCTGCAATTGACGCCGATATTCCGCTGGTGAAGTTCCCAGCCATTTTTTAAAAGCTCGGCTGAAATTACCATAACTATCATAACCCATGATTCGGGCTAATTCACCGACCGAAACTTGGGAATTCCTCAGCAAATTCGCAGCGTATTCACTCTTCAATTCTGCAGATATTGTCCGAAACGACCGCCCCCTTTGCATCAAAGCTCGACGTAAATTCCTTGGTGAATATCCCAATAGTTTTGCAACGTCTGACAAATTAATGGGATTGTCGCGATTAGATTTCAAAACATGTTTTACGTCATTAATAAGATTGTCAGGATTTCGGAACAATTCCAATTCTTGCGTTAAAATTCGTTTATTCTCACTGGCGATTACCGGATTAGAGAAAGCTAACCTCGTATCTTGTGTTAGCCCTTCAAAAAACAAAACATTTTCCGGTTGATTGAACGTTACGCCCAGGGAAAATAAAACACGATATTGCTCTTCATAACCACCTTCACCAAATTTGAAATTGGCTTTGACATCAAAATCCTCCCGAACCAGTTCCTTTAACAACTTAACGGCAGCTGAAGCTCCCGCATCCTCATAAAACCTTTGACTTACCCCTTCAGGATGCGTGCATTCTATTTTTAAATACATTCCCTTTGTATCATAATGTATGTCTACATCTAATATCCGCAAATATAATTTATAGTATTTGATGAATAGATCCGTGGCCTCTTTAACATAATTACAATTAGCCATGGTTTGACCAACAATACCAAGATTGAGAACCGATAATTGTTGCCCAAAAGTCAACCCAAGAGCAGGGTCTTCAGTAAAGGTATATGCATTTTGGATAATTTTATAAAGATCGATAAACCTTACCCTTTGCAAAGGGTTATTAAAATCATCCTGAGCAAAATTAGTTCCGCTGATCACGGCGTTGATATCACCTTGAGTATCCAGCAACCAAACCAATAAGCACGATGGTAAGTACATGAAATAATTGTTTTCTGATAGCATTTTTCACCTTCGTAGACAAACGTTAGTACTGAGTAGAAATATGTCCTAAATGGACATATACGTCTTAAAGAGAGCATCCTAAAAAGCGCTCGGTCTTAAGCTGCACCCTACATCACTACATGCGGCTTGAGATCACTTTCATGCCCTCAAACCATCTACAAAAATCGATCCTCTAATCCAATAGATTCAAGATCTCCCACGCCCCACATCACATGAAGCCATATGGAATTGGATTTCTCGAAAGATAAAGTCAAGACGCAAAGCGGGAGACGGGAACTTAACCATCACAATTCAAATATTAGTAGAGTGAATTAAATATACGCCAAAAAATAACGCCCATCTCAGGTCATTAACAACAGGTTTCGCAACCTATATTAGTCACAAATTTACGAATCAATTACGTTTCGATAGCGTCACTATTTCTTCGGCCAAGGTTGGGTGAACGGCGCAAGTCGCGTCAAACTGAGCTTTCGTCAAACCAGCTTTGATCGTAATACCAAGCGCTTGAATAATTTCAGGCGTATCATCGCCAACAAGATGTATCCCAACAACGACTTCTTTTTTTCCGACGGTTATTAATTTCATAAAACAGCGTTGATCCTTGCCTGCGATTATGTTCTTCATTGGCCGAAAGTTCGTCGTATAAACTGATATTTTGTCCCCGTACTTACTACGCGCTTGATCTTCAGTTAAACCAACAACACCCGCAGGTGGGCGCGTGAATACTGCGCTCGCGATATTACTATGATCATAGCCGCGAGGATTATTATTGTAGACCGTATCGACAAATGCCATGGCTTCGCGAATAGCTACGGGTGTTAGATTGACCCGGTTGGTCACATCACCGACAGCATAAATATTTTTAGCGGTGGAGCGTGAAAACTCATCCACAATAATAGCGCCTGAGCCGTCAACTTTAACACCGGCATTCTCAAGGCCTAAAGTAGCGGTATAAGGCTTACGTCCTGTCGCCATGAAGATACACTCAGTGCCAACCTTGGAGCCATCATCGAAGCTGACAATATAGCCGCCGGAGGATTTTTTAATTTCAGTCGGCGTCGCGCCAAGTTTAACATCGATACCTAAAAGTTCCTGTTGACCTGTGACGAAGTCCCTGACTTCCTCGTCAAAGCCGCGCAAAAGTTTATCGCCGCGATAAACCTGGGTCGTTTTCACGCCAAGCCCGGCGAATATTCCGGCAAATTCCGAAGCGATATAACCCCCGCCGATAATGACGGCTTTTTCAGGTAATTTATCAAGTAGAAATGCGTCGTCAGACATGATGGCATGCTCAACGCCCTTAATCTCTGGCATATAAGGGCGACCACCTACGGCGATTAAAATCGTTTGAGCCGTGACAGTTTTGCCTGAGCTCGTCAGCCGAACCGTATGTTTGTCCACAAGTTCTGCCCGCTCAGAATAAAGCGTTGCGCCGTTTTTATCGAGAATATTTGCATAAATAGCGGACAGGCGGGAGGTTTCGTTTTGAATGGCATCGCGCAACGTCGCCCAATCAAAAGACACTGTTCCGGTTGACCAGCCATAGTTTTTCGCCGCTTTGATAGAGGCGCCATATTCCGCGCCGTAAACTAAGTATTTTTTAGGAACGCAGCCTCTGACAACACAGGTACCGCCTGGCTTGCTTTCCTCGGCAACAGCCACTCTCTTACCCAATTGCGCGGCCATACGGCCCGCTCTAACGCCGCCAGATCCAGCACCGATGACGAATAGATCAAAATCATATTTTGGCATTTTATTCTCTTTTAAGTTCCATCACTCGGGCGTGGTCTTCTTCGCCGACAATCACAACACTGGACAGATCGATAAACAGACCATGTTCCATAACGCCGGGGATTTTTTCGAGTAAATGAGCTGTCGCGCCCGGATCGGGAATAACTTCACATTTA
>JABABK010000002.1:0-56615 GCA_014238285.1 Hellea sp.
GGCCGAGCATGGACCACATGGCCATTTCAACCGCGCCTGTATCAGAGGCCGGTACAATGCCAATGCGATAATCAGCCGGAATTTCCAGCACTTCGCGGGTTAGGTCTATAACTTCTTTAAGCTTTGCTTTGCCCAGAGCGGATCGGTGAGAGCGACCAAGCGCTGCGTCGCTTAAGGCATCCAGTGTCCAGCCAGGTCTTTTTTTGGTAGGTCCCGCAGAAAAACGCGGATCGACCGGCTTCACAGCCGGTTTATTAGGTATAGTCATTTTAGTCTCCGGTTACGGCGTTTTTGTACCGCAATTAAAGTATGCTTGGTGGGAAGCACGGCCCACAGGCGCTATGCTTGGATTGGCCGGTTGAGTCAAGAGGAGAACCTGGATATGACGGGGATGTAATTTGGGTGGCGATCATGAAGATAAATGGATGAATAGACGGACGCTAGCGAATGAATAATTCAATAAGGAACTTTTTCACAAGTGAGTGCCCAGAATGTGCATCTAATAAAGTCATTAAGATGGCTATTTTTAAGAATGCGTACAGATGCAAGAATTGTGGTTCTAGTCTAAAGATCAAATTGTGCGCAGAAGCTAAAGTCGTATATTTTTTATCTGGAGTGGCTTTTGTTTCTTCTATAATTTTGGAATGGGTAACGGATACAATCGAATATTCTTATATTGGAGTTTTAATCCTGATCGCATCACAAGTGCTGGTTCATCTGAAAGGGTGGAAACCTTATTATGTTTAAGTTTAATCATTCTTTCTATTACCGTTCCTGATGCCGTTAAAATGCCAATTGACCGCCGGTTCAATTTTTATAATCTGATCACATAGAAACTGTGCGTTGGAGGATTTATGCGCCCAGAGAGCGTGATTGATGTGTCCCGTTATCCCGTCCATGCAGTGGGGACAGATGAGTATCAAACGATAATGGCCCGTATTCATGCTGATCTTGATCGCGATGGTTGTTGTGTCCTCAAAAGTTTTATCACGCCGGACGGGGTGAAGCAGTTGGTAAAAGAGGGCGACGCCACGGCTCACCTTGGGTTTCATAATAGCTCGCTAACCAATCCTTATTTTGGCGATGATGATGAGAGCTTGTCTAAATCCGACCCAAGACGGCGATTCTCCCCGCGATCCAATGCTTTCATTCCAGGAGATGCTTTTGGCGAAGACAGCCTTTTGCGGGCGATTTATCAGTGGACGCCTTTTACGGCATTTGTCAAAGCCGCTTTGCGTGAAGAAAAGTTTTATCCTTATGCCGATCCTTTGGCGGATATCGTCATAAATATGGCGGATGAGGGGAATGGCTTTCCTTGGCATTTTGACACGAATAATTTCACCGTGACGCTCGCTATTCAAAACGCCGATGCCGGCGGAGAATTTGAGTATTGCCCGTGGATACGCACCGCAGAAGATGAAAATTACAGCGAGGTAGTGAAGGTGCTAGACGGAGCCCATGACAAAATTACGACCCTGAAGCTCGCGCCCGGCGATCTGCAATTGTTCAAAGGTCGTTATTCCATGCACAGAGTTAAACCGCTTAAAGGGACAACGCCGCGATATGTTGGCATATTTTCTTATACAGAAATTCCTGATATGGTCGGCCACCCTAGGCGCGTGAAGACTCTTTATGGCAAAGTTTTGCCCATTCATTATGAACTACAAGGCCTACGCGCCGACGCTCTACTTGATTGATCTGATATCACTTTATGTCGCGACAAGTTCCAATACGGTTAAGAAAATCTTAATGTCGGGCGCTAGACTGTTTTCGAATCGTTTTATTCTATGCAGTGAGCGTAATGGTCTCGAATATTTATCATGAACAGGAATTGATGCGGCGAGACCATGCTGCGCGAATTTTGCTGCAATTCTTTGAAACGGCTGTGTTTTTCTTTGTATTATTGTATTTTAGCGGCGCTGTGGCTGGTTTATTGTTTACTTCGACAGAGGATGTCGCCGCAGGGGATAGCTCTTTGGGTCGGATGCTTTGGTATCCAATTTACGCTTTAGTTCTACTTTTATCGCTTAAGTCATTGCCGCAGATTTTTCGCGCCGCCACATTTACGCCTTTGATCATTCTTTGCGTGATGTGGTTTGGCATGTCCATGTTGTGGTCGATTGACCCAAGCGTTACTTTGCGCCGCTCAATAGCTCTATTGATGACTACGCTATGCGGGTTTGCGCTGGCGGCTCGATATGACTGGAACGAAATGGTCCAACGTATTGCATTTGTTTTCCTAGTTCTGGCCGTCTTGTCGCTTTTAACTGCACTTCTTTGGCCAACAAAAGGCATAATGCATGAAATCCACGAAGGCGCATGGCGCGGATTATGGGGCGAAAAGAACTATCTCGGTGGCATTATGACCAAGGGGTTAATCGCGTGTATGTGCGCCTTTGCTATGCGTCCTGATCGGTGGTGGCTTTGGTTGCCTGGCGGTCTGTTGTGCTTTCTACTCGTTATCATGTCGACATCGAAAACGGCTCTTATAATCTCGCTTGTTTCGATTGGACTGTTCGTGGCTATTCGCATTTTCAGACGCCGGCCTATACTGCGAATTCCTCTGTTATATTTTTCAGTTATGGCTTTTTCGCTATTTACTATTTTGATGCTTATTTTTCCGGCAGAAATTCTTGGTCTTATTGGTAAGGACCCTACCTTCACTGGGCGGACGGATATTTGGGTTTTGCTCATCGAATCAATCCGAGAAAAAATTGTGTTGGGGTATGGATATGGTGCCTATTGGCTTAATGAACTCGGACCTTCATATACAGTTAGAACCAGTCTGGAGTGGGGGGTTCCGTCGGCTCATAATGGCTGGGTAGAAATTTGGTTGTCCGGCGGCGTTGTCATAGTCGCTTTGTTTGGCCTGCACTATTTGATTACTTTATTGCTATCCATCAACCGCTTAAAGCATGGCGGTGTAGAGAGTTATTGGGCGATATTATCGACCCTGATGTTTTTGTTTTTCTCAATGTCTGAAAGCACGATTTTAGCGCGGAACGATTTGACTTGGGTTCTGTTCGTTGCGACCTCAGTCAAGTTATTTTCGTTTGAGCGGCCTTATTGGCGCAATGTCGCTGAGCACTGACATCCGAACTAGCTAGTCTTTGGTTTTAAAGATTTCGTATTCAAGTCATTCATAGATAAACCTTGCGTAAGAAAGTTTCCCTGCCTTAAAAAAGGACGATAGTTAACTGTTAAGGTCGTCTTTATGTCTCGTAGAAAACGTAACGCCTTCGGGTTTTTGGCCATAATCATTTTATTACTTGTTATGCTTTGGCATAGTGGAGGTCGCTCTAACTTTGATGAAGTTTCTCATGCTGAAACGCAGGTCGGTATAAAACTGGAATCAAAGTTTATTGATACTGGGGATGTCAAACTTCATGTTGTCTTTGCAGGGCCAAAAGATGGTGAGCCCGTTATCATGCTTCATGGCTTCCCAGAGTTTTGGTATATGTGGCGACATCATATAGCCGCGCTGGCCAAGGAAGGTTACCGCGTCGCTGCGCCTGATATGCGGGGTTATAATCGGTCAGACAAACCATCCAAGCGGGATGATTACCGATTTTCCGATTATGCAAGAGACATCACCGGGTTGATGGATGTGGAAGGTTGGGATCAGGCTAATATTATTAGTCATGATATCGGCGCAAGAGTCTCGTGGAGCCTGGTCTTTGATAGTTCCGAACGCGTAAAACGGGCTGTAATTTTCAGTGTTGGGCATCCTATGGCTTTTGAAACGACGACCGAAAAATCGGATGTGAGTTGGTATCGAACGTTTTTTAATATGCCTTTATTGCCCGAGTTTTTGTCACGGGCGGGCGGATTATCTCTGATTGCCAAGAATATGACAGAGAGTAGCCGCGAGGGGACATTTACCGACGAAGAACTTAATATCTACAAAATGGCTTGGGACCGGGATCATGCTTTTGATAGCATGCTCGGAGCTTATCGTAACTTTGATGACAAAATTATGACTATGCCTGATGATGGACGGCCTGAAATGCCTGTTCTATTTATATATGGTCTCGACGATAAGTTTATTTCCAGAGATGTTGCTGAGCGTAGCAAAACTTATTTGGGTGCTGAGAACGTGAAAATACTACCAAATTTAAGTCACTGGATATTAGCTGAAGACCCGCAGATGACAGCTACAGAAATTCTCAACTTTTTGGAACAATCTCAGCCATGAATGTAAAACAGAAACTAGCCTTTTTGTGCTATCTTTTGAACGCGTTAGCTTGCTTCCTTCTTGGGCTTGCTTTTGTTTTTGGGACAGAGTTTTTCCCGTTTCATTCTGATGTCATTCAAACGTCTTGGAGTGACGTGGACGCCTCGGCTCAAACTTTATATTTAGGCATGATGCGCACAGAAGGCGCTGGTTTTCTGGCGACGGGCTTGGCTTTATTGATATTATTGTTGATACCATTTAGGCGGGGTGAAACATGGTCATATTGGGCAATGAGCGCAATCGGAATTGCCGAGTGGTTCCCGAGCTTTTTAGCCAATCTACATGTTGCCAACACGACGCATGCATCGCCTCCATGGCAGGGTGTTTTACTGGCGATCTTTTTACTCATTATTGGATTGTTTGCATCAGTGCTGGGATCACGCGCGTCTTCTAAGGGCTGATGTTTTAAGACAGCAAAAAATTAAGGCTTTTTCCCTATGTTGTCGGCCAAACAATGGTGGAATTAGAGACCTGTCATGGGTAAATTTTTATATTATGGGCTATTAGGTTCGGTTGCTGCGATTGGTATCATTGCAACGGCAATGCTAGTTCAGCCGTCATCTGGCGCTAAGGCTCGGGTGCCAGGCCTGAGCTCACATATGGCATCGCCGCCTATTCGCCGCTGTATGAATATGGGCAATGCACTTGAAGCCGATAAAGAAGGTGATTGGGGTTACACGGTTCGCTCTCAAGATTTTAAACATTTGAAACGCGCTGGTTTTGATACGGTTCGTGTGCCGATTAAATTCTCTGCCCATACAGGAGCCTTAGCGCCCTATAAGATTTCGCCTGCATTTCTGAAACGCATCGATGAAATTGTTGATTGGGCCATTCTTGAAGGCCTGCAGGTCATTATCGATGTCCATCACTATGAAGACTTGATGGAAAACCCAGATTTCCATGAGCCGCGCTTGGACGCTATTTGGGAGCAGCTATCCTATCATTACGCAACCGCGCCTCAGAACCTCATTTTCGAGATCATCAATGAGCCTAATGGCGGCATGACGGTTGAACGGACAGATCAATTAAATAAACGCCTTATAAATGTGATCCGGCAATATAACAAAGATCGCTGGGTTATTGTTGGGTCAGCTGGATGGGGAAATTTAGATTCGCTCACAAAAAGTAGCCCGCCCCGAGATCCCAAAATCATAACAACTTTTCACTATTATGATCCATTTGAGTTCACCCATCAGGGTGCGCCTTGGGCTTATGAGCAACATCCTGTTGGACGAAGATGGACCGGCCAAGGTGAAGAAAAAACGGTATTGGCTAAAGATATGGCGGAGGCTGCACGCTGGCGTGATACAACCGGTATGCCGATGCTATTAGGCGAATTTGGAGCGTTTGAAAAAGGCGACATGCAAAGCCGGGCGCGTTGGAGCGAAGCTGTCAGGCTCGAAGCTGAGAAACACGGCATAGGGTGGTGTTACTGGGAGTGGGGCGCTGGGTTCGCTGTTTATAATTTATCACAGGAATCCTGGTACCCTGAAATGCGCCGCGCATTGGTTGGCCGTTAGGCTACGCGTTTAAGTTTTCTCTCGTAAATCCTCTCTTGCGGCTGTGATGCGCCCCTGATAAAGCAGCGCAAACTTAGGAGCAGTATTCATGAAAATGAATGGTAACGAGATTAAACCCGGCAATATCATCAAGCATCAAGATGGCTTGTGGGTAGCTGTCAAATGTCATGCCGTAAAACCGGGTAAAGGCGGCGCCTTTAATCAGGTCGAACTGAAAAACCTGATTGATGGCCGCAAGCTCAATGAACGCTTTCGCTCGGCTGAAACGGTTGAACGTATTCGGCTGGATCAAAAAAACCATACCTATCTTTATAAAGATGGCGATATGTTGGTTTTCATGAATGCTGAAAACTATGAACAAATAAATCTTGAAGCTGATTTTGTTGGTGATCGAGCGGTTTATCTAACGGACAGTATGTCCGTTGAACTTGAATTTTACGAGGATAAACCCATTAGTGTTGCCTTGCCAGAGCAAGTCATACTCTCTGTCAAAGAGACTGAGCCAGTCGTTAAGGGCCAGACAGCGGCAAACTCTTATAAGCCAGCTATTTTGGAAAATGGTGTTCGCACCGCCGTGCCGCCATTTATCAATGTGGATGAACGCTTAATTATCAATACCGAAGACGGTTCATACGTGAAGCGAGCAGAATAATGCATACTCAAACGGCCATCATGCAGTTGATGCAAGCGGCTGCCCGGAAAGCCTCGCGCAAAATGCTGCGTGATTTTAATGAAGTCGAAAACTTGCAAATATCTCGAAAGGGCCCAGCGGACTTTGTTTCCAAAGTTGACAAAATGGCCGAAGAGACGATTTTTGAAATTCTAAGAGAAGCTCGGCCTGGCTATGGTTTTTTGATGGAAGAAAGCGGTGTTCGTGAAGGTACGGATAAAACCCACCGTTTTATTGTTGATCCACTCGACGGAACCACAAATTATTTACATGGTATTCCGCATTTTGCGATTTCAATCGCGCTTGAGCGTAACCTTGAAGGCACGCCAGAGCTTGTGGCTGGAGTGGTTTATAATCCGATCTCCGACGAAATGTTTTTCGCAGAACTTGGCAAAGGGGCTTATCTTAATGATGGCCGTCTTGGCGGCGCTGACCGTCGTCTGCGCCCGGCGCGGCGAGATTCCTTTGATAGTTCTGTTTTCGCCACGGGTATTCCGTTTTTGGGAAGGCCAGGGCATGCACGCCTTTTAAAAGAACTACACAAAGTGATGGGGGCGAGTGCTGGTGTTCGGCGTTTCGGGGCCGCGGCTCTGGATATCGCTTGGACAGCTGCTGGTCGTTATGATGGGTTTTGGGAACGTGGTCTTGCGACTTGGGACATAGCAGCGGGCGTTTTGATTGCGCGCGAATCCGGTCTTATCGTCGAGAGCCTATCTGAAGGCGATGTCATGGAGACAGGTGATATCATTTGTACGAATGAAGCCTTGATGCCGCGCCTTAAAGAATGTGTTGATTTCGAATAACAAAAAACCCGGCCTAAACTTAACAGAATAGCCGGGTTTTCTAAAATATTGAGACTTACTAGTTGTAGACAGACTCTTTATTGAAATGCTTTGCGAGTAGATAGTAAACAACAGCGCGGTATTTATTGCGCTCTGATTGACCATACTGATCCATAACTTTTGCGATACCTGCATCAAGGGCTGGTCCGTCTGACAAGCCTAGCTTTTTGATGAGGAAGTTATTTTTCACTGTCGCGAGTTCTGAAGCATCCGTGCCGGAAACGGTTGATGAGTCGCGGTTATAAATAGATGGGCCGCAACCGATTGTGACTTTGCGAAGAAAATCCATGTCTGGCGTAACACCAATTTTGTTTTTCAAATCATCGGCATATTTTACGATTAGATCATCACGTTTACTCATAGTATTGCTCCGTAGTTCAGCTGTAGAATTAGATTCTGGTTACATGCAAAGACTTTAGGCCAGATGCGGGTCGTAGTAACATGCATTACCGGACTCCCCTCCTTGCGCATCGACTTGCACAAACACTCTATCGCGGATTGTAGTTAAACGCCAGATGAATGTAATGAAATCCTAGTAATAATGATTGTCATTAAAATTTGAGACCTCAGAGCAAGATGTTTAAAGTGGTTCTAACTTTAAACATCTTGCTCTACCGAACTTGACCCAATGAAATTCCATGTTATAGAGCGCGCCTATATGAGCGGGTGACCTTTTAATGTAACCCCGTGGCAGAAGACCCTAGCGGGCAGGAGAAAATGATGAAAAAAGATATTCATCCAGATTATCATACGATCACCGTGCAAATGGTGGATGGTAGTGAATACCAAACGCGTTCGACCTATGGTAAAGAGGGCGATCGTCTCGTTCTTGATATCGATAGCAAGACTCACCCAGCGTGGACGGGCGGCGACAAGCTTATGCTCGATCGTGGCGGTCGTGTTTCTCGCTTCAAAGACAAGTTTAAGGGTTTCGTATAAAACCCGTTTTCATGTGATAATTAAGAGCCCCGTTCGGGGCTTTTTTTATGCGCGCTTGTTTTTAGGTTTCTTGGGATCTTAAGTCTGCCATTAAAGCCCATGCTTTCAAACATATCAGTTCATCGGCTTTATATTTGATGAGTTCCACATGGAGCTGGCCTTCTATGGCAGAAAATGGCGGGATTATCAAAGTCATCTTGGCCGCTGCAAGGCTATTTTGCATGGCTTCGATTTCAGTGCAGTGCATGCTGTTCTTCTGGGATTCGTAAAGACGTTTGACGATGGTTTTTATATCTGTTGTTTTGCGCATATTTTTACTGTTGTTATATAAAAAATGACGGGAGGAGGGGGCCTCCCGGTCAAGGTCTCTAGGGGTAGAGAATAATGAAGAGGGTCTATTTCGACGAATTGGTGTAGAGATTGGGTGTGCGGGTTTTTTGAACTTTTGGCCGGATAACTTTTGCGGCAGATTGTTGCGTGCCGTAAGTTTTTACCAAGTGTTTGTTGCTCATATGCATATAGTTGCTGGGCATTATACGTTGTTTTACTGGGGTTTTGATGACCACACGCTTCACAGTGTTCGTCGACGCAGCTGTATCGGCAGCATGAGCAAAGCTCGTCGGCATTCCGGTTAGGGCTAGGCCGATGACTGCTTTGATGATTAAGTTTGTGATCTTCATTGTATTCTCCAATTCGCTTAATCTCTTTCTAAGTAAGACGAATTGAAGGCGTGTAAAAAAAGTGAGAATAAACGTTTACCTTTGTTAACCTTTTTGGACCCGAGCGGGCTTTCGAGAACATGCGTTCGGCGATTATGGTTACTGGATTCTAAAGGTGAGTTTAACGGGTTTTCAAAGTCTTTGAGCTAGTAAAGCTCATGGATAAAAATACGTTACAAAAAGTGGGGGAATGGGCGCATTCTAGGGTGGCATCGGGGGAAGAGCCACCCTGGACCTTCCACAAATTAAAACTATTAGCGGAGCTCGCTATGGAATTATCTGACGGTCTGGAGGCTGGCGTGGCTTACACACCTGGTTTGCTCAGCGACGAAGATAAATCCGTAGCAGCGCTAGATAATATTGTGGAAATTTCAGACTTCAAACCAAAAGAACAAGACCCTTTTGCCAATCTACCCGTATAGTTAAAGCCTATACGAAAGGCGAACTGGCCTGAATGGGTTGAACGTCGGGTAACTTGTCTTTGATCAGCGGCGGGAATTGAGTGGCGAGGAATGTTTCCACACCGTCACGAACAGCTTGTGTTTCGATCTCTGCCCACGTCACCATCATGTTGCCGCTTTCGATAAAGCGCATAATTTGATGATTTAGGCGGTGTCCAGCCAGACGCGCTGCGATATTGCCTTGCCCAATACGGACGATACGCGGGTTTTCGCCGCCATGCCAAATGATATAGACGCCAGTCGCATGCAAGTTGGTCAAATCCAAATTTGTCAGATTTAGCCATTTATTGTCGATTGATTTAGCCCAAAGCAATTTGTGCACGCGAATCACTCCCTCGATTATATGGTTAACAAGACACGGTTTACCAGATTTTGTCAAAATGATTTCAACTTTATGACCTATGGGTCTAAGTAAGTTTTATGTCGATCCCTGTTCCTCTAACCCTATGTGATCCGCCCAAAATTGATTGGTCGCGCGATGCCGCGCCTGCGGCTACCGGTTTCAATGACATATATTTTAGTACAGATGGCGGGCTCGATGAAGCTCGATCTGTTTTCCTTAAAGCCTGTGGTTTACCAGAGCGCTGGGTAGGGCGAGACTATTTTGCCATTGGAGAGCTTGGTTTTGGGACGGGATTGAATTTTCTTGCAACGTGGCAGTTGTGGCAGGAAAATAAATCTGAAACCGGACGGCTTCATTTCATTTCAATAGAGAAATACCCGCTGGATCGACAGCAGTTATCAAAAGCGCACAGCGCTTGGCCTGAATTGTCTGAATTTTCGACAAAACTAATTGATCAATGGCCAGGCCGTGTGAAAGGGTTTCATCATTTGGAGTTTGGGGATGTTAGCTTGACCTTGGTTCATGATGATATTTTGTCGGGCCTTAGTGAAATTTCGGGCAAAGTTGATGCCTGGTTTTTGGATGGATTTAGCCCCGCTAAAAACCCCGACATGTGGTCACCTAAAGTTATGCAGGAAGTGGCGGGTTTATCCAATCTTGGTGCAAGGGTCGGTACATTTACCGTTGCTCGTGGCGTCAGAGAGACTTTAAGCGATGCAGGATTTGTGGTTTCCAAGGAAAAGGGATTTGGCCGCAAGCGAGATCGATTAGAGGCGGTGTTTGGCGCATGGGCTTCGGGGCCGAAAATTCAGAGTGTTCGCCCAATTATTATTGGGGCCGGAATAGCTGGGGCCAATCTAGCCGCTAGTTTTAAGAAGCGCGGTATTGCTTCGGTCGTTATTGATCCCGATGATGGAACTGGCGCGAGTTGCAATGCCGCCGCAATTTTAAAACCTCGGATGGATATCCAGGACCGTCCAGAGAGCCGCTTTTTCATGGCTAGCTATCTCCATGCACTGCGATTGTATCAAAAAACTCAAGCCATCTTGCATAGAGGTATCCAGCATCTCAGCTTTGATGAAAAGCAAGCGCAGAGATTTGGAAAATTGTTAAAACATACGCCGCTTCCTGAAGAGCATTTCAGGACTTCAGTATCGTCTTTGGCTGAACATGTTGTTGAATTTCCTCAAGGGCTGGTGGTCGATCCAGCGAAACTTAGGTCTGAGTTGCTCTTGGACATTAAATTGATCAAAGGTCAGGCGGCGAGCGTTAAGAACATGGCTAAAGACATCGAAGTATTGGATGGCAATGGAGTGGTTTTAGCCGCGGGGTCTCATGCCATTTGGACCTGTGGCTATGGTATTCGGGAGTTACCTCAATTCGCAGAGCTAAAGCTACGATATAGCCGAGGTCAGGTCACATCTGTTGAAGCGAATTTAGAAGACGTTGTGACTTATGGCAATTACGCTATCCCCATGACAGGGGATGTTCTGATAGGGGCAACTCACAAAAGGCTTGATGATCTGTCGCCGTTTGAGGTTCGGGTGGAAGACGACGTCGAAAATATTGAGAAGTTTGAAGCTGTTTTTAGTCAAAGCTGTCAAGCGCTTACAGGAAAGTCGCGATCCAGCGTGCGTGTTACCACTCCTACTACGTTACCGATGATATTTGGCGATGATAAAGAGTGGGGATTAACCGGGCTTGGATCGCGGGGGTTCGTTTTTGCGCCGCTTCTGGCCGAGGCGATCGTCGCCAATATATGCGGGGAAGTTTCACCTATATCCAATAAAGTTTGGACGCGTTTTCGGGCGAGAGAGAAAGATCCAACCTGAAAACGCGCCCGAAAAACCCCCGACAATCTTTACGATATATCGAGGGTTCGAGGGGGAAGCTGTGTCTAGAAACGAATAGTCAGTTGTCTATTGCCTTTAGTGACTATTGTTATGCCAAACTCTGGGTTTTCTTTGGGTTTGACATCTAGGCCTTGCGTTGAAACTTCGTAGGCAACTGCGCCGGCTGAAAGTTCGATGGCTTGGGGGCCCATGGTTTGGCCGCCGGTTCCGATGATACCTGCGCCGGCCAGAAGTAATATTGTCGATTTAATCATAGTCTCTCTCCTGACAAATAATTCTATTTAGGGGGTGACCCAGAAAACTTTAGGACTAATTTTCCAGGTCGCGAAATTCACGGTTTAAGCGCCATTCTTTTGACGTCACTGACCGTTCTAGGTCCTGAAGTCTTGCTTCAAGAGAGCGAAACTTAGATTTCGTATCTCTGAAGTTTGACGTCCGAGCGATAGGTGTCTCGGTTCTGGCTTCACGGTGACTGCGTTTCGCTTTGCGGGCTTCACGATATTCGCGAATATAAGGTGCGCGCTTATCAGAAGGGATGCAGACCCAAAGAATTGGATAAACAATGATCGGTAGTCCTGTGAAGATCAGTAGAAGGATGAAAACGATCCGAACAATGATGGCGTCAAGTCCAAGGTAATCACCTATTCCTGCGCAAACCCCGCCAATAACACCATCAATCTTGTTCCGGCGTAACTTATGAGGGCCAGTATATTCGTATCCGTCGTCATTGCCTGCCCAGTTCATGTCGTTCAGACTTCTGTGGATCGGGTTTTTATATCGTTTTGTCATTATTCTCTCTCCAGTTAGGGATTTCGTCATCTAGGATGCGCTCTAAAACATTGACTCTTTGATCGAGTATGTCAGCGCGGCGGGACATTTGGTCCAGCTCTGCCAGTTGGTCATCGCTCATATGGTCCATCATGCGTTCTTTGTGGCCGAAAAATATTTTTAGCCATCCTGTACCGAACACCGCAACGATTGCGACAATGGGGATGAGCGCCTCGATAATTCCCATAATAATTCTCTCTCTCTTTAATGGTTGGCCGGGAGGAAGGGGTCCCGGCCGGGTTTTCGTTATGGCCTAGTTTGTTGCCTTTTTGGAAGGCTTAGGCTTGCGGAGACTAGCTTTAAGGGCTGCTAGCTCGTTTTCAATAGACTCGTCAGCTTCGAGTTGCGCAAATTGGCTCTCTAAGCTTTCACCGGAGCCTAAATCAAAGGCTTCGACATGTGCTTCAAGCTCATCAACCTTACGCTCCATGCGTTCGTAGCGGGCTAGGGCATCGTCGACACGGTAGTCTGCCATTTTAGAGCGCATCTTAATCTGGTTCTGGGCGATAGAGCCGCGCATCATCAAAGATTTATGTTTGGCTCGGGCTTCATCCAGCTTGGTTTGCAGCTTAGATAGATCAGCGTCGGCTTTTCCAACGGCGTCGTCAAGGATTTCAATTTCCTGTTCAACAACAGCGATCATGTTTTCAGCTTGCTGCTTCGCTTGTAGAGCGCCTCTGGCTAAGTCTTCGCGTTCTTTAGTAAGTGCGATCTCGGCTTTTTTGCCCCAATCTTCTGCCTTTTCTTTATAGGCATCGACTTTGCGGCTTAATTCTTTGCGTTCTGCAATATTGCGGGCGGCGTCTGTCCGAACTTCGACGAGTGTGTCTTCCATTTCTTGGATGATCAATCGTGCGATCTTCTCGGGGTTTTCGGCTTTGTCGATCATTGAATTCAGGTTTGAATTGATGATGTCACCCATGCGTGAAAAAATTCCCATTTTAGTCTCCTTGTAAATCCGTTTGGGGCTTAGAATATTGTTGCGATTACAAATCCGGCGGCGAAAAAGCCCCAGCATTCGATCTTGCGGGTTGAAAGGTATTTCACAAAACGGGCGCCTTTGGCTCTCCAGTCTTGTCCGGTTGCTTTGTCCGCATGTTCGTCGAACATGCGGTCCAAATCGTCTCTGTGGTTTCTTGCCATCTCTACTTGCCTTCTTAGAAGCCAAATCCGACAAGGCGGGCACCGCCTGAACGGTGGGATAGGGTTTTAGCGCGCCGGCGGCTGCGAATACTGCGGACCGGAGCCGTCACATCTGCACTCGTTTCCGGGGTACCGGTTGTGCTAGCAATGTGACCTGCGTCTATATCAAATGTACGAAAGGTCATCATTTTCTCCTTGGTGTCTCTCTCTTTGCGCCGATCCCGTTGATCAGCGACAAATTCAATATGCTCAAATCCTGCTCAGAAGTCGAATGTTTTTAAGTTATTGATTTTATTCATGTTTTATGTTTTTGGTTGAAAGGTGCATTTATAATTTAGTAAAATTAGCTAATATTTAGTATTGAAATCAATGTATATTTGGTTTATTTGACTAATTATGGCCGCTATACCTCCACAGCTCGTCGGTGAATCACCGGAATTCCATGCTCTACTGGACTGGGTTTCGGATATTGCTAGCCTAAATGTGCCTGTTTTGGTGCTCGGGGAGGTCGGAGTTGGCAAAGAAATGGTCGCCTCACGTCTGCACTTCCTCTCTCAAAGGTGGGAGCAGGGCTATTACTCTATTAATTGCGCCGCTTATGCGCCGGATGTGGTCGATGCTCTATTATATGGCGACGGTAGGGATGGGCTATTGGTACAGGCCGAGGGCGGCACGCTCTTTATAGATAATATAGAGACGCTGCCTTTTTACCAATTAGAACGTCTCGCCCAGGTTATTGAATACGGCGAATTTGATCCTGTCGATGGCAGTAGTCCCGAGGCCATCGATATCCGCTTTGTATTATCCACTAATCCCGAATTTATTTCGAGAATGAAAGACCGGGCCGAGTTCTCGCAGTTCCTTAGCCGAATTTCGGGCGATCTCGTCCATATAGAACCGCTGCGGGACCGAAAAGCTGATATCGCGCCGCTTATGCTGCATTTTGGACGAAAAATGGTCTCTCAGCTTGGCGCGGCCCAGTTTCCGGGCGTGACGCCGGAAGCCTTCGAGGCTCTTATGGCCTATGATTGGCCCGGAAATGTTAGAGAACTTAAAAATGTTATAGAACGCAGCACTGCCAGAGCTTTCCTTGCCGATAGCACATTATCGGCACCCATCGCCGACATGGTATTTAGCCCTTTTGCCAGAGCCTTTCGTGAAATCACCCCTGAGCAGACAAAGCAGCCATCTGTTCAAACAGTAGTTTCCACCGAAATCTCCGCCCAAGCCTCCGAAGTCACAGCTACTCAAACCGCTCAATCAACTCACCTGACCGAACGGGTAACCGTATTCGAGCGCGGCCTAATAGACGAAGCCATGCAGGTCAGTGATCACCATCAAGGCAAGGCGGCCGAGCATTTGGGGCTGAGTTATCATCAGTTTCGAGGGATGCTTCGGAAACATGGTTTGAAGAAGTAATTACCAGATTTGATAAGTTGGAATTGTTGCTGCCATTGGATCTAACCTGATCCATAGTGCGATCATCAAAGCTAAGCCGATACCTAGAACTACGAGTGATATTGATTTTCCGCGGGGCAATCCCGGATATAATGGCAATAGCGCTAATGCAGCTATTGATGCCGGGAGGATAGCTACAAATAGCATTTTTGGGCCAACCCCAAGTAAAAGCATATGTTCAAGTCCTAATATATATCCGCAAACCAACGCGATTGTGACAGCGGCGACGACCGTCGCGGCAACGCTTTTGATATTGCGGCTGATCGCGAGCGTTGAGAGGCCGGTTAATAGTAATGGCAAAGATATAAAATATGCGGCCGTAGGGGCATAAATTTGTCCTATTATCCCGAGGGTGAAAATGGGGATGGCGGCCCCCAAGCGCTCATTCTCTAGTGGCCGTTTTCGTCCGAACAAGGTTAGAAACATGCCCAGGCATGTGAAGAGGGCTATTAATTCCAGACGAGGTATAGCCGCGAGGCGGTCATAGTAATTATCAGAGCCGTTATTGCCCGAAAGGAAATTGAGTCCATAATGTAGTAATCCGCCGAGGATTAGAAACCCAAGCATTTTGAGGCATCCTCGTAATACTTCGTTTGGTTTAAACTCGCGGATAACAGACGAAATATAGCAAGCTCCCGCGATGGTAAGGAAAGCCCAGCCCCAAATCGGCGCATAAACAATTGTGAACCAGCCAAAAAGGTCAAAAAAGACGACGTTAGGCGTTTTTGTGGGCAACTCTCTAGAGCCTAAGATTGCTCTAGTTAAATCAAGCCCTTGCGAGCCCATATGTTGCAATGAGCCTTCATCCAGAGCATCTGCATTGTTTTTGGGTGAGTGATATTGACCGGCCCTACCGATGATAGCAAAATTATAAGCGATATAGTCCTTTTCTAGGGCTGGGGTCAGGTCTGTGTCATTTGGCAAAATGCTATAAACATACGTGGCGATCGATGATGCGCTGGGCTGTTTCACAGAGCGAGCAAATAATCGCGCCGCATCTCCGTTCTCTGCAGATGTCTGGAACAAATTAGTTATCCCTCCGCTGCCGCGAGCCTCAAAGTTGATGATTGCGCCTACTTTGTTCTGCAGTTCGTGAGAGTCAAAAAAGTTGATTGCGCCCACAAGTCCAAGTTCTTCAGCGTCGGTAAGCAAAACGATTAGATCACGCTCCGGTGGTCCATCTTCATTCAGGGCTCTGACAATCTCAAGAATACTAACGATACCTATTGTGTCGTCCGCAGCACCAGGCGAGTCCCAAACAGTATCGTGATGAGCCATTAAAAGAAGGGCAGGTTTGGATCGGTCGAGGCCCGGTATAACACCAATAAGATTGTAAATGGTTTGGTTGTTTTTAGTCTTGCCGCTCCAGCGATTAAGACGCTGCAAAGACAGTTCGCCAAGCTTAGACTCGTGGATGGAAACCTCCATGCCTAATGCCTCTAAGCGTTTAATAAGGAAATTGCGAACTTTGGCATTTTCCGGTGTTCCCGTTGGGTGAGGCTCAGCAGCTATGATACGAACATCTTGCATCGCGCGAGCAGATGAAAACTGATCCGCAGCTTGGTCCATACCAACAGGCGCGGGCGGCGTAGCAGCCAAAACGGCAAATATGATTGCCGCTAGCACGCTAAATAGAAGCAAACCCCAATTTTTACCCATGCTCATCCCTTTTCATTGTAAAGTTCACGGTAGCTGAAAATCTCGTCTAATCAAGCTTGCGGCGTTTTAAATAATTTCCCAATATTTCCCCAATCCGTCGCAACCTTATCCATTGCGACTCGGTCAATGACTCCTTAAAGAGACCTCACGAAATTCAATTCTTAAGGAGAAAGTTATGGCTCGTGCAAAAATAGCCCTGATTGGTGCTGGTATGATTGGCGGCACGCTCGCGCATATTGCAGCCCGCGAAGAACTCGGTGATGTGGTTCTATTTGATATTTTTGAAGGCACTGCCAAAGGTAAAGCGCTTGATCTATGCGAAGCGTCGCCAGTCTTTGGTAAAGACAGCCACTTAAAAGGCACAAATAACTACGCCGATATTGCAGGCGCAGATGTTTGCATCATCACAGCTGGTTTCCCGCGTAAGCCGGGAATGGACCGGGGTGATCTGATCTCTAAAAACCTTGGCGTGATCAAACAGGTTGCTGAGGGTATTAAAGAGCACGCGCCAAAAGCTTTCGTAATCTGTATCACGAACCCGCTCGACGCGATGGTTTGGGCCCTGCAAAAGTTTTCAGGTCTTCCGCCGCGCAAAGTTGTCGGCATGGCCGGCGTTTTGGATAGCGCGCGTTTTCGTTGGTTCCTGGCTGAAGAATTTGGCGTGTCTGTTGAAGATGTTCACGCATCGGTTCTTGGTGGCCATGGCGATTCAATGGTGCCTCTAACACGTTATTCAACGGTTAGTGGTGTACCGCTGCCTGATCTTATCAAAATGAAATGGACGACCCAAGAGCGCATTGACGCCATCGTTGCCAGAACCCGTAAGGGCGGCGGCGAAATCGTTGGTCTTTTGGGTAATGGTTCTGCGTTTTACGCGCCCGCTGAAAGCGCGATTGAAATGGCCACGTCTTATCTTCGTGATAAAAAACGTATCTTGCCATGTGCGGTTAGACTGTCCGGACAAATTGCCGGAGTCAAAGGTCTCTATGTTGGCGCGCCAGCAATGATCGGTGCTCGTGGTATCGAAAAAGTTATGAATATTCGCCTAAAGGCGGATGAGCGTGAAATGTTCATGAAATCGGTTGCGGCCGTCGAAAAACTACTTGCCGAATGTCGGGAAATGGAACCTGCGCTTAAAGACTAAGCGTTTATCAAATTTGAAATAAAATAAACCCGCACCCAAAAGGTGCGGGTTTTATACGTTCATGCGTGAACTATTTGCACGATGTATTAATGTTCTAACCTAAACTAAGCTTTAAATTTTATAGTTAACGATGTTTGAACGTCTGCCGTAAGTCTTTGGTGACGTTACCCTACGGTGTTGATGCCGCTTAGCTATGGTTCCAATCATTCGGGTCGTCGTTTTTGTTTGGCGATAAGCCTAAAATATCCCCTTTAGTCGAACAGCCCAAGCCCAAGACGGTGCGGTTGGCATAGCTGAAATAGGCAGAGACTTGGTTGATTTCTAAAATTTCACCGTCAGTATATCCGGCTGCGCGCAATCGTTTAACAATCTCTTCTCCCATGCCAGCCGGATCACGGGTCAATTGCCGAGCGTATTCCATGGCAATTTTCTGGGCGACATTTAACGGTGCAGCATCAATATTATTGGTATCTATGGCGCCGCGGATTAAGGCCGATTTTTTGTCATCGCGTAGTAAGCGTTTTAGCCCTGCAAAATGGTGCTCAACACAATAGTTACATTCATTCAGCGCTGACACCCAAACCCCCAATGTTTCGAGAAACCATTTCGGGATGGTATTGTCATGGTGATGGAGAACATATTTGTAAATCGCCATATGCCCCTCCATCGAGTGAGGACGCAGAGAATGCATCATCATGATATTATCAACGTTATTATTAGGCCCTTTGACCCGGTCATAAAGCGGCTTAAGTTTTTCGTCCGCGTCTTCGTAGGCAACGACTTTAATCCAAGGCATTATTGACTCCACTATCTGCTGAGCGGTTCTTATCGGTGATAAGTTTGCGGAGCGCAATGGGAGCGCCGCCAAGTCACTTAAACAAGCTGGCGACACCACGATATAAATGGAAACTATCTATAAGTGTGCCAACCACCGTAAGGTGGGGCACATTAGGGTTTAAACGCCTATCTTAGAAGCGCGCCTTTAATCCCACATTGATCGCGTGCGCTATTGTATCGTCATTGGATACGTTTTGCGGGTTCACGAAGGGGATGAAGCCTTTATTATAGACATATTCGATACCTAGATCGAGATAAGGCGACACAGGATATTCAATACTGGCGGCGTGTTGCTGATTGTTTTTCCAGCTGGTTGGCTGGAACGTCACGCTGCTAAGGCCTTGGAAGTCATCACCGATATTACCCCATGACCCAACGGCCGCAATGGCGACCCGTTTGCCATTTGGTAATTTAGGTTTGATCCGCGCCTGGGCCACAAGAACTTCAAGGTTTTGATCAAAATTGATATTGTCGATGTCATTTGGTGAACCTGCTGCGTCTATGATATAGGCTGGGTCAACAAAACCGTCGGCATCTTGCGGTATGGCTGCGCCCCAAGGTTTCAGCGTTGTAGAATATTCTACCATAGCGTCGAAGAAATCACTGTTATATTCAGCAAAGCCGGTAACGGCGCTATTACGATATTCGATGAAGTTTGTTGGCGGTGTGCCTGATTCAATGGCTTGGAACGTATGTGCCGTCCAGTTATTGCGATAGATTGTATCGTGTAGATATCCACCGCCGACTGTAAAGGCTTTAGAGCCGCCTAAGAGGAACTCTTTCTCTGCGTTGAAAGCATAGTTCTGAATATTGTTGTTTTCAGCGGCGTAGGCCGTTCTGAGCTGACGTCCGCCAGAAAAGGCTGAACCCACAAGCTTGAAACCGTCTTTATAGAAGCCAACTTCTAGGACTGGCTGATCAGAAGCTGCCCAGAAATAATGCTGCGCTTCGGTTTGAGTGAAAGCGTTATAGCCGTCAAAATTACCAAAATCGATCGTCTTACGACCAAAGGCGGCATAGAAAGGTAGCTTATCTAGGTTGCCCAAGACAACAAATGCTTTGCGAAGCTGCATTTCTTCTTGATCGCCAGGAAAGTTCGTCTCCGAATATTCTGGTTGCATATAAATATTTGTCCAGTCGCCAAAGCTTGCGGTGAAGGATAGGGCCGCATTATTGATGGCGAAAACACCCGCTTCAGTATCTGTGCCTTGAGAGAAAAACGGGAAGCGTGATAAAATAGGGAACTGTCCAGGACTATCAGTTTTTTGCCACATAAATCCGCCTTTTACAGCGCCGCCAATTGTCAAAGAGTTTTTTGGTAGGACGCCATTGGCTCGGTTCACAAGAATTGAGAGGGCCTTGCCCGTCGTGTTTTCTTGCCAATCGAGCATATCAGCTGTGTGATATGGGTTTGTGCGAACATTAACGCCGCCAATATTCATGTGACGACCAATATCACCATGGAAACGGTTAGCGGCTGCTTGACTGTAGCTAACACCGTGGGTTCCAGATAATCCACGCAATCCTTGCGCGTTGGTGTTTGAGGCGACATAGGTAGAGCCGTTATTTTGCACGGAATATCCAACGTTTTGCGCCGCATATTGCTGTTGCAAACGCTGAGTCTGCCAGGACGGTGCGCCAGACTGCACATATTTCGAATCCACACCTTCAAAATTGACCGGAAAGGCGCCGCGAAGACTGGTTGGGTTATGATTGGCGGCCACTGGCAGGCCAATCAAGAGCAGGGCACTACCTGCTAATAGCGAGTATTTAATACGAGTTTTCATGATAGCCCTCTTAAGCGGAACGAACGTTGTCGACGTCAACGCCGTGTTCGCGAACCTTTCGGTAAAGTGTTGAGCGGCCGATTCCCAATCGGCGCGCGATTTCGGACATGTGTCCGCCATAATTCCCAATGGCGAATTCGATCAGGTCACGCTCGATTTCTTCAAGCGTTCTTAAGTGTCCGTCCCGATCTAAAAATTGTATTTTCTCGTCTTCTGTTCTGGCGTCTACATTGGCCAGCAATGCCGAGAACCCGCCTTCGGCTTTGGCGGCAAAGCTTGGCATTTCGCCGGATATTTGCGGAAAATCTTGCGGATGAAGGATTTGGCCATCGGATAGGATCATGGCGCGAAAGATAGAATTTTCTAATTGGCGCACATTGCCAGGCCAATCAAAAGCCTTGAGCATATCAAGGGTTTCATGGGTCGCGCTGTTAACGGTCATACGTTCTTGAGCGTTAAACCGTTTTATAAAGTGCTCTAGAAGAGCCGGAATATCTTCACGGCGTTCGCGAAGCGCAGGCACCTGAATTGGGAAAACATTTAAGCGGTAATAGAGATCTTCTCTAAAAGCGCCGTGTTTCACAGCCTCTGCGAGGTCGCGATTAGTCGCGGAGACAATCCTGACGTCAACCCGGACGGGCCGTTTTGAGCCAATAGGATCAACTTCACCTTCTTGTAGAACCCGTAAGAGTTTTACCTGCATATCAAGCGGCAACTCACCGACTTCATCAAGGAATAATGTACCAGTGTTCGCTTCTTGGAATTTACCTAGATGCTTGGCGTTTGCGCCCGTAAACGAGCCTTTTTCATGGCCAAACAATATGCTTTCCACGAGGTTTTCAGGGATGGCGCCGCAATTGACAGTTACAAACGGTCTATCTGAGCGCTCGGAAGCCCCTTGAATAGCGCGGGCAATGACTTCTTTACCGACACCGGATTCGCCTGTGATTAAAATAGGAATATTCGCTTTTGCGCCGCGTTCGCCCATGGCAACTACGCTGCGCATAGATGAAGCATTACCAACGAGATCCTCAAAGGTCAGGCCGCCCGTGGTTGTTTTCTTAAGGCGGGTAACTTCACCAACAAGAGTATTGAGCTCAAGAGCATTTCGAATAGATACGATAATGCGTTCCGGACTGGCGGGCTTTACAATAAAGTCTCTAGCGCCCGATTGCATAGCGTTTACAACGGTGTCGATACTGCCTTTACCGGTCAAGACGATAACTGGGAGTTCGCTTTTTTGGGCCTGGATTTGATTTAACGTTTCCATGCCGTCCATGCCGGGCATAATAAGGTCGAGTAGGACAACGTGAATATTGTGGCCGTCTGCGCCAAAGATCATGGATAGAGCGGTGTCGCCACTATCAGCCTGAAGAGTTGAAAACCCACTTTTTTCAATGACCGCCTGTATAAGACGTCGTTGAGTCGGATCATCGTCAACGATGAGTACCGTTTTTCCCATATCATTCACCATTTCACGGTCTTTGAGACCAGTTGCCGGATTTTTCCGGTCATTCAGCGTCGCAATATGGGACAAATGAGTAAAAATGCTCTTAATGGGAGCAATTTGCTTTCGAGTAATGTTAGAAGCTGGGCGAAATCGCCTATTTTTTGAGCTTTCCTTGAAAAATTGAAACAAAATGCTCTGGAAGCGAATTATTATCGAGGTGCGACGGCTGGACGCTTGAGAGCTGGCAAGGCACGTGATAGTGGAGGCTAGAATTTTAATGACTAAGGGTGAATCAAATGGCTGATGCTCATTCAGATTATACTAAAGGCGAAATGGCAGTTGGAGCCCAGCGCGGTACTTTCTCCGGTTTCATGGGTATGACTATTTATGGCGGTGGTTTGCTGGCTCTAGCCTTGCTGTTTCCAATCTTAACCGTTGGCGGCGGTGGTCTTCCATGGTTGACGGCTTTAGTAGCAACCTTAGTCGTCGGAATAGTCATGGGCGTATTGCTCAAGCTAAAAGGTGCCTGGTTTGCAACGATTATCCTGATTTCAGGAATAGTTGTGGTTATTTGCGCGATTGTTTCCGCTTTAACCTAGACTATGCAACTTTTTTCATATTACTACAGCGCATGACAATTCTCTTAAATCCGTAAAAAAATAGGATAACCGGGTGAAAATAGCTGTATTAAACGACGCGGGCGGCGATGAAGCCCGCGTAGCCGCAACACCGGGAACGGTGAAGGGGTATATAAAATCTGGCCATAGCGTAACTGTGGTCAAGGGCGCTGGTAAACTAGCGAATTTCGCAGATAGTGATTATAAAGAAGCGGGCGCAACGATTTCTGCGTCTAATACCGCTGCTGTCAAAGGCGCGGATTTGGTGTTCTCTATTATTGGCGGTGATAAAAAGCTTCTGGCTAGCCTTAAAAAAGGCGCAGGGATCACAGGGCTCTTAAATCCAACAGATAATCCAGACTTTGCCAAGGCCTGCGCCAAAGCAGGTGTGACGGCATACGCGCTGGAATATATTCCGCGTATTTCCAGAGCCCAGAGCATGGATGTGCTGTCTTCTCAATCTAATCTCTCTGGATATCGCGCCGTTGTCGAAGCGGGCACTATATATGGCCGTGCTTTTCCAATGATGATGACGGCGGCGGGCACTATTGCTCCGGCTAAGGTCTTTATTATGGGCGCCGGTGTTGCAGGGCTTCAGGCGATTGCTACCGCGAGACGCCTCGGCGCTGTCACCACGGCGACAGATGTTCGCCCGGCGGCCAAAGAACAAGTCGCATCGCTCGGCGCAAAATTTGTTGCCGTAGAAAACGAAGAATTTAAAGAAGCGGAGACAGCAGGTGGTTACGCCAAGCAAATGTCGCCTGAATATCAAAAACTTCAAGCTGAACTCACAGCGGCACATATCGCCAAGCAAGATATTGTTGTCACTACGGCTCTCATCCCGGGTCGTCCCGCTCCGCGTCTGATCGACAAGAAAATGATTGCCAATATGCGACCAGGTTCTGTCATTGTTGATATGGCAGTGGAGCGTGGCGGGAACGTCGAAGGCGCAAAAGCTGGCGAGATTGTCACGACTAAGAACGGCGTGAAAATTGTTGGTCTGTTAAATTGGCCATCCCGTATGGCATCGGACGCGTCCAATATGTTTGCCCGTAATCTCAAAAGTTTCTTACCGCTCGTTACGGCGGAAGACGGGTCTTATGTCCCCAATTGGGATGATGAAATTATTCAAGGCTGCGCTTTGACACGTGACGGCGAAGTCGTTCACGAACGTCTGAAATAGGAGACATCTATGTTATCCATGTTAATTATGGCAGGCGGAGCGGCGGTTAGCCCGTTCGTTTTTCAATTCGCAATTTTCATTCTCGCGATCTTTGTTGGTTATTATGTAGTCTGGTCGGTAACGCCAGCGCTTCACACACCACTTATGGCCGTAACTAATGCTATTTCTTCTGTGATTATCGTTGGCGCTCTAATCGCTGTTTCAGCCGGTATTTCAAGCGGATCTCAAATCTCGACCTGGACAGGCGCGCTCGCTGTGGCGCTTTGCGCGGTCAATATATTTGGTGGCTTTCTGGTCACTCAGCGCATGCTTGCCATGTATAAGAAGAAGCAGAAGTAGGGCGCGGATATGACTTTATCAACAAATATGGCCGCAATACTCTACGTTGTTTCGGCAGTTCTCTTCATTTTGGCCCTTCGCGGCTTGTCATCACCTGTTACCTCTCGTCGAGGTAACGCGTTCGGTATGATCGGCATGGCGATCGCCATTGTCACAACCCTTTTGGTTATTGGCCTTGGCGGTAAAGCTATGGGTATCATTGCTGGCGGCCTTGTCATAGGCGGCGTTCTAGGCGCGTTTATAGCCCGTAAAATCCCTATGACCGATATGCCACAGCTTATCGCAGCGTTTCACTCTCTGGTGGGCCTGGCCGCTGTACTCGTTGCTGTTGCGGCGTTTTATAGCCCAGGAAGCTTCGGCATTCTCACTGATCACGGTATTAAAGGCTATAGCCTGCTTGAACTTGCCCTTGGTGCCGCCATTGGCGCGATTACCTTTACGGGCTCTGTCATCGCTTTTCTTAAGCTTAACGGCAATATGTCAGGCGCGCCTATCTTACTGCCCGCTCGGCATTTGTTGAACTTAGCTCTAGCCATTGGCGTTGCGGTTCTCATCGGGATGCTGATGAAATCTGGCGGGTCCGATCCGCGTTTAATTTGGGGTATTATTGCGCTGACGCTTGTTCTTGGCATTACGTTGATCATTCCAATTGGCGGGGCTGATATGCCTGTGGTCATATCCATGCTGAACTCTTATTCAGGCTGGGCAGCTGCGGCTCTAGGTTTCACGCTTGGTAATTTGGCATTGATCATCGTTGGCGCTCTTGTTGGCTCATCTGGCGCGATCCTATCATACATCATGTGTAAGGCCATGAACCGTGGGTTCTTAAGTGTGATCTTAGGCGGATTTGGCGCTGACGCAGTATCGACAGACGGCGGCTTAAAAGAACAGCGCCCTGTTAAACGCGGTAGTGCAGAAGATGCGGCTTTCATCATGAAGAACGCATCTAAAGTTATCATCGTTCCGGGTTACGGACTTGCTGTGGCTCAAGCTCAGCACGCCACCCGCGAAATGGTCGATAAGCTCAAAGAAGAAGGCGTTGAGGTGGATTACGCTATCCATCCTGTGGCGGGCCGTATGCCGGGCCATATGAATGTTCTACTGGCCGAAGCGAACGTACCTTATGATGAAGTGTTCGAACTTGAAGATATCAACTCCGAATTTGCAAACGCCGATGTGGCTTTTGTGATCGGTGCCAATGATGTCACTAATCCGGCGGCTAAAAACGATCCACAAAGCCCAATCGCTGGCATGCCTATTCTGGACGTCGATAAAGCGGCAACGATTTTGTTCGTGAAAAGGTCTTTATCACCGGGCTATGCCGGGATCGATAATGATCTGTTCTATGATGACAAGACCATGATGCTTCTATCGGATGCCAAGAAGATGGTCGAGGAAATCATAAAGGCACTTTAGTTTCGACTTTTTTCTGACATCTGGCGCGCTATAGTGCGCTATGATGAAATTTATTTTGAAAACCGTGATCGTTCTTATAGCCATTTATTTGGCTATACTGATCACGGTTTTTTTCATGCAGCGTAAGGCGATGTATTTTCCCTCGCCTCTATATCTAACACCTGAAGCGACGAGTCTTGATGGTGTCGAGGAAGTTTTGGTTGAAACATCCGCTGGTTATCACGTGACGGCATGGTGGCATGCATCTGAAAACGATGAAGCTGTCGTCATCTTTTTTCATGGCAATGGCTCCTCGGTTTATGACGGGCGGTTTATTTACGAGCATTTGATTGAGCGAGGTTTTGGAGTTCTTGGTGCGACCTATCCTGGATATCCGGGCGCGAGCGGCAAACCGAGTGAAGACGGCTTGATATCTGCGGCTGAAGCTCAATATGATTTTCTAATTTCTCAAGGCGTCGATCCTAAGTCAATATACCTGTACGGGACGTCCTTAGGCGCGGGTGTTGCGACTCAGCTTGCAGCCAGACGGCAAGTTGGAAAAGTAGTTTTAGAAGCGCCGTTTTATTCCATGACAGATATGGCAAAAATTAGCATGCCATGGTTCGCTTTCAGGCCTCTCATTAAGGACCGATATGAAAGTTTTCGAGCGATCCAAGATATTGATGTGCCTGTTTTATGGGTTCACGGTACTCATGACCGCGTCATTTCAATAGGGGAGGGGCAACGCCTTTATGATAGCTATGATGGCCCCAAGGAAAAAATGATTATTAAAGGCGGACATCATTCAAATCATTGGATATCAGGTGGTCGTGAGCGGATTACTACTTTTCTGGAGGCTCCGGTCGATCACCCATAAGGTATCTGGGGCCGCTGCCTTTGATGGCAGCTTTATCCTCTGAATTATATAATTGGCAGACATCAAGCGATAGACAACCGCACCCGATACAGCCTGTTAATTTGTTACGTAGCTGAGTTAGACCCTCAATGCGGGCATCGATATCGCGCTGGAAGGACTGACTGATCTTTTCCCAGTCTTTCTTATTAGGCGTTCGGCTATTTGGGAGCTTGCCGAGCTGGGCCGCTATTTCCTTCAAAGTGAATCCGAGTTTTTGCGCAATGATTATAAAAGAGATACGGCGAATGTCCGCAGCGCGAAAAACTCTCTGCCCACCAGAATTTCGCTCCGATGTGATTAGGCCTTTGTCTTCATAAAAACGAATGGCCGAAACCGCAACGCCTGTACGCTGCGCAACTTTTCCTATCATAAATCCCATATAGCTTCCTTTGCGTAATTTTCTTAAAAAAACGCTTGACCTCAAGTTAAGTTGAGGTCGTAGCGTGTTTTTCGATGATAAGCAATTAGGAGAGCAATCATGACACATTCAGTTCTAGAACATGTCAATATAACCGTCCGTGATGCGAAAAAAACAGCTCAGCAATTATGTGATTTATTTGGCTGGAAAATACGCTGGCATGGTCCAAGCCTAGCGGGCGGTACAACCTATCATGTGGGTGAGGAAAACAGCTATCTGGCGATTTATACTAAAGGGACGCCTAAAGCACCTTGCGGTCCTAGTAATGAAATGGTTCGGGGGCTCAACCATGTGGGCATAGTTGTCGACGATTTAGATGTGACCGAGAGCCGGGTCATAGAAATGGGATTTACGACAACAAGCCACGGCGTTTACGAACCAGGTCGTCGATTCTACTTTGAAGATCAAGACGAGATTGAGTTTGAAATTGTATCCTATGCTAAACCAAAGTCACCGCCATCTGACGGTTTTAAGAAAGTCATGGCCGAAATGGCGATGGCAGGCATTGCTCGGAAATAGGCTCATCCGCTTACTCTGGACTTGATCCAGAGTCTTGTTCAATCGCCCCATAGATACTGGCGGGCGCCAGTATGAGCGGATGTGTTTTAGTGTACTATTTTGCACACTTAACGCAAAGCGGCGTAGCAGGATCAAGCTCTATGCGTTTCGCGCCGATAAGTTCATCACACGTGACGCAATACCCGTAATCACCACTGACCAGCCGCTCTAGGGCGGCTGTTATGCGTATGATTTGTTTACGCCGGGCTTGTTCTTGGGCCATGTCCATGGCCTGCACTTGAAGACTGTCCATACGGGAGAGCCTACCGACGCTTTGCTGATCAAGGCTAACGGGTTTTCGGTTGTCTGCGGCTTGACTGTTCAAAGCTTCGTGCTCATCGCGTAGCGCAATCAATCGTTTCCTAACCTCTTCTTCATCTAAATTCATAAGAATATCCTAGCAACTTCCAGCCTAAGTGTGCAAACACTCCGTGAAACATAAGAATTATAAAACATGACACAAATACCTCTATCCATTTCCAATATATCAAAGGCCTTTGCCGGAAAGACGGCGGTCGATGACGTCTCTTTTGATGTGAAACCCGGAGAAATCATTGGGTTTTTAGGCCCAAACGGCGCCGGGAAAACGACCACCATTCGTATGGCCCTTGGCTTGATTAAGCCGGATAGTGGCTCAGTGTCCTTATTCGGGCAGGCACCTAGCGCTCATGCATTTGGTAGAGTCGCATTCTTGCCTGAAGAACGAGGTCTTTATAAGAAACAAACTGCGCGAGAATCGATAGCTCATATGGCGCGACTTAACGGCATTAAAGCCAAAGTAGCATTTCCGTTGGCAGATAGATTACTTGACAAATACGGTCTGAGCGAAGCCAAGCGTAAAAAGAACAAAGATATGTCCAAAGGCATGGCGCAGAAAGTTCAACTTTTAGCGGCTATCGCCCATGATCCGGAATTTTATATTTTGGATGAACCATTTTCCGGCCTTGATCCTGTTAATCAACAAGTGCTTGAAAACATGGTGCGGGAAATTGCTGACCGAGGCCGGACGATTATCTTTTCAACGCATGTGATGGAGCATGCAGAACGTCTTTGTGACCGTATTATTTTGATGTCGGGCGGCCGTAAGGTTTTTGATGGCACGACAGAAGAGGCTTTGGAAGAAGCGCCGCGCCGCCTTGTTATTGGTTCCGAAGATAACCGTCTCAAAGATGAAATTAGTGCCTTTGCAGAGACGATTGAAGCTCGGGAAGACGGCGCGTTGACCGTATTTCTAAAACCAAAAGCGGAATCGCATGCTATTCTTGAAAAATGTGTGTCCAAGAAGATTAAGCTGACACGATTTGACCCGAAAAGCCCTAGCTTACACGAAGCCTTTGTAGCCCTTGTTGGACGCGATGAGGCTGCTAAAATGTCGGCAGATGTATATGGGGAAGATTCATAATGTTGCCACAAATCAATTTACGCCGCGTCTATCTCATCGCCCGTCGGGATTTTCTGGGATATATAAAAACTTGGGGATTTTGGATATCGTTTTTAATGCCATTTATCTTCGGGGCTTTGGCAATTATTGCGTCACAATTCGATTTAGACATGGACCCGGTCCGTTATGAAACAATTCTGGACGATACGGGTGTTCATGCTCAGGCCATTATAGACAATGAAAACGAATTATGGCGTGATATTACTGATGCTATTCAAAACATACCGGTTGTTGGAAATAGTAAGGCTAGTAAGGAAGCTGTTCAGCCTAAAACTATATTTGTAGAGCCACCTTCTAATGACATTGAGGCTTTAAAATCCTATGTTAAAGGCGAAAAATTAATAACAATTGGCGAAGCGCAGGTTCGGCTTAATAGCGCAACCCATATTTATGAAGGGCCGGACGGCATTGAGGTTGATTATTGGTCCACCAATATAAGCAATCAATATGCAAAGGGAGCGGTGTCAAATTATTTCAAAAAACAAGCTGAAAATGATTACTTGGCATCTGGTGGTTTAAATTCCGACGGCTATGCAGACGCAAAGGCAAATGCACCCGTCGTTAAAGCTTTTGACCCATCAAAAGTTGATACGGGCAATCAATCGGGCCAAGCGATAACTGACATAGACCGAATTCCCTATGGTGTTGCAGCATTTGCGAGCCTCTTGCTGTGGCTGACTATTTTTTCTGGAGCCTACATGCTTCTCACGTCAATGCTTGAAGAGAAGCTTAATAAGCTATTGGAAATGATGCTTGCCACTACGCGTCTTTCGGAAATAATGCTAGGGAAGCTCTTGGGCATCGCAGTTCTTACAATCACGGCGATGCTGCCATATCTTTTAATTGGATTAGCGGCTGCTATTATGGCGGCGCTCATGGGACCTCCAGAAATGGTGGCAGCGTTAGCCAATGCTATTACGCTGAAACTATTGATCTTCTTCCCCATATTTCTCGTATTGGGTTACGTATTTTATGGTGCTTTGTTTATCGCAATGGGGGCCATGGCTGAATCAATGCAAGACGCACAAACAATTACAACGCCTATCGTGCTGGTATTGACTATGTGCGTAATGGTCGTGCCTATTGGTTTTAAGTCGCCAGATTCTCCATTGATTGCTTTTGCTAGTTGGTTTCCTCTTAGCGCGCCATTTGCCGCGATTATTCGCTTGCCGCTTGATCCGCCTTGGTGGGAATTGGCACTTTCAGCTTCTTTCTTGTTAGTGATGTCTGTTGGCGTAATCTGGCTGGCGGGTCGTATCTTCCAATATGGCGTTCTATCTGGCTCCGGCGTCAAAGGCATTACCAACTGGATAGGTCGCGTGATTTTTCGCCGCAAGGCCCGAGGATAAAAAGAGGGTAAGACGAGGGTGACGCGAAGGATTCTTCAGACTATAGTGAGTTATGGATAACCCATCTGAAAACCCATCCGATATTGCGCGGCAAGCGATATTAGGCGCTATGTTGACTCATGTGCCGTTTGAGGGCTGGACGAAACTATCTTTGTCTAAGGCGGTAAAAGACACTGATTTGCCCAAGGGTGCGGATGAGTTATATTTCCCGGGCGGCCCTCTTGAAGTGCTTGAGTTTTGGGCCACGTCCCATGATGAAACTGCGCGTGTTAAGATCGCGACTAAAGGCCTTCATAATATGCGTATACGGGACAAGGTCACTGAATCTGTTTGGGCTTGGCTGCAGGAATTAGGCGGTCACGAGCAGTCTTCCAGACGGGCTATTTCAAGGCTCGCATTACCCGACGCAGTGGGTCAGGGACCAAAACAGCTTTGGAACAGCGCAGATATGATCTGGCGCGCCATTGGCGATACTAGCACTGACGTGAACTTTTATTCCAAGCGAACAATATTATCTGGCGTATTGGGTTCTAGCGCGATGGCATGGCTGTCCGATGATACGGATGATAAATCCAAAGCCCGCGCCTTTTTAGAGGCCCGGATCGAAAATGTTATGCAGTTTGAAAAGGCGAAGTTTTCGCTGCGTAAACGCCGTGAAAACTGGCCTGATCCAGCAGAACTCATGGGCCGTCTCAGATATGGTCGCAGACGACGGCGTTCGCGTTAATTGAATGCAGTATCATATTTAAAATACAACTTAGATGAATTCCTTGATGTATAGGTCGAAAAACTTTTCAAATTTCTTTTGATCTCTTCTAGTACACCCGCCTCCATGCCCTGTATCTCCAGACTGCATAGATAGAGTTTGTCCTGATTCAATATTGGGCAAAATAATTCCAATGCCTGCTTTATTACCTTTATCGGTAGTTATGTTTATCCAACCTTCTGGCGTCGTATCTCCAAGCCCGCAAAATTTAATGCTGCTGAAAAGATCAAGTGCTTCTTTGTCTAAAGGTACAGTTTGCTTAGATGAGTTGAGACCATGTATTACAATCACAAGCTCCCCAGATTTATCGTAGTTCAGCTTATATTGTGCACGATTAATGTCAGAATCATAAAGGAATACGTAGAGTCCGATAAAACCTAAGGCTATAAGTAATCCTGAAGTTAACATTGTTTTTTTATTCGGCATATAAGCGCCCTATGATGCAACTGATGTTACGGCAAACAATAAGAGCATTTCGCGGTTTGCGGAAGCTCTAACTAACCCGGCGATTAATGTGACCCATTTTGCGGCCCTTGCGAATGTCTGACTTGCCGTAGAAGTGAATTTTAACATTCGGATCTTTGGCAAGGCTTAGCCAGTCCTGAACGTCATCCCCAAGTAGGTTGATCATTTCAGTTCGATAAAGTGGTTGCGTCGAGCCTAAAGGCCAGCCTGTGATGGCCCGGATATGAAGCTCAAACTGATCCGTACAGCCCGCATCCATAGTCCAGTGGCCTGAATTGTGAACGCGCGGGGCAATCTCATTAACGATGATAGAGCCGTCTGCGAGTTGGAAAAATTCAACCGCCATGACGCCGACATAATCCAGCGCCTGCAGAATTTTAATGGTATAGGCTTGTGCTTGGCCATCATCACTATGGGTCGGACAGGTGCTCTTATGTAGGATATGATTGCGGTGCTCATTCTCGATCAATGGGTAGGCGGCTATGTCCCCGACGCTATTGCGGGCGGCGACAACAGAAACTTCGCGGGCAAAAGGAATGAACTTTTCGGCAATGCAAGGAACACTCCCGAGGTCTTTAAAGGCGGCCATTGCGGCGTCATCAGTCTCTACGATTTGTTGGCCCTTACCATCATAGCCCATGCGTCTTGTTTTAATGACAATCTTATCACCGAGGATGTTCAAGGCACGTTTAGCATCAAATTCGTTGTCAACGGTATGATTCGGCGCGACAGGGACACCGGCCTTGTTGGCGATGAAGTCTTTTTCGGTCATTCGGTCTTGGGCGGTTTCAAGCGCTATCTTTGGCGGAAAAACGGGGCATAAAGCAACAGCGGCTTCAGCGGTGGCTGATGGGACATTTTCAAATTCATAAGTCATGACATCCACACTTTGCGCGAATTTCTGGATCGCAGCGATGTCATCATAAGCACCGACAATGATTTTAGCGGCAACTTGAGCCGCCGGGCAATTGGCGCTGGGATTATATATATATGTGATAAAACCTAAGCGGGCTGCGGCAAGAGCAAGCATACGGCCTAGTTGACCCCCGCCTAAAATTCCAATGATAGAGCCTGGGGCTAATATTGAAGTTTTGCTGTTATTCATGAGCCATCAGGGGAGCGTTTAACGGAGTCAGTTTGGCTTTGGCGCCAAGCTTCAAGCCTGCTGGAAACGGCGTCATCGGCTAAGCCTAAGATGGAAGCGGCGAGCAGTGCTGCATTTTTGGCGCCTGATTTACCGATGGCAAGAGTACCAACAGGCACGCCGCCAGGCATTTGGGCAATTGATAGAAGGCTATCCATGCCAGAGAGAGCTTGGCTTTCCACGGGAACGCCAAGAACAGGCAGGCTTGTCAAAGAGGCGACCATACCAGGAAGGTGCGCCGCGCCGCCTGCGCCAGCAATGATAACTTTATAACCGTTATCCTTAGCAGACTTAGCGAAGTCATACATTCTGTCAGGCGTGCGGTGCGCTGAAACCACTTTTGCTTCATATTCGATGCCAAGCGCATCCAGAATATCGGCGGCATGTTCCATAGTCGGCCAATCCGAAGTTGACCCCATGATAATTGCAATAGGTTTTGACACGATTTGCTTTCCCGTTGTTATCATCCTGAATAGAAATCATCAGGAAAGCGGTGCAATCTAAGCCTTACACGGCGCAGGTCAAACAAAAATAAGGCTAGTTTTGGAAAATGTTTCTTAACTGCCATCTGCTATAAAGTCTCAAAATTGGCGGGAAAAATGCAAAATATGATGATTGATACGGTGAATAAGGCCGACAAATGGGCAGCTATGAGTGTTAGCGAGCGAAGTAATGTCGAAGAGTTGAAGGCCGAAATCTCACGTCTCAAGGCCTATGTTAAAGATTTGGAACGGGCCGCTGACACAGATCCACTGATTCCGGTTTATAATCGACGCGCCTTTTTACGGGAGCTATCTCGAGCCCAATCCATTTTTGATCGTTATAACATTATGACTAGCGTCTTATATTTTGACCTCAATGATTTTAAGGCTGTAAATGATCGGTATGGCCATGTGGTCGGGGATGATTTGTTGATCAGTATTGGGCGGACACTTCAAAGCCATATTCGAGATTGTGATCTAGTTGCCCGGCTTGGGGGTGATGAATTTGGTGTGCTTTTATTTAAAACTGATGAAGTTTTAGGGCAGGATAAGGCTGAAAGTTTGGCAGATTTAATAAAAGAGGCGTCTGTAAAAACGCCAAGAGGTAATATTAGCGTGTCAACGTCATATGGCGTGGCTTTGGTCAAATCGGGTGTATCACCTGAAAGAATTCTAAGCGAAGCAGATGCTGACATGTACCGTAATAAACGTTCGGGTTCTTTTACAGGTACTCAGGCTATGATGTCGGGCGTTAATTGATTTTCTAAAAAGACAATTTGGTCCTTTAAAGATAGCTTTATTTTTTTCATCCGTTGGATTTTTAAAACGTCGAGAACGCCCGTTTCCTCCATGGCTTTAATTTCAATGTCGATACGTCGATGTTCTTCTTTGAGGTTGATCAGTAATTCTCGCATGGCCTCCTCGTCGGAACCATTATCGATCGAATCGTCATTAATGTCGTCGCTCATGAATCGCCTTTATTTGGTTCCCTTTGATTTTACGAATAATTTACTGATATCGCAATGTAGCATTTTCAAAGGGGTGACTTAAAAAATATTTTATGCTATGAATCTTAAATACATCATAACTTGGAGGACGGAATGGCAGCTGCGGCTCATCTTAGAGAACTCGAAAATAAACACTCAAAATTAGATAAAGAAATTAAGAGTGAAATGAAAAGCCCCCAGCCTGACAATATTCTGCTTACCACCCTCAAAAAACAAAAACTACTTCTCAAAGAGCGAATACGAGCGACTCAAGAAGGCTAATCTTAAGCCTTTATATAGAGCGTTATTCACTATATTTTACCCCGTAAGTCGTTTAATGAGACGGCTTGGGTAACTGTGTGCGGAGTGTTTCGTGGATCAACGGGTTGTAATAGTGACTGGCGGTGCCAAGGGAATTGGCATGGCCTGTTCTCGTCGTTTTCTGTCTGACGGTTACAGTGTTGTCATTGCCGATCGTGATGAAGTTGCTGGAAAAGCGGCTCTAGCAGAATTTGAAGCCTTTGAGGATCGAGTCCGGTTTTTCGCTTGTAACGTAGCCGATAAGCTATCTGTCCATAATTTGATTGCAGAAACGCTCAGCGCGTTTGGTCATGTTGATGTTGTCATCAACAATGCCGGGGTTGCGCTGAAGGGCGGGATACTGGATCTGCATGATGATGATTTTGACCGTGTTATTGCTGTAAATCTGAAAGGTGCCTTTTTAGTCTCTAAAGCTGTTATCGGCCATATGGTCCGAGAGATTGATAATAGGGATGACCGATCACGGCTGTCTGAGCGGTCCTATTGCATCATCAATATGTCCTCTATTAATGACGAATTATCCTTGCCTGACTATTTGGCCTATTCAGTTTCCAAGGGTGGCCTTCGTCAAATGACCAAGTCTATGGCGCTGGAACTTGCGCCATATGGTATTCGGGTTAATGCGATTGGGCCAGGGAGTATTAAAACCGACATGCTTAAGAGCGTGGTTGGAAATGAAGCGGCGCTTGCAAAAATACACGCGCGAACGCCTCTTGGCCGTATTGGGCATCCAGACGAAATCGCGAGTGTAGCAGCTTTTCTGGCATCCGAAGATGCCAGCTATATGACGGGACAGGTTTTATATGTGGACGGCGGGCGTATGGCGCTTAACTACACCATGGAACCCACTGAAAATAATTAGAGCTTATGCTCTAGCTTCCTGTTGAAGGCTTAAACAAGCTTTCTAGTGTGTGCTCAACTGCAACATCTGGTGCGGCGGTCGGGACGGTTTCCTCGACAGGTTTCATGCTAGCGCCAGGATTGTCTTTGGCTTCTTTAGCTTGTTGACGGGCAAGCTTATCAGCGGCCTTTCTAACCATTCCGTCCAGATCAATCTGAGAGCATAAACCGAGTGAAACAGGATCTGTTGGATTGATCGTGCTCATTTTCCAGTGTGTACGCTCACGAATGGCTGTAATTGTCGGCTTTGTGGTGCCGATTAATTTGGAAATTTGAGAATCAGGAATCTCTGGATGATTGCGGACCAGCCAAGCGATAGCATCGGGACGATCTTGGCGGCGAGATAAAGGCGTATAACGAGCCCCTTTTTTACGAGGGTTTCGGCCTTGTGTTGGGTCACTTTCGAAAACAGTCGCTTTTAAATTATAAGAAGCATCTTTTTCGCCGCGTTCGATTTCTTCACGGGCGATCTGTCCATTTGAAATGGGGTCTGCACCGCGAATGCCGCCTGCAACATCGCCATCGGCTATGCCTTCAACTTCCAAAATATGCAGGGCGCAAAACTCTGAGATTTGTTTGAATGTCAGGGCCGTATTATCGATCAGCCACACTGCTGTGGCCTTTGGCATTAAAATCTGGCTCATTGCGCCTCTCCTTAGGTGACCTATGTACAAAAAATAGGCATTAAAAAAACCCGGCTCAGCCGGGTCGAATTTCGATTTTTCCGTCTATAACGGGAAAATACGACTCTATACATAATGATTTTCTATTATTTGACAAGGCTATTTACGCAAGTTAGCGATTGTGCCTAAATTGGACAGTCTGATTCACAATAGTTGGCGTGGCGGGGATTATGGAAAAGCTTAAGGTTGATATTGTTGTAGGAGAGGACCTCTACGGGCTCTCAGTTGTTGAAATTTCAGAGAGAATTACATTATTAAGTGATGAAATTTCACGTTTAGAGTTAGAATTAACCAAGAAGAAAGAAGAAAGAGAAGCTGCGGATAATATATTTGGTTCTAATGGATGATTGGCTCGATGTTTGCATGTTTTTGGAACAGAAATTAGCCTGCTGTTAGCAATAGACGTAATAAGAGAGATATAATGGAAGCCAATACAAAGCAGACCTTTGATCCCTTGACGCGCCAGGCGGAGGCACGTCTATTGGAATTTGCACGTTCTGAAATGTTCAGTAAGACCTTTAAAGAAGGCATGAACATGGTGGAAGAAACGGCAGCTTATTTAGACGGACCTGGTCGTTCCGATAGTAAAACCTTATCAAGAGGTGACGCCCTTGTTTATGCGTCTCATAGTATGAGATTGACCACACGATTAATGCAAGTTGCGAGTTGGCTCTTGGTGCAACGGGCCGTTAAAGAAGACGAAATGACAACGTCTGAAGCTCGGCAAGGTAAATACCGCATCGTTGCAGATGAAAAAGCCAAATCTGGACTGTCTTTTGAAAAACTTGCTAAAGATGCTCCTACATTACCGGGAGTCCTACTGGATTTAATTGCACGGGCAGATCAACTTTATGATCGTATAGCACGGCTTGATCGAAGCTTATATGGATCTATCGAGGCGCAAATCGGAAATACGGTTGCAGATCAAATGGACCGCTTAGCTGCCGCGTTTAATATTCAAAAATAATTAAAAGTGAAATGCTCTAACCTGGTAGGTTCACGGTAACGCAAAGCCCGCCCATGGAGCTTTGACTCAATTTTATTGTGCCGCCATGGCTTCGAATTATGTCACGGGCAATCGCGAGCCCTAGGCCCGTACCATCAATATTTTGATTGCGCGCTGAATCGATTCTATAAAACGGCTTAAAAACTTCCAAATATTGGCTTTCTGGAATACCTGGGCCGTCATCTTCTATGATTATTTGAAGCGGTTTTGTATGAGTGTCTGTTTGGATGCGAATGGTATTGCCATATTTTTGAGCATTAGAAATAATATTGGTTAGCGCCCTCACCATAGCGATGGGTTTAACCGAAACATTAATGTTTGCATCAAAGATTAATTCTGGTTTTGGCGCTCCGCATTTTTCAATAACGCCGTTTAAAAAGGAACCTAACTCAACCTGGCTTGATTCTTCATCTGTTAGGCCTCTGGCAAAGTCAAGATAGCCGTTTAGCATAGATTCCATGTCTTTGATGTCGGCGCGGGCCGCACGCGTGTCTTCATTATCCTCTTGCATGGCCAAATGAAGATTAAGCCGCGTCAGCGGTGTTCTAAGGTCATGACTGACACCTGCTAGAAATGCCGTCCTTTGATCCATGAAGCGGCTAATGCGGCGGCGCATTTTTAAAAAAGACTGCCCGGCAAGGCGAACTTCGGCTGCGCCGGAAGGTTTAAAGTTCTCAATGTCCTGACCTTTACCGAAAGCATCTGCTGCTGCGGCGAGCTTGGTGATCGGGCGAGCTTGGTTTCTTATGAAAAGGATACTGACAAGGGTTAGTAACACCGAGGCTAATATAAGCCAAAAGATGAAAACAAAGCCAGTTCGGGCAAATACCCGTTCACGGGGAGCGATAAAACGAAGCGTGCCTTCTTCGACGTCAACTCTGATATCGATATGATTGGGATACCTTGTTGTGTCGAACCAAAATGTTTCTTGCAGGCTTTGATGTAGAGAATTTTGCAAAGTTTTGTCTAAGACGGAAAAAAATGCGCGGCGATTGGCCGTTGGAAGCTCTTCGTCTTCGACTAAAACGACAGATAACTCCATGTGCGGCCGCATCATGGTATCAAGGTTAGATGCTCGCTCTAGACTTGGGGTTTGTTGATAGAGCTCGACCGTCAAGCCGATGTCAGCCGCTACGCTATCAGACAGACTTGCTGTAACCGTGGTCCAATGGGCGTTAAAGAACATATAGGTCACAACCATCTGCATGATTATAATCGGCAAGATGATGATCATCAATGAACGCCCGAAGAGCGTTTTTGGTAGATATCGTTTTAGGCGGCTCACTTAAGTCGGTTAGTGAGGGTTATCGGTGAGCAGGCGATAACCATGTCCGCGAACGGTCAGGATATAATCCGGTTCTGCCGGATTGTCTTCGATCTTTCGCCGGAGACGTGTCATCTGAACGTCAACCGCCCGTTCGGACTGGGCCTTGATTTTTTCTGATAGGGCATATCGGCTAACCGGCGCGCCGCCGCATTTGGCGAGAAGCGTAAGCAGGGCTTCTTCTCCTGTGGTCAAACGAACCTTTTCACCGTTTTTATAAAGGATAAGCCGGTTAATATCATATTCCCACGGCCCAAATAAAACTTTGGAGGTTGGGGTCCGGGTTCCTAGCCGCCTAAAGATGGCCTCGATCCGTAGAACCAATTCCTCAGGTTCAAATGGTTTAGACATATAATCATCTGCGCCCAGTTTTAGGCCTTCAATACGGGACTGCGCTTCGCCCTTAGCGGTTAAGTGGATGATGGGTATGTCGCCAGACTTTCGGATGGACTGGGTAAATTCAAAGCCGTCTTCGCCCGGCATCATGATGTCCAAGATCAATAAATCAAAGGTCAAGGTCTTCATCAGACGGCGGGCTTCATCCGCGCTGGCAGCCATTGAAACGCGATATCCATGGCGGCTGAGATATTTGTGTAAAAGCTCCCGTATACGGTCATCATCATCAACAACCAGCAAGTGCAGGTCATGTCTTTCTAAAATGTCTGATTCTGAATTCAAAATTGCCTCAATTTTTGTAAATTGTACTGTTGACTTACCTCTATCATAGTCAAATATTCCGCGAAAGAAATAGACGGCTTCAATAGTTGTATACACGGAAACGAAAAATGATCGAAAAAGCTTATCACGATAGAGATGGTCTCATCTGGATGGATGGGGAATTTGTGGAATGGCGCGAGTCAAAAGTCCATATTCTAACGCACTCTTTGCACTATGGTTCAGCGGTATTTGAAGGTGATCGTGCCTATGAGGGTGAGATTTTCAGATTAACCGACCATTCTGAGCGTTTAATCAATTCGGCAAAGCATATGGGCTATGAAATTCCCTATACGACCGCGCAAATCGATGCGGCTTGTAAAGAAACTCTCGCAAAAACAGGCCTTGGCGACGCTTATATTCGTCCAATCGCTTGGCGCGGCTCGGATATGATGGGTGTTGCTTCTAAAAATAACCGGATTCATTTGGCCGTGGCCGCTTGGCATTGGGGCAGCTACTTCGCTGATAAAATGAAGGGTATTCGCCTGTGTATGGCAGACTGGAAACGTCCAGCGCCCGATACGATCCCGTGTAAATCTAAAGGCGCAGGTCTTTATATGATCTGTACTCTGTCAAAAGATGCCGCTCAGGCAAAAGGCTATGACGATGCTTTGATGCTCGATCACACAGGCCGGGTTGCAGAATGCACCGGCGCGCATATCTTCTTCGTCCGCGATGGCGAGCTTCATACGCCGACCAATGATATCTTGCTCGACGGCATTACGCACGATACAGTTCTAAAATTGGCCGCTAAACGAGGTTATACGGTATATAAACGCGACATTCATCCGACTGAGATGCCGCATTTCACGGAATGTTTCGTTGTTGGGACGGCCGCCGAAGTGACACCAGTACGTGAAATTCAGGGCATTACCTATGTGCCAGGTGAGGTTTGTCACGCGCTTGCTGGTGATTATGACGATTTGGTCCGAGGTAAAATTAGCCTTTAAATAGCAAAAAACTACGGGTATTAGTCCTTGTATTCCTGAAATTGGTCGTTATATGACCCCTATCGATCTATCGGCCAGACAATCAGGCTTTTACTCATTCTGTTTCTAACAGTTTGGCTACTGCGTTTTTTCTTCTCCATAATTCGACTACATTGGGCGACATGTCGTTGCCTGAAATTTTATGACGTGAAAGGAAATACCCATGTCAGATATGAAAACAGGAACTGTTAAGTTTTTTAATTCCTCAAAAGGCTTCGGCTTCATTCAACCTGAAAGCGGCGACGATGTATTCGTACACGTAACAGCTCTAGAGCGTGCCGGTCTAAACGGTTTGAACGAAGGCGATAAAGTCCAGTTCAACACAGCTAAAGATCAACGTTCTGGCAAAACTGCCGTTGACGCGATCTCTATGGCTTAATCCGGTTTCGGATCAGGTTCTTGAATTGACCCTCTGATTAAATTTTGAGGATTAAATTCTTGAACCATTTGACTCACCTGGCTTTTAGCGAGGTGAGTTTTTTTATGTCTGCAAGTTCACCCGCTTAGCCTTTAAGCGATGCTCTGAAATATAGACTACCTGTATAGACAGACAAAGATGCGGCGAGCCATAAAATAGCTGTGCCTGCCATCAAGATAGTGTTTGAGCCTGGATAGGCCGGCGCGCATAAGTATACCAGCAATACGGCAATGGCGAGCATCTCAAAAGCTGTCTTCCACTTAGCAAGTTTTGTCGGCGGCATAGCGCGGGATTTTAGGGCCGCGTGTTCTCTAGCGCCGCTAACCAGTATATCGCGCCCTATAATGGCCATGGCAGGCGCGAGTATCAACCAGCTTCCACCCAGCGCAATTGCTATGGCGATCAGACAGGCGGCTACTAATAGCTTGTCAGCAATTGGATCAATCATGCGGCCAAAATCAGACGTCACTTCCCATTTACGGGCTAGAAAGCCGTCAAGATAATCTGTGAAGCAGGCTAAAAGAAAAAGGCCAATAACGGCCGTGGCTGATCCGAGAAAAGCGCCTTGACCAGAACCAATTTGCAATATGCCAGCGACCAGCAAGGGAATGCTAAGAATACGCCCAATGGTTAGAATATTGGGTATTTGTGCTTTGCTCATTTTGCTCGGCTCATAGCTGTTGCTATCCGTCGTTCGCGGCAGCTGACTTGGCGGTCAGGAGCTTAAAGCCAGTGAACAAAGACAAAGCTGCGCCGACCCATAAGAATAACAGACCCGTGTTCCAAACCTGATTAGAGGTGCGGTCGTAGACGTCCATAACATTATCTGAATTGGCAATCAGGCTTTCAAACCAAGGGGTCAGCCAAGGCGCTGCGAGAAGCAGACTAACCGCGAGCATAATGATAGCGGTTTTAATAGTGCCGAGACTTGTTTCGGGCCAGCCGTGACGTGACAGCTCAAACCCTTTAACAAGGCCAACTAGAATTTCCCGGCCAATGATTATGGCGGCGGGCACCATAAAGCTCCAATGGAGCATGCCCTGCGTGGCAATAACGTAGAAAATCGCCGCCAGTGTCCCAATGATTAAAACCATATCGGCAATATCATCGAACCAGCCAAATTTGCGGTAGCGAGAGGTTTCTGCGCCGCCGGTAAGATCATCAAAGATATCGGTTAGGGCCGCGATTACAAACAAGATTGAAGCCAAAATGGCGATGCTCGTGTCCGGCCAGCCTTTGGCGATGATAATAAACATAATGATCGGCGTTAGCAAAAGCCGTATCAGCGTAAGGCCATCGGCAAATGCGCCGCCAGCTTTTTTCATTTCAGTATCGTTTGTGTCACTATTCGTGGAAGTATTCATAGATCGTCTCGGCCAGTCTCTGGCTTATCCCCTCTACATTTTCTAGTTCTGCCGCAATGGCTTCTTTTACAGCTTTGGCAGAACCAAAATGTGAAAGCAATGCTCTTTTACGGCTAGGCCCTATCCCGGGGATGCCATCTAGCGGGTTAGATTTCATCTGTTTCTTACGTCTGGCCCTGTGGGTTCCAATGGCAAATCTATGGGCTTCGTCCCGTAATCGCTGCAAATAATACAGCACGGATGTCCGCGGAGGCAGGGTAAATTCGGCCTTTCCTGTCATGTGGAAAGTCTCGCGCCCGGCATTCCGATCAGGCCCTTTAGCAATCGCCACAAGAGTTGTTCGCTCTAACGCGCCTAGCTCTGCTAGAGTTTCGCGCACGGCCGATAACTGCCCTTTACCGCCGTCAATCACCACGAGATCAGGCCAAACAAGGCTGTCATCTTTCATCAAACGAGTAAACCGGCGGCGCATAACTTCGCGCATCATGGCGTAATCATCGCCCGGCACAGTGTCGTCGTCTTTAATATTAAACGTGCGGTATTCTTTCTTTTCCATGCCTTCGGGGCCAGCGACAATGAAGGCGCCGATCGCGTTGGTGCCTTGGATGTGGCTGTTATCATAAACCTCGATTCGCTCTGGCGGGCTATCAAGATCAAAGCTCGTGGCGACTTGTGCCAGCAGTTTAGTCTGCGAGGCTGTCTCTGCCTGTTTGCGGGCCAGCGCTTCTTCGGCATTTTTGACGGCCATATGGATGAGTTTTTTCTTTTCGCCGCGCTTGGGCGCAGCGATAGAAATATTGCGGCCAGAGCGTTCAGAGAGCGCCAGCTCTAATAGCTCGCGGTTCGGAATATCTTCGCTGACGAAAATCTCTTTCGGGATTGGTTTATTCATATAAAACTGCGCCAGGAAAGCATCGAGAATGTCCGACGGTTCATCGTCTTTACTGTGACGCGGAAAGTAAGAGCTATTGCCCCAATTTTGTCCGGCGCGGAAAAAGAACACCTGTATACAGCTTTGCCCGCCGCCGGAATATATTCCGATTATGTCGCCCTCCAGAAATGTGGTGCTGGACGCGCCCGTACTACTGCCCGAGATATGGGCGAGGGAGTTTAACCGGTCGCGATATTCTGCCGCTTTTTCAAAGTTTAGGTCTTTAGACGCGGCGCGCATCTGATCTTGCAGACGTGTGCGCAGCTTTTCTGATTTGCCCGTCAAAAAATCTTCCGCGTCATTGATAAGCATGCCATATTCCGGCATGGAAATTTCGCCCGTACAGGGCGCGGAGCAGCGTTTGATCTGGTGCAACATACAGGGCCGTGTGCGAGAGGCGTAAATACTGTCGGAACAATTTCGCAGCCGAAAGGCGCGCTGCAAAGTATCCAGCGTTCGGTTCACCGCCAGCGCCGAGGCAAAGGGTCCGTAATAATCACCCTTGGGTTTCTTGGCCCCGCGGTGCTTGGTGATCTGCGGCGCGTCATGATCTTTGCGCACCAAGATGTAAGGAAAACTCTTATCGTCGCGCAGCAGGATATTATAGCGCGGCTTAAGCTTTTTGATCAAGCTGGCTTCAAGCAGCAACGCCTCCGTCTCGCTGCCCGTGACAACGAATTCCATCGAATGGGTCAAGCGGATCATCCGCTGTATCCGAACTGGATGGCGCTTATAACTCGTATAGGCCGTGACGCGTTTCTTCAGATGTTTCGCCTTGCCCACATAAAGCAGGGTCTCATTCTCATCCATCATCCGATAAACGCCGGGCTTGGACGGCAGGCGTTTAACGTAGTCGGCTATGAGAGCAGGGCCGTAGAGATGTGGTTTGTGTTCAGTCACATGGGTAAGGTAATGGGAGTCGGGCGCGGTGCAAGGGGAATGATCGGGCCTCGCCGCCTAGTTCCTTAAACCCCCAATTTATGCTATACTGCCTTCAGGGAGCGCAAAACCTATGTGGACATTAAGAAATATTATTTGGACGCCTTGTCTTCTGATCGGTCTTGGTTCTGCTTTAATGCTGTCCGCCTGTGAACTCGGAGCGGATACTAACGACACGGAAATCGGTATTGATGACCACGGCAAGAAGGATCGCAAACGGGTTAGACCCACGGCGATTCCCGACCGGCTTGTTGTTGGTGTGCCGGCCTCTGGCGTGGAGCTTGGTATGGGCTGGGATTCGGCACGGGGCGAGGTTGTGCCGAATAATTGTTTAAATTTTGCTCCTGTCAGGTCAACCGGGCAAAGCATTGATATGAATATGTCCAAAGTGTCTGATCAATCGGAGCTGATGGAGAAAATGAATGTCAGCGCATCCGTCGCGGTTAAGTCTATTGTGGCGTCAGGGTCAGCCAAGGCCAGTCTTGCCAAAGAAACCAAAATGACTTCCAATTCGACGACGCTTTTATTAAAGGCGAGCGTCGATAATAGCGCTTTGACCATCGGGCCACCTGGCTTGCAATCACCGGCACGCAGTGCCTATCCAAAAGTGGTTCCGACCAACTCTAACCGGCAAGATAATTATGATTATCAGTCCGGAATTGTCGGTTTTACCAAGGAAATTAAATCCTACACCAAATCACCAGAGCAGTTCCGACGCGCTTGCGGAGACTATTTCGTCGCTTCCATTCAAAGCGGCGCCGAGCTTTATGCCGTGTTCTCGATCTCCTCGACCTCGAAAGAACAGCGCGTTAGAAAATCAGCTGAGGTTCAAGGCAATTACGGCATTGTTAGCGGTCAAGCCAAGGCGTCTTCGGACAAGTCCAGTAAGTCATCTAACGCCAAAACAGAGGTGCATTTCATGCAGATCGGCGGCGGCGGTGAGGATGGTATTATTCCGATCTCCGAAGAACATCTTGCGGCAAAGCTGGCGACTTTACCCAAGGAAGCCTCAAAATCTCCGCAATTCCACACTATGGAAATCAGGAGTTACCGCGAAATTCCGGGGTCTGAAAAACTACTTTATGCGTCGACTGAAGGCGGGTTCGAAACCGTCGCGGATTACTATTGGTTCCTGACCAGTTTTGCGCAGGATATTGAAGAGTTAATCTCAGGCGGTATTGTCGACGAAATCGATACCAAAGGGCTTTCTGGGGCGAAATTAACGGAAGCCCAAACCTATAACGAGGCGGCTAAGGCCGCGAAAATGCTAAATCCTGGCATTGGTTTGCAGGGGCAAGACTTAATTGATTTGAAAACTCAAGTGATAGAGGTGCAGCGGGCGCTGGCCGACATTATGGAGGCTTATTTGGACGACGAAATGCCTGATCTAGAAACCGTTGAAACGGCAAAAGTTGATTGGTTTAAACACAGCGCTGCAAACGACGTGTTTAATCTGGACTTTAGTTTTATCCCTGGATTGATCACAAAAACGGACGCGGCCAATAAAAAACTCTGCGGCCCGACGGGATGGTTTGGCTGTTTTGTCGATGAGCTAGAAACCTCCGTGCCTTACGGCAATCCCAACACGCTGCGCCTATTATTGCCGGTTAGAATTGAAGATGCGGGCGGACTTGAATCCGTTGCCAGTTTGAAAATATTTTCGGCCTGGTATCATATCCAGCAACAATCCGACCGAACCTGCGCGCGCGACCCGCAAGACAATCAATGCATGACGCCCGCAGAGCTTAAGGCGCTGGAAGACTATATTCCGGTCAATGAGTAGGGGCCAAGAATAGAGGGCTTAATCGCCCTCTAAAATCTCTAACCGAGTCTTTTCAAAGTCGTTGAACGGAATGTTTCCTGACGTATCGGTATGTGTGATCGGCGCAGTTGTGAGGCCGTATTTCGTAACCTCTGCGTCGCTCATCCAGTAAATGCTATCAGCTGGCGCTTGATAGATGGTAAACCAATAGAAATCAGCGGGCACATCCATATCGACAATATAGTTCAGGTTTAGCTGATGCGCTTTATGGTCTTTGGGAAAGTCAGCCGCTTCTTTTGATCCATCCGACCATGAGTGAACGCCAAATTTTGCGCCTTTTTCCATGGTGCGATTAACACCCGAGAGATAGAGGTCTACGGCGCCTGACGCGATGACGCTTTTGGCAGTCAGATGCGTGTTAAACTTCTGCTCTCTAAGCCAGCGGCCCATGGCAAATGTCGTCTCATCGTCCAGAGATCCAAGCATAGCTGTAAAGACGAGCGTATCAATTTTGGGATTGGCGGCTGTGACCGCTTTCATCTGTTTGAAGGTTTTGGAGTTCAAATCTCCCAATACATAAATATTATCGTTTTTCGGCTGCAATTGTGTCAGCTGCATCTCATTGAGCATCATGACGGCAACCGTCGTGCAACCGCTCATGGAGCCTAGGGCAAGCAGCAGTGTTGCTGTTTTGAGCAATTTGAACTTACGAGGTTTGAATTTTTGGGCTGTTATTGTCATGTCTATGTCCTTTCGTGCCGGACTATTCGTTTAGAGGGGCAATGTGATTGAAGCTTGTTTGCTATCCATCATTATTGCTGGCGGAGTGACAGGCATTTCGTTGGAGGCTGTAATCAAGTCCTGCACGATTGTCAGGTGCGGGGTGATTTTATGGGAGGTTGATGATGTCTCACCACAGGCGGTTAAACTCAGTAGAGAGACGAAGACAGCCGCTACTGGTTTCGTAGATCGAAACCTTGTGCGGCTGTTAGTATTAGAGTGAAATATCACCCGACGACTCTATGGCCGCGGCCAGCCAGGCAATTCACAACAATCGATTTGCGTTCACCGCGCGCGTCATAAGCGGAGTCTGCGCCGCCTAATACGCCGCCGATAAGAGCGCCTGCAATAGCGCCTTCAACAGAATCGCCTTTGTCGGCGTCGATTGCACCGATAACGGCTCCGAGCGTCGCGCCAAGCATGGCATCACTTTTTGTGTCGCCGTTAATATAGTTACGGTCGCGGGCGAGAGATTGACATTCGCTCAGGTCAGCTTGATAGGCCGCCGTGACGGGACCGTCGATGATCGGTCGGTAGTGAGCGCCTGAATTTGTGGCGCAGGCTGATAGGCCGATAGAAGTTGCTGTGACTAAGAATACTGTGATCGTCCGCTGGGACGCTAATTTGTTTAACATGGTTTTACCTTTCAAATTTCAATTTTACTTTTTCAAGACTACCGTCCCCTTTGGCTTGTCTTAATTTCCCTTTAGGTGTAAGAAATTATAGCGTCAAGATAAAAAATTATTGCAAAACAGTAATATTTTACTATATTGGAGAAATAAATGGTCAAAAAAGACGGTTTTTGGAAATTGAGTTTGCCATTGCGCATTTTATTAGGGTTATGTGCTCTTCTTTATTCTGGTTTTTTTTTGGTGGCTTGGGCCATGGCATTAATGGGAGATACTTCACTGGTGTTTGATATTGTTGATATTTATGAGGCTCATCCTCTAACGCCATTGCAAATTGTTCTCGGTATGATTTGCTTTGCCGTTGTTGTTGTGAGCGTTATTATGATTTTCTTAGCCGCCAATGATCTGCTCGTTCGAATGCGGCGGGACGGGTTCTTTGCTAAAGGAATAGCCAGAGGCGTTAAACGGCTCGGATATGGCGTGATCCTTTTTTGGGTGGGTATGATATTGGTTGAAGAGTTTTATGGGTGGATTTTAACTTGGAATCTTCCGGAAGATGACCGAATTCCATTTGAATGGATACCGTTTGATATGACTATTATCTTCCTGCTCATTGGGGTTGTACTATTATTGATGTCTCAGGCATTACGTGAAGCGCGCGAAATTGACCAAGAAAACAAGCAGATTATTTAATGGAAGACAAACCAAATTCTGGGCCAACACCCGGCCCAACACCGGGCAATGTCACTGTCACGCTCGATATGATGCTGGTTCGCCGAAAGGTGAAATCCAAAGATCTCGCGGCCTATGTCGGTATAACAGAGGCCAATCTATCCCAGCTTAAATCGGGAAAGGTCAAAGGCGTGAGGTTTGAAACCTTGGGTAAAATTTGCGCTTATCTGAATTGTAAACCCGGCGATATTTTGGATTTTGAGTTGGATGAAGAGGGTTGAGGGGTAATCTCATCCTAAATGCTCACCGCCATCTATCGCGATCATTTGGCCTGTTACGGCTTCGGCGGCTAGCAGATATCGAACGCCTTGTAATATGGTGTCCGGCGGAGAGCCAGTTCCTAGCAGTGTCGACGATTGTTGATCGCTAAATTCTGCCTCTGTCTGGGTTTTGTTCTGCAAGGTCGGGCCAGGGCCAATGGCGTTGACGCGGATATTGGGCGCTAGGCTTTGCGCCAGTGTTTTTGTGGCCGCATGAAGCGCCGCTTTTGAAATAGCGTAGGTGAAATAATTAGGTTCAGGGCGTAGGACCTGCTGGTCGATCATATTGATGATACAGCCTTTGTGATCGTCCGGTAATTGCGCGGTAAAGTCTTGAGCCAGTTTGATCGGTGCGTAGAGATTGACGTCCATATGATGATTATAGGATCCGCGTGTAAAACTATCGGTGTGGTCATCATCAAATGTGGAGGCGTTATTGATGAGTGCGGTTAGTTGGCCACCTGAGACGTTCGCAGCTTTTGCGACTAAGCTACCAAGGTCGCTTGGGACGGATAGATTAGCGCCAATGGAATAGGCTTTGCCGCCGCTTTGATCGATTTGGGCGACGAGTTCTTCTGCGCGGGTTTTTGAGCGATTATAATGGATGATAACGGTCCAACCATCTGCAGCCAAGCCTCTGGCCAGATGGGCGCCAATACGAGCGCCAGCGCCAGTTATAAGGACTGTACCGCTCATGATTTTCGAATACGCGCGCGTTCCCCGCAAGAGGGTCGCCCGACTTCAACACAGACCATTCCAGGAAGGCGTGGTTCTAGGCGTTCAAATATCCACTGAGCAATTTGTTCTAGGGCGGGCTGCTCTAAGCCTTCAACTTCATTAAGGAGAGAGTGATCGAGAGGTTTTATGACATCTGCTATGATTTGTTCGATCTTCCACAAATCGCGGATCCAGCCTTTATCTTCTTGGGCATTGCCTTCAATCCTGACCATACCTTTGAAGGAATGACCGTGGATTTTCTTGAATAAATCATTGGCATCCGCGTGGCCGAAATAATGGGCCGCTTCGAACTGGAAATCTTTTTCGATTTCAAATGTTAGGTTCGCTGAGTCCATGGCATTACAACATACCACGCGCGAGAGCCGCGAGATAGAGACAGTAAGCGAGTACAAATACAATGCCAGTTTTGCGGCCAATGGGGCTGCGATTAAGCACGAAGACTAAGAGGGCGATAGAAGCAAGAAGCATGACCCAGAAGTCAAACACAAAGAGTTTGGCATTGATGCTGACTGGTCCAGCAAGTGCTGCTGCGCCGCCAACGGCGAATAAGTTAAAGACGTTGGAGCCAAGGACATTGCCAAGGGCAACTTCTGGATGGCCACGATAGGCGGCGACAATGACGGTGGCAATTTCAGGCAGAGACGTGCCGATAGCGACAATGGTCAAACCGATAACTGATTCAGGGATTTCAAAAGCGCGGGCGATGATGGAGGCGTGATCGACAATTAAACGACCACCTAAGACCAGGCCAACTAAGCCAACTAAAACAAACAGGGCTGATTTCCATTGTTTTACTGGAAGGCCATCTTGACCTTCATCAATTTCTGTCATTTCTGCGAGAATGGGGTCTTCAGCGCCGCTTTTGGCGAGGCGAAACATCCAGGTTAAATAGATTAATATCCCGGCAAAAAGGATAGCGCCTTGCCAAATTTGAAGCGGATTGCGCATAAAAGCGAGGATGATAAAAATGAGACTCGCCGCAACGCACACAAAGGCGTTGCGGGCTACGCCAGGCATATTGGTTGGTATGGCCATAATTATGGCCGGTATCCCCAATGCTAGCAGGACATTAGCAATATTAGAGCCGACAATGTTGCCGGAAGCCAGCTCACTCGAGCCATTCATAACCGCCTGTACCGCAATAACCAGTTCTGGGGCTGAGGTGCCAAAGGCGACAATAGTTAAGCCAACGATGAGCGCAGGAATGCCCCAATGACGGGCGAGCGCAGCAGCGCCGCGAACCAAAAGGTCGCCCGCGACGATTAGAATAATAATTCCAACGATGAGGAGCAGAAAACTAAGAGGGATACCCATGTGGCTTACTTATGTTACTAAATTAATCGAAGCGTTTGAATTCAAGAATATTAAGTCCGCCAAATACGATAGCGATGAGGACAAAGCAAAACATTGCAGGGTTCATGCTGAAAAGACCGAAAATACTGATTCCGCCGCCAGAGAGAATAAGGCCAGCCATAATGTACTCCAAATAATTGTTTAAAATTTGCGCCCCTATAACGTGGTTTGCTGCAAAGGCCAAGCTTTGTTGCTAAGGCGCGACGTTTTTCCTATGTTGTCCTAAAAGGGGTTTAAAGGAGTGTGAAATGGCGAAAATTTTAGGATTAGGCGGCGTGTTCTTTCGCTGCGAAAATGTTGAAGACTATCGAAAATGGTGGGCCGATCATATGGGCGTCGATGTGGCGCAGTGGGGCTCCATGGAGTGGAAAGCCGATGGCAAGGGCCGAACCATGATGTCGCCGTTTAAATTCGATTCGGAATATATGGCGCCTTCGACCGAGAAATTTATGATCAATTTACGGGTTGATGACGTTCGCGGCCTGATTGAAAAGGCCAAAAGCGGCGGCGCAACTGTCATTGGTGAGGTCGAAGACACGGAATATGGTATTTTTGGCTGGTTTATTGACCCTGAAGGGATAAAGATAGAGTTATGGCAGGAAGTATAAGCTTCCTATTTAAAGGAGAAAAACATGTTTGGAGTAGTTCCATTTGTGAAAATGGCCGGGCGTAGCCTAGGCAAAATATTTAAAGGCAAAGAAGCCAAAGAACGTCTTGAAAAAGAAGTCGATGATTTGGGCCTCGAAAAAGACGGCGTTGACATCAATGTTGATGAAGATGGCAAAGTCGTGATTTCCGGCGAAGCAATGACCCAGGAAATGAAAGAGAAAATTATTCTCGCTGTTGGTAACGTCGAAGGCGTTGGCGAAGTTGAAGATGCTGTCTCTACCAAAGACAACGGCGCAGCGTCGCAATTCCACACTGTGGTTTCTGGCGATACGCTTTGGAAGGTTTCTAAAACTTATTACGGCAAAGGCTCTCGTTATCCTGAGATTTTCGAAGCTAACCGTCCAATGCTTTCGCATCCTGATAAAATTTATGTTGGTCAGGTTCTGCGTATTCCAGCGGATAATGTCGAAACTGGATTTGTATAAATCAGAATTTAACAAATTGAGCTGCCCCCATGAAATTTGGGGGCGGTTTTTATGATCAGATTTTTTCAATTAACTCTGATAGCATTAGTGTTGATCTCTAGTGCTGCGATCGCCGCGGGACCTGATACATCCAAACGGTCTAAAACCGCAATTTCAAAAAATACGCCAATCATAAAAAAATCCCTTCTCAGTAAAACGGTTCGATTAGGCTCGCCCGTTTTTATTCGAATTGTCAAAAGCAAAGACGGGTCTTTAAACGATGGTTATCTCGAGCTTTTTCTGAAAAGTGAATATGGACAATATGATTTCTATAAATCTTGGCCGATTTGCACATATTCCGGCGATCTAGGGCCGAAGCTCAAACAGGGGGATGGTCAGTCTCCTGAAGGGTTTTACTTCGTGACGCCCTCGCGAATGAACCCATATTCCAGCTATCATTTGAGTTTTAATCTGGGATACCCCAATGCCTATGACCGGGCGCATGGCCGAACGGGTGATTATTTGATGGTCCACGGAAACTGTGTTTCCATTGGCTGTTACGCCATGACTGATCCCGTGATTGAAGAGGTTTATACGATCATGAACGCAGCCTATGACAAAGGGCAACCCTATGTTCGGGTGCATGCTTTTCCGTTTCCGATGACGGATGAGAATATGGCGATCAATTCAGGCAATACGAATATTGAGTTTTGGCGGAATTTGAAAACCGGATGGGACTGGTTTGAAACCCACAGAAAACCTCCCAATGTTACGGTTGAAAGTAAAACATATGAGTTTGGTCCCGCAAATTAACCCTCTGAACAATCACCATTTAGAGAGGTGATCCAATCAGTAATTAATTCGACGCCTTCTTCGTGCACGAGCGAGCGCCCAAGTTCCGGCATCATGACGGCCGGGTTATCCGAGTTCATTCTGTAAACAAAAATAGAGTCATCTGGCTTGCCCGGCACAATGCCGTATTTGCGATTACCTGTGCCTGTGCCAGCGGCAATAGGTGTTTTGCAAAGTCCAAGATGGGGGCCAATTGGCGTGCCGGGGGTTAGGTGCAGACCTGATGTGTCAGCCGGGCCGACCTCATTGTGACAATGTGAGCAGTTGATATCGAGATAGGCGCGGGCGCGGCTTTCAACGGCAAGGCTGTCATCCTGCCAATCGGAATTATTGGCTAAACCTTCTTGGACTGATCCTAAGTCAAACAGATCAAGGGATTTCAAGTGTCTTATTTTTGGCCCGATGGGGACTATCTCTCGGGTCGTGTTATTGGTGGCGTGGCATCCAGCGCATTGGTTGGTATTAGGCACGATATAGGCGAAAGGTGTTTTCTTGTCGTCATCGACTAAAGTCAGCCGCTTGACATCCCCTGTGCGTTTGAGAATAGCCTCGGTTTGCTCATCGTTCCAAACATAGGGCAGGGCGATCCATCCGTCTTTACGGCGGGCGAGAATACGCGATTCGATCAATTTAACAGTATTGAGGGGTAGGCTGTCGTCATTGTTCTGCACAGCATAATTCGCTTTTAAAACTTCATTATCATTGGCGCCCTTGGGGTAATAAAATGTTTTTGAGATTATGGTGCCAACCGGAAAGTCTAACGCATCACCGTCCATATTTAAGGATGTGATCTCACCGTCGGGAGTATAGATTGTTCTTAATTTATGGGCGTAGTCGCTAAAAAGCGGCGTGTTCAAATCATAGACAAAGGACTGGTTCGCCAGAACGAGGTTGTTACTTTGAACGGATAACATCCCCCATTCCGATAAAGTCTTTGGGTTGCTTTCGCTATGGAAGACTGGATTAGGGGATTTATCCGAGCATGCGCAGAGACAAAGAGCTATGCCAAAAAACGCACTTCTGATCATGGAGTAAATTCGGCCTTAGCAAGTTTGGGTAAGGCGCAGCTATGATCTGCCATATCGGCTAGGCCGGCGTTTTTATATCCGTTTGGACCGTCGGCATTTAGGACTTTGACGTCATCGCCATTATCGACACAAATGCGATTGTTACTCGCAGGCTGTCCGTCAACAAATTTATTTTGATCAATATACCCATCCCACAATATGTCTGGCAGCGTGCCAGTCGGACCGAATTTGAGCAGCTTCAGTCCTTTAAGCTCGGCTCCGTCCGGTTTGTTGCCGCCGCCTTCAAAATGATTGCCATAGATATAAATGCCTTCGGGATAGGGATCAAAGCCATCGGCTTTATTCAAATCATTATAGCCCGTGGAGTAAACGCTTGAAATAATGATATTTGCCGTCTGGTTATCGCGGATGGAATTGTTGAAGACTTCCACTTTGTCATTGGAGTTGATAACAATGCCGGAACCTGCGGGCACGCTTGCAACAGGTGTGCCTGCATGGCCAAAGTTTTTGGTGTTGTTCTCGAACACCTCATTCTCAAAAACTCGCGTACTATGCCCTTCTTGGGGGAGGTTGGGCATGTTGAACACCAAAATACCGCCCGTGTTTTTTGTGGCCGTATTATTGTAAACATCTGCTCCGACGGAGTTTTCAATCTCGATTCCGGCGACATTATATTCAGCGAGGTTATGACGAACGATGATGTTTTTGGATTGTCCGACATAAATTCCTGCATCAGAGGCGGCGATCGCGATGGAATCTTCGATTAGCACGTTTTCGCACTGAACTGGATAAATACCGTATGCACCGTTTTCAGTTTTGGGGCCGCCCGTCCATTCCGTGCGAACGCCGCGGATCGTAATGTTCTTGCCTTCATTGACCTTCAATAGGTCACCCTTACTGTCTTCCAAGGCGATGTTTTCGAGCGTGAAGTCATTGGCGGTGACTAAAAGACCTTCCGCGCCCGCGATTTGGTTTTTAAATGATAGTATTGTTTTGTCTTGCCCTGCGCCGCGAATAGTCACGCCGTCAACGGTGAGGGATAGACCACGATTAAATTCATGCAGACCTTCAGGGATTTCAATAATGTCACCTGGTTTTGCATCGAGTAGTTTTTCTTGGAGGGTACTGGCAAAATCGGTACTCGTTGCGGTCTGTGGAGATTGCGTGACTTGGTCGGTATCGCCACAAGCTGAAAAGGCTAGCATCATAGCTGTACTGAGTAGAATTTTGCGCATCATTGTCTCCATTTCTAATACCCTTAATCAGAGTTGGGGAAACAAGCAACGCTTCAAAAAAGTAGTATGATTCAATTTTGGATGATGTGAATGTGAACAGACGCGGCGGCCATCACTGAGAGAGAGTAGTTAGGGTCGCCGCGCCTGCCGCGTGATCTGCGGGCCGGGAGTTAATCGACCTCCCTGGGGGGTAGGGACGTCACAGAGGGGACGCACGCAATCTCGGTTATGCACAGGCTGGTTGAACTATTCCTGAATAACTTCGTTATTTTGCATTCATGATCATGACATTTTGGACATGTACACCTATAAAGAATCTCAATATTCAACTTTATGCATAGTCATAGACTTGCATTAGATTTGTAGCAATCCGGCGAAGAACCGGGTGCCGCGCAACCAATAAAAACAATCGCAGAGCTGTCATACTGGGGTTCTAGAGGGCGGCCAATAATAATAGGTAATGGAGTCCTCTACCATGAAAAATTCAATCCGTACTGGCTTGCTCTCAAGCGTATTTGCTACCTCTGCCGTAGCGCTGTCTTTAACACTCGCCGTGCCCGCTATGGCGCAGGTCACGACGTCTGAAATCAATGGTACCGTGACTGACGCGTCCGGTAGCCCGATTTCAGGCGCACCAGTAACTATTCACAACACCGCGACGGGATTTGTTAGAAATATTTCAACAGATAGTTCTGGCAGGTTCACTGCTCGTGGGCTCTCAGTTACAGGACTCTATAATGTCTCAGTAACAAAGTCTGGCTTGCAAGGTGAGCGGGTAGAAGATCTAGCGCTTTCTCTAGGTAATGCTTCCAACCTTAACTTTGTTCTTGGTAGTGAAGATATTACGGATGAAATTATTGTAGTTGCGCAACGGCAGGTGCTTGCTGATGTGGCAGTTGGGCCATCTGCAAATTTCGGAATCACTGAACTCCAAAATGCACCTGCAATTAATAGAAATATAACTGATATTATTCGATTGGACCCACGGGTTTATGTTGATGAGTCCAGTGGAGGGCAAAATGCAGTACAATGTGTGGGACAAAATAACAGATTTAATTCTTTCACGCTTGATGGCGTAAATTTAAATGATTCTTTTGGGCTAAGCGGGAACGGTTATCCGACAGAGCGAGTACCGTACCCTTTTGACTCTATCGAGCAAGTATCGGTCGAAATTTCCCCTTTCGATGTGAAATATGGTGGTTTTACGGCTTGCGCGATTAATTCAGTTACTAAGTCTGGGACTAATGAATTTCATGGCGGTGCGTTTGTTGATTATACCGATGATGGGTTGCGAGGCACAAAGTCATCACAGAGTAACAGTCGTGACTTCGCAAAATTTGATCAAATTCGATATGGCATCAATGTTAATGGGCCGATCATTAAAGATAAACTCTTTTTCAACGTTGCTTACGAAAAGCTTGAAGGTGTTAATATTTTTGATGATACAGCTCTTCGAGAAGGAAGTGTAACTCAGGCCGAGGTCGATAGGATTGCTCAAATTGCCCAAAATGTATATAGTTACGACCCAGGTATCATTCCGTCTAATTTTGACAATGAAGATGAAAAAATCATCGCGAAACTTGATTGGAATATTAATAGTAATCACCGAGCGGCACTGACATACATTTACAATGATGGCTTTAACATTGTTCGATCTGATGGTGACGCTGATGAATTGGAGTTCTCAAACCATTTATATGAACGTGGTGCTAAACTTAATTCTATTACGGGGGCTTTGTTTTCTGATTGGACTGATAATTTTTCAACTGAAATTAATATAAGTAAATTGGATTTAGATAACCGCCAAATTTCACTGGGCGGTACAGACTTTGGTGAAATGCGCATACCTACAGTTGGTGCACTTGATGCTAACGGAAACCCGTTAACTGATGGTGCCGATGTTTACATTGGCGGTGATGATAGCCGACAGTCCAACAAACTATCATATGATCTTCTAAAGCTAAATGCTCGTGCCTATTATGATGTTGGCGATCATAGTTTGACGTTTGGCGCAGGTCGCAATGAACTCGATATTTTCAATTTGTTTGTTCAACATACTGAAACTGAAATACGGTTTAATAGTATTGATGATTTTGAAAATCAGCTTGCCCAGAGAATTTACTATAATAATTCACCCGACCATAATCCAGACAATGCTGCCGCGGATTGGGGATATGCCGTCAATACACTGTTTGCACAAGATGAGTTTAGATTAACTGACGACCTGACGGTTGTTGGTGGTCTTAGGTACGATTGGTATACGACGAGCGACAATCCTACCGAAAATCCTGATTTCTTAGCTGATTATGGTTTCTCGAACTCTCAAACACTGGATGGTGAGGGGCTCTTGCAGCCACGGTTTGGGTTCACATATGATGCGAGTGCTGACCTACAAATTCGCGGGGGTGTTGGTCGTTATTCAGGTGGTGATCCAAATGTCTGGTTGTCAAATACATATTCTGCGAACAATGTTGACCAAGTTGGTGCGTTAGCCAGAGCAGGTCGAGGAGATTTTTCAGGCGTATCAGCTATTGATTTATCTGATAAAAAGAAAGACATGATTTGCTTCGGAGAAAGATTTAAGTGATCAACAACGGAGCTATTCATAATGTTCGTACATTTTATAATCAGATCTTTC
>JABABK010000002.1:56625-128751 GCA_014238285.1 Hellea sp.
TACTCTGAATCCACGTCTCAACCAAATAACTCTACCCATCTTTGTAACTCACGGGGAGATGGACGCATTGTGTCCACCAGAGAATGCAAACTACGTTTACGATTCAGTTTCAAGTGGCGTCGGTTCCAATTTTGAAATTAACTACTTGGACCCAGATTTTAAAATTCCATCAACATGGAAATTTTCATTAGGAGGAACTTGGACACCAGATCTTTCTGATAATTCTGACTGGCAATTCCAGGCAGATGTTCTCGTTTCGCAAGGTGAAAATTCAGCCGTGATAAAACGAGGCGACCTTGTTGCAACTGGCACACAAACTGTTAACGGTGTCACGGTTCCAGTTTATGACAGTCCTATAATGAGTAGTTTTGTTTTGACCAATAGTGACAAAGGCAATGAGTCCTTTGTTGCCTCTCTTGGCATGGCAGCGGAGTTTGACAATGGTATCGGGCTAACGCTTGGATATGCCTATTCTGATGCTAAAGATATTCAGCCTATGACGAGTTCCGTGGCATTTTCAAATTATAATAATCGCTCTTATCTTGATCCACAGGAAGATGTCTTAGCGACCTCAAATTATAATATTAAGCATAGAGTTACTGGATCACTTTCCTACGCGAAAGACTTCTGGAAAGATAATGATACCAACTTCTTTTTATACTTCCAGCATTCATCAGGTCGTCCGTTTAGTCGTACAGATACAAATCCAAACTCCTACTATAATTTTACTCCGTTCCTAGAGGGTGGCGGTGTGCTTTTACCCGGTGAAGAGCGCAACCAGCACAGGGCACCAAGCTGGACTAAAATGGATTTGAAAATTTCTCAAGACCTGCCTGGGTTTAGGGAAGGAGACAATGCTCAGATATTTATGGTCATTGATAACATTACAAATCTTATTGATAGCGATTGGGGTGCACTTTATTCACCTCGTTTCCCTGGGGCGTTGTCTGCAACGCAAGAGTCTTCCTGGGTCTCTGACGCATCGCTCTACGAAATTCGGTTCGGCGCATCTTACGATTTTTAGAAGACCTAATTACCCTAAAACTTTAAAGCCTTTGATTTTTCAAAGGCCTTTTTTTTAAGGCGCGATCTGTTCTAGTTTTAATTTGTAATCATCATTTTCGCCGCGATAGGGTTCTGCGTTTCGGGTTTCATAAATTCTACGCCCCGCCCAGTCTGTGACGTAGGCTTTAAGGGTTAGAATTTTACCTGCGGGAAGCGCCATTGCGACATGATCTAACGTAAATTTATAGGGCGCTTTTTCTTGATCGATATCAATGAAAGTCTGCCCGAGAATTGATTGCGTCGTGGTCCCGCCAGCGAGCCCGCTTTGATCAACCTCAACAAGCTCAACCGTCAGACTCGCGCCGCGCATCATGGTGGGGGCGTCAGCGGGAAGATAGACTTTGCCTTTTAGGGTTTCGACCTGCCCAATAGGTGGTTGCCCGCCCGGTTGTTGAGGGTGGGAGTTTCCTGAGTGTGCACTTGGCGCTTTGATTTTAAGCTGTATGGCATCTTTGCCGCGGTAAAATTCATCACGCTGTGAAAACATGACTTCCTGATTTTGATCATCGAGAATGACCGCGTTAATCACCGCAAAATCAAGATCGCGAGTAACGGGTTCAGGAACTGCCACTACAAGGCCAAGATTACTAGGAAGGCCGTTAAGGAGTAAGCGGGTTTGACCGATCAACAAAGGCTGAGTCATGCCAGGTTGTGCTGGGGCATAGGCATTAATGACTAAGCTGTGACCATCCAGAGTGCGTAGGCTTTCGATGTCGACATTGACGGGTATGGTGTCGATTAGGCTGCGGGTTGGAGCTGGGTGTTTCGTGCCGCCCATGATATCGTCAAGAATATCATCAATGGGCCCGAACTGAGCTGAAGCAGGCGAAGTCGCCAAGAAAAAAGCTGCTGCTAATAAAACAAAAAACCGCATGAGACCTCCAAGTTTAGACTGCTCTATAGCATGAAGAGTAACTTAGGCTGAATGGTTTTGTCAGCTGCGGTTCAGGTCAGCGCGTTGCGTAAACGTGAACGTGAACGTACAGGTAATCTATTTCCTGGTTTAACCAGATACCCAAAGCGGATATTTTGTCATAACAGTCTTAAACAAATCCGAATCTAGGTGTCGGGTCAGCCATTCCCTGACGGCTGGATAGGGCGCGCCGTTCCACCAATTTTTATCAGTATTGGCGAATTGGCGTATGAAGGGAAATATAGCGATGTCAGCGATGGTTTGCTTTGCGCCCATCAAATAAGTCGTTGTGGATAGGGTGCGCTCATAGGTTTGGATGAAGCCTTCCGCCTTAGAGCGATGTGATAAATCCACGTCACCACGATTTGCTGTGTCGTCATAGCGGCTGGCATATTTATAGCGGTCCTGATGCTGTTTAAATGGTCCGTCATTATCGGCTATCAGCGCATTGGCGGCTTTAAGGTCACAATCAAGCCAGCCTTGAGGATCATTTTGGGAAAGCGCATAATTTAAAAGATCAAGACTTTCGTCAATGATCTCGCCGTCACTTTTGATGAAAACCGGAACGGTTCCTTTGGGCGAAACCTCGAGCATATGCGCTGGTTTATCCCGCAGGATAATTTCTCTGTGTTCGTATTTAAGTCCACTGACCAAGAGCCCCATTCGTCCGCGCATAGCATAGGGGCAGCGCCGGAACGAATAGAGGATGGCTGTCACTTATAAAGCCGTTTCAAGACGCGTTTATCAACGATGGTTTCTTCAAATTCTGTCCCGGCTAACATAGCTTGATATTCGCCGGGCTTGCGCTCTTCAAGTTTGATGTGGCGAGGGAAGGGGATGTCTTGACCCAGTAAAAGATTAGAGACCAAGAAATTTAAAATGGCGGCTTCATAACGCTTGTCTATGGTCATGACTTCTTTGGTGCAGCGCGCCCATTTGACCACGCCGGAGCGGTTTTTATTTGTCTTTATTCTAACACGGTAAACGCCTTGACCCGTCGCGCTACGATGGAAGCTAAGGATACCCTTCTCAAAATAAACGAACCATTTATCGGTGTCATTTTTCGGGACAAGACCTCGGCTCAGCGCGCGCATTTCATTGGGGCTGAATTCATCTGTATAAGGTATTTTGGCAAGCTTTCGGAATTTTTCCCTTGGGCCGTCATTGCGCTTGGCGTTCATAGCACTCTCTTAGTCGTTTGGCTCTTAGTCGGTTGGATACTAATCGGTTTGGCGTCCAATGTGAGGCTCGCCGCGTTTTTTCGCAAGGTCTATTTGTTTTTGGCGCTCGGCAAAGCGTATTTTTTGCTCATCGCTCATCTTGTTGTGGCAACGGTGGCAGGATACGCCTTTGATATAGTGGGCATGGTTTTTGTCATCTTCGGTAATTGGGTAACGGCAGGCATAGCATTGGTCATAATCAGACTCGGCTAAGCCGTGACCAACGGCAACGCGCTGATCAAAGACGAAACAATCACCATTCCAAAGACTGCTGTCTTCTTTGACTGTCTCAAGGTATTTTAAGATACCACCCTTGAGGTGATAAACCTCGTCATAGCCTTGCTTCTTCATATAGGAACTGGCCTTTTCGCAGCGAATACCGCCCGTGCAAAACATGGCGACTTTCTTTTTGGCCCGTAGTTCGTCTTCATGGTCTTCAACCCATTTTGGAAACTCCCGAAAAGTTTCAGTGTCTGGGTTTATGGCACCCTCAAACGTGCCGATCTCAACTTCGTAATCATTGCGAGTGTCCACGAGGATCACATCTGGGTCGGAAATCAAATTATTCCAGTCCTTTGGATCGACATAAGTCCCGACAATGTCATTGGGGTCTACCCCGTCAACGCCCATGGTGACGATCTCTTTTTTAAGGCGCACTTTCATGCGGTAAAACGGCATGGTTTCGGCGCGGCTTTCTTTATGCTCTAGCCCGACAAGGCGGGGGTCAGCCCGAAGGAAGGCTAGCATTTTAGCAATGGCGCTATCCGTGCCAGCCACCGTCCCATTTATACCTTCACGGGCTAGTAGGACTGTGCCTTTAATATCATATAGATTGCATAGGTTTTGTAGCGGCTCTTTGAGCTGCTCATAGTCCGTCAGGCGGGTGAAGTTATAAAGGGCGGCCACGCAGTAAGTCATGGCGCGCGGTTTACGCCCGGATTAGCGCGAGGTCAATTATGGTTTGTCTAAATCTTTGAGTTGCGAGGCGAGCAGTTCTTGGTAACGCGGCAACGCCTGAATGAAAGCGGACATACGTTGCGGCAAGCCGAGTTTTTCGACAAACTCCGTCATGCTATCCGTAATGATTTGCGGATTATCACAGGTTTTGGCCAGAGTTTTCAAGTCTTTGATGCCGCGTCCTCTGGTAAGTTCTTTTTCAAGGCTTTTAAGCGAATTAGACAAAGCAAACATTTGTAGAGGACCAGGCGTTTTTCCCCGACTATATTTATCCGCCACTTTGCGCATGGATTTCACAGCGCTCCCTGTATCGTCCATAAGCTCGCTCATAGCCTTTTCCGCACGCGGCGCGATCCACTCAGTGGTACAGATTTCGGCAGGATCAGGTGTACTTGCACAAGCAGATAATAGTAGGGGCAGGGTAGCAATGAGAATAAACCGGCGCATGAGGAGACTCCTTTGTCTCTACATACGCCGCAGATGTATGCGTGCAAGTTTTTTGGGCAGTATGGCCGATATAAACTAGGCCATACCTTGCTAGAAAACTTCTGATTTGGCCCGAACGTCTGCAAGGCTTTGATCGCGAAGCAGTTCTCCGTTTTCCCAAACAGTTTCCATCAAGTCTAGTGAGTTGTCTTCCAACCCATCTTTACGAATAGACCGAAAACCATCCGCGTCTTTTACAAGCGCCTGAATACCTCGTTTGGAAATTTTGCCTTTATCGGTGATGGGGTCCTTAAAGACATCATGCCAAATCGGATCGCCAGTCCGTTTGGTGGCATTAGCTTTCATGGCCCATTTCATAGTGTCGCGATCAACGCCTTTTTGTAAAAGCGCGCCGCCCATACCAAAGGCGATGTTTTCTGCGCTCCAGCCTTTGGCCTTCATCCGTTTTAGGATTTCTCGAATACTATCAGGATTAACACCGTCGCCTTGAATGACGCGGACGCAAGATGGCAAGACTTTGTAGCCTTTAGAGTTCATTTCATACCCAAAGGCTTCGCCGAGGATTTCCACGACTTCTATAGGGACGATAGTGGGGTCGCCGCTATCTGGGCGAACCACAAGCGTTCCGCCCATTGCCTCGACGCGGTCTTTCAGATTGACACCCCAAAACTCACGAGTCGCTTTGTAGATATCATAGCTGTCAGAGACGACGGCCACTAGTTTATCCTTGCCGCCAAATTGGGTCAACATATTAGCAAAGGCATCCTTTTCATTGTCGCGGCCCCAGCTGGTAATCGTGCTGTGTTCGGCTGCAGGAATAGAAAAAGCAGGCATGTCTTCGCCGTAAAAGGCGCGGGCATAGCCAATAGCGCCAACAGTATCAGAGCCCATGAAGTTGACCATATTGGCGAGGCCGCCAAGGGCCGCGCTTTCGCCGGATGAAACCCCGCGCGCGCCAAAATCGTGGAGTTTAAAAGGCAGTTCATCTTCTGGGTTTTCACAAGTCTCAACCAAATATTTCCGAATGATTTGTTTCACAGTCCAAGACAAAGTGGCCACTGTGGTCGGGTACCAAACAGCCCGCAGCAATGCAGTCTCCAGAAAAGACGTTAGCCACGGAACTTTGGGATCGGTATTGATGATCTGAACGATGGCGTTTTTAACCGGCAGAACAGTCCCTTCCTTCACGGCCTGTATTCGTACGGGAAGGTACCCGTCATGTTCGGTCAATATGTGCTCCCAACCCTCACGGTTAAACGGAACGCCATGTGCGGTCCAAAGTTCATCAGCATAATCGATTTCAGTTTGGATGATCGGGCGGCTAAGGTACTTCTTAAGATAGGCTTGAAGGCCGAAAAATACATGATCGTCAAATTTGCCTCCGCGGGCTTCAATATAGCTACTGACATATTCAGTGCCGGGCGGGTATTGCAAGAAGTGGGAGCCTTTATAGCTATCTACATCCAGCAGGACGCTATGGTCGCTGGGGTTCCATTGGTATTTGAGTTTTCCTTTAGTCATCTTCAATCTCCTTGAAGGTTATTGCCAGCGGACTCCCCGCCAGCGGTTAGTTATTTAACGCCGTCCAGCATTTTATTGATGATAAAATAGTGGTCTTCGAAGCAATCGCGTGAATCAAGACTGCCAATGGGTACCCATAGGGCATCTACGGCATCATCATCTGCCATGACTTTCATCAGTTTTTTCGCAGGTGGTAGGCGGAACAAAAAGGCGTGTGTTAACGTGTATCCGCGCACGCTGCGCTTGGGATCATCAAAAACGCCGTGGCCTGCCAGAAAACCTTTGAGCTTGCCCATAGGGTACGGACCATGGCTATCGGCGAGGCGGGTTTCTTCACGCAGTTCACGGATAGCAGAATTGAGCAAAGTTTCGTTATGATCCACAAATCCGCCGGGCAGGGCCAAGAGCCCTTTGCCGGGATGGCCGCCGCGCCGGATCATCAAAACATGACCTGATTGCACGACCACGCTATCGACAGTGACAAAACTTGGCGGGAAGGGCGCGTTGATCCAGGCCGCTTTATAGTTACGGACATAACTGCATTCCGCAAAAATTCGCTTAAAGCCTTCACTCGTCATATAGTCTTTAAGGTATGTGCTGATAGGCTCTGGTAGAATATCATGGGTAATAACCGGCGCGCCTTTGAAATAAGCGTCCCGAATATCAGTGGCATTAAACACCCCAAATTCATTGGGTACGTTGACGCTGCCCCATTGCGGGAACATTTTCAAATAATAAGACGTGTTGTCTTTATTGTGCCCGATTAAAGATATTTTGGCAGGCTCGTTCTGGCTAAACCCAAGCGCTTCTGCCTCACTGTCTACGCCGCGCTGGACGTTAGAGGTCCAAGCTTCGTCATTATAAAGCGTATCATCAAGGGGCCTGATAATAAGCTTCTTAGTGTTGACCTGATAAGGGTAACACGCTTTGATCATGTCTTTGCGCTGCTCGAAGCTCCACGGGTCACGCATAGACGGCGCGCGATTACCGCTGCCAACTAAAATGACCACATGATCGGCCTGCGCCAAAGCATGATCAACGACTGATTTATGTCCAATGTGAAAAGGCTGGAATCGCCCAATAAATACAAGAATGTCTTGCCGCATATTTTCCTCCGTCTCCCGGATATGTAAAGCAACACGGACTCCCCGTGTGCAGGGTATATATGGGTGTGAGAGTGACGGGAGTCAAGGATTTGGCTAGACTAACATGTAGCCTATTAGTATAAAGTGTTTGGGCATGGGTGGTTAAAGTTGAATTTTATAAATGAAATAGACATTGACGACATTTATAATGATGTAATCAAATCGGACGTTTTGGGAAAATCTACGCGACGTAAGAAGTTCTTTTATTACTTGCTTGAAAAAAATGCAGTGGATGAGACAACCACCATTTCAGCATACGGAATCGCTCTTGATGTTTTTGATCGTTCTGAGGATTTTGACGCGTCTACAGATAGCATTGTACGCGCGGAGACCCATCGCCTCCGCAATCGTTTGGAGCTTTATAATGGTAAGGCTTACAAGTATGAAATTTCTTTACCGAAAGGCGGGTTCGGAATTTCAGTAAGAGACGCGCCTGAAATCGGTGATCGCAAATCGGTAGGCGTAAAAAATTGGAAATTATTTCCATTTGGTATTGCTGCCATTGTTTTGATCTTGGTTTTAGCCGATGGAATTTTATTCGGACGGTCTTCACAGCAGGCCTGCGCCGCTGAACGACCTAATATCTTTGTTTCGATAGAGGGTACTACCAATACTATCGAGACGGCAGAGCTTGCAAAATTTGTATTGGAGACTTCTCAGGCTGTCATTCAGCAACAACAAACATTTCATTTGCTCGAGGCTAAAGAAGATTGCCCGAATAGTCCGACCTATGGCTTGAAGATTAATATATTTCCGCGAGGGAAAGAAGTTTATCTGTCGGTGACGGGAGAGCGAAATTCTGATAATAAAAAACTATTTAATTCAATCCACCGAGTTCAGGAAGTTTCCAATAATGGCAATGACGTTTTTGGATATATTGTGAGTACTATTGGGACTCTTGTAAAACCTGATGGATTGCTGTCAATTGACACGCTGGATGGCGAATGGATGAACGAATTGGCAAAAACCAATATGACCTGTTGGGTAGGGACATATACTGCTGGGATTTTGGATAAAAATGAAGACTTCGACTCCGCTACACAGTGTTTGGAATATGTTTCCCAAAAAGAACAGGCTTACCCCGAAAACTTGGCTTTATTGGCTTATATGTATGTTCTGCAAGATATTGGGGCTTTCCCGAATTCAATGTCTCGTGTGGATACGATCGACAACCTGATCGAACGTGGAAAAAAAATCGATTCAATCCGTCATGAATTATTGGGGGCTGAATTATTTGCTGAAACTAAAAAATCTGACCGCAGCAATCAAAAAATTAGAGATTTATCTATGCGTATTGGCTCCGAGTTTCCATTGGTTCAAGCTGCCCAATTACAACGTTTGCTGACTATGAGCTATACTCTTGGCGAATGGAAGGAGGGTGTGCCTCTTTATGGCTATATGAATACCATTTCCAATCAAAGGGATAATAGTATGCTCTTGTTTAAAGTCGGGTACGATTTGCTTTATGAATCACCTGAAACTGCACTGAAGACAGCTATAAAACAATACTCCGTAAACAATATTCACTCAAATTTAAATCTGTTGGCCAGTGCAAATTTTGTACAAAACAAGAAACATACTGATAAAGCGCGTGAGGCATTGGCGAGGCTAGGCCTCAATAGTATAGGTGATTATATAAAACACATAGAGTCTCGCAGGTTTGAGCCAAAAATTACGGCAAAACTCATCGCGGGCGTGTCCATTGAGGCTCAATGATTTCAATCCCCAAAACTAAACAAGCTCATGCCTCTTGCTCTCTCGTCAAACTGAAGCGATTTTCCAATCGGCGCGTGAGCTCTCTGCCGGCAATTTTGCCTCTCACACACGTAGCAGTTTATCCCAATTGGCGTTGGTTGTGGGTCGCCCAGGTTGTATTTTTGGGCGTAGGCTAGTCTTGGGGCGTAGGCGATATCACACCCTAATCCAATGGCGAGCTTTTGGGCGGGTTGATCGTGGGTGGAGCCAGAGCGGGAGACCATTTTGCCAATAGAGAAATAGGTAGTATCATCAGGGAGCTGGATGATCTGGCTGTGGATACGGCCGGGGTCTTGGAAGCATTCGTGGATATTCCATAGCGGGCAAGCGCCGCCAAGGGCTGAGAAATGGAACCGCCCAGCCGAGAAACGCTTGGACACATTGCCAGCCACATCAATGCGGACAAAGAAAAACGGGATACCGCGCGCATCTGGTTTTTGCAGGGTTGTTAGGCGGTGAGCGACTTGTTCAAAGCTGGTGCCGTATCGACTGGCAAGTAGATCAAGGTCATAGCGTGTGTTCTCGGCGTCTTTTAAAAACCTTGTATAGGGCATGAGCGTAGCGGCGGCAAAGTAATTACCAAGGCTTGTGCGGGCGAGACCTTCCGCTTCGGGGCCATGGAGGTTTCCGTCTTTAATGATGCTGTCGATAAGCTCTTTATGTTCCAGCAGTCCGATCTGAAAGGCGAGCTGAAACCGGCGGCCCGAACGACGCAATAGCTCTGATAAATTGATCCGCTTTGCGTGTTGATCATAATAGCGCAGCATGCGGGGCATAATATCAATGGGGACAATACGAACCCGAATGCCGTGCTTGTCTAGGAGGCGCTCGGTTAGAGAGGCTTGCGGTTCATTCTTATGGGTTTGTAACTCCGCCGCGAGTGTCTCGGCCTCTTTATCAAGCTCAGGGAAGTAATTACGTTTGGCATGAATAAAACGCCGTACAGATTCGACCGCTTCGGAGCTTTCGCCGAGCATTTCGACTTTGTCCCTGTCGGCGGCCATGTTGCCAGCGCGTAGGGATAGTTCTTTGTGTTTTTGGTAAACATGAAGCAGCGCGCGCGCCGTATCCGGGCTGGCGCCGACGATGTCTTCGGCTTCATTTTTGGAGACAGACATCGTCTTAAATAGTGGGTCGCGCAGAACGTCGTATATTTCAGCCACCAAATGCGCATCGCCTGTGCCGGTGAACTCTGCGACATTGAAATCATAGAGGTCAGCCATTTTAACCAGAACATTGGCTGACATGGCGCGCTGATTACGCTCCATCAAATTCATATAGCTGGTGGATATGCCGATATCCTGCGCCATCCGCGCCTGGGTCAGGCCTAGGGAGGTACGTAACCTGCGAAGGCGCGGTCCGATGAGGAGTTTTTCTGATTTAGCCATGTATTTACAACATTTACATTAATACGAATATTTACTTTACAAAGTTTACATAAATACCTTCAAAACTCAAGGGTTATGTGGAATTTCGTTGGTTTTTGTAAATATTGTGAATATAAAAACTTTACAAACAGTCATTCAATGGAGTCTGCAATGTCAGAAGGTACTATCGACAACCCAATCCCGCGTCACCGGGTGTTGGCGAAAGTGGTCAAGCCTCGCGGTGATCGTTATGACGAAGTCTTGACTCCAGATGCGTTATTGTTCCTTGCCGACCTTGAGCGCCGTTTTGGCCCGCAGCGCAGGATATTGCTGGATAATCGTCGTTTTATGCAGGAGCGCTTTGATGACGGTGAAATGCCGGTTCAGCCCCCTGAAACCCAGCATATCCGTAATTCTGTCTGGGAAGTTGCGCCTTGTCCATCAGCACTCCAAGATCGCCGGGTAGAAATTACAGGCCCTGTTGATCGTAAAATGATGATCAACGCCCTGAACTGCGGCGCCAAAGTCTTTATGGCTGATTTCGAAGATGCTTCATCTCCAACTTTTGCCAATATGATCGAAGGCCAGATCAACATGATGGATTATGCGAGAGGCACACTGTCATTAAAAACTGAAAAGAAATCTTATACACTCAATGATGAAACTGCGACCTTGATGGTTCGACCTCGTGGTTGGCATCTTGAAGAGCACGGCATCACGGTTGATGGTAAGCCAATGTCGGCGTCTCTTGTGGATTTTGGTCTACATATTTTCCACAATGGCAAATTACTCGCTGATAGCGGCCGCGGACCTTTCTACTATCTTCCAAAAATGGAAAGCTATCAAGAAGCGCGTTTGTGGAACGATGTTTTCAACTTTGCGCAGGTTTTTGTCGATATTCCAAATGGCACGATCAAAACAACTGTCTTGATCGAAACTTTGCCAGCGGCCTTCCAAATGGAAGAAATTCTTTATGTTCTTCGTAATCACATCACTGGTCTGAACTGTGGCCGTTGGGATTATATCTTCAGCTATATCAAAACCCTGCGTAATCATAAGAAGTTCGTTCTGCCCGAACGCGCCCAAGTTGGTATGGACCGGGATTTCCTTAAAGCTTATTCCGAGCGCCTTATAGAAGTTTGTCACAAGCGCCGCGCCCACGCTATGGGCGGGATGGCTGCTCAAATTCCGGTTAAGAATAACCCGGAAGCTAATACGGCAGCTTTTTCCAAGGTTCGCGCCGATAAACTTCGTGAAGCTCGCGCGGGTCATGATGGGACTTGGGTGGCTCACCCGGACCTCGTGCCTGTTGCCATGGAAGTTTTTGATGCTGAAATGCCAAAGAAACACCAAATTCACAGCAAGCGCGCTTACCCGCGTATTTCAGATGAAGCCCTATTATCGCCTCACAGCGGAACGATAACAGAAGCGGGCATTCGCACGAATATTTCTGTTGGGGTTCAGTATATTGCCGCTTGGCTTTGTGGCCGCGGCGCTGTGCCGATCCACAATCTGATGGAAGATGCTGCGACGGCGGAAATTTCCCGCACCCAAATCTGGCAATGGTTACGTCACAAGGCCGCGATCGTCATGGCCGAAGGTTCAGACGGTGTCATGACAACAGAGCTGTTTAGCAAAATGTTCGATGAAGAACTGGATGCTATGAAAGAAGAAATGGGCCGCGATGCCTATATTGCCGGCCGCTTCCCAGAAGCCGCCAGAGTATTCGAAAAGTCAGCGACATCCGTCGATCTGCCTGAATTTTTAACCCTCCCTGCCTACGAAATATTGGAGAAATAACATGTCCCGTCTTACTTATAATCAAACACTTGCCGAGCTAAACAACCGTTACCCTAATGGTATTCCTGGCGGTATTAATCCTGATGATGTTGCACAGGTTAAACTGCAAAACACATATTCAACGCACCTTGATATAGCCAAAGAGATGGCAACATTGATGCGCAAAGATATGGCAGAATATGATGCTGACAAATCCAAGTTCACGCAGTCGCTTGGTTGTTGGTCTGGTTTTCACGCCATGCAAATGATGCGCGCCATCAAGCGTCAAAAAGGATCTTTGGACAAAGCTTATGTCTATCTTTCCGGCTGGATGGTTGCGGGTCTTCGCAACCGTTTCGGTCACTTGCCTGATCAGTCCATGCATGAAAAGACCTCCGTTGTTGATTTGATCCAAGAGATCTACACATCACTGCGACAGGCTGACGAAGTTGAGCTTAACGATCTATTTGCTGAGCTAAAAACGACCAATGACCGCGCGGCTGTGATTGCGAAAATCGACGCCCACGAATCATATGTACGTCCAATCATCGCCGATATCGATGCTGGTTTTGGCAATGTCCACGCGACTTACTTGCTGGCTAAAGAAATGATCAAAGCGGGGGCTTGTTGTATCCAGATTGAAAATCAGGTTTCTGATGCCAAGCAATGCGGCCACCAAGATGGTAAGGTTACTGTGCCGCGCGAAGATTTCATCGAGAAACTCCGGGCTTGTCGCATGGCGTTTGAAGAACTCGGCGTCAATGACGGCGTTATTGTTGCCCGTACCGATAGCCTCGGGGCAGGCCTGACACAGAAAATTCCTGTGTCCCGCGAAGCTGGTGATCATGCCGCAGAATATACAAAGTGGCTTGAGACAACACCTGTTGCCGATTCTCCACTAGAAGACGGCGAAGTCGCTATTCAGCTGAACGGCGAGCTTGTTAAGCCAACACGACTTCCAAATGGCCTTTATCGCTTCAAAGCTGACACGGGTATTGATCGTGTAGTCGAGGATTGCATTACATCACTGCGTGATGGCGGTGCTGATCTTCTTTGGATCGAAACAGCCACGCCAAATGTTGCGGCTATTGCTGCCATGGTGAACAAAGTGAAAGAAGTCGTGCCGGATGCTAAGCTGACATACAACAACTCACCTAGTTTTAACTGGACGCTAAACTTGCGGAAGCAAGTCCGCGCAGATTGGATTGCGTCGGGCAAGATTAAAGCGGCCGATTATGACGAAGCGCGTCTGATGTCTGCTGATTTTGATAATGATCCGCTCGGTATTGAAGCTGATCGCCGTTTGCAGAACTTCCAAACGGATATCTCCCGTGAAGCTGGTGTGTTCCATAACTTGATCACACTACCAACTTTCCACGGCACAGCCAAGCTTATGAATGATTTGTCAGAAGGTTACTTTGGCGATCAGAAAATGCTGGCCTATGTCAAAAACATTCAGCGCCAAGAAATCCGTACTGGCGTCTCAGCTGTGAAACACCAGCATGAAGTCGGCTCTGACCTTGGTGATACCTTCAAGGAAATGACTGGCGGTGAACGCGCGCTTAAAGCTGGCGGTGCACACAACACAATGAACCAGTTCGCAAACGTTGCGTAATTTGTCTTCCCCTGCTTGCGGGGGAAGTGGGCTTTTGATGTAGTCAAAAGGTCGATGGGGGCGTGTCCCCCTCCGCCCGCTACGTGGACACCTCCCCCGTAAACGGGAGAGGACATAAAAGAAATTCTCTCTTACTCGCCGCCCTCTTAGGGGTGGTTTTTTTGTTTTTCGATTAAAGGGCAAATATTTGTCGATTATTTGTTGGAGGTTGGTTTGGTAGCTACATTGCTTGCTAAATAGTATTAAATTTGACCTTTTTAAGAATTAAATCACCATGATCCCCAACTGGAAGTTAACATCTTATTACTAGTGTCATTCCAAGCATTTTTGCTTGGTGGCTGGATTATGAGTGGTGTTCTCGAAAAACTTCGTACTGACGTTAGCGGACAGTTCGCAATATTTTTTGCTATTTGTGCAATGGTTTTGGTCGCTGGAATTGGCATAGCAGTCGACAACAGTCAGTTTTCAACACAACAAGAACGGGCGCAATCTGTATTGGACATTGCAGCATTAGCAATCGCAGATAATTATCTAACAAACAATCCTAGCGTTACTGATAAAGAGCTGAAGGCTTTCATCAACAATAACTTTGATAAGGAGATGGGGAGTTCCCTAAAGGCCATAACCCATAAAATAAATGGGAGTGGTCATCTTCAGGTATCTAGTAACCTAAAAGTAGATCCATTCTTTGGTCGAATTTTTGGAGTTGATAAATATCAAACCAACGTAGAATCGGTTGTTAATTTACCGAATAATCCAAATGTTAACGAGGTTAATGTGGCTATTGGCTGGGACGCGTCGACATCAATGACCTCATTGTTGCCCAATGTTAAGTCTGCAGTTTTGACCCTTAACACGGAATTAGTGGCAAACGATTTTGATGGTGAACTCTCCATCTTTCCTTATTCGCAATATGAAACCAATCGAAATATTGCAACGCTTATGTCTGAAAGGGACCTGAAGCTAGATAGTGCATATATAGAAAATTTTATTACAAATGTAGATATTATGACTAGCGGACCAGCCCACACAAATGGCGGAGCTGCTTGTGGGTGGGAGACCATTGCGCAAGCCAATGAGACTATTGAAACGGTTCATTCGGATGATTTAAATGTAATATTTTTCATGCATGATGGTGATGGTTTCTGCGGCGCAGATGACAAAATATTAGAGCAATGTCAGATCGTACGAGACCGAGGAATTATCTTGATCGCCGTTCGCTTTGGGTTTTACTCGACCAAGGAGCAATTGTTCTTGGACTGCGTTGGAGGCGATACTTCCAAATATTTCTATGTTGATTCAGCGGAAACAGCGATTCAGGCATTCCTAGGCGGCACATTTGGTGAACGGGAAGAAAAATATATTGTGCGCTAGGAGACAATTGGCGGTACTGCTCAGTTCTGGTTATTAATGAACTTGGATCTATTATCACTCAGCATGTTTTTGACAATTAGCTGTGGATGCAACGTGAGCAGCGTGACATATTCAAACTCCATCATAGACTGTCCTCTTTGAAGGCGAGTTTTACGTCTATTGAGTTGCTGGCTTAAGAAGGAAAAGCGGGCCTTTCCAGTCGGGGCCAGCTCGAGAAACTAATATAGAATTTTCATTATAGGCCCAAATACTACCGGTTCCGGTAGATGTTTCGCCGAGCCAGAGATGATTTTTAAAATCTGGACCGAATATAATGAAGTCGCCTAAATAAGTGTTTGTTTCTGAATTAAATATGAGATTGGTTCCGAGATAAATATCTTGAATTCCATCTAGGTTAGCATCAAAAAACTCTAAAGAAAATTTTCTGCTAAAGTTCTCGGGCGGTTTAGAAACTTTACCAATGGGCTCAATAAGTTTGATTAAATCAATATGTTGGGCTTCCAAAGAGAATGGGTTCGCAGCTATTCCGGAATTATGGAAAATATTTAATACGTCATTGCGACTGATAAAGGTTAGATCTGGTTTCCCGTCCTTGTTAAAGTCTCGGCTACTAACGTCCCACCATTTCAATTCAACCGCGCCTAAGGACTCCGTTATGTCTTTGAAAACACCATTTTGATTGAGAAATATTTTTGACTGTTTTTTAGAATTACAAAGCGCTGTTCCGTCAAATGTATCGCCATCCCAGTCGGCAAACTCTAAGCAGTTCGCGCCAAGTGTGGAAAAGCCATATGCGTCTGACTTTTTTAAACGTTGCCCGTCTTCATTGATGTAAATAGCACTTTCATTTTTCTTGTCATCTTTTCGTGTCCCCCAATTGGCGACAAAAAGATCAGGGTAGGCGTCACCATTGAAATTAAAAAATCGAGCTTCCCGGCCTCGGCCAAACGGGTCTTCTGCGCCGTGACCATCTTGCAATGCTAACATTCCGTCTCCAGTGTTTCGGAAGAGTTGATTATTGCCGGTGCCTTCACCTTCAGTGCTGCCAACAGAGCAAAATATATCGATCCTGCCGTCTTGGTCATAGTCTGCACTATCGCAGCCATGACGATCCGCATGATTGAATTGATAGGGGGCGGGTGAGAAGTTTGTAGCTCCCCGATAGTATTTTTCAATTTTCCCGCCATGCCCATGAGGATAAACATCAAGATGTCCGTCCCCATTTATATCATCGACCAGAAGACCGTAAATAGAGCGTGACTCTACTAAGACCTGTTCGCAATAATTTGGGAGTGCGAAACTGTCTGTGCAGATGTATTGATCGGCAAATTTGTTTTGGCAGCTCGATAAAGTGAGAGTTGCTAGTGGCAGGCATAAGATAAAATTTCTAAGCGTCACCCGTAATTTACCCGATAGCTAAACAAGCCTTATCAAGCCAATCTTTTACGTCGTCCTCAAGAAATGGGCCGATTTCCTTAAGAACCCGAGCGTGATAGTCATTGACCCACTGGATTTCGTCTTGGCTGAGCACATCGGTCACAATCAAATCAGGATGCAGTGGCGCTAGCGTCACATATTCAAATCCGTGCATAGGACGTTCACCGCCGGGAATGTCTGTGGCTTCTGTGACGTATTGTAGGTTTTCAATACGAATACCGAATTCGCCGTCTTTGTAATAGCCTGGTTCGTTAGAGACGATCATGCCCGGTAGGAGCGCAACATTGTTGGGTGCTTTTGAAATACGCTGCGGGCCCTCATGGACGCCTAGAAAGACGCCGACGCCGTGGCCTGTACCGTGGTCGTAATCGAGCCCCTTTACCCATAAGGCCATGCGAGCTAGGACATCCAGGTTACTGCCTGTTGTACCTTTTGGAAACCGCACAATGGAGAGTGCGATATGGCCTTTAAGGACTGAGGTAAAACACTCTTTCATTTCTTGAGTTGCCTCACCGATGGGGACGGTTCTTGTGATATCTGTGGTACCGTCATCATATTGACCGCCGCTATCGACGAGGAATAATGATCCGCGTTCTAATTTGCGTACAGTCGCTTTGGAAACGCGGTAATGGACGACGGCGCCGTTAGGGCCTGCGCCAGAGATTGTTTCAAAGGATAAGTCGCGCAAAACGCCAGTTTCATGCCGGAAGCTCTCGAGCTTTTGCGCCGCTTGGATCTCATCATAATGACCGCTTTGCGCCTCGGTATCGAGCCAGTGCAAATATTTAGTCACGGCAACTCCGTCGCGGCGATGGGCATTGGTCGTGCCAGCAATTTCAGCTGCGTTCTTACAGGCTTTAGGAATAGCAATAGGGTCTTGGGCTCGAATGATATCAGCATCTGCCACCCCTAACCGATCGAAATACCAAGCTGAGGTCACCGAAGGGTCGGCCATGACTCTCTGTCCGCCCATAGTGGCAAGTCCTGCCTCAAGAGCGTCTTCGGAGTGGAGCGTTACGGCATTGCCTAGGTGAGTTCGAACTTTTTCGGATATCTTCTCAGGCTTAATATAGAGGTCAACATGACCATCAGCTTTGATGACCGCTGTGGATAGGGGTAGGGGCGTACACATAACATCACCGCCGCGAATGTTCAGGAGCCATGCGATGGAGGCAGGCGATGTAATCAGGGCTGCGTCAGCATTTTTGGCTGTTATCGCCGTGCCAATCCTCTGGCGTTTTGAATTATGGCTTTCACCTGCGAATTCATTTTTTTGAACAGTGACTGGCGTTACAGGCTGCGCAGGGCGATCGTCCCAAGCGGCATCGATCGGATTTGCGCCTAGCGAAATCAGCTCGCCGCCCGCCAAGCTTACGGCTTCACTGATAGCTTTAAGCGAAGTCGGACTATGAAGGCGTGGGTCATATCCGATTTTTTGACCCGTGCTGACATTGTCTCGTAGCCAGGTCGTCATACCTTTGGCTTCAAGGCGTTTATAGGCATAGAGGCTTTCATCGACTTGGGAGCGAACTTGCAGTGTGTATCGTCCATCAACGAAAACGACAGCCTTATCCAGCATGGCGATAGCTGCGCCGGCAGAACCTGTAAATCCTGTCGCCCACATCAAGCGTTCATTGCAATCAGGCAAATATTCGTTTTGATATTCATCTTCATGGGGAATCAAAAAACCATCAAGTCCCGCACCTTGTAACGCGGCGCGCAATTTTGGAAGGTTTTCACGGCCATAGTCCGGTCCGCCGGTGACTTCAAAGTTCTGGATCATTGTTTTGCCTGTAAATTTGGGAAGTTATGCCCGTTTTTCAGCAAGGTAATAGAAGTTATTTCTCGCGACAAGCTATTCTGACTAAAATTTAATCTACTGAACTTGCCGAATTACGACAAGTGTGGTTAACACCCCTCCATGCATGAACTAAAAAGAATGGCACTCATAAGTGCATTTGCTTTGGCCTTAGCGGGTTGCGGCGAAAACGGGGACAAAACAAAGGTTGATGGAGAGGGAAGTGGCAACGACGCTGCGTTCGCTTCCACCTACCAAGCTTTTCCGTCCGAAACGACATTAATCACCAATGCCCATATTATTCTGGGCAATGGGGAGGCGATTGAGAGTGGATCTATTCTGGTCACCGATGGCCGTATCACTGCGGTTTCAGCCGATGCCATTGAGAGTGAGGGGGCAAACGTCATTGATGCTCGCGGCCGTTATGTGACGCCGGGCATTATCGATATTCATTCCCATTTGGGGGATTACGCCTCGCCTGGAGTCAAGGCCCACAATGACGGAAATGAAATCACAAGTCCTGTGACGGCTGAAGTTTACGCCGAACACGGTGTTTGGCCGCAAGATCCAGGATTTGACGAAGCGCTCGCGGGAGGTGTTACCACACTCCACATTTTACCAGGTTCTGCCAATTTGTTCGGCGGACGCGGCGTGACTCTTAGAAACGTGCCGTCACGAACGGTACAAGGCATGAAGTTTCCAGACGCGCCTTATACCCTTAAAATGGCATGCGGTGAGAATCCAAAACGGGTTTACGGTGAGAAAGGCGGCCCTGGCTCTCGTATGGGTAACCTAGCAGGCTACCGTAAAAACTGGATCAAAGCTCAAGGATACAAAAAGAAGCTCGATGCTGGTGAAGATGTGGCGCGGGATCTGCAGCTAGAAACTTTAGCGGGCGTATTGTCAGGTGATATCCTTGTGCAAATGCACTGTTACCGCGCTGATGAAATGGTGCAACTTTTGGATGTTGCCAAGGAATTTGGCTATAAAATCACCACTTTCCATCACGCGATCGAAGCTTATAAAATTGGCGATATATTAGCTGAAACAGATACCTGTGCAGCCATGTGGGCGGATTGGTATGGCTTTAAAATGGAAGCTTATGACACGATTCAAGAAAATGTGCCCTTTGTGCACGCTCAGGGCGCTTGCGCCATGATCCATTCGGATAGCGACATGGCGGTTCAGCGTCTCAATCAAGAAGTCGCCAAAACATGGGCTAATGGCAATCGTGCTGGCCTTGATATTTCAGAGGCTGAAGCTTGGAAATGGCTCACGCTTAACCCGGCTAAAGGCCTGGGTATTGATAAAGAGACGGGCAGTATCGAAGAAGGCAAGCGTGCCGACCTCGTGCTTTGGTCTGAAAATCCATTTAGTACGTATGCACTTCCGGATCAGGTCTTTATTGACGGAGCGTTGATGTATGACCGCGCCGCGGGCCTTAAACCGAAAAGTGATTTCCGTCTCGGTCATCCCGGCGTCGGTAGTGAGGGTTAGGGGATAGATATGACAAATTTTTCAAAACTACTTCTAAGTTCAGCCATTGTGATTGCCATGAGTTCTCAAGCGATTGCGCAAACCATATTTATTAATGACGCTACCGTCGTGACCAATAATGGAGACCGGCTTGAAAAGACCGATATTCTTATTCGTGGTGACCGGATCGTCAATATTGGAAAAAATATAGTTGCGCCTGACAATGCAAAGGTCATTGAAGGCGCAGGCAAGTGGGTAACCCCCGGTCTGTTCGGTGCCTTAACTAATCTTGGCATGGTCGAGATTGGAGCCGAGGATACCACAAATGATACGTCAGCAAAAGACGCCGTGACATCAGTGTCTGATTTGGCCGTGGACGGATTTAATCCCAAGTCGCCGATTATTGGTAATACGCGGGTTTCAGGTGTGACCCATGTCGCTATTACAGGCCGCCCGTCGCATAATATTTTTGCGGGAACAGGCTTCGTGGCTAATATGAGCGGCCACTTAGAATCCGTTGAACAGGATGAGAGTTTTATTTATGTGCAGCTTGGCTCTTGGGGAGGTAAACTAGCCGGCGGATCACGCTCTGCCGCTATGTCTCAATTGCGGGCAGCGCTAACAGATGCGGCGGCTTATCCGGCAAGATATAAGAGCCCAACCGATGGCGATGCATTGCCAAGGCGGGACGCAGCTTCACTCGCAAGAGCCGCACGCGGATTGATGCCTGTCGTGATCGGCGCCGACCGCGCTTCTGATCTTCTCAATATTATCAAACTCAAGCAAGAATTTGGGCTAGACGTCATCATCGCAGGTGCCGCCGAAGGCTGGATGGTTGCAGATGCGTTAGCTGCGGCGGATATGAAAGTAATTATCGATCCGATGGCTAATTTGCCCGGATCGTTTGACGCCGTCGGGTCACGCCTAGATAATGCCAAATTACTGGCGGATGCGGGCGTTGATATGGCTTTGATGAGTTTTTCAGAAAGCACGTCTCATAATGTTAGAGTCTTAAGTCAGCATGCCGGTGTTAGCGTGGCTAACGGCCTTGATTGGGATCAGGCATTTGCCGCGATTTCTTCAGTGCCAGCCGGATGGTTTAACTTGCCAAGCGGCGTTTTGAAGCGCGGAATTGATGATGCGACAATCGTCGTGTGGGATGGTGATCCCCTGCAAGTCACAAGCGCGCCAACATTCATCATGATCAATGGTGTGGAGCAATCCAATCAATCCCGGCAGCGGGACCTTAGAGATAGATATAACCCGACGCGGGATGAAACTCGCGCCCATAAATATAGATAAAAACGGAGAAAAAATAATGCGTATGAAATTTTTAGTAACGGCAGGGATGGCAGCACTTGTCATGGCAGGCTGTAAAAACAAAGATACTGATGTGGTTGAAACAGTTGTCGTTGAAGCGCCTGCAATGTTTGAATTTGATAAAGCGGAACGTCCTGCCAATACACTACTCGCGGAATGGACAGGGCCTTTTCAAGGGGTGCCTGACTTTACAACTGCTAAGCTTGAAGACCTAAAACCCGCTCTCTTGTGGGGCATGGAACGAAGCCTTAGCGAAGTCGATCAAGTTACGGCCAATCCAGCGGCGCCGACGTTTCAAAACACGATTGTTCCTCTGGAAAAATCCGGTGAAGATCTTGATCGCGTCTTCAGTTTTTGGGGCATTTGGTCATCCAATATGAATAGTGATGAGTTCCGCGCCATTCAAGGTGAAATGGTTCCTTTATTGTCAGACTTCTCATCAAAAATTAGCCAAAACGAAGCTTTGTTTAAGCGTATTAAAGCGGTTTATGATGATAAGGTAGCCTTTGCCAAATTAACGCCAGAAGAACAGCGTATTACGCAAAATAGCTATGAAGGCTTGGTTCGTGCTGGCGCGCTTCTTGATGAAGACAAGAAGAAAACTTATGCAGCGCTCGATAAGCGTTTAGCTGAGCTATATACAAATTTTGGTAATAACGTTTTGCATGATGAAGAAGGTTACAAAACCTACCTTACCGAGAAGCAAATCGGCGGATTAACTGAGGCGTTTACAAACTCGATCAAGGATGATGAGGGGCGTTATGTTATCTCGAATACGCGCTCTTCCATGGATCCGTTTTTGACATATTCAACAGAGCGTGATCTTCGCGAAGTTGTTTGGAACAATTATTATAACCGCGGCGATAATGGCGATGAGTATGATAATAATGCCGTCGTCGCCGAGATATTGAAACTTCGCGACGAACGTGTCGGCCTCTTAGGTTTTGATAATTACGCTTTATGGCGCCTTCAAGACCGTATGGCGAAAACCCCTGAAAATGCGATGAAGTTGATGGAAGCGGTTTGGCCTGCGGCCGTTGCGCGGGTCAATGAAGAAGTGGCGGATATGCAGGCTCTGGCTGATAGTGAAGGGGCCAATATCACCATCGCGCCTTGGGACTATCGCTTCTATATGGAGAAAGTTCGCCAAGCTAAATATGATCTGAACTCTGATGAAGTGAAGGAATATTTGCAGCTTGATAATCTGCGCGAAGCCATGTTCATGGTGGCAGGCGAGCTGTTTAATTTTAACTTTACGCCAGTGGCAGAAGGCTCCGTTCCAGTCTTTCACGAAGATGTCAAAGTTTGGGAAGTTACGGACCGGACATCAGGCGAGAATATCGGTCTTTGGTATCTCGATCCATTTTCCCGTAAAGGTAAGCGCTCTGGTGCTTGGGCCAATTCATTCCGGTCTTATACGACATATGACGGCAAGAAAAATGTCCTCGCGACCAATAACTCTAATTTCGTCAAAGGCGCGCCCGGCGAACCTGTGCTAATTTCATGGGATGATGCATCGACATTCTTTCACGAATTCGGACATGCCCTGCATTTCCTCTCATCTGATGTGAAATATCCATCATCAAATGGCGGCGTTCGGGATTATACCGAGTTTCAATCACAGCTATTAGAGCGTTGGCTCTCAACAGATCGCGTCATCAATAAATATCTGACCCATTACAAAACCGGTGAACCTATGCCGGCTGACCTTGTTGCTAAGATCAAAAAAGCCGCGACGTTTAATCAAGGCTTTGCGACAACGGAATATTTGGCGTCGGCTCTAATGGATATGAAATATCACACGACTGATCCTGAAGGCATTGATCCGGACAAATTTGAGCGTGAAACGTTGACAGAACTTGGTCTTCCTAAAGAGCTTGTCATGCGTCACCGTACACCTCACTTTGGGCACGTGTTTAGCGGAGAAGGCTACGCCACCGCCTATTACGGCTATATGTGGGCGGATGTTCTAACATCCGATGCGGCTGAAGCTTTTGCTGAAAGTCCTGGCGGATTTTACGATAAAGGTGTCTCCAAGAAATTGGTCGATCATCTATTTGCCCCGCGCAATTCAGTTGATCCTGCCGAAGCTTACCGCGCCTTTAGAGGCCGTGATGCTGATATTTCAGCGCTCATGCGGGACCGCGGTTTCCCTGTTCCAGATTCTGAGTAGAGTTGTAGATGATGTCATCCCGGCCTTCGAGCCGGGACCTTAGATGTTCACGGAAATATTTGAGGTCCCGGATGGTCGCTTCGCTCGTCCGGGATGACAGCACTAGATTGGAGAAGCTGGAGATGAAGTATTTTGCTAACCGCGCTGTAAGCGTGGCCATTCTCTCCTTAGTGATGTTAAGTGCCTGCAAAGCCGAAGCGCCAAAACAATCCACATCTGAGCCTACTCCGGTTTCCGAAACCATTACAACTTATCTTCCAGCATCTATCCCGCTGCGTAAACAGCTTTCCTGCGTTCCCAAAGAAGCTGCCTTTGTGGCGGCCCATCGCGGCACCTCCAAGAAAAAGGACCTTGCCGAAAACTCTGGCTCATCTCTGAAGGCGCTTATCGACCGAGGTATTTTAATGGCTGAAGTTGATGTGGCAGGCCTGAAAGACGGCACGCATATTTTATTTCATGATGGTGTTTGGGAAGATAAAACCACCGGTAAAGGCGTGGTAGCCGCGACGACTTGGGATGAGGCCAAAGACTTTCTTCTAAAAGATACGGACGGAGACTTCAGCGCTGATCGCCTCATTACGCTTACAGACGCCCTCAATATTTCCAAAGACAGAATTTATCTTGAAATTGATTTCAAATCATCAGCCAAATACGGCGCAGTCATCAAATCCATCCGTCAGGCGGATATGGCAGATCAAGTTATCCTGATTGCTTACAGTAATAAGCAAGCCCGTAAACTCTCGTCTATGGCCCCAGAAATGCTCCTCTCTATCGGCGCAAAATCAGAGGCGGATATCAAAGCACTGCAAAAGCTCGGCGTGAAAAAAGGTAATATGACCATTTGGAGGGGCCGAGGGCCTTATGAATCAGGCTTTATTGGATATCTCGACGGCGAGAATATTCCGGTTTTAGCTTGGCCTAATGAAGGTTTCGACCGCGACGCAGCTGCCGCGCCCGCTACGGTTATGGTCACGGATTATGCCTTGCAGAAAAGGTCAATCGAAGGACTAACCCCTAATGGACAAAAAGCCTATAAGGCCTGCTTAGCGGCGGATAGCAATTAGAACCAAACACCTGATTTTGACATAAAAATGCCTATCACGGCGATGACGACAGATATAGCGAAGATGATAAAGACTACCTTGGTATCCATGTCATTTTCCATATAGCCGTCCTGTTTGAACATGGTCTAGCGGATGGTGATATATTGCGCACTTCACATTGCGGCGTTGATCATCACATATGCGTGAGGTAATAAAAATTGAAGAAGAAAAGTGGAGGTTTCTGTTGCCAGCTACCTCCGAAGCCCGCCTTATCCAGCTAAAGGGATAAGGAGTTAAGAGCGAGTTGATCGCACTGCTTACGCAGCGAGAGCAAACTCATTAGCAGAATTGTCATTTGCAATTACTGTTATTAGGCATTTAACGATACCCATCCGAACGAAAGCTAACATTTTTAGACGTCTGTCGATCCTATTTCGGCCCCAGCAAAAACAGATTCGTAAAAAATCTGCTTATGGTGGAGCCGCCGGGTACCGCCCCCGGGTCCAGTCCGCTTATTATATGCGCGTTTATCGTCATATCTGGCAAGCCAGCTCCATCTATATAGGCGCAAACGATTAAAAATTAAAGACCTTTGATCATTTCTAGTTTAATGAATTTTCGGAATCACGGAGAGGTCATGTCAGAGCAGCTTAAATCCAGTATAAAATGGCTCTCAAAACTTGTGGCCATGGATACCCAAAATGGGACGGGTGACGAGATTGCTTGTACGCAGTTTTTGGCGGGTGCTTTGAAGGCACACAGTCCTGATGAGCTTATTTTGGAAACGGCGCCGCGCTCTCGTGGAAAATTTGATAGCGGATATGTTTATGCCGGTTGGGGGCAACCAAAAGTTTTGCTCAATGTCCATATTGATACGGTTCCCGTAGCGGCGGGCTGGACCAGTAATCCCCATGAGCTAAGGGATAATGGTGACACATTGATAGGTCTAGGTAGCAGCGATATCAAAGGCGCTGCTGCGTGTATTCTTGCAGCACTTGAAAACGCTACACCTCAAAACGTCGGCATATTATTTTCGGGCGATGAAGAGCATGGCAGCGAAATCATGCCAGCGGTTATTAATCGTCGACACTATGGCAACGCGCCAATGGCGATTGTCTGTGAACCGACGAGCTGTAAAATTGGGCGGCAACATCGCGGCATGCTGGCGTATGAAGTTAAGTTCTCAGGGAAGGGCGGGCATTCATCCTTGTCTGACATAACCGAAAGGCCGTTGCTTGATGCGACGCGGCTCGGAGCAGCCATCGGTGATTATGGGGATCAGTTTCTCGACTTCGGCGAAGAACCTTTCAAAGGGCTTTGTACCAATATCGGTTATTTGAAAAGTGATGGCGCTTATAACGTTATTCCGACTCAGACAGAGATTAAATTCTCCATGCGGCCGCCTCCAGGTGATGCAGTCGCCGCCCGTGCTCGAGATCTGGAAGAAGTGACAAAACGAGTCGCGCCCGATGGCGAATTAAACCAAATTGTTCAACTTGAACCCTTTGCTAGCCATAATGTAGACGCATTTGAGCCTATATTCCGCGAGATGTTTGACGTCGTTGATTTACCTTATTGGACTGAAGCCGCTTTGTTGTCGCAAGCAGGCGTGAACTGCGTAGTTTTCGGACCGGGTGATCTAGATCAAGCGCATAAGGCAGATGAATTTGTGCAAAAGGATCAACTCCGGGACGCGGCCATGATTTATCGGCGCGTTATAGCGGGAGAATTTTAGGCTTTATGGATAAAGCTAAAAAGATACGAGATAATGTTATTCGTAGTCTATCTGCGATTGGCGCGGTTAAAGACGCGCGGTTTTATGCGGAGCTGTTTTCGAGTCAGGCGCCAGAAAAATTTGCGCTGATCGTTATTGATCCTAGATGTTTGAAAAACCCATTACTTGAATCACTCATCGGGAATATGCGGATATTAAGCGATTTGGGCTTAACGCCAACGATCTTAATCGGCTCGCTCGACGCTGATCCGACGAGTATTCGGTTTCAAGCGCAGCGGCTATCTAAGGATTTAGACGGGGTTGGTGTTACCAATGTGAAGCTGAATACGGCGTCCTATGGTTTGTTTGAATCCATACAGAAAGTTGTCAGCAGTGGCCGGGTCTGTATTCTTGAGGATACGTCTTCACTAAAACTCAAAGAACTCGAAACCCTCGTCAAAAGACTCGTGCCGTCAAAGGTCATGTTTTTGCAGCCCTCAGGCGGTATTTCGCAAAATGGAAAACGCGTCACAGTTATAAATATTGATGACAAGAAGCAATTGAGCTTGAGTGATTTATCACAAGGGCAGGAACGATTTTTAGATATGGCACAATCATTGTGTCGGATGACCGAAAAACGAACAGTTTATGTGATCGCTTCACCGCTTAATTTACTCCAAGAGCTTTTCACTGTTAAAGGATCCGGAACTCTTATTCGTCAAGGGGCCAAAGTTAAAGTCTACAAGACTCTAACAAAACTTGATCAAAACAAGCTATTGCAATCCATAGAGTCTGGTTTTGATAAAGCTCTTAAAACCTCCATGAATGATTGGTCAGTTGAGAGCCTTATTATGGATAGCGAGTACCGTGGTGGTGCCATATTAACGCGTTTAGAAGATATGACTTATCTGAGTAAGTTTTGGGTGACCAAAGAGGCGCAAGGCGAGGGGCTTGCCAGGGACATTTGGGACGTTTTGACGAAAAAGCAGGCAAAGTTTTATTGGCGCTCTCGCATGGATAATCCTTTTAATGACTGGTACGTTAAATCGTGCGATGGTATGCAGGTCGTAGGAGATTGGCGCATCTTTTGGCGGGGACTTTCACCGGATGAAATTACAAAGGCTATTTTGACCGCGCCGAATGCTCCGATAGACTTTTAATAATTATAAATAAGAAGAATAAGCATGACTAAATTAAATATTTCCTGCGCTTTTGATGCGGGCAACATCATCGTGAATGATGCATCCGATCCTGGGAATATCCGGCTATCTATTCGGCCAGATACCAATTCTGATTTTTTTCAATGGTTCCATTTTCGTCTAACAGGCGCGCGGGATAAGATGTGCCGTATGGTCATTGAAAATGCCAGTGAAGCCGCCTTTAAAGGCGGCTGGGAAAATTATAAGGCCTGCGCTTCATATGACCGAGAAACTTGGTTCCGTGTCGATGCTGCCTATGAAAATGACACATTAGTTATTACCCATGAACCAGAACTGAATAGTATATATTACGCCTATTTTGCGCCTTACTCTATGGAACGCCACGCAGATCTAATTGCAGAAATCGGAACCCATCCCGATGTGACCTTGCGCGTGATTGGAGAGACAATCGAAGGGCAGTCCATGGATTGTGTTTCTATTGGCACTGGTCCAAAAACGATTTGGGTGATTGCGCGCCAACATCCCGGAGAAACCATGGCCGAGTGGTGGATGGAGGGCTTTCTAGCTCGGTTACTCGATGATGATGATCCTGTTGCTAGAGTTATGAAGTCCAAAGCGCGTTTCCATATTATCCCGAATATGAACCCTGATGGGTCTAGGCACGGTAATTTACGCACCAATGCGGCTGGGTCAAACCTGAACCGAGAATGGAACAAGGCTAGTATTCAGTCGAGCCCTGAGGTTTATCATACCATCAACGCGATGAATGCTAATAAGCCTGACCTTTGTTTCGATGTTCACGGTGACGAATCTCTCCCTTATAATTTTATCGCTGGTGCTGAGGGTATCCCCGGATATACGGATAAACAGGCCGCAAATCTTGAAACGTTTTTATCGGGTTACAAAACATCATCGCCAGATTTCCAGACAGATAAGGGATATGCCACGACTGCGCCTGGTAAAGCGAATCTTTCCATGTGTACGAACTGGACAGCCCATGAATATGATTGCCTCTCTATGACGCTCGAAATGCCGTTCAAAGATAATGCGAACCTACCCGATGAAGAATTTGGATGGTCACCGGATCGTTGCGCGAAACTTGGCGGCGCATCGCTGGATGCTATGCTGACGGTAGTGGATGATCTTTAGGCATAGAAAAGGGCCGCTGATGTGGTGAAGCGGCCCTTTGGGTGTTCCCTTGCCCCTAGGAACAATAGCTTGATAAGTCAATTACTTCAAAACAACCGTGATCAAAGTCACGCTTTTTGATTTTTTATGAAGAATAATTCATAGAATCACATAGAAAAGAGCCATGCAGCAGTATCTCGACCTTCTTTCTCATGTCATGGAAAATGGCACCGACCAAATGGACCGCACAAATACGGGAACGCGTAGCATATTTGGATATCAAATGCGGTTCAATTTAGCCGATGGCTTTCCCATGGTTACAACCAAAAAACTACACATTAAGTCTATTATTCATGAACTCATCTGGTTTTTGGCAGGTGATACCAATATCGGATATCTTAAAGATAATAAGGTTCGTATTTGGGACGCGTGGGCCGATGAAAATGGCGACCTTGGCCCGGTTTACGGCAAGCAGTGGCGACGCTGGGAAACATCCGATGGACGAGTTATTGATCAAGTCAGTAATGTTATTGAGGCAATTAAAAATAATCCTCATTCTCGCCGGCATATCGTCAGCGCATGGAACCCGTCAGATGTTGATGAAATGGCGCTTCCGCCTTGTCATTGTTTATTCCAGTTTTATGTAACGCCTGCGGCAGGCCAAGGTGGCAGGGGAAAACTATCGTGCCAGCTCTATCAACGTAGTGCCGACATCTTTTTAGGCGTTCCGTTTAATATCGCGTCTTACGCTCTTTTGACTCATATGATGGCGCAAGTTTGTGATTTGGATGTTGGGGATTTTGTCCATACATTTGGAGATACTCATATCTATTCTAACCATTTTGAGCAGGTTGAGCTTCAATTGACGCGAAGCCCGAAACCATTGCCGTCTCTTTGGATAAACCCGGATGTAAAATCCGTCTTTGATTTCACAGGCAATGATATCAAAATCAAAGGGTATGAGGCCCATCCTCACATTGCGGGTAAGGTAGCTGTCTAATTATGAAAAAGGCCGCCAGAAGGCAGCCCGTTATCTTAAGTGATGTATTAGACGTTACCGTTTGAACGGAGATGTCGTCTGGGTTTGAGGCGGCACCTGAATAGCCGGGGTGTCTTCATAGTTCAGGCTTTCTGTCAGGGATGAAAGCGGAACATTTGCGACAATCCTATCTCCATCGCTAACTTCGACCATTATTTCGCCGGAATTTGTAAACCCTGGTTGAGAATTCGTGCCAATAGATTGTACCCGATAATACATGATTATATTCGGGCAAACTCTTTCACCTTGAGAGTTTACTTTATCAAACAATTCAAGGTCGGTGCCTGTCATGTCTCTGGCTGTCACTTGGGTCATGAAGCCATACCAGATGTCTTGTTGGAATATAAAGCCGGGCCAAAACGTCGGCGCAGATGTTGAAACCGGAGAATGTATCACCGTTTGCGATGTTGCGCCGGGAACGGGGCTTGATGGGCCGCTTGGTAGGGCAGCCGTGCCAAAATTCCTCGTATGATATCGAACATCAAGCGTGCTGACGGCCGGGTTTACAACACTCAGATAGCTCACATAGGCTTCCATCGCGTTGTCACTGGCCGCAACTGACTGATAATTAATCGCAAAATTTGAGCCGAGGCCGCCTGGACCTGCCACAGGCTGTAATGAAGCGGACATCTTAGTTTTCGTCCAAGGCGGGCAGCATAGATTAATCTCTTCATCACCGGGACAATCATCAAACTCAACAAATCCATCGTCAAAGTTTGCATCATTATCCATTGTGATGACGAAGGAGTAAGTCGTTCCTGCGCTAAGAGTCGTTGAATAACTGACATCCGTCCAAGGCGTCGTTTTTGAATTGCCATAAGGGGTCGATATAGACTCGGTGACACCGACAACAGTACCCGTCAGGCCGTCGCCTTCACGGATGGCTATCGTCGCGCTGCCTCGACGGTTAGCCCGTGATGAAAAGGATCCACCGAAATTGACATTGCCAGAGCAAGACGGCGTAAAGCTTTGGTAAAATGAATTACTGCCATCAGCGATATCGAGATAGTGTTGCGACACGCCCGGTCCTGTTGCGGCATCCGCGTCAAATTCTGGGCCATTATTGCCATAATCATACCCGCCAGCCCCATCGACTTTGACGACATTAGGGTTTTGCCCGGAGCCAAAAGTCCACCCGACCACTGTACCCGGGAAATTATTGCCGTTAGCATAAGTGCCGACATCTTGTTCAAAACCCGGATTGGTAAGCTCATTGGCCTGTGCCGATTGAGCTGTAATGAGTGCTAGCCCTGCTATTGTGCTAGCTAAAGTTAGTTTAAAGTTACGCATTTTCTTCTCCTTTAGCGTCGTTGATGAGCCTAGGCTAAACGGGGTATTTCAGTGTGTTTGTGAGCGCGATCACGCGCGAAGTCGCAATTTTGGAACATAAGCGTGAGAATAATCACGAAGTTTCAACATTCCGACTTCTGTTCTTTACGCTCATGACCGCCTTCGCTATAGCAGGCGCAAATCAGTTAGAAGAGCAAAACCATGCACGACATTAAAGCCATTCGTGAAAATCCGGATTATTATGACAAGCGCTGGGCCAAGCGTGGTCTGGAAGTACAGTCTAAAAAAATACTCGACCGCGACGCGTTGATCCGTAAGGCGATGAATGTTGTTCAAGAGGCTGAAGCAGCGCGCAACAAATCATCCAAACTTATCGGCCAGGCCATGGCCAAAGGCGATAAAGAAGAGGCTGAACGTCTTAAGGCCGAAGTTGCTGGCGCGAAAAACGTTATTGCGGCCATGGGCGCGCAGGTCGACGGTGAAAAAGCGGCGTTAAATGACATGCTCGCGGCCTTACCAAATATACCGTTTGAAAATGTCCCAGAAGGGGATGACGAAGACAGTAATATCGAGCAGCATAAATGGGGCACCCCGAAAGGCTATAATTTTGAGCCAAAATCCCATGATGACCTTGGCGAAGCCCTTGGGATGATGGATTTCGAAACGGCCGCTAAAATGAGCGGTAGCCGTTTCGTCGTTCTGTCTGGACTGCTCTCTCGCCTAGACCGCGCCCTTGCCGCCTTTATGCTGGACCTACAATCAGGTGAAAATGGATATACGGAAACGACGCCGCCATTTCTAGTTTGGGACAAAGCCCTCTACGGAACAGGGCAGTTACCAAAGTTTGAAGAAGATCTCTATAAAACCACGGCTGGGCATTATCTCATTCCAACGGCGGAAGTCTCTCTGACCAATATTGTCCGCGAAAGCATTGTCGATGCCGAGAGCCTACCGCACCGTTATACCGCTCACACGCCGTGCTTTAGATCAGAAGCTGGATCGGCGGGCCGTGATACCAAAGGCATGATCCGTCAGCACCAGTTTAACAAAGTTGAGCTTGTCTCTATCGTAAAGCCGGAAGATTCAGAGGCTGAACATAAACGCATGCTCGGCTGCGCCGAAGAAGTGCTCAAGCGCCTTAAACTGCCCTATCGTGTGGTGGAGCTTTGCACAGGTGATCTTGGATTTGGCGCGCGGCGGACATTCGACATTGAAGTCTGGCTTCCAAGTCAGGATACATATCGCGAAATCTCTTCTTGTTCGAACTGTGGAGACTTCCAAGCCCGTCGCATGAACGCCCGCTATAAACACGCCGCTAAAGACAACCGTTTTGTCCATACGCTCAATGGATCGGGCCTCGCCGTTGGGCGGACCCTTGTGGCTGTTTTGGAAAATTACCAAAATGAAGACGGTTCAATTACTGTTCCAGACGTCCTTGTGCCGTATATGGGCGGCGTGACGGTGATTAAGTGATCGACGGAATACCCTTGTTTTGGCCCTCCCCCTTGAGGGGGGAGGTGCCTGCGATAGCAGGCGGTGGGGGTGCGTCAGCAAAGCTGACAAAACATCACTTTGCAAAATCACCCCCATCGACCTTTTGGTTAAAACCAAAAACCCACTTCCCCCTCAAGGGGGAAGGCTAAATATGAGCTATTGAAATGAGAATACTGCTCACCAATGATGACGGTGTTTCTGCCAAGGGCATGAACGTCTTACGCGAAATAGCCTCGAAACTGTCTGATGATGTTTGGGTAGTAGCGCCGGAAACAGAGCAATCGGCGACATCTAGAAGTGTCTCCCTGCATAATCCAGTGAAGGCGAAAAAACTCAAAGACAAAGTCTATGCCGTTTCGGGCACGCCGACCGATAGTGTAATCATTGCCATATGCGATATCATGAAAGACAATCTCCCTGACCTCGTTCTATCCGGCGTTAACCGCGGTCAAAATATGGCCGATGATGTGACGTTTTCAGGCACCGTTGGAGCGGCGCTCGAGGGAACCCAATTAGGGATACCATCTATTGCTCTGTCACTAGCCAAAGGATTTCAGGGCGCGAAAAGCCTGCCCTGGGAAACGGCGGTTGCGCACGGACCAAAAACTATTCAAGCGCTTGTTGATCAAGGCTGGCCCAAAGACGTGACCCTTAATGTCAATTTTCCAGACAGAGCGCCCGACCAAGTCGAAGGCACGCAGGTCACCCGTCAAGGCAAACGAGATTACCAAATGAGCGGCGTCGATAAACGGGCCTATCCGCGCGGCGGTCATTATTATTGGCTGACTTACGGCGCGGCTCTATCAAACCCGCCACAAGGCACTGACCTTCGCGCGATCTATGACGGCTTTATTTCTGTGACGCCGTTGCACACAGATTTGACGCATTTGGATACTCTTTCGAGTCTTAAGGGGGCGAGCCTTCAGGAAAAATTTGATAGCTGATGTTTGATCCGGGTCTAATGGATATGATCATGCGGCTTCGCGGGCGCGGCGTGTCTGATAATGATGTTCTGCGAGCTTTTGAAACAATGCCGCGTAAATATTTTGTTGGCCAAAAACTATATAATGAAGCCTATGACGAGATGCTTTTGCCTATCGATTGCGGTCAGACGTTATCTGAACCTGTGACTGTCGCCAGAATGACTCAATCTTTGAGTGTTGGAGCAGAACATAAGCTACTAGAAATCGGAACAGGCAGTGGATATCACGCCGCGCTTTTATCTCAGCTTTGCAAGCGGGTTTATTCCGTTGAGCGTTATAAGGCTTTGGTGGCGCAGTCCGAAAGTCGTTTTAAGAAACTGAATATCCATAATGTTGTCGTGCGTCACGGCGACGGGCGTTATGGCTGGCCGGGACAGGCGCCGTTTGATCGCATTATCATAACCGCTGGTCTGCGAGCCGTTCCCGATAGTCTTTTAAATCAGTTAGCACCGGGCGGGCGGTTAGTTGCCGTGGTTGATGACGAGCTTATGACGTATGACAAGGCGCGGACAAAAATCACGGAAACGGTGATCTTCCCAATGACACTCCCAATGATGGAAGCGGGGAAATCAAAGTCTCTTTGAAGGTAAAGTATCCTCAACCTGAGCTTGACGAAGGACAAGGATTTGATCGAATAGTTTTTCTGTGACAATCCTTCGCCCCTCGTCAAGCTCGGGATAAGGAGTCTCAGTATGAGGGAAAGTGTTAGTCCGTCTGACCAGCCAACCAATTTTCCAACCAGTGAATATTATACTCGCCTTTTTGAAATTCAGGATCATCCAGCAATTCTTTAAAGAGTGGAATCGTCGTATCCACGCCGGTAATGACAATCTCGCCTAGAGCGCGGCGTAAACGCAGAAGCGCGCCTTCGCGGGTCTTGCCGTGGACGATGAGTTTGCCAATCAGGCTGTCATAATATGGCGGGATAGAATAGCCGGAATATAGACCACTATCGAGCCGTGTATTCATACCGCCGGGGGCGTGAAAATCGATGACTTTGCCGGGGGACGGCGTGAAGGTTTTCGGGTTCTCGGCATTGATACGGCATTCAATGGCATGGCCGCGAAAATCGATATCGTTCTGCGTAAATGACAGCTTGTCACCATAGGCAATTTTGATTTGCTCACGGACGAGATCAATGCCTGTAATCTCTTCGGTCACCGGATGTTCGACTTGAAGGCGGGTGTTCATTTCGATGAAGAAGAACTCGCCATTTTCGTAAAGAAATTCGATTGTACCAGCGCCGCGATAACCGATGGTTTTAATGGCTTTGGAAACAATCTCGCCAATCTCGTCGCGCTGTTTTGCGCTCAGGCAAGGTGAGGGGGCTTCTTCTAGGATTTTCTGATTGCGGCGCTGCAATGAGCAATCCCGTTCGCCTAGATGCACCACATTGCCATGGGTGTCGGCGATGACCTGGATCTCGATATGGCGCGGTCCCTTAAGGTAACGTTCTAAATAAACAGAATCATCACCAAAGGCCGCTTTGGCTTCTTGCCGGGCTGCCATTAAAGCTTCGTCGAGTTTATCGGGTGTTTCGGCAAGGCGCATACCGCGTCCGCCGCCGCCGGATGCGGCTTTTACGAGGAGGGGAAAGCCGACATCTTTGGCGACTTTGCGCGCTTCTTCGAGGGTGGCGACGCCGCCATCAGAGCCGGGCACAACGGGTATACCCGCATCGGCAACGGTTTGCTTGGCTGTAATCTTATCGCCCATAATGCGGATATGTTCAGCTGTTGGCCCAATAAAGGCCATGTCATGAGCTTCGACTATTTCGGCAAATTTGGCGTTTTCGGATAAAAACCCGTAACCGGGGTGAACGGCATCGGCATCTGTGATTTCACAGGCTGATATGATAGCCGGAATGTTGAGATAGCTATCCGTGGCCGAATTTGGCCCAATACAAACGCTTTCATCGGCCAGGCGCACATGCATCGCGTCTTTATCGGCTTCGGAGTGGACGGCAACGCTGGCAATACCCATTTCTTTACAGGCCCGGTGGACCCGAAGAGCGATTTCGCCGCGATTGGCTATGAGGATTTTTTTAAACATGTTTATTCGATGATGAAAAGGACTTCGCCAAATTCTACTGGCTGTGCGTCGTTAACCATGACGGCTTTAATAGTACCGGATTTAGGCGCTGTGATCGGGTTAAATGTTTTCATGGCTTCGATTAGTAAGATTGTGTCGCCTTCTTTGACGCTATCGCCGTCGCTGACAAAAGTTGATGCGTCTGGGCTTGGCCTGACATATGCCGTTCCAACCATGGGGGACTTAACCGCGCCGGGGTGATTGCTATGATCTGGGGCAGAAGGCACTTCAGTCGCAATCGGGGCTGCAGCTGCGGTGGGCGCTGCCATGGCGACAGGGGCGGGGGCCGCGATTGTATTGACAACTTGGCCGTTATGCTTTGAGACGCGGATTTTGAGATCGCCACGTTTCATTTCAATTTCGGAAAGCTCTGTTTGGTTTAGGATGTCTGCGAGTTCGCGTATAAGCGCTGTATCAGATGTATTTGTCGGCTTTTTGTCCGGCATAGAGTCTCACCTAGTTTTTGTTTTTATTTGTTTTATGCGTCTGCTTCTAGCAGATGAATGGCAGCCTGTAAGCCCAATAAATAGCTTTTTGCGCCAAAACCACTAATGGTTCCAACAGAGGCTTCCGCCACAAAAGAACGCCTTCTGAAGCTTTCGCGCGCGGCAGGCTGTGACAAGTGAATTTCAATACAGGGAATGCTTATAGCCTTGATCGCATCATAAATGGCGACGGATGTGTGGGTGTAGGCCGCCGGGTTGATTATAAGGGCGGATGATTTTTGACCGGCCTCTTGAATCAAGCTGACAAGCTCACCTTCAATATTGGATTGGAAAAAGCCAATGTCATACCCATCAGCTTTGGCGGCTTCCCGGCACATATCCTCAATATCTGTCAGCGTTTGAGATCCGTAAATCTCCGGCTCTCTTGTACCCAGTAGATTTAAGTTAGGGCCGTTCAATATATATATGGTTTTTGACATAGACGCCTATGCTAGCCTTGTATATTAGGGCCGACAAGAGGAAATGAGCTCCCGAAAGTAAACTATGAATTTGGTCGTTAATGGACAAGATTATCACGATATTCCTGAGGGTATATCTGTGAAAGGTCTTCTGGCGCATTTGGAGTTGCCGGAAAAAAAGATCGCGGTTGAACGCAATCTTGAAATTGTCTCGAAATCGACCTTTGAAACAACGCTGTTATCCGAGGGCGATCGGCTCGAAATCATACATTTTATTGGAGGCGGTTAATGCCATTTCAAGATAAGTTGGTTGTTGCAGGCCGTGTATTTGAATCACGCCTAATCATAGGCACGGGCAAATATGAAACCTATCAGGAAAACGCTGATGCGTTAGTCGCGTCGGGCGCCGATATGGTCACCGTGGCTGTGCGCCGGGTTAATCTAACCAATCCGAATGAGCCAATGCTTGTCGATTTTATAGATCCCAAAGACTATACTTATCTGCCAAATACGGCTGGATGTTTTACGGGTGAAGATGCTGTGCGGACATTGCGCCTTGCGCGTGAAGCCGGCGGATGGGATTTGGTTAAGCTGGAAGTCTTGTCTGATCCGAAACACCTATATCCGGATATGGAAGAGACAATGCGGGCGGCGAAGCTTTTGATCGATGACGGATTTGAAGTCATGGTTTATTGCACGGATGATCCAGTTTTTGCGCGCAAACTCGAAGATATGGGCTGCGCTGCAATCATGCCGCTTGGCGCGCCTATCGGGTCTGGTCTTGGTATTCAAAACCCGCTGAATATCCAGTTTATTGTTGAGCAGACATCTGTACCTGTCATTGTTGATGCTGGCGTTGGCACAGCCTCTGATGCGGCGCTTGCCATGGAGCTAGGCTGTGACGGCGTTTTGATGAATACGGCGATTGCCGCCGCCCATGATCCTGTTTGCATGGCAGTCGCTATGAAGCACGCCGTAATCGCAGGCCGAGAAGCTTTTCTAGCTGGCCGAATGGAGCGAAAACAATATGCTGTTCCAAGCTCACCATTAGCGAAAGATGGGCTGATTGGATAATCAGGTTTGTCATCCCGGACTTGATCCGAGGCCTTAAATAGCGCTGTAAGAGTATAGGTTCCGAATTAAGTCCGGGATGACAGAGTTTAATTAACCTTCACGATCCTTGAATTCAGGCGCACGTTTTTCGAAAAATGACTTCACGCCTTCCATGCAATCATGGGACCTAAATGCGGCGTCCAGCATGACGCTCTCAGCCATATGAGCGGCCATTGGTCCGCCGTCATATCCATTGCCGCCTAACATCGAGGCGCGCAATAGCTGCTTGTTATGGGCGGCGCTGGTCGGCGAAACATTGACCGCTATTTCCTCTGCGATTTCCATGGCGCGGTCGAGGACATTTTCTGGTTCTACTATTTCCGTAATCATGCCTGATGATAAAGCTTCTTCTGGCGAAATAGTACCGCCTTTGAGAAGCCATTCCTGGCACTTATTCATGCCGACAATGCGGGGCAAAAAGAAGCTGGCGGCGCCGTCAAAAACGATGCCGCGCCTTGCAAAGGGAAACAGAAATTTGGTTTTGGAGGATACAATCTTCATGTCCATGGGCAGGAGCATGGTCGCGCCAATTCCAACGGCGTGGCCATTGACCGCGGCTATGATTGGGGTGTCTGAATTAAAGATGCGAATGTTTAAAATGCCGCCAAAATCTCGCGGGATATCATCGAGCATTTCTTGCCCTGCCAGGCTTGCAAAACCGCCGGACAGATCCGCACCAACGCAGTAGGCCTTGCCAGCACCTGTGACGACAATGACGCGAACGGAATTGTCATTATCCGCTTCATCGATCGCGTCATAAAGATCTTGGTGGAGAGCGATATTATAAGCATTGCCCTGTTCGGGGCGGTTTAAGGTCAAAAGCCGAACTTGTCCGAAATCTTCTTTTAAAATTATGCTCATAATGGCCTCTTATAATTTAATGTCTGAAATGGCGCATGCCCGTAAAGACCATGGCAAGGCCAGCTTCATCAGCCGCATCAATAACGTCTTGATCTTTGATAGACCCTCCGGGCTGTATGATGGCGGTTGCGCCCGCTGCTGCTGCCGATAACATGCCGTCCGCAAAAGGAAAAAAGGCGTCGGATGCGCAAGCACAGCCGGTGGTTCGGAGTTCGTCCCAACCAGCGGATTCTCGGGCATCTTCTGCTTTGCGGGCCGCGATCCGCGCGCTATCAAGTCGGCTCATTTGGCCTGCGCCGATACCAGCGGTTGAACCATCTTTGACATAAACAATGGCGTTTGATTTGACATGTTTTGCGACTTTCCAGGCCATCATCATGTCTGCCATTTCAGCATCGGTTGGTTGGCGTTTTGTGACGACTTTAAGGTCGGCAGGGTCAACATAGCCATTGTCACGATCTTGGACCAAAATTCCGCCCGCGACATTGCGGTGGGTCAGGCTTGGGTCCGATGGATTAGGCAGGCCGCCGGCGATCAACAGGCGTAGGTTTTTCTTCTTGGCAAAAATTGCGATGGCTTCGTCTGTGGCGGCAGGCGCAATCACAACTTCGGTGAAGACTTTGATGATTTCCTGGGCGGTTTCAACGTCAAGGGTACCGTTAAGAGCAACAATGCTGCCAAAAGCTGATACGGGATCGCAGGCTAGGGCGGCTTTATAAGCAGAAATGAAGTCATCACCCACCGCTACGCCGCATGGGTTAGCGTGCTTGATAATCGCGACAGCCGGTTTCGCGCCTTTTGCAGTACTGCCAAATTCAGCGACAAGTTCATAAGCGGCGTCTGTATCATTGATGTTGTTATAGGACAGCGCTTTGCCTTGCATTTGCTCGGCTGTGGCAACGCCTGCGCGGCCTGAGCCATCACCGTAAAAGGCGGCTGTTTGGTGCGGGTTTTCACCGTATCGAAGAGTTTGTTTCAGTGTGCCAGCTTGGGCGCGATATTCAGGTGTTTCGCCAATGACCTTTGCGAAGTAATTAGCGATGGCGGCGTCATAGGCGGCTGAGCGAGCATAAGATTTAGCGGCTAGTGTTCGGCGAAGCGCGCCAGATACCTGACCGTTATTGGCGTCCATTTCAGCGAGGACAGCATCGACATCATTACTATCAACACACACCGCAACATGGGCATGGTTTTTAGCGCCGGCGCGGATCATGGCGGGGCCACCAATATCAATGTTTTCGACGCACATTTCGTAAGAACCTCCCGAAGCGACAGCTTTTTCAAATGGGTAAAGATTGACGATCAATAGGTCGATGGACATGATGCCCTGATCTTTCATTGCCTCAACATGAGACGCTAGGTCACGGTCGCCTAGTAGGCCGCCATGAACCATTGGATGGAGCGTTTTTACTCTGCCGTCCATCATTTCTGGAAAGCCGGTTAACTCGCTAACATCTTTGACAGGAAGTCCGGCAGCTTGAATAGCTTTGCGAGTTCCGCCTGTGGAAACCAGCTTAACGCCGCGGTCATGCAGAGCTGTGGCTTGGGCGATTAATTTGGATTTATCAGAAACTGAAATGAGAGCACGCTTGATCGATGAGAGACGGGCCGGGTCAAAAGGGGGGAGGTCAGGATTTGGGCTTGGCATTTTTTTTGGGCTTACTTATTGTTTTGGGTTTAGGTTTGATTTTGTGATTAAGGGTACCGTTGGGTTTATAATCTGGTAACAATTTTGCGAGAGACTTTATGATTTCGGCGCGATCCCGACTGGTAGTTTGCTTTAAAAGTTGATCAATGTTGGATTTAAGTGTGTCTGGTGATTCCATAACGCCTGTAAACCGCTGAACGCCATCAACATAGGTCCTTTCCAGAAGTTCTTCATCATCATGAGACAATTCTTCTCTGAGTTTTTCGCCGGGACGTAGGCCCGTGTAGACAATATTTATATCGCGATCTGGAACGAGGCCTCGGAGCCGGATCAGTTGCCGCGCGAGCTTGCTGATCTTCACGGGCTCTCCCATTTCTAAAACATAGATAGAGCCCTCTTCTGGCCGTACCGTTGCGTTGAGCGCGGCTGACTGCAAGACGAGCGCAGCCGCTTCTTCCGTGGTCATGAAATATCGAGTAACCTCTTCATCTGTGACAGTCACGGGGCCGCCATTGGCGATTTGTTCCTCAAATAACGGTACAACAGATCCTGTTGAGGCTAAAACATTCCCGAACCTCACGGCACAAGCGGACAGGTTTTTATGTTTCTTCGTGTGTATCAACGTTAGCATTTCAGCAATGCGTTTGCTGGCGCCCATAATGTTTGAAGGGCGGACGGCTTTATCTGTTGAGATAAGTGTAAAGCTTTCAGCACCATGTTTATGAGACAGTGTAAGAATATTTTGAGTACCGCCAATGTTTGTTTTGAGTGCTTCAATAGGGTTGATTTCGCTAAGCGGCACATGTTTTAGGGCAGCAGCATGTAAAATTATCTGTGGTTTCTCTTTGGCAAAAATTTCCTCAAGCCGTAACTTATCACATATATTGGCAAGATATGGGAACCATGTTCCCTCCATTTCAGGAAATGTTCCGCGAAGCTCACGATCAATTTCATAGAGATTAAATTCCGAATAATCGAGCACGGTTAATCGTTCCGGCATCAGCGCGGCGACTTGCCTTGTAATTTCAGATCCGATTGTGCCGCCAGCTCCAGTGATTAAAATACGTTTGCCCTCAACGAGCCGGCGAACAGGATCAATATCCAGCGCCTTTAATTCACGGCCAATTAAGTCAGACGCTTCGAAAGGGGACAATGTGTCAGGTCGAGTTTGGCTGATTCGAACCAAAGGCGCTCCAATTTCAGACGCTTTTCGAACAAGGTTATAGGATTTTGTTCGGCTTTGATTTTCATCAGTCGCAATCAATGTAGGCGGTATGTCATAGTTGATTTTCAAACCTGCATATATGTCTTCGAGTTCAGTAATATTTCCTAGAACAGGAATGCCGCGAATTGAACGACCTCTATGGTCCACATCTGTTCCGATGAGGCCTTTAACATTATGGCCTGGGCCCGTCACTTTACGGTTCATATCTCGCAAGTAATTGTGAATTGATCTTTCAGTTCCGATCAAAACTGCATTCGGGAGATCTTTGTTTTGACCTCTAAAAATGGCCCTCACATCGCCATTTTGCAAAAACATCACAGCAACGCGACTTAAAGTTAAAACAAAGAAATATAAGGGGCCGACAATAAAAGGTACTGACCTTGGAAAGTCAGCCGCGCGATTAAAAAAGAAAAATAGTAGAACTGGCGCAATCACAACGGCAAGTAAGACAGCTTGAAATAAATTTCGGATATCATCCAATGACGTAAACCGCCAAATAGCTTTATAGGTATCTGTTAGTATCCAACTTGAAACACAGGCGACCATAAATACGATCGTTGCGCTTTCCGCAATACCTGTCGGGACAGGCGTGTCTTCGAACGTATAACGCCAATGAATGACGAGATACATGCAAAGGCCACCAATAAGCGCATCGTAAATTGCGACAGTGAATTTACTGATGAGTGGTTTTCCAAATATTCCCGTTAGCGATTTGATCATGTTCTAGCCTCGAGGCGTCTAATAGACCAACGTACTCTGTTGGATTTAGATTCGCCATCGCCATCTGCAAATGCAGAGCCAGAAATAACAATTTGTTCTGATTTCACTGGGCGATCACCTTCGGCCAGATAAACAGATTCCTCGATACGCATGGGACCGCCATCAGTCCTAAAACGCCAACCAACTTGCCCCGGTTGAATAAGTAGGGCGCTGTGTAGGTCTTGGGCAAGGGTTGCTTTGACAGAAGGATGTAAATGAAATCTAATGTCAAATGGGATTGCATTTCGGCTTTGCGGCGGCGTACCAACGGGCACTAATACGCTATCTTCACCTCTGATGTCTTGGCCACTATCATTCACATAAAGCCTGCGTCTATGGACGAGCCCTGTGGTTGGTAAATATCCGTTGTGAGACATTTCGAGCCAGACACCCTCGCTCTGTTCCCGTCTGGAAACATCAACTTTTTCCACGCCTTGTTCAATATGCATAGGGAAGAGTTTTGCTTTTAGTCCTGTTTTAACTAAGCTGCCCGTTGTTGAATTGTTGAGGCAAAGCGTAGAATGAGCGGCGGTCACCCGCATCGCAGGTCGCCATGACACGGCTTGTTCGTCATTCCAGCCGCAATTAACAATAAGTCTTCCAGCTTGGGTGGCAACTTCTATGGATAGTGGGGCGAGATGGGCTTCTTGGTCAAAAGGAAAGGGTGAGGTTTCCCCTGTGTCTATGAGGATAACGGTCCCATTTTGATGAATGCGTTGATACCCAGTATGGGGGCAATAGGTAAATGGGCTCGCGCTTGTTTTGCTAAATCTTAGGAGCTGATCGATATAATTGATATCGCCCCTACCACCGCCATTGAACCCTGTTAGGCCTTTGTCAGGCATTTGAAAAAATGGAACGACGTGACGGAGTCTTTCAAGCGCGCGATTAATGGACGGCGAACCTTCGGCGCCGCGCTGTTCTAAAGCTTGATCGAGAGCGGTAAGAATAGCTAAGGCTTCAACGCATTGTTCGGGGCAACGGCTAACATGACCGCCGTCGGGCAGTATCTGCAAATGTATTTGCTCATCGAGTAGATCAAGGCCGCGATTTAAGTAGTCATAGGCTTTTTCTGGATGAAAAAGCCCAGCCAATGCTATGACAGTAGCGGCTTTAAGCTTGGGCACGCCATCTGGAGTTTGTTTGAAGGTTTGGCGAAGTTTTTTGACTTGCCGCATTGTACTTTGTCGGCGTGCATGTCCGGTATGTTCAATTCGGTCCTGAGAAAGGGAGGACGACCAATTACAAAGCCAAGCATAGAGTCGATTGGCTAATATGTCATTTTCCCAGCTATAGGCATTCCAGTTTCCGTAAATGGTGATCCATTGGTCAATAAGGGTCCTTGCTTTTAGGCTAGCTCCCTTTTCGCCTCGAATAGACAGATCCCAAAGCCAATCAAAGCTATGGAGCCAGAATGCAAATTTTTCCGAAGGTGCTGGCAACGGCCATGGGTCCCCTTGGCGCCCCACATCTAAGTTTTGCCCGGCATAAATAAAATGCCCGTCCAAGATGGGTTGTCCTCGATCTGGTCTGCCTCTGAAGTTTCTGATCGGTATATTTTCAAAAGGTACAACACTACCTGTTCGCATACGAATACCGCGTATCGGTGATAACACTTCATCACCGACTTTCTGCATGGAGCGGGTTAGAGTTGTCTCTATAACTTTGCTGATGGGTAATCGTTGCATGATGGATATGCGTTAGGCGACCTGTGAAGCAAGATTACTTCGAAGGGCTGCAATGTTTTGCTGATAGGTTCCGGCCCCTTTGAACACGGCGCTACCGGCGACTAACGCTGTCGCGCCGGCGCTTATGCATTCGCGGGCGGTCAGCGGGTTTACGCCGCCGTCAATTTCTATGATAATGTCATGCCCGGATTGATCTACTTTTTTCCTAAGATCCGAAATTTTTCTAAGCTGTGACCGTATAAAGCTTTGTCCGCCAAAACCTGGGTTCACGCTCATGACGAGGATAAGATCAATATCATCAATGACATAGTCAATAACATCTGCATGTGTCGCGGGGTTTAAGGCTATGCCAGATTTCAATCCCAAGCCTCTAATTGTTTGAAGTGTTCTGTGCAGATGCGGGCCAGAATCGGGGTGTACGGTGATAATGTCTGCGCCGGCATTGGCAAAATCTTCGATTAATGGATCAACAGGACTGACCATTAAGTGTACATCAAATGGTTTCTTCGTATGAGGCTTTAAGGCTTTCACAACGGCGGGCCCAATGGTCAAATTTGGCACGTAATGGCCATCCATTACATCGATGTGAATCATGTCTGCACCTGCCGTATCAATAGCAGCAACTTCTTCGCCGAGCCGGGCAAAGTCAGCGGAAAGAATAGAAGGGGATATAAGCACATTATCGGTCATCGCGCCTCATTATCAGCCCCTATGAAAAGGCGCAAGCTGTATCACCTGACAGGCTAATATTCTACGTGAGCAATAATGATGAATTGTCTGAGTTGAATCAGGGTGTGGATTTCCCTGATAAATTATATTAAATCGTCATTCTTTGGGCAGGAAATACGATGGAAAAATCTGTAAAATATGACGATGTGATAAAACAAATACTAGCGGTTGTGAAAGGTGAGCCTTCTGCCACTGCCCGTTACGCTTCCGCCGCTTGTTTGTTAAGCCAGAGTTTTGACTATTTCTTTTGGACCGGATTTTATGTTGTTGATCCAGTGAAACCTCGTGAGTTGGTTGTTGGGCCTTATCAAGGCACTTTGGGTTGCCTGCGAATTGCCTATGGTAGAGGTGTTTGCGGCGCTGCCGCTGAGAGCCTCAAGACGCAAATAGTGAAAAATGTCCACGAATTTCCGGGCCATATTGCTTGTGACAGCCAAACCAATTCTGAAATAGTCGTACCTGTGTTAGATTATAGCGGGAAATTAGCGGCGGTATTAGATGTGGACTCTACCAAATATAACAGTTTTGATGAGGTAGATCAGCAAGCGCTGGAGTATTTATGCCAAAGCTTGTTGAAGGGCACGAGTCAAACTTAAATTTTTGTGTAATCGACCCATATCTCACGTTTTCCTTTTGGATTATTCCATTCGCGCTGAATGATTTCCAGCGCCTCCTGCGGCGTTGTTGCGGCATGTAGGTCTGCGCCCATCCAACTTGGTGTAAAACGCATTTCGATAGTGTGTTTGATTAAGGATAATAGAGGGTCCCAATAATTGTCATTGCTAAGGAAAATAATAGGTTTTTGATGAATCTGTAGACGCATCCATGACATGACTTCTACGGCTTCTTCTATCGTTCCGATTCCGCCCGGTAAAATAATGAAGGCATCACTTTCTTCAAACATTTGCATCTTTCGGACATGCATATCTGGAACAATTCGGGTTTCGGCCTCTGTGTAAGCACCTTCCGCGTGAACGAGAAATTCAGGGATGATACCAAGTACTTTTCCGCCGTTTTTATGGGCAGCCTTAGCTGTTGCTCCCATGAGGCCCAGAGCACCACCGCCATAAACCATTCGAAGTTCGTTGTCGCTGATTGCTAGCCCCGTTGCTTTAGCTAGCTTAATATATCTTGGATGATTGCCTGGGCTTGATCCGCAAAAAACGCAAATAGACTTCATGGAGGTGGACATGTAATTTCCCGTTATAATCATTGCAAGAGAGCAAAACACTACCTAAACTTAGAGGTCTGAAATAGCAATTCATGCTTTTGAGCGAATGTATAAAATGAAATCACGATTACTATCAATGTTGGTAACTGGGCTAGTTTTGGCTGTGTCCCTTTTGGCGGCGGTACAAATCACACAATCTATTCGGGATAGAAATTCTGGACAAAATGATGTTCAGCTTAGTCAGAACGAACAAGTTCAATCCGTAGTACCGATTGTTATTGGCTCTGTATCGGCGGGCGATGATGACGTTTCTATTACCGGGAGTGCGCAAGCTGATACCGCGATCTCAGTCCTGAATTTTGGTAATAGTATTCGTCAAATTAAGTCTGATGGAGAAGGCGCATGGGTTGCCCGCATTCCTGTGAAAAGAGACGAGCGCTATAAACTGGAATTTATTCAATTTGTTGGGGAAGGACAGCCCATTAGAGCTGATGAAACCGTATTTCATATTCCGGCGCCCCCGCTAGATGATGCGTCCGCTGATCAGTCTCCAAGAGCGCTTGTTATGGTAACTGCTCCGGGCGGGCCATCGCGGATTTTTCAATCACCTTTTCGCGGACTTCCGACATCAGGCGCTGTCAGCATGGGGTCGATTGATTATGACGATAGCGGCGGTGTCATATTTTCAGGGACATCAGAACTTGCTGGCCGTATTCGGTTGTTTGCCAATAATACAATGGTTGGTGACCCGCGTGTAGAGGCCAATGGGCGATGGTACGCAATCGCCGCGGATACCCTGCCAAGCGGCACTATCGACATTCGCGCTGAACTGATAACGGAGCAAGGTAGTCATTCGTCGGTTCAAGTTTCATTTGATAGACTTAGATCCCAGAACGAGATTGATGAGGAGCAGGTCGAGGTTATTTACCGACCATATTCCTGGCAGATTCGCCGTTCTCTCTATGGCGGTGGCAATCAATACACAGCCATTTTCGCCCCAGAAAATGCAGAGCCTATTGTCAGCGAATGATTATTAAACCTTTGTTGGTTGTGTCGGGTATTGACGTTTGAATATTCTGGTGAGACGGCGTTTCCAAACCGTTGGCGCCGCCAGTAAGACAGGAGTCACTATCAACGTCATTGTGGTTGCAAAAGTCAATCCGCAAACCAGTACATAAGAAATAGGCGCCCAAATGTCTGATGTGGCGGTACCTTTGCTAGAGAACGTTCCTGAGAATATGTCGGCCTGCCATCCCAATACGAGCGGCATGAGACCAACCACGGTTGTTAAAGTGGTCAGCAAAACCGGACGAAGCCGTTGCCCCGCGGTTCGCAGAGCTGCGTCTTCTGGCTCATACCCATTTTGAAGGAGCCGCTGATAGGTATCGATCAAGACAATGTTATTGTTCACAATAATACCCGCCAAAGCAATGACCCCCGTTAGCGTCAGGATCATACTAATATAGGGATAATAGGTCAGGCCTAATAACACTCCAAATATCGACAAAATAACGGCCATTAAAGTTAGGAAAACATGATAAAAGCTGTTGAACTGAAGTAACAAAATGACACCCATCATGAACATCACGGCGAGACCCGCGCCTTTAAAAAATTGTGCAGCGGCCGAATTTTCTTCTTCTTGCCCTAAAAATTTATAGCCAACGCCTGCTGGTAATAAGTTATCAGAGTTCAGCCATGTTTTCAGCTCTTCTACTTGTGCATTGGTGGCATAGCCTTCCATAGAATTGGCATTGATTTCATAAACCAATTTTTGATTGCGGCGCGTAATGCTGTCTAGTCGGGATTTGGGAATTCTCTTGACGACAGACGATAGGGGAACGGCCCCCGACGGCGTTAGAATTCGCAAATTATCCAATACTTTTAGATCTCGGTAACTGTCAGGATAGCGAATGCGAATATCGACCTCGTCATCGGAATCAGCTGGGCGATATTTTGCGACGAGAGCACCTTCCGTTACGAACTGAATGGCTGATCCAATGCGCGAAATATCAAGTCCAAGGCGGCCTGCCTCAACTCGGTCGACGGTTAGTTCCCAGTCAATACCGGGGACGGGTAGCGTGTCGCCAATTTCGAATATTCCTTCGGTTTGTGACAGCTTGGAGCGCACGGTTTCAAGCGCGGTTTTGATAGCTGCTCCATCAAGTCCGGACAACTCGATCGAAATGTCCTTGCCAACAGGTGGTCCCTGACTGGCGGTTATGATTTCTGTATAAATACCCGGAATTCCAGTCGTGGCATCCCGCAGCTGCGCAATAATTTCTGAAACTGAATGTTGGCGATCTTGATATCTCACTAATTCAGTAAATACCTGAGCAACCGTATCGACAGGCAATTTATCATTGCCCTCAGAACCGCCTTGGGTAGCACCTGCGCCGGCGACCGTATAGGCAGATTCGATATCTACTATGCCGGCAATGCGGCGCTCCAGATCTTTAGCGATTTCTAAATCTGCGGCGGGCGTTGAGTTTCCGCGGGCTCGTGCAACGATAAAAATTTGGTCGCTGGCATCAGCGGTGAAAAACTCGACGGGTTTAGGCGGCGGCCCTTGTACTGAAGCTCTAAATCCAAAAAGAACGAAAAAAAGAAGAGCAATAGTCGCCAGGATAACCAAAATAGGTCTTTGGATTAATTCTCTGATAAACCGAACATACACACCCATTAGGCCAGTGACTTTTGATGGGTCGCCTTCAGCGCCAGAAAGGGCTTTTAAGTTCCCTGTTGGCTTTGAGACTTTACGAGGGCCGATTAAGGACCCCATCGTTGGTAAAAATATCAGGGCCATGAACATTGACGCCGTTAAAACATATATCATTGTGAGCGGGAGGAATGACATAAATTTTCCGGTTAAGTCGTCCCAAAACAGCAGTGGAATAAAGGCGACTAGAGTTGTCGCTGTCGATGAAATAATCGGCCAAAACATTCGTTCCCCAGCAATTTGGAAAGCCTCTTTTCGGGGCAAGCCTTCGGCCAGTTTGCGATCTGCATATTCAATAATCACAATAGCAGCATCCACCAAGACGCCGACAGAGAGGATAAGCCCAAACATAATCATCATATTGATGGGCTGACCTTGAATATAAAACATGAACAGGGCCATGAGAAAACTAGCCGGAATAGCCCAGCCAACAAATAGGGCAGAGCGTAGGCCGAGGGCGGCAATGCAAACGATAAAGACTAAAATGACGGCGTTTACGATCGACGAAAACAATGATGTGATCATCTCTCGAATGTAATTGGACTTATCTTGGCTATATTCTGTATTTATCGTAGATGGCCAGTCTGGTGCTTCCGTGATCTCGGTCATGGCCGCTCGAACTTTTTTGATCGTATCGATAACGTTTTCGCCCGTGCGTTTAGACAATTCGATAGAGACAGAGGGTTCTCCGTTAAAACGGGCATAGGAGGCAACGTCCTTATATCCCCGCCTAACCTCAGCGATATCGGCTATGCGAATAATACCGCCATTGCCGTCACTTCGAACGACAAGTTGCTTTAAATCGTCAGTGTTTTCTATGAGACCTGGTAATTTGACGTTAAATCGGCCTGTTTCCGTTTCGATAGCGCCTGCCGTGATCAAGGCATTATTGCGATTGATTGTGGCAGCGATTTCTTCAAATGAAATATTAGTGCTTTCCATCATTGCTGGATCAAGGATGGCTTCTAAAACATCTTCCCGCTCGCCGCTGATTTTGGCTTCTAGGACTTCCGGTATGCCTTCTAATCGCGTTTGAATATACTTGGCCCGTTTTTGAAATTCGCGCTCTGGTGCATTGCCAAATAGATTTATGACAATGATAGGAAAGGTCGACATGTTGAGTTCTTCAACAATAGGTTCCTTAGCTTCGGTCGGGAATTCAGCGCGGGCGCGATCAACTTTTTCAATGACATCGGACACTGCCTGATTTTGGTCAAATGAGGGGTCAAATTCGAGCGTCATATAGCCGACAGATGCGGCGGCAACACCGTCCATTTGTTTAAGGCCTTCAACCGATTTCAATTCGGTTTCCATAGGCTTGATAAGCAGGCGCTCCGCATCTTCCGGTGACACGCCAGGCAGAACAACTCTGACAATTACGACTGGCACGGGAATGTCAGGTTCTGCATCAATGGATAATCTCGACATGGCCATGACACCGCCAATAACAATGAAGATCATAATCCCGATTGTCATTCGCCAATTTTCAATGGCGAATCCTACTATGCGATTCATTGGGCATACTCGTCAGTGGCTTTAGCCTGGGCGCCGGAGGCGACGTAATCTTGTCCCTTGAGGATAATACGAACATGATCAGGAAGGCCTTTGACCCATACGCCGTCAGATGTTTCATCAATCGTTTCGGTCGCTGTAAAGCGAACGATATCGTTTTCGTCTAAATACTTGATGCCGACGATACCGTTATCGTTGAGGGCAAAGATTTGAGCTGGGATTAAATGAGCACTTTGAGGCGTGTTGGAGAGTCTTACAGTCGCTGTAACGCCGGCCTTCAAAGATAAATTTTTATTAGGGACAGATATCTCGGCTTTAAATGTGCGGGTTGCAGGATTGGCGCGCGATTCAATGAACTTCACGGCACCTTTGATTTTTTCGCCCGTCGCTAATTCTATCAATGCTTCTTGGCCTACTGAAACAAGAGATAATTGCGTTTCGGTGAGATCAATAGTTACGATTAAAGGATCAAGTTCGATCAATAGTCCACAAGGTTGGCCGGGGCTTAAGTAATCTCCGACTTCGGCAAGGTTCTTATCGTATATGCCTGAAAAAGGCGCTCTTATATTGATATTGCCGAGCTCAATTTCTGCCTGTTTGACCGAAGCCTTTGCCGCGTCTAGTCCTGCGTGGGCTGTTAGAGCCTGTGTTTCCGAGGCAAAGCCGCGTTCGACAAGTTTAGCGGCGGCTTGATATTCAAGCTCTCTCGTTCTGAGCAAGGCCTTGGCTTGATCGACCATGGCTTGCCTAGCGTTTACATCTTGGCGACAGACTATTGTGCCTTTTTTAACTTGGCTGCCTTCGGCAACAGGCGTGGATACAACTGGGCCCGGTGTCTCGGCTTTAAGGGTTACTTCTCGGGCGGCTTCACTTCGACCGAATAGTTTTACCGTACCCGCGTGGGGTTCGGCTTGAATGGTTCGCGTAACCACTGATGGCAATGCCTTTTCCGCCGTTTCACTTCGCTGCGAAGATTGAGATTTGGATGGCTCCTCGTCGGCATTAATCCAAAACCAGCCGCCTATTAGTAAAACGGCCAGAAATGCGAGAAGAATTGAACGATTGATTTTCATGCCATGTCCGGTCATTTGAGGTTTTCGCATATTAGTTTCGAACAATTTTAATGCAATTGACAAATATGCAAAACGGATGATCAATTTTGCATAATTGCAATCAAAATACGCCACGTTATATTGCCGCGCCATGAAGAGCTATTTGTGAATAATACCGTAAAAGATTTCTCTCCGCCATTTTGGATGCGTCCAGCGATGGTACAGACAATATTGGCGAGCCGTAAGTTTCGTAAAAAAGCTGCCCAAAGCGTCATAGATGCTTCTGAAAGTCATATTTTTGATTGCGGCGACGGAATACGGCTACAAGGAAGTTATTCGCCAAAAGATAATGCAAAGGGTCTCTTTATCTATCTGCATGGATGGGAGGGTAGCGAAGCCTCAACATATGTTTTGTCGAGCAGCCGTTTCGTCTTTGAACAGGGATATTCGGTCTTTCGTCTGAATTTCCGGGATCACGGCGATACCCATCATTTAAATGAAGGGCTTTTTCATTCGGCAATGTTTGATGAAGTTTTTGAAGGTGTGAAACAGGCGGCAAACCTAACGCCGGAAATTCCGGTTTATATTGTTGGTTTTTCACTAGGCGGAAATTTCGCACTTCGAATTGCCCGAGTGTTAAATAGTGAGCCCATCGTGAATTTGCAGCATATATTTGCAATAAGTCCAGTGATTGACCCGGTAAACTCAAGTGAAGTTGTTGATCAAAATCGACTTATCCAAAAATATTTCTTGAAAAAGTGGTCGACTAGCCTGCGTAAGAAGCAAGCGGCATTTCCAGATATTTATAATTTTTCTGAAGAATTAAGCCAAACCAATGTGACGGACATGACCGAACTGTTTTTGTCCAAATATTCTGATTTTGGATCTACTCACGATTATTTTTCGAGTTACGCTATTCATTTAGATGATTTGAAGACATCAAAGGTTCGGATATCGATGATAATGTCCAGAGATGACCCGGTTATCAAACCTGAAGATATGATGACCCTTAATATAAGCCCTTGTGTCAGCCGAATTATGCTGAAATATGGAGGGCATAACGGGTTTTTCCAATCTCTATATGGACCGACCTGGTATGATGATTATATTGCGCAAACTTTGAAGGCAGAAAATCCATGACATTCTTAAAAATAATCCTGGGTTTAATATTATTGGTGATGGTTATGTTTTTCTTATTAGGACTGAAATCTCAAAAAGGTACGGCTAAGGGAATGGTTGATGGCAGGCTTGCGGATTGTCCATCGGCTCCAAATTGTGCTTGTAGTGAAGACGGCGTGCAGCCCGAGCGCGCGGTAGCACCTCTAAACGGGTCTATGGATGAGGCCAAAACGGCCATTAAAGCGCTAGGCGGGGTGATTACGTCGGAAAGTGATGAATATGTTTCTGCGACATTTATGTCGAAACTTTACAAATTTGTTGATGATGTGGAACTGCGTCCTGGTGATGCCGGACAAGTCCATATTCGTTCAGCTTCCAGAGTCGGGTATTCTGACCGCGGTGTGAATAAGAAACGTGTTGCTGCTATTCAAGCTCAAATGAATTCTGCTAAATAAGAGACTATTGTGACCGTAAAAAAAATTGACCATGCCCGTGTAAAGTCGCTCGTAACTGAGCTTCTAGAAGCGCTTGGTGAAGATCCGAGTCGTGAGGGCCTAAAAGAGACACCGAGAAGGATCGCCAATTTTTGGCAGGAGTTCATCGAGTATGATGCTGGTAAGCTTGATACGACCTTTTCGGCGATCAAGCATAATCAAATGGTGTGCGTGACTGGCATGAAAGTTTGGTCTATGTGCGAACATCATATGTTGCCGTTTTGGTGTGATATTTCCATCGCCTATATCGCCAATGATAAAGTTTTGGGCTTGTCCAAATTTGCTCGTATTGCTCATAAACACGCCCATAAACTGACACTTCAGGAACAGCTGGTCTCGGACATTTCTAATGACTTAGTTGAAATTTTGGGAACGAAGGATGTTGCCGTCTTAGCTAAAGGCGAACATTTGTGCATGACCATGCGCGGTATCAAAACCCCGCATCGTATGATTTCTAGCGCTCTAAACGGACAATCCAGAACAGCGAATGGAATTTTTACGCTTAGTAGATGCTTAAGGAAAAAACCGCAATCGTTCTATATTTAGAACGATTGTTTCAAATATAGTATTGAAAACCAACCTGTCATTTACTAAATGAAGCTCGAAGCAATAAGAGTTTTAATATGTCAAAAGCCCCAACAATCGAAAAAGTAATTTCTGTTGAACATTATACAGACCGTCTTTTTCAGTTTTCTATCACTAGGCCGCCAGCCTTTCGGTTCCGCTCAGGCGAATTTGTTATGATTGGCCTTCACCCTGAAGGGGCGAAGAAACCTATTATGCGGGCCTATTCCATTGCGAGCCCGTCTTGGGATGATAAGCTGGATTTTTATTCTATTAAAGTCGCTGATGGGCCCCTGACATCGCATCTGCAAAAGATCAAAGAAGGTGATGAAGTCTTTCTAGCTAAGAAGCCGGTTGGGACTTTAGTTCTGGATGCGCTACTACCTGGAAAGCGTTTATATATGTTTTCCACAGGAACAGGTATCGCGCCATTTGCCAGCCTTATTCGTGACCCAGATACTTATGAGCGCTTCGACGAGATTATCTTGACCCATACGTGTCGACAAAAATCTGAATTATCCTATGGCCTCAACCTTGTTAAAAACCTTAGGACAGATCCTCTTGTCGGGGAAATGATTGGCGATAAACTATTACACGTCACAAGTCTTACCCGAGAAGAATACCCTCTAAAGGGCCGAATTACGACCTTGCTTCAAAGCGGTGAGTTGTTTGAAAATGCTGGCGTTCCAGTTATGAATCCCAAGGAAGATCGGGCGATGATTTGCGGGTCGATGGATATGATCAATGATACAAAAGCTATCGTTGAAACCTTTGGTCTGACCGAAGGCTCTAATTCATCACCAGCCGAATTTGTCGTCGAAAAATCTTTTGTCGGTTAGTAATTGTCGCTGCGATTATCTCCGCCAAATTGACCAAGGGTTAATAGTGAAATTCTAATGCCAATGCTGCTGGTATCTCTAACGACATCGCCTGAATAATCATATTTATTGTAGGTGAGTTCTATCAACGTGCAATCATCTCTGAAGGCTAAGGTTAGGGCTTGAGATCTTGTTATATCTTGATCTAAATCGCGCCGAGCTCTGTAGCCAACGCTCCAATTTTTATTAATATTGACCCCGACTGATCCTGATATCTCTTCGGCCGGAATAACTTCTTCGTCAATTTCGATAGCTTTGTCGACTTTGTAATAGCGAACACCGGCCCGAAATCTTTCACTATTATAGCGAAATCCGGTATCGAGGCGCCGAAACTTGTTATCATCATCATCATAACGCACGCGTGTATCAAAGGTGAAGTTTTTGGATAGGCCTAGTTCAAACTGTCCAACAAGATCAGATTTGTTGACGGAATTTGTTAATTGTAAGCCAGTATCGGGGTCAAGGATTGGATCGCCTGTAACGTTGTCAAAAACGTCGACACTGCTAACCAGGCCCGATTCGATCTCGAAAACATCTTCGACATTGTCAGTGTAAGACTGGCCCAAAAATAAGCTGGCGTGATTATTACCCCACAGAGCGCTTACAGAGCCACCTATATCGGCGCGAAAACCTTTTTGCCAAAGATCATATCCCGTGGATTTATTCGGTGACCACAGCAAATTATGATCAAGGTCTATGTCTAGGCTATCTTCTAAATAATCGAATTCTGACATATCTCGAAAGTCACCATCATTGTTAAGGTCCAGTCTCAACCGATCTGTTTTCGTGTTCCCAAAGTTTTGAGTTATCATGGCACGAGGTTCTAGAATGAAATCAACATTTCCAGAAGAGTTGATAAAAGGCCATCTAAGATCGAGACCAACTTGACCAAGAGTTCGATCAAATTTTATCTTGTTAAGATCCTCATCGTTTGTTGCGTCATACGGAGTCAGTTCAAAATTATCATATCGAACTTCGCCAAAAGGCTTCGCTTCTATGCCCGCTGGCAAAATAAATGACTTGTTCCAATTTAGGCCTGCCGTTCCTCGGCGATAATCATCACCTTCTTTGCGCGTTAGCATCGTAAAGTCGCCGAAAGTTTGCAGGCGACCCCCGACAAAAGGGTCGGTTAGGTAGTGAGAGAACTCTAATTTTGGGGCAATAATTGGTAGAGCGCTGTCGGGCTCACTACCGATTCTATAATCCCCTATGTTTAACGGATCGTCTTGAATATTTGTTCGTAAGCTTTGAAATCCGTAAGTGCTGGCTGAAACTCTGAAATTATCACTTTGACCTAAGGCATATAATTGCGAAATTAGTCGAAGGCTATCAGGTGTATAAAGACCTGCTTTCCTAGCACCAGATAACCCGTATCGCCTTGTATAAAGATCATCAGACGTGCCTTGTGCGGTAAAACCCCAATCCCAATTTTCTGCGATTTCAAATTGTCCATCTGCGAAAAAATGCGACCTTAATCGTTTACCAATCGGCCCGTCAGCGGGGATTCTATTAGGGCCTTTTGTGAATATGTCATCTGCGGTAAATGGATCGCCGTCTTTGTCAAAGGCACTGGCATAGGTCAAAGATCCGTCAATATTAATTTCCCCAGAGTGAAATTTTCGTCGATATTCGACGCCTAACAACGGATTTACTTTGCTGAATATATGGGGTGTGAGTGTAAGTTCGGAATAATCATCCAGTTCAAAGTAATAAGGAACCTCAATGAATGCGCCGCGTGACGAAGAAAATCCGCCAAATGGGCTGAGAAAACCGCTAGCTCTGTCGGCGCTAGGATCCGGATGAGCCAGAAAGGGTGTGTATAAGACGGGTACGCCGAATAATTCAAAAACCGCGTCTTTGTACTTTATCATATTGCGATCTTTGTCCTGGGTGACTCGTCGCGCTTTGATTTGCCAAGTTGGGTTCTTCTTGTCCGCGCAAGTTTCGCAGGCTGTGTAATAGGCGTTATATAAATCAACGCCTTCATCTGTTCGCTGTGCCGCAAAGGCCGCTCCCATAATGCCGCCGCCGGGTGTGCGTGATGTGAAATCAGCCGCATTGCCGGCTTCTAATTCGTTTGAGAGTTCCAATTTATCGGCATATTGGCTGGAGCCATCAGAATTGACTAATACGACATTTCCTGTCGCCACAACGATACCAGTATTGAGGGAATAAACGACTTGATCAGCGCGCAAGGTTCTGTCTTGATAACGGCCTTCAACTTCGCCTCTAGCGGTTAGAACCTGAGCAGTTTCATCATTGATGAGCTCATCTGCTTCCAAGTAAATTAAATCCGGATCTCTATACGGGCTATTATCCGCCAGATCTAGTTTACGATCACTCGTCGCGAATGATTGGGCGAGGACCGTTTGTCCGGCCAGAGGGCTGCCCAGCAGCGCCGCTAAGTATACGGCTTGCAATAGTCTTTTAGACAATGGACTGACCTTTCGACCCCAAGGAGATTCTTCTTATGCAAACTAGATAACGAACCTGCCTGTTAAGGTCTATGGGAGAATTGTTGTTTTTTTACTTGTTTCGATGAAGAATTGGTCACAATTTGTCAGGGTTAGGTGGATATCCGTACCATCGCTTAACGGTTTTCATCACGAGAGATGATTTAATGCGGCTAACATTGGGCAAAGCAGCTATCGTTCGCCTGTAAATGCGTTCGTAATCTGTCGTGCTAGGGGCCGCAACTTTTAATAAATAATCAGCGTCTCCGGTCATGAGGTGGCACTCTAAAACTTCAGGCCTAGCGAGGGCTGCTTTTTCAAAAGCCGATAGTATGATCTCTGACTGACCTTCGAGTGAGACTTCGACGTAAAATGTCATGTTGTAGCCGAGTTTTTCACCGTTAAGGCGCGCGGCATATCTTTCAATAATGCCTTTGTCCTCAAGGATGCCGATACGGCGGTGGCAAGCGGACGGCGAGAGGCCGACTTTTTCGGAAATATCAGCAATGGATTGCCGACAATCGCTTTGTAGTTCGGATAATAATTTCCTATCTATGGCGTCAAACATCGGAATTTTTCCGTTAAAATTTAAGTTTATTCGATAAATATACTAATAAATGGCGGTTTTATCAATATTTATCGAAAGAATATCTAGTTGTTTCGTAATATCATGGCTGTGAGTAATTCGGGAGATTTTCATGCTCATAGGTGTTCCAAAAGAAATTAAAAATCACGAGTATCGTGTAGGCTTAACGCCTGAAAGCGTAGCGGAGTTGGTACATGGCGGTCACGCATTGATTGTCGAAACAAATGCAGGTGCTGGCATTGGCGCGTCTGATCAAGCCTATAAGGATGCAGGCGCGAGCATTAAAGCAACGGCTAAGGAAATTTTCGATATGGCTGAAATGATTGTTAAGGTCAAAGAGCCTCAGGCCGTTGAGCGCGCTATGCTTCGCCCCGGTCAAATTCTCTACACATATTTGCATTTGGCGCCCGATCCAGAACAAACCGAAGATCTGATTAAATCTGGCGCGGTCTGTATTGCCTATGAAACGGTTACGGATTCGAAGGGTGGCTTGCCACTTCTTAAACCAATGAGCCAAGTTGCTGGACGTCTTTCTATTCAAGTTGGGGCTGCGGCGCTTCAGAAAAATGGCGGCGGCCGCGGCGTGCTTCTCGGCGGCGTACCAGGTGTTGCGCCCGCCAAAGTCGTCGTGATCGGCGGCGGTGATGTCGGCTTTAACGCGGCTCAAATGGCGGTTGGCCTTCAAGCTGACGTCACTATTTTAGATCGTTCAGCGGCTGTCATGGAGCGTCTTAACTCCCATTTTGGCGCCAGTGCAAAAGTCATTCGTTCAACGCCCGCTGTTTTAGCTGATTTGATCACGCAGGCCGATATGGTCGTCGGGGCCGTGCTTATTCCGGGTGCCGCCGCGCCTAAGCTTATCTCCCGCGATATGTTATCGACTATGATGGATGGCAGTGTATTGGTAGATGTTGCCATTGACCAAGGCGGTTGTTTTGAAACCTCCAAAGCCACAACTCACGAAGATCCAACTTATGTGGTTGACGGCGTTGTGCATTACTGCGTGGCTAATATGCCTGGCGCTGTTGCGAGGACATCAACATATGCACTTAATGCAGCCACTTTGAGCCATGCCAAGCGCATTGCTGATTTGGGCTGGAAAGCGGCTCTAAAAGCTGATCCGCATTTGCTCAATGGACTGAATGTTTGTGAAGGCAAACTGACTTACGCCGCCGTTGGCGAGGCCTTAGGCCTTGATTACGTTGCGGCAGATAGCTGCGTTTAAATCATTTGCTCAGTCGTAAAATTCTAGCCATGGCATGACATCCACCCGTTTTTCGGGTGGCCAGCCATGTTTGCTTAAATGACTATAGGTAATATTGGAAAGATCCTCGATTGGGACGACCATTTCATAAATACGGTCATATTCGCTGACATTGATTTTCCAGCCATCGCTTTCGCGTTTGTAGACATCTTTATAGATCGATGACCCAATCGTATTGGTTTTACGAATGGGATCAATGAAGATATCTTGTAAATACCAAAGTCCTTTGGCAGTGTCATCGTCCACAAAACTGATCTCTGGGCCGTGGCCTTGGTGCATGGCGATAACGTCACTGTTAAAAGCGCTGCCAATAAAATTGACCATATTGTTCCGGCCTGTCAGCCTCGCGCGGTAGCTACCACCGCGTAGGTCAATACTGATGTCTTCTGTGAGAAGCGTACGCAGTTCCTCCATTCCACCCGTATCAATGCATCTGAAATAGGCTGATTTAAGCTGTTTTATATCCTCAAGATCGGACAGTTGTTGAAGTGTGAATGGCATCGAATATCTCCCTTTGACTAAGGATGGCCCAAAATTATCGAATTATCCAGCCTTCTATCGGCTTGCGCTTTCTCAATCTTCCTACCATAAGGGATACGCAATTAAGTTCATATGAGGTAAGATGATGAAAATGGCGCTTGGAAGTGATGCTGGCTTTAATATTCCAGACCCAACCACAATCGAAAGATTAGAAGGTAAGGTAAGCGATAAAGAGTGGGAAACGCGAAAAAACCTCGCCGCAACATACCGTCTTTGTGCTATGCATGCATGGACAGACCTAGTGTTTACCCATATTTCAGCCCGCTTGCCGGATGAAGATGGTGAAGAACGGTTCTTGATCAATCCTTATGGTGTCATGTTTGACGAGATGACCGCTTCGTCACTTGTGAAAATCGATGTCAAAGGCAACATCTGCCAAGACTCCCCTTATTTTATCAATCCAGCTGGATTTACGATCCATAGCGCGGTTCACATGGCGCGCGAAGATGCAGGATGTGTCATTCATGTTCATACGCCATATGGCATTGCGGTCTCTATCCAAAAGCCGGGCCTTCGCCGTTACTCACAATTTTCAATGCAGGTTTATGACGACATTGCCTATCATGACTATGAGGGCATTGCGCTGGAGCTCGATGAGCGCGAACGTCTCGTCAATGATCTTGGCACGAAAAGCCTGATGATCCTGCGAAATCACGGTACCTTAACGCTTGGTAAGACCTGCGGCGTAGCCTTTTTGCGGATGTATTTCCTTGAGATGGCTTGTAAGGCGCAAATATTTGCGCAGTCTATTGGTTCCGAAGGTCAGTTACATGAAGAGCCTGCTGAAATGGGTAACAAAGTTTATCAACAAGGTTCTCCTGCCTTTATGCCAGGCCTGGGCGATAGTCTAGTTCTGCCTGGCCTTATGCGAAAATTACAACGAACCAATCCAGGATATGATCACTGAAATTGCACAAGAGGACTAGAATATGCATGTAAAACCAAGCGAAGTTATGGATCTAATCGGTAAGCCTATCGGCCAAAGTGACTGGGTATCCGTTGAGCAAGATCGAGTGAATTTATTTGCTGACGTGACCGAAGATCATCAGTTTATTCACGTCAATCCAGAAGCGGCGAAGATGACACCCTTTGGCGGGCCTATTGCACACGGATTTCTATCGTTATCACTCTTATCAAAATTTTCGGAAAAAGCTGGGTTGACGCTCGAAGGCGTGGTTATGGGCGTGAATTACGGTTTTGAAAAAGTCCGTTTTTTAGCCCCTGTTAAAGTCGGTAAAAAGGTTCGTGGCAACTTCATGCTTAAAGACGTTATTGAAAAGAAACCGGGACAATTTTTGATTACATATGCTGTCAGCGCAGAAATCGAAGGCGAAGAAAAACCTGCCTTTATCGCGGATTGGCTTGTCATGCAGATGATTGGCTAGTCCTTTGAAATTAAATATCGGTCTGCAATTTCATCTGTCGAAGCACTAAGGTGAATTTACCTATTGATATCTTCATCTGAACTAAGTAGATACGCGTCAGCACAGAGCCGAAGCGTTAGAGCTTCAGTTTTAGCTAATCTTATACCGGCCAACGCGCCCCGTTCCGGTATAAATTAAAAGGCTCGGACCGTTATTCGTAACACCGGGCCTTTTTCATGGGCTGATTACATATGATGTTAAACGGGAAGCGCAGTTCCGCTCAGTCTTTTGGTCACAAAATCTTTAAAAGCTCGGACTTTGCCGAGTGAGGCCAGAGATTGGTGTGTCGAGAACCAAAATTGCCTCCGAATTTTAATTTTGTCAGGCAATAATTGGATGATTTTATTGTCGGCCATAAACTCTGGTAAAATAGCAATGCCTGCGCCAGTTTCGACAAGGCGCTTTTGCGCAATGATGGATGTACTTCGTATTTTCGGACTTAAGGTTGGTAGATGTTCAACAGAATATCGTAGCTCTTCCGAGTATAATAAGTCATCGATATAATCGATCAGCGTGTGTTTTTTTAAATCGTTGATGGATTTGATATCGGTCTGAGTGCCGTTGCCATATATATAAAGATGATAGGGATAGAGGACTTCCGATATGATTTGTTTGGACCGAGACCGAGACAAACCAATCGCGACATCAGCCTCACGGCGTGACAGGCTGAGAAATCCACTGCCTGAAACCAGATCAATTTCAATGTCGGGATATTGGTCTCTAAACTCTCCGAGCAATGGCGTTAAAACATAGGCGCCAAAGCCTTCTGCGGTACTTATCCTAAGACTTCCCGAAGGTTTTTGGGCTGAACCGCCTTGGCGCACTGATATGGCGTCAGCTTGTCGTTCCATTTCCTCTGCTTTAACCAGCAGCGTCTGACCATGGGTGGTAATTTCGTGCCCGGAGCGCATGCGTTCAAACAGGGTTTGTCCGAGCGCATCTTCTAACCTTTTGAGGCGCCGAGATACGGTTGTCTCATCCATATGGAGTTCGCGCGCCGCGAGGGTGAGCTTTTTACGGCGTGCCACCGCTAGGAATATTTTAAGGTCGTCCCAGTGAATCATCCTTGTTTCCTTGATTTTACCTGCAAAAACGCAGTTCAAAACTGCAATATCATATATTTACTTGTGAAAATACCTATATAAATTGCGGTTAAATTTAAAGGAAGATTACCGTGAAAACTATCGGACATTTCATCAATGGCGAACATGTCGCTAGCGCATCAGATCGCACCACTGACATTTATAACCCAAATACTGGACAGGTTCAGCGCAAGGTCAGTCTTGGTACACTGTCGGAGCTCGATATTGCCGTAGATTCAGCCGAAGCCGCGCAAGTCATTTGGGCTGCAACAAACCCGCAAAAACGCGCGCGCGTTATGTTTGCCTATAAAGAACTGGTTCAGGCCCATATGGATGAACTAGCTGAGCTTTTATCATCCGAGCATGGTAAAGTCGTCGCCGATAGCCGTGGTGATGTCATGCGCGGCATTGATGTTATTGAATTTGCGTGCAGCATTCCTCATACTCAAAAGGGTGAGCATACGTATGGTGCGGGTCCTGAAATTGACGTCTATTCTATGCGTAAACCGCTGGGCGTTGTTGCGGGCATCACGCCGTTTAACTTCCCGGCCATGATCCCTTGCTGGATGTTCGCTATGGCCATCGCAACAGGCAATGCCTGTATCATCAAGCCATCTGAAAAGGACCCTAGCGTACCTATGCGCTTGGCTGAACTTTTTGTTGAAGCTGGCGGGCCAGCTGGGCTTTTAAATGTCATGAACGGCGACAAAAAAATGGTCGATGCGATCCTTCAGCATCCTGAAATTAAAGCCGTCAGCTTTGTTGGGTCATCCGATATTGCTCATTACGTTTATTCTGAAGCCACGAAATACGGTAAACGTGCCCAGTGTATGGGCGGGGCGAAAAATCACGGCGTTATCATGCCTGACGCTAATATGGACCAAGCGGTTAAAGATATCCTTGGCGCTGCTTTTGGCTCAGCAGGCGAACGCTGTATGGCGTTGCCAGTTGTTGTACCAGTGGGCGAGGGAACGGCTGAGAAATTCCTTGAAAAGATGCTCCCGGCTATCGAAGCACTTCGCATAGGAACTTCGACGGATCCTGATGCTGATTATGGCCCTGTTGTTACGGCGGCCCATAAAGCCAATATCGAAAACTATATTGATCTTGCGGTGGAAGAGGGCAGTGAGCTCTTAGTCGATGGACGGGGCTTCACCCTCCAAGGCTATGAAGATGGTTTCTTCGTCGGCCCAACGCTACTCGATCACGTCAAGCCGGGCATGAAAACCTATCACGAAGAAATCTTCGGTCCGGTTCTTCAAATCGTTCGCGCTGATACATTTGAAGAAGCCGTGCGCCTGCCATCTGTTCACCAATATGGTAATGGCGTTGCGATCTTTACCCAAAATGGCCGCGCAGCCCGTGAATTTGCGGACCGAGTTGAAGTCGGCATGGTTGGTATCAATGTGCCAATCCCGGTACCAGTATCCTATCACAGTTTTGGCGGCTGGAAACGCTCAGCCTTTGGCGATGCCAATCAGTACGGCATGGAAGGCGTAAGGTTCTACACCAAAGTTAAAACCGTCACACAGCGCTGGCCTGAAGGCGAAACAGATGATAGTGCATTTATTATTCCAACGTTTTGATTTATCGCTCACCCCGCTGAAGAGCGGGGTCCACGCTTTCATTTGGGCTAGGGTAATTTGAATTTTGATTAAAATTATGATTTGAATAAAGCGTGGATCCCGGCCTTCGCCGGGATGAGCGGTTAGAAGGTAGATTATGCACTTCCAGCTTACAGAAGAACAAATTCTCATACAGGATATGGCGCGGCAGTTTTCGGACAATGAACTGGCGCCTCATGCTGAGAAATGGGATGAGGAAAAATTCCTAGACCGAGCGGTCTTTCAAAAAGCAGCCGAACTTGGCTTTATGGGAATTTACTCGGGCGAAGAGCATGGCGGGACGGCTTTAACACGGCTTGATAGCGCTTTGGTTTTTGAACAGCTCGCTCGAGGCGACATCTCTCACACAGCCATGATGACGATCCATAATATGGCAACGTGGATGGTGGACCGTTATGGCAGTGATGAGCTGCGCGCCCGTTATGTGCCAAAGCTAACGTCTGCTGAATATATTGCGAGTTATTGTTTGACGGAACCGGGGGCCGGGTCTGATGCGGCTTCATTGTCTACTAAAGCTGTTCGGGATGGAGACGACTACGTGCTTAACGGCACTAAGACATTTATCTCAGGCGCGGGGTGGTCGGATATTTATGTCGTTATGGCGCGAACATCCGATGATGGCGCGCGCGGCGTTTCTACATTTGTTGTGGAAAAAGGCACGCCGGGATTATCATTTGGCGCGAATGAGAAGAAAATGGGGTGGAATGCACAACCCACCGCACAGGTTATATTTGAGGATTGCCGAATTCCGGTCTCTAATCGTGTTGGCGCGGAAGGTGATGGGTTTAAATTTGCCATGAGCGGGCTTGATGGCGGCCGAATTAATATCGGTTGTTGCTCACTTGGAGGCGCGCAGGCGGCACTCGATGCGGCGTTGGACTACACCAAAGAGCGCAAGCAATTTGGAAAATCCATCAACGCATTTCAAAACACGCAGTTTAAATTAGCGGATATGGCAACAGAGCTCGAAGCTTCGCGCATGATGATTTATCGCGGGGCTAATATGCTTGATAATAAACTTCCTAATGCGGGCGCGGCCTGCGCTATGGCAAAACGTTATGCTACAGATGCAGCCAGTAAGATCGCAAATGACGCCCTTCAGCTTCACGGCGGTTATGGTTATTTATCCGAATATGGCATTGAGCGTATTGTCAGGGATTTACGGGTCCACCAAATCCTTGAAGGCACAAATGAGATTATGCGCGTTATCATTTCGCGCAGTATGATGCGGCAGTAATAAACAACTGATGTTATCCCGGATAGACGTGGATCAATTCTGGGATGACAGTGAAAAGGACTTGAAGTTAAAATGACAAAAGAAATCCAAACGGAAATTATCGGCAAGCTCGGCGTTATCACGTTAAACAGGCCTAAAGCGCTTAACGCTCTCACGACTGATATGTGCAAAGCCATCACCAAAATCATGCTTGAATGGGAAGATGATGAAAACATAGGGGCGGTACTTGTTCAAGGATCAGGAGATCGAGCCTTTTGCGCCGGCGGCGACGTTATCATGCTCCATGATAGCGGCAAAAAAGACGGTAAAGAGGCCCAGGAATTTTGGCGCGTCGAATATGCGCTTAATGAATTGATCCAGCGTTATATCAAGCCTTATATCACTTTGATTGACGGTATAGTCATGGGCGGCGGCGTTGGCTTATCTGTGCATGGTCGCCACCGCGTCGCAGGGGATGATACCTTATTTGCCATGCCCGAAACTGGAATTGGGTATTTCCCGGATGTTGGGGGTAGTCATTTTCTCCCGCGCCTCGGACTGACAACTGGTATGTGGCTGGGTCTCACTGGCGCGCGGATTAAGACAGCGGATGTATGCGCTCTCGGAATTGCCAACGCCTATATTCCTACATCCAAACACGAAGCTTTCGTCAAAGCGCTTGGAAAGGCCAAACTTGACGGCACAGACGAAGCTGTTCTCAATGTAATGTCAAAATATGTCAAAGCTCCACCAAAGGCTGATGATGCGCCTGGGTCTATAGGGGCTTTTACTGGTGAGACTGTCGCCGAAATATTTGAATTTCTCGCTGATGATGAAAGCGAGTGGGCCGTTAAGCAATTGGCGTCTATGAAACGAAAGTCGCCTTTAGCTCTAGTCACAACTCATAAGGCTCTAAGGGACGGCGCTCAGCTTACTTTTCGTGAAGCCATGGAAATGGAGCTGAATATCTCAATGAACTTCCTAAAGACGCAAGATTTTTACGAAGGTATCCGCGCACAGCTTATCGATAAAGACCGTAATCCGAAATGGTCACACGAAACGCCAAAGAAAGTAACTAAGACACAGACAGAGCGTTTGTTTAAGAAAATAGCAAAACCAGTATTGCAATTTCTGGAGTAAATCATGACAATTATCGCATTTATTGGCCTAGGAAATATGGGTATTGGCATGGCGAGTAATCTCGCCAAAGCCGGGCATGATGTCAGAGCTCTCGATATTTCATCTGAGGCTGTTGCCCGCGCTGTTGAAGCTGGATGCCGGGCTGCCAAAGACACGCGTGAAGCTGTGAGCGAAGCTGATGTGGTCATCTCAATGCTTCCGGCCGGAAAGCACGTCCGAATGGTTTACGAGGATGATGGCGGTGTCTTTGATAATTCTCGATCTGGGACTTTGTTTGTCGATTGTTCGACGATTGATGTTGCCACGGCGAGGGCTGTGATTTCGGCCGCTGAGCATAAGGGTTTTGCGATGATCGACGCGCCAGTATCTGGCGGCGTTGGAGGCGCGGCGGCTGGGACGTTGACGTTTATGTGTGGGGGGCAAAAAGAGGCTTTTGAGCGTGCTAAGCTACTCCTTGATATTATGGGGAAAAATGTTTTCCATGCTGGTGATGCTGGTAATGGGCAAGTCGCTAAAATCGCAAATAATATGCTCCTTGGTATTCATATGATCGGGACCTGTGAAGCATTTAATTTAGCTGAACGTCTTGGGTTAGACGCGCAAACTTTTTATGATATTTCAAGTACTGCGAGTGGACAAAATTGGTCCATGACGAGCTATTGTCCGGCGCCAGGGCCTTTGCCATCTGCACCATCTAATAATGGCTATAAACCCGGGTTTTCTACGGCGATGATGCTTAAGGATTTACGTCTTGCGCAAGAGGCGGCTACGACTGCTCGCGCCGCAACGCCGCTAGGGACACAAGCTGAGGCGCTTTACTCATTGATGGAGTCTATGGGCAAAGATGATCTCGATTTTTCAGGAATCATGAAGTTGATCAACGGATCAATTTAAGTTTTAGACGTTTGTGCGAAGATTAAGTTTTGATTAATAGCGGTGTTTGATTGATTTTCTGTATATATGAATAATAAGCCGTTAATATAATTAACGCAATATTTTCAAATGATTAGAAGGTTTTTTGTTCGACATGTACCGCATGTTTGAGTTGAGTAATCAACAAAGTGCGTGTACGTACTTCAAATTCCTAATAAATCCTGCATTGTATGTTTGTAGGTAAGCAATCGGCTTGCTACTGAAACTTAATTGCTCATCGTAATGTGGGAGCTAATATGAATACAAGGCTGAGGTCTCCGTCAGAGTATGACGTTCTGGAGTCACGGGATTCGATCTTAGGGAACTATAGCGACGAAGCTTGCTCAGCTCATATAAAATTCATGATATCGAATTTAAAAATTCTAGCTCTAACAATTTTGCTTTGTAGAGATCTGGTGTGACCCCCCACATAATCACACCAGTAGAAGGCAGGGGCCGTCTAGTCCCGTGCGTCTGCCTTCAAAAAATAGTGCGAATGCACACAGAAACACCGGCGTAAAATACCCCCCCCCCGCACCATTACGTCGGTGATGAGGCGGAAGTATCTGTAACCAGTGCTTCCGCTTCTTAATTTTCAAGAAGAGTTATTGTGCTGTAAATGGGTCTGACCATTTCTCGTCAGTATATACGTTTGACCCGGTCAAGGTTTCCAAAAACGCGACGAGTTGAGCTTTTTCATTATCTGTCAAATTTAAGTTTTGTAGATTTCCATTGGGTCTTAAACGATTATCAATTGTGTCTAAAAACTCCGTTAGCGGTGGTTCTGAATCTGGGGCCTGTATTTGATCGTAATGATTCACAACATCTAACAAGGTATCCAAAGAACCATCATGCATAAATGGGCCATTAGGCGTCCCGTCTGGGCCGGCTAAATCCCGAAGGCTCGGTGACCTAGTAACGGTTAAATCAAATTCGGTGATGGATCCCGCAACATTAAAAATGCCGTTATGGTCACTGCCGGGCCGAATATCAAATTCCGGGGCTCTGTGACAAGCTTGACAACCTGCACCGCCCTGATTGGGGGCGTCTAGAAATATTTGTTTTCCAGCATTTTCGTCGTCGGAATAATTAGGGAAATTTTGTCCGTTATTATTGACTTGAGCACGACCTATATCAAATTCTGAATCGAATGAAAAAATGCTCTTGGAAAACTGAGCCAGAGCTAATTGTAACCGCTCTTCGGTGATATTTGCATCGCCAAAGACGAAGGTGAAAAATTCTTGATAATATTCCAGAGCTTCTAATTTCGCGACTAAGTCATCAAAATTCGGACGTCCATTTAATCCGCTAAACCCGTGCTCATTATTATCTTGTAGAGGCTGGGTTTCTTGAGCTTCGTGACTGGCAGCGCGTTCATCCCAGAAGAAATTATCTTCATCTGCAAACTGCGTGTTGATCAAACGCATGGAGTGTCTGCCAGTTTGGCCATTTTGCACGCCTTCACTAACCAGGGCGGGGTCACTGAAGGCGTGCGTTTGTATGTGGCAACTTGCGCATGAGACTGTGTCATCAATTGATAGCGCCACATCGTAAAAGAGGACTCGGCCTAAGGTCGCGCCCCCATCGGTGACAGGATTGCCACCTTCATTTAACTTGTTGATATAATTTGGTACGGCTTGATTGGCGTAATTATCCATATTTTCTAGATCAATTCGACCGGCGAACTGCGCTTGGATAGCGTCTTGGTCAATGGTCGCCGCGCTCGTAGTGATCGTGAAGGCATCGCTTGCACTGCCGCCATTTCCATCGTTAGCCGTAATGGTAATAGTGGTCGTCTCAGCGTCTGTCAGTGTGCCGCTAATGGTTCCATTTGTATCTGTTAGACCATTGCTGTCCGGTGCATATGCGACCGTATAGGTAAGCGTGTCGCCGTCAGCATCTGTAAACGTTGTGCCGCCTTGTGTCGCGTCATAGTCAATTGCGGCTCCTGTTGTAGCTGTTTGGTCTGGATTTGCGCTCGCAACCACTGGCGCTGTATTTATGGGCGTAATGACGATCGGGGTGTCGGTTGACGTACTGCCGCCGCTGCAGGCGTTTAAAGCAAGAACTGCTGTCGTTAAAATTAAAAATTTACGCATGAACATTCTCCGCGAGTCTAATCATATGTGAACATTCAACCGACTCACATTCTTAATCCAGCGAGAAAGTGTATCGAATTGTATCAAAGGCCTGACAGTTTTCGACAAAGCGGGGCTGGGAGACCATGACATTTTCTTGTATATGGCTTAAGAGGGAAATTAATGACGGGAAAAACCAAAATTCTGATCGTAGAAGATCAGCCAGATATCAGGGGCGCTCTGAGTGAACATCTGACCCGTAACGGGTTTGACCCTACAGCTGTGGAAGATGCTCAACAAGCACGTCTAAAACTTCAAGGTCAAGCCGTTGATCTGGTTCTTTTAGATATCATGATGCCAGGTGAGGACGGGCTTAGTCTTTGCCGCTTCATTTCTGGAAACACAAATATTCCCGTGATTTTGTTGACCGCTCTGACTGATGATATGGATAAAATTGTAGGCTTGGAGCTCGGTGCGGATGATTATGTTACTAAGCCGTTTAATCCAAGAGAACTTGTCGCTCGTATTCGTTCGGTATTGCGCCGTGCGGGGTCTGATAAACCTAAATCTCAAGACTTTTTGGCAAAAATTGGAGATTGGGTATTCAATAAAAAGCATGGCGAGCTGATCGGCGAGGATGATATCATTGTGCCGCTTAGTACCGGAGAGCTTGGACTGCTCAATGTATTTGTGGACAATCCCGATACTGTCTTATCCCGAGAAGATCTTATGGGGCTTACCAAAGGTCGGGATTTATTTCCATTTGAGCGAAGTATAGATAATATGGTGAGCCGACTTCGCCGAAAACTCGAACGAGATCCCGCAAATCCAATTTTGATTAAAACCGTTTGGGGTGGTGGCTATAAATATGTCCCACACTGACCTTTGAAATGTCTTTGATTCCTAAAACGGTGGCATGGCGTCTCATCACTTTGCTCATTGGGGTTATCCTACTGTCACAATTAGTGAATTTGGCCTTGATCATTGGGGAAGGGCGTATCCAATCGCGCAATGCGGAAATGCGCCTAGCGATGCAACGCATGGCCGATCACGCGCAATATGTCCCGGATTCAATGTCACGGGGCCGAATAAATTTGTCTCAAAGTGCGCCATTGAGCGGTGCGTTTTTTGTAACGGATAGAAACCAAGAACCAGAATTTGAAAACGCTGGCCGAATGAAGCGCCAAGAACGGTTATTACGCCTAGCGCTAGAAGCTAAAGGTCTCGACCCGTTAGCTGTTTTTGTGATTGTTCGGCCGCACCGTCCCCGTCATGGGCCGGGTGCCGTCGGGCGTAGACCTAGAGGAGATGGTTCTGGCCCGCCGCCAAGACCCGGAGAAAGGAAATTAGGTAATCGCCCGCCGGAGCGCGGTTCATCTCCAGATCGCCGGCGCCCAGGTCAGTTGGATCAAGGCGGTACGCCCCCTATCGGAGCGCCCAATAGGAAAGGCATTGAGATTGTAATGTCAGCAAAACTAAGCCCAAATATGTGGTTCACAGCTATCGTGCCTGCGACGGGTAGCCCTGCAGTGCCGGCGCGGCTGTTTATTACAACAGGCATGCTTTTGTTTTTTACTATATTGGCGGCTTTGTGGTTCTCTCGACATCTTTCTAGACCTCTTTCAGAGCTCGCCAAGGCCGCTGAACAGCTCGGGCGCGGGGAAGAAACAAAACCACTGGCAGAAACGGGGCCGGAGGATGTCGTTGTCGCGGCGCGCGCTTTTAACAATATGCAGACCCGGCTTAAACGAACCATAGAAACGCAACGTTCCATGTTGCGCGCTGTTGGGCATGATTTAAGGACGCCTTTGACCGCCCTTCGGATACGCGCTGAAAACATTCCTGATGAGGCCGACAAAGACAAGTTTATTTCGACCATTCATGATATGACGGAAATGACTGAAGAGATTTTGTCTTGGGCCAAAGATGCTTCCGGTGAGGAGGCACTAGCAAATGTGAATTTGAACGCGTTTCTAGCAAGCATCTCAGATGATTATGTAGATCAAAACAAAGATGTTGAGTTTAATGAAGATGTTTCGACGACATTGGTTTTAAGATGTCGGAGGGTTGCAATCAAAAGAGCCATATTAAATCTGATCAATAACGCCCTCAAATATGGAAAGCGGGCGAGGATTTCAGTGGTTCAAGGTATTCAACACATCAATATTCAAATTGATGATGATGGGCCCGGTATACCCATAGGAGAGCTTGAAAATGTCCTAAAGCCATTCGTCAGGCTTGAAACGTCTCGCAGTAAAGAAACGGGCGGAATTGGACTTGGACTTTCAATCGTTGAATCGATCGTCCAGTCCCATGGAGGCGCGCTTGTGCTCGAAAATAAAGATGAAGGTGGCCTCAGAGCCACCCTAAAATTACCAAAGTAACTAAGTGGACGGTATTAATTTGTCCATTGTCTTTGTGTCAAAGTCACTGGCATCATGACGTTCCAGTAGTTGTGACTCTGGCTCACCCCAGGCTCGGTTCACTTTACGTCCGCGTTTTACGGCGGGTCTTTCAGAAATCTTATCCGCCCAAGCAACTATATGCTTATATTCGTGGACCTGTAAGAATTCAGCAGACTCATATAAGACGCCTTTGACCAATGCACCGTACCAAGGCCAAATCGCCATGTCAGCAATAGAATATTCAGCACCAGCAAAATAGGCATTTTGAGCTAGGTGCTGGTCTAGAACATCGAGTTGACGTTTGGTTTCCATGGCAAAACGATTGATCGCATATTCAAATTTTTCCGGGGCATAAGCGTAAAAATGGCCAAAGCCTCCGCCAAGATATGGGCCGCTGCCCATTTGCCAGAATAGCCAGGATAAAGCTTCTGTACGGGACTTATGATCCATTGGTAGAAACGCATCGAACTTTTCAGCGAGATAAAGAAGTATAGCGCCAGATTCAAAAACACGCGTGGGTTCGTCTGTGCTGTGGTCCATGAGAGCAGGGATTTTTGAATTCGGATTGGCGCCAACAAACCCGCTCGTAAATTGAGCGCTTTCGCGGATATTGATAAGCCAAGCGTCATACTCAGCGCCGGAATGGCCAAGAGCGAGAAGCTCTTCGAGCATTACTGTGACTTTGACACCGTTGGGCGTTGCTAGGGAATAGAGCTGCATTGGGTGTTTGCCAACGGAAAGCTCTTTGTCTTCACGAGCACCTGCCGTTGGACGATTAATATTGGCGAAAGCGCCGCCGTTTTCAGAATCCCAGGTCCAAATTTTAGGGGGTGTATAATCGCTCATAGTACTCTCCATGTTTCGTCATTTATAGTGTCATATAATAGACTGGGCTTGGATGAAAGCAATTCAATCGGAATTCACGAAGTGTTGAAGTCTAATGACGCTGTTTAAATGCGTCTGGCGTACCAAACTACGCGGCCAACTATATTAGTATCGCTTGCGAGCACCTCATAGGAACCATGGTTTTTATTGTCGGAAATCAACTTGAACATTGTAGGGTCAGTCGCAGGAATTTTTTCCACCCGCTTTACCACGAGCGCGTCACTATCATGAATGGCAAATATACCGCCATTGGCTGGGTTCCTATCCTTGCGATTAATCATCACTTGATCGCCAGATTCCAGACTAGGGCTCATACTGTCACCCTCGACTTCGATGGATATAAGCTCGGCGCTGGCTAGATGTAAGCGTTCCAAATATGATTTTTGGAGAGTGATGTGATCTACTGGATCCTCATTTAAGATAAGGCCGCCGCCGCCCATACCAGCCCGAAAGGAGTATTGAGGTATGCGAACCTGATCTGGCGTTGTTTCATCAGGTAGCTTTCCGGCTAGAGCTGCCAGTAAAGTTTTCCAGTCCCGCTCTTTAAGATCGCGCGGTGAGCCCTTCCAGATATATTGGTGAAGATAGGCGTGGTTCTTACCCAGCACGCGAGACAGGCCAGCCAAATCATAGCTTGGATGGCTATCAATCATGGCCAGAAGTTTCTGCCGATTTTGATCTAATTGGGTGTGGTCCAAGGGTTTGCCTCATCCATATTTGTAGCCTGTATAAATAGGCTAACACGTGTTGTCAATAGGAAATATTATAATTATACATTA
>JABABK010000002.1:128761-158301 GCA_014238285.1 Hellea sp.
AAAAAAGAGGTGGCAGATGTCGTGCTATCGACAGAAGTTTTAAAAGAGAGATTGCAAAAAATTAATGCCAAAACACCCTTTCATATTGCCTATAATCCTTCCTTAGAAAAGGTCATTAAATCCTATTTAAAATAGGAAATATGATTGACAGTTTCATGTTTATCGTTAATTTATAGGATTATAGTCATAGTGGGAGATTAAGTATTACGGAAATTTTTACGGCCTTTGGCATCTCAGTTCTGGCTGTTTTGCTGCATCAAGCCTGGACCTATTGGGCCGAGCTTCACATCTAAATAAATCGGCCTTAGGCCATAATCATGGAGAAACGGATGGGACATCATCCCGTATCCGCCCCTTGGAACACGGGGGACGGTCAGGAAATCTTGCAGTCAAAAATTAAGCAAGACGGCAACAAGCTTACAGATGAGCAGTGCGCATTTATCAACGATAATGTCGGGGTTTCGCGTCGAACCTTGAGTGATGTTGCTGATATGTTTAATCAGGCCTTCGGCAGCAGTATTTCTTACGAAGTGTTTTTACAACTTCGCGCTGATGCCATTGAAAGCGGGCGTTGCAAGACAACATATTTTCGAAATTACTTCAAAGGTGAAAATTCTTCTGAGCGAGAACTACGTAAACAACAAACAGTTGTGAGATCCCGTATAATAGGCGGGTGCCAATTTCAAATCTCACCAGACGAGAAGGTGTGCGGCGCGGCAACTAATGGCCGGTTTTGTGAAGCTCACGTCAGGTCTGGATATAAGCGCAATCAAGATGCAAATCGAGGCGGCGACTATATTGATTCTTCGCTTGGGAAATATGGATAAGCGCATGGAAGACCAAACAGAACGAGAATTGCAATTGGACCTATTATGGCTGGCTTATTTGTCCGGCCAGTACGGTAAAGAAACACTGGAATGGCATAAACGCAACACGACAGGATTTGCTGAGCACGTAGCGTTGCGACTTGCATCCATTTGGGGTGAAGAAGCTTGGCAAGGCGAGGGGGCTCAACATGGCAAAACGTAAGACGAAAAACCTCAGAGGTCCAAAGTCGCCCCTAGAAGTGGCTGCTAATGACAGCGTGACATCGGAGACGAAGTCGCAGCATGATTACCGTATGACGCGATATGCTGAACGTGATTTTGAAGGCGGTGTTAGCCTTGATGGCATTCGTCTTGAAAGGCTGGCTTGTGTCAAAGCGTTGGAAGGGCTAGCGCGGACTCACCCCAAGCGCAAAACGCCATTTCTGGAGCAATATCATCTAATGGCTGCTAACGCTTATCACGCTGATTTATTAGCGACAGAAGGCTCGCGGAGCCATGCGTTTCGTGAACGCATTGATTCCTTATCTCATGCCGAAGGCGCGCTAGCTTACCAGATGGATGTTATACAAAAGCTCGGGCGTGTGGAGCGGGAGCTGGGCGCTGATCAAAAAAGCACACTCGATCGTATTTTGATTCAAATGCCAGAGAGCACAATGACACAAATTTGGCCAGATCGAACGCACCGCAATAAAGCCCGAGATTTGATAAAAGCGGCCTTACACAATCTCGCAATATTATATGGTCTGGCCAGAGGTTGAGCTTCACTAATTTATGATTGCGATATCTCTAGCGGCAACTTGGCTGCGTACTGTTTCAGCGACTTGGATTATAATTTTATTATATGTCTCAGTGGCGGAAACGCTATCGCCGTCCTCGATAACATTGACGCCTTCCCAGTTTTTGAATTCTTCCCATTCACCGCATGGAATTGTGCCCCAACAATCACTGACAATATTGAGGTTGAAGGTCGTAACATTTTCTTTCCCATTTGAATTTTCTTCGTGGAATTTTTCGAGTTTTGATTTGATTTTGCTTAAACTGCTAGGAATTTCACGGTTTGGATAAAATTTATTGATCATATAATCTTCGCGCTGTTCTTGATTCATAGCAGTGAAATGGGGCCCTATATGTTCGTCCCAATATGCGCTGTTAAAATAGTAAAATGGCTCGTCTAACGGGTCTGTGACAGGCATGAGTGCGAAGTCTTCGACTGTGTCACCTAAGGGACGTGGCGTAGCGTCGGTCCAAAGCACAAGAGATCTGACGGTATTCTCGCCGCTGCCCCATCCTTTGGCTTTTAAGGCATGAGCAACAGCTTCTAAGCCGCTTTCGCGAAAACTACCGCCGCCATCAGCATTGAAAAAATCTACGTAATCATCCATTTTACTTTTATCATGAGGTAATTCAAAAAACTTTGATTCATACATGGGGCCGAAACTCTCTAATCCAGACTGAAGGTCCATGTGACGGCTGGTCCAGCGTCGATCATTGTCGACCATATAGTCACGAAAGAAAATAAATTTTACACGAACTCTTCCAAGTTCTAAGTTTGAACTATCTAGTTCACTTTGAAGGTCAGAGGTGAAATCTTTCATGTTTTGTTGAATCCCCATTAATTGGTTCATCATACTTCCTGTTGCATCTGTCATGAGAACGAGATCGAGATCCTTTGAACCTTCTTGAGCGAGTATCGACGTCGATGATACTTCTATAGGCAAGGTTTGTTTACCAAACATGCCCATGAAAAGGGTTTTTGTTTCCAGCTTTAAAGTGACCTGAGCCTGTTCCTTAGTTATGTTATACCTTGATGTTGATTTAACGAAAACAGATTGATCCATATAATTTGATATAATTTGATCAGCGTGTTTCTTTGCTTTTCGTTTGTGTTTTTCAAAATCATATCTTGAGTCAGTCGACGACATGTTTTCAGACATATATTTAGCTACTGCCAATGACCCGATATCGGCGATATCTTGCGATTTTGAATAATGGGATTGCGCAGAGGAAATGTCGATAGCAACCCCAATCAACATTAACAATATTGTTGAAACTACAGCAAAAATTATTCCGAAATTCCCGTCGGACTCACTAATATATTTTTTCGATAGCCTATACATTTCACCAAACCCAATTCCCCAAGTTAGTTTAAGGAAAATTGGGTTTGTGTCACGCGCATTGTGGCAATAGGATTAGCGAATGCTTAATGAGAACAGGAGTTGGTTAGGCGTTCTTATACCAGGTTTCGATAATTTCCCAGCCTTCTTCAGGCGTATCCACGAATTGAAATAGATCGAGATCTTTGTGAGAAACGGTGCCTGCATCAGCAAGAGCTTCAAAATTGATAATCGGTTCCCAAAACTCTTTGCCAAAGATCAGGATTGGCATGGGTTTGACTCGCTGGGTCTGGATTAATGTGATGACTTCAAAAAATTCATCCAGGGTCCCAAACCCGCCAGGAAAAATACAGACAGCTTTGGCCCGTAATAGAAAGTGCATTTTACGGATGGCAAAGTAATGGAACTGAAATGACAAGGCCGGCGTGACATAGGGATTGGGCAGGGCTTCAAATGGGAGGACAATGTTAAGCGCGATAGAGCAGCCGCCAACATCATCTGCACCGCGATTAGCCGCTTCCATAATACCGGGGCCACCGCCAGAACATATGACCCATTCCTTGCAGTCTGTCTTGATAGAGGCCTTGGTAACAATCTGGGAGAACTCGCGCGCCATTTCATAGTATTTGGCATTTTTAGTGAGGGCGGTATGCGTAGCCTCGTTATAGTCGCGTTCTGATTTTTTACCCGGTTCTGGAATGCGAGCAGATCCGAATACAACGACGGTGGATTCAATGCCTTGCTCATCTAATAATAGTTGCGGTTTTAGAAGTTCAAGTTGCAGCCGAACAGGTCGTAACTCTTCACGGGTCAGAAAGTCAGAATCCGCAAAGGCGAGGCGGTAAGCAGGATGCACCGTTTGCGCGGTTTTGGGCATTTCTTCGACCCGTTTGATATCTTGCTGGGAGGTGCGAAAGTGTTTTCCGACGCGGCGATCATTCTGATTTTCATCTGTCATATTCTATCCATTTTCATTCAATTCAGTGTTTAGCAAAACCTGAGCACACAAGCATGAAATGAACATAAACGTCAATTATAAATTGGAAGTAGCTATTGTTTTTGGATTGAATAAAACGCGTTGATAGACGCGGCCGATAACAATCAAAACCAATCCGAGGATCACAAAGGAAACGGCCCTAAGCACGCCTTCGAGTGTCGCCATATCGATAAAGAAGGCTTTGAGAACTGTCAGGCAAATAGTGACGGCTGACGCCACGCGTAAAGACCGTGACCCAAGCTTCAATCCAGCGAAGAGCAAGATGATTCCCAGCACAAGCCAGCTTGCGCTAATCGTGTAAGTTTCAAACCCTTCGGGGAAGTGATCAAATATTGAAATTTCAGGTCCTGAATAAATCCGCCTGATTTGGCTGGTAAGATAAAACAAGCTACCTAACGCCGTTAGACCGCCTAACAGTTTGATGTAATGTTCTGGGCGCTTCTTTTGGCCTAGATAAATTATAAGAGCCATTAGTATAGTTGGCAGCGCATAGGCGAGGATGAGCGTATTAAAGACGATGCCACCTTTGATATTAATATTGTCATTAAGGAGCGGCGCAAAGATAAAGCAAAGTCCTAAAACAAATACTGCGAGGGTGAGATAAGAAATAGCGGTCAAAAGAACAGGTATGATCTGCATGGACACACCAGTGCTTTTGGCAACGCCTTTAGTATGGTTTATGGCAGGTATGTTAAGCGCTACACCGCCAAGTGTAAAACATAACCCCGTGACGACATGTAGGGCCAGCTCATCAAAACTAAACTCGCCTATGGTTATGACGCCGCCATTCATGGCGTGGCGGATTTGATAGACGAAAAACAGCGCCGCGAAAATAAGGGCTATAGCTTTAAGTCCTTCGGATGGTAAATCTCTGACGCCTTTTTCAAAAAACCAAGCCGCCGCATAACTTATAACGGCGGGTAAGGCCAAGTATATCCAAAGTTCATTGAGTATGAGCGTGGGCGATAAGGCATTAGTGACGGGTATTGTCAGATATAGGATTTGCGCGAGGGCAATGATGGCAAATGCAAATGAAACCCAACGAAGGGATATCCATTTCAATCGGGCATAGAGCGCCGCAAATATAACAATGCCTGCTATCAATCCTAAGGATTCTAAAAGGCCTGACGTAAGTGTGACAACACCAAGCCAATAGGCAAACGCTGCGGCCCAAGGGTAAGGCGAAAATTCATGAATTTGATCATCTCGAACTTGTCTGAGACGGCTTGATGCAAAGATAAGTAATATGGCCATGATGAAGGCTATGGCTGGCGTGAAGTATTGGTTTACCTCTGTGGTATTCTCCGCAATCCATAAAAGTATGGGCGGGGAAAATGCTCCGAGATAGGGCGAGAATTTACTATTTACGCTATTAGGTCTCCGCAGGATTTGGAACATGCCACCACCAATGATGGAAGCGAAAATTAATCCAACACCATAGGATTCTGCGATATTCTGATTATATGGAATGGCAATAACAAAATAGGTGGCGCAAAAAAGAGTTGCGACTAGGAAATTACCAATAAGCGAGGCTCGGTAGAAGGCTGTTACGACCAGCGCTAAAACAAAAGTTACAGCAATTACGGCTTCTTGCATAAAGCCATGATCAGCGTTGCTGAACGCGCTTAGTAAGGCGATGACCAGTAAAGCTGAAACGCCTGTTGCGGTGATCGGTGTGTGTGCGAGCGGAATTTCGCCGAGTTGGCGGTTTGCCGTTTTTGGGCGGCCCGCAATATATGTGCTTGCTGCAAATGTTAGCGCAAAGAAGCCGAGCCATATCCAGAAATGACTCGCATTTTGAGTCGCGTCATGAGCCATATAGAGCCAATATAGACCGCCTGCAAAAGTCGCAAGATCGAGCCAGCCCCAATTTCGAAACTTGGCCAGAGTCCACGCGACCATGCTGATAATAGATAAATACCCAAAAAGAGCATAGACATTCGGCGCTTCTGTTTGGATGAGAAGGGGGGTAGCGAAAGAGGCGACAAGGCCTAGGGCTGATAACCAAGGTCCATGTAAAAGCCCGAGAGCGAGCGCGCCCAATGATATTAGCGCCATCAGGCCAAAGGCTATGATCGGTCCGATAAAGCCATAAAGCTCATAGGCGGCGTAAACGGTTCCGAGCAGTGTAAAAATACCAACGGCAGTTAAGATGCCTGGGATATATGAATTCTCTAATAGGGCAGGTCTTTTGATATCTGATTTCACCGGCAATACATCGTGACGGCGGAGCCATTCGCCTGCGCCAAGAAGGCCTGCGCCCATGACGCCAGCCATTAAGACCCGCATTTGCGGCGTGAAAAATCCGGCCTCGATCGTATATCTGAGTAAAAATACAGCCCCTAATAATAGCGCTATTCCGCCGACCCAGACTGTCCAACGTGCTCCGATTTCTTCTTCAAAACTCCATTTGGGTTTCTTTGGGGATTGAGTCCTGGGGTTTTGCCGCGGTTTTGATTTAGGGGCTATCGAGATCGGCTTTGCTGTATGAGGATTTTGGGAAATCGGAGCTTCAGCGTCTTTGGATCGTGCAGATTCAGTTTTGGTTTTTGCTGCGGCTTTAAGTGTTGCAGGTTTTGCTTGGAGCGTACTGCCTTTTGCCTGAAATACACGATCACCCGATGTGAACGCTTCAAGGCGTCGTGTCAGCAGTTTAATTTGACCTTCGAGACGCCCAATTCTCGAATTCGCGATAATTCCCATGACCGACCCGACTAAGATCAATCCAATAAGACCAAGGATAATTAAAGCACCGAAAAATTCCACAATTACTCCTACGTTACGCGAAGCCTAGGGCCGAGGCCAAAGTTTGTCACGTCAAGATTTAGCAGTGGGTACTTACATACTTCAAAGCTCAATGAATGAATTTGTAGGAATTAATTCATATTCCCTGTTGTAGGTTTTCATGGATCGGCGTATAACTTGTCATAGTTAGAAATGGGCCAAGAAGTGGGTGATTTAGTGAGTAAATTGAAGCCGCCTCACGGCGAAACGCCCTATCCCAAAACCAAACGAGCTGAGCGTCAGATGTTTGATGATATCCTTGAAGCGGGTAGGGTAGGTAAGAGCCATGCCCAAATTGCTGAGATGATAGGGATAGGTCGAGACACGCTTAAAACGTGGCTCGGCGAAAAGTTGGAACTTGCGCGCGTTATGATGCTAGCTGATGATTACGCGTTGGCGTGGTGGGAAGCGCTTGGACAGAGACAGGCAGAGACTCGCGAGGGTAATTCTTCGGTCTTTATGTTCATTATGAAGAACCGCTTTGGTTTGGATTATGGGAATGGCGAAGATACAGCGCCGCCAGTATTTGATAATATGAATGCCCTTGCATCGCTCAGTCCGGAGAAACGCAATGCCTTACGGGCCCTCCTCAGAAACAAGTCCGACACGGTCAAAAGATCTGGTGAGCCTTGAAGATATAATTGCGGCAGATCAAAAAGCTGTACTACAAACCCTTGATCGACTGGCCTGTGAGCAAAGCCAGATTGAGTTTACAAAAATATTTTTTGAAGTCCGAGAAGGAGCACCCTTTCGAATTGGGCCTCATCACAAGGTTATTGCGCGCGTTCTGGATGAGGTGTTTGCAGGCAAGATCACGCGCCTGTTGATCAATATTCCGCCGGGATATACTAAGACGCAAATGTGCGTTATCGATTTTATGGCCCGGGGTTTGGCGATTAACCCTAAGGCCAAATTTATTCACACCTCCTATGCTGAAAGTCTTGTTGGGGATAATTCACTTGCGGTTAAAGACACGGTTCAGAGCAAGGCTTTTCAGTCCCTTTGGGATGTGAGTTTACGAGCAGATGCCAAGGCCAAAGGGCTTTGGAAAACCAAACAGGGCGGGGGAATTTTGGCACGCTCTTCTGGCGGGCCGATCACAGGTTTTCGGGCAGGGCATATGGAGCCGGGATTTACCGGTGCGCTTATTATTGATGATCCGCATAAGCCCGATGACGCGGAAAGAGTACTGGCTCGCAGTAAAGTCAATCGGCGCTGGGACACGACATTTAAATCTCGCCTTGCTCGTGAAGACATTCCGGTAATTGTTATTATGCAGCGTCTGCATAAAGATGATTTTTCTGGTTATCTCCTTGGCGGCGGTAGCGGCGATATTTGGGACCATCTTTGCCTGCCAGTCTTGATCGATCCAAAAGTAACTCCGCGAAAATATAGCCACGGTAGTGCTATGGATCACGACCTGCCAGAAGGACCGCTTTGGCCTGATAAACATAGCCGTGATGATATCGAAAAACTTAAACGGGACGGCTTCACTTTTGCCGCGCAATATATGCAAAAGCCTGATGTTCGCGGCGGTTCTACGTTCAAGTCAAAATGGTTCAAACCTTACGCGGTTTTGCCGGATTTAGAATATCGGAAAATCTTTGTCGATACGGCGCAAAAGACTGGGCAAGAGCATGATTATTCCGTATTTCAATGTTGGGGTAAAGAACATGCCGGGCCTAACGTCTATTTGATTGACCAAGTGCGCGGGCGGTGGGAAGAACCTGATTTGATTAAGGTCGCCCGCAGCTTTTGGGCCAAACATCAAACACAGGGACCCGATGTGCGTCTTGGCCGCTTACGGGCTATGGCGATTGAAGATAAAGTTTCTGGTACAGCCTTGATACAACATCTACGCCGCGATGGTATTCCCGTCGAAGCCGTGCAGCGCACACGCGATAAAATTACAAGGGCCAGGAACGCTACGCCGTCTTTGGCTTGCGGTTATGTTCATGTGCCAAAGTTTGAACCTTGGTATGGCGACTATGAGGCCGAGCTACTCTCTTTCCCTAAAGGCGATCATGACGACCAGATCGACCCGACCATAGATGCGATTACGCAGATGTGCGGGACGGGATTGAGTGTTTTGGATTTGTATCACCCGGAATATCAAAACTAAGGACCTAAAATGCAAATAACTGATCGGCTCATCAACTTGGTGAGCGGGGTGGGTAATCCTGCCTATGACAAAACCGCCGGGGCGGAGTTTGCCTTTGACCAAATTGATGTGGCTATGGCGGAAACCTATATCGCAGTAGCTGGATGGCCAGAGCAATCGTTGATGAACCAGCCCATGACATGACCCGTGCTTGGCGCGCATGGGCAACATCTACGCAAGGCGGTGAAGCCGAGGCTAGCGCCGTGCAGGCCGCAGAGAGGGGTTTGCGTCTACCGGGTAAAGTCCACAATGCAGTGCAGCTTGCTCGGCTGACCGGTAAAGCGGCGATCTTCATCGGGACAGGCGGGAACAACGCCGCGCCGCTTGGGATTGATATTGCGCCAGGGACCATTCGTTATCTTCATGTGTTTAAAGGTTCCGAGCTTTCAGGTGCAGAAGATGACTTTAATCTGGCCAGTGATAACTTTGGCGGCCACATTTATTATGATTACAATCCCGCGCATGTTTCCGGTCAAGCCCAAATGGCCCAAGAAAAAGTGCGGATACATCATTCACGCCTGATCTGGTTTCGCGGCGTGACAGAGCCAGATGACCTATCTGGCGGGCAAAGCGTGTTGCAGCATTGTTATCAGCCAATCATTGACGCTGAAACCGTGCTCGCCCACGGCCAAGCTTTAGTCGGGGAGGCTAAACTTGATGTGATCAAGGTCCGCGATCTCGCCGGGACCTTATCGACCGAGAGCGGTCTAAAACGGCTCCAGAAACGTTACTCTGACGGCATGGCGCTTAAGTCTATATTGGGCGTCACCCTGATCGATAGCGCCAGCGAAGAATGGGAGCGCAAGCAAGTCAACTTCGCTCACCTACCAGAGCTTATCCAGCAACGCCTTGAAATTGTCGCTGCTGCGGCGCGTATGCCCGTGACCAAACTTCTCGGTCAATCACCCGGCGGCATGAACGCCACGGGCGAAAGCGATCTTCGAAATTATTACGACATGATCAATGGCCGCCAAGAGACGGGGCTTCGCTCTGCGCTCTCGCGCCTCGATACGTTATTAATTGCCCATTGCGGCGCGACCATTGCGCCTCATGATTATAGCTGGAATCCGCTTTATCAACTTGATGAGGTTCAGGCAGCTGAAGCGGCGCTTAAGCGGGCGCAGGCGGGGGCGATAGAAAATATTTAGCCATCGTCATTACCGGCCTGCGTGCCGGTAAGGTAATCCCTCTTAAGGCTACACCATAGTTAGTGGATTGCCGGGACAAGCCACGGCAATGACGGGTCGGTTTTTATATTTTGCACAATGTTAGGAATAAATTCATATTGTGCCTTGTAGGTTTTCATGGTCTGCCCTATAAAGGGTCATAGTCGAAAATGTGTCAAGAAGTCATTCTCCTACCTTTGAGAATGACTGGAAACAAATCCAATATGCCAAAAACAAAACCCCGCGTCTTTCGGGACCGCGAAGGATTTTCTGTGCCTGAGATACAAATCTCGGAAACTGGTTATCTCAACATACCGGCTCGTATCGCGCGCATCGGTATTCAGACCTATTATGGGCATGAATTATCCGGTGTTGATGATGTGGAGCCGGATAAACTTTACCGGGTGTATCGGTCTGAGGCCGAAGTCTTTGCCGATGAATCGTTGGAAAGTTTTCGAGATTTACCGATAACTTTTGGACATCCGGTTCAGGGCGTTAGCGCCGAAAATTATCGCGACAGCGCTATTGGTCATATTATTGGATTGCCAGTTCGTGACGGTGATTTTATTCAAGCTGAGCTGACCATTCGCGATGGGGATGTCATAAAACGAATTAAAGCCAGTGAGGGCACGCAATTATCCGTCGGGTATTTTGCTGATGTGGCCTTAGAATCTGGCACGACGCCTACTGGCGAGCTCTATGATGCCGTTCAAACTAATATTCGGGGCAACCATATTGCGCTCGTCGATAACGCTAGATGCGGTCCAGACTGCGCTATTTCAATAAGATCATCAGCCGATGCCGCTTGCGACTGCGTGGATTGCCAAACCAAAAATTCTGACACTAAAACTAAAGGACGAAATATGTCTGAACTAACCGATATGGTTTTGCTTGATGGGAGTGAAGTTCCCCTTGACGAAGCTATTGAGACCCTAAAAGAAGCCAATGCCCGAATAGCGGCGGCGCTCAAAGACGCGGAAGATACTATAGCTAAATTATCCGGCGAGCTTGAAACAAAAATGGGCGAAGTTGAGGCCATGCAAAAAGCGCCAACCGGCGATTCTGATTTTGCAGCTAAGGTTCGTTCCCGAGCAAAAATGCTATCGCAGGCCAGTTCGGTTCTTGGCGATAGCGCTGATTTGAACACTGTGAGTGATAGCGATATTCGCCGCCGGGTTATCAATCATATTTACGGCGATGGTTTTGCGCAGGGCGCTTCGGAACATGCGTTAATTGGCATGTATAAAGTTGCTGTACGCGACTCTCATATAGCGGCCGATACACTCAACGGCGCCGTTAGCACCTCCTCGTCAAACACAGATTTAAATGCGGCGCTGAGCCGGCGAAAACTACGCCTCTCTAGCGCCTGGAAGAAAGGAGCCTAATCATGGCCTCAATGCAAAAAGCTTATGCGGGATTAGTCGCTGATCAGCAAACATCGGTTAGGCTGTCTCGTTTGGCCGAAGGTTCCGTCAATCCTGGCCGTGTGGTCACACTGGGCAGTTCAGATAACAAAGTTGTTCAGGGTGGGGCGGGCACTATCCTCGGCGTGTCCATGGCAGACCGGACGCTAAACCCAGATCAAAACGGTATTTATATCGATGGTAATTCAGTGGGTTATATGTCCCATCCCGCTATTATCTGGTGTGAGGCGCAAGTTTCTGTCATGGCGGGAACTACCGCAGCATATGACCCAGCTACTGGCGAAGTTAATCTCGCCGGAACCCCCATTCCCAACGCAATATTTGACAGCTCTGCCGCTTCAGGCGAGCTCGTCAAACTGCGCCTGCAATAGGAGCATAACCATGCATCTTGATAACACATCTTTGGCGCAGTTTCGAAGCCAGCTTGTTAAATTCGAAACGGAGGCAATGGATGAAAGCTTTGACGATATCCAATATTCAGAGTTAATCCCTGTTGATACCAAAGGCCCAGAATGGGTAAAGGGTATCACTTATCGGTCCCTTGAAAAAATCGGTCAGGCGAAATGGATTAATGGCGGGGCGCAAGATGTGCCTAATGCTGATATTTTATCTGCCGAAATTAATAGCGAAGTCGAACTCGCCGCCATTGGGTATTCCTATACGCTCGAAGAGGTTAGTCAATCTGTGCTTCATAATTTCCCGCTGGAAACGGCGCGGATTTCTGCAGCGCGGCGAGCGGCAGAAGAATTTATTGATAATGTAGCTTTGAACGGCGATGCCGATAAAGGCATGGAAGGCCTGTATAATAGCTCATCAGTCACGCCTTTTGCTGCCGGTCAAACGTTTGAAACAGCTACGCTCGAACAGGCACTTACGATGGTCAATAACGGTTTGATCGGCGTCGGCGGTGATCAAGGACGATCTCGTTACCCACGCGATACTATGCTGCTATCAACGGCCACACTTTCTGCACTCGCCAATAAGGTCGTGCCAGATAGCGCCGAGACGTTCCTGAACTATCTCAAGAAAAATAACATTTATACGGCGCGAACAGGCAAAGAGCTGATGGTTCGTGATGTTGATGGTCTTGAAACGGCCGGGGCAGGTGCGACCAAACGCGCAGTTTTCTATCGCCGTGATCCTAATGTTCTGACATTCCACATGCCCATGCCGCATAAGTTTCTACCAGTACAACAAGTCATGATGGAATTCAAAGTTCCGGGTATTTTCCGAATTGGCGGGACCGAAATTCGCCGCCCCGATGCCATCGGTTATGAGGATGGTGTGTAATGCCAGTTTATAAAAACAAAGGCGTCATTTCCCGTATACTTCTTACTGAGAGCGGCGAATATGTTCGCCTGGCTGCGGGCGTTGTTTCTGCTAATATCAAACTCGACGTGACCAATCCTGTCATTGCTGCCTATATGGATGCCGGGGATATTGTTGAGGTGAAACCTAAAGCACCGAAGTCGAAGTCTGACTAATGGCGCAGCCTAGTTTAAGCGGGTTTTTGGCTCGCTTTCCCGAGTTTGGTTGTGTTGATCACGCTCTAATAATTTCTGTTCTGGCCGAAGCGCCTATTTACGTGGATGCGAGTTGGGAGGAAACGGAAGAGTTGGGGTCCATGCTTTATGCAGCTCATAGTCTTGCTCTGCAGGGCCAAGGCGACGGGCCAGCGTCTCAAAAACAAAAAAATGCAAGCGTGACATCTATCACGTCCGGTTCCCACAAAGTTGTGTATGCAGATGATGCGGGCGCCGAAAAGGGTTTTAATTCTACGCTTTACGGACAGCAGTTTGAGACTCTGGCGAACCGCATTGGCGCAGCAATGGTGAGTGTATTATGACTATGATGGAAACACAAAGAAAAGAGCTAGTCGGGGCCTTAACGGACTTGTACGGACATGGCGATTGGGTTCAACCGACGCGCGGGTCTGATGGCAGAGGTGGATATACATCGACGACGATTAGCCGTGATGTATTGCTTCACCGCGAAAACACCCGAGAAGAAACCGTCCGCCGAAATATTTCGCCGGGTAATGCTCTTATCTATGTTCTCAATACCGGCGAAGATGTTCACCCTCTTAAGGGCGATGGTTTAACCCATGACGGCGAAGCCTATATGGTGGTCGGCGTGGCGCAAGATCCAATCGGCGTTGCTTATGAATGCGAATGTGAGCGTGGCAGTTCGGCTGGATAAAAGCGGTTTCAACCGCTTTGTAAATTCCAAGGCTAAGAGGTTTGTCGAGGGGGCTATTGATGCCGCGAAAGACGAACTAGCTGATCGTCGCGATCTCGATATTCGAGTAAGTTCGGCTAACAGTAGTGCAAGTATCGTTTCTGCAAACCTCCGCGTAAAATCCCGCGATAAAAACATTCTGGCCGAGGAACTCGGCACGGAAAAAGAAAGCCCTCAACATACGATTGGGAGATTGGTAAAAGATCCAGTTATACGGGGTCGGATTGTTCGTAGGGCCACAAGTCGTTTATAAACTCGTTGTCCGCTCATCCCCGCGAATGCGGGGAACCAGTTGTAGTCCGATTGCGGCATTCAATTTTTCAAAAATATTATGAAACACTTCTAGCTGGATCCCCGCCTATGCGGGGATGAGCGGAAGGTTAGACGTAGGACTTCCTATGATCGATGTCGTTGGTGACCTCTACCAATATTTGAGCACACAAAGTCCAGTCACGGAATTACTGGATAGCTATAATGATAGTTCAGCTATCTTTGCCGGGCAGTTCCCACCCGATTTTGAGATTTCAGGACCGGCGGTCGTGATAGATTATCCAACGGTAAATCAGCGCCTTCAGACGGCTAGCAATATAAACCGTGATATCCAAACGACCTTGCGAGTTTATGCGCAAGTTCAGTTGGACAGTGGATACGATACGCTTCCTTTGCAACAAGCGAGTGAAACTATTGCGGGTACATTGACCACGGCTCGTATCTCCGTAAGCGGAGGTATTTTACGCGGCGCGGATGTGACTGGCCCGATCATATCGCCAACAGAAAGTGCATCTCTTGCTGGGCGCCTCATAACTGTTCGTTGGCGGCTCGAAGAAATTTAAACCTATATTCAAAACAGGAGACTTAAATGTCAGGATTAGTCCTTAATCAGGAAGTCGTCAGCGTCGAGATCGACATTGGTGCAGGCTTTGTTGAATTCCCATGTGTGACCCAGGCTGAGCTTGGCGAGACATCTGTGGAGCGTATCAAAACCACATGTTTTTCATCGCCTAATGGCACTCCGGAATATTCCGTTGGTGAAGTAGACGTGGGCGAAGGATCTGTGACCTATAATATCGCATTGGCCGATAGCGTGCATCAATACTTGGTTCAAAACCAAGGCAGCACGACGACAGTTGATCTTCGGATTACAGTGGATGATGGAACGACAGCCTATACATTAACGCGTTCATTCCTAAACATGGGCGTTTCAGAACCTTTCAACATTAATGAAGTATTCGCAGCCACTATGAAAATACAGGCAACAGGCACCGTAACGCGCGCCTTTGCGGCAAGTACTTAAGTTAGTTTAGAGGGTCATATGAATGTATTTGGCGATGTAACCCATAGCTGGCCGGAGGGCGAATACGTCATCCGGTTTTCCTATCAAGCCATTGATGCGATAGAGCGTGAATTTGGCGAAGATTGGTCGGAACGGCTGCGAGATCTATTTGTAGGAAAAACGAAACAGGATCTTGAGTTCGTGACGTCTTTGACGACGGGTGCGACCATTGCCGAAGTGCAAGCCGCATCTCCGCCGATCGTGCCATTAGTCAACGCGCTTTATCAGGCTTGGCAATTGGCTTGGCATGGTCTTGATGGAGATCCAGAGACGAACACGGAGGCAACCCCTGAAAAAAAGTGGCCAGCCTTCGTGAGGTCTTGGATGAAGCATTAAACTTATGGCTTGGTCTAGATAAGGATTGGGCCGAGTTTTGGAGTGTTACTCCAAAAATTGCAGGTGTTATTGTTGGAGCCGTTCAAAAACAACAACATCAAAACATCCTCATCCAGGCTTGGTATAATGAATACATGGCTCGCCTTCCTCAACCGCTAATAAAAACAATGGCGGCATACCTTTGTCGACGAGTGGGCAGCAATGGCAAGAGAGCACTGTTGGCGAAACATCTGGCATTCAATGGGAGTTCATTGAAGGATCTACTCCCATAGACTTCACTTCGAATGAAGAAATTTTTGTTATTGGTTGTCAGTTTAACGCGCCGAACCGGGTGGACTTAGACACTCTGGCAAATGATGGATTGACAGTTCGCATGTACTCGTCCTCTGGCACAACGGATTATCGGACATATCGCGTTGGAGGCCAGGACACTTATGCGGGCAAGTTCAGACAGGGTCCATTTGCCTTAATGATAGACCCGCAAGCCGCCGGTAATGCAGATAATGGAACCTATGATCCAGGGGCAGTTCGGCGATACTCTGTACAAGTCAAAAGAGCTCAGCAAGGCGGTGCATCAAATTGGTCATATGTGTCCCAAGCGTGGCGGATTGGAACGCAGAAAAATAGTTCCAATATCCCAAAAGTCTATGGGGCAGGCGTTAAGCTTGAAGATTTGTTTACAGAAATAAACGGAACGACTTACACAAATACCAAACATGTATTTGTGCAACAGCTCAGCAATGCTTTTTTCATAGCCTGTGCGTTTCAAATCGGTAAGAGTGGTGAAAACACAACATTTGATGATGAGGGTAAGACCTTTATTTCGCCATCCAGCGAACAAATGGGCGACCCTCGTTATCATCTGACAAACACGGCTATGCGGGTATATTTGGAGCTGAGTGCGTCTAGCTCAATCGTAATGTCCGGGACCTATAACTGGGGAACACCGGCGCCTTTCGATTTTGATAGCAATAGCGGCGCATCGGTCAATATTACGGGTGCCACTTTTTCGGGTATGGGGGATATGACTGTTGGAAGTGATGTGAGCGGTTCTGCAAGTTTCAACCTGCCCGCAGGCGCAACAGTCATCATAAATGATACTGCGAATTTAGATGGGTCTACAATTACGGGCGATTGCAATCTCATTGGGTCAGGTGTGGCAACACTTACTGGATTGACGGTTACGGGCGTTTTAGATTTTGGATATGTCGGAACATTCACTTTAGACGGATGTGCAATCAATGAAGTCACAAACTCGTCTGGCGGCGCTGTCACCATCATCGGGGCGAGTGGCACATCGATAGCTCTTAATACGGGTCCTAGTATTACCATTGAGAATAATGCGGACGTCACAATAACCGGCCTTGTCCCTGGCACGCGTGTGAAAGTTTATCGCGTTTCCGATAATGCAGAATTGGCTGGGACAGAGGTTTCCGGAACATCCTTTACGGCAAATTTGCCTGTCGGTGCGGACATTACATTTCGGCTAGCATCACTTGCAAGACGCATCAGTGAATTTGACCTGACCGTACCCGCAACTGACACGACCGTTCCAGTCACACAACAATTAGATCGAGTTTATGATAATAACTAATTTGAAGCGCAATCAGCTGCGTTATATCATGTTTCGTCTGCGGACGGGGCAAACGGAAAAATCTGCCAGATTGACAGCTAAAAATATGCAGGCTTTACTGGCTGGTTGGGGGCATGATGTGTCTCGCGCCAAGGCTAAACAATTATTGGCAGACATTCAAAATCACTATGAAGGTCAGATATATTTTACGGGCTGGGAACATTTTGCAGCAGAAGTGACAGCCAAGAAAACCGGTACAATACGCGGGACTAATAAGTCCTGGGATATTGGCATGGTCGATGGGGACGGAACGCCCGAAAGCCAAATTATGAATATCGCCCGTATGGTCAACCGGCCTCATAAATGGTTTCTGTTTGGCATACATTTTACCGAAGCCGTTTCGACGCGCGGGCTCGTAAATACTGTGACAGGGGGTTGGATTATTACGCTAAGCAAGATCTCTTGGCGGACAGTATTACGCCAGTTTTACGCGATCCAAGGCTTTATCCAGATACATCCGGCGCAGGTCGTGAATTTAATTACCGAGACATCTATTTAAAAGGACTAAAACATGGCACTTATCACTGATCCTGATCAGCTCAATCAGGGAACCGAAGTCGTCTATGATACATCGGCGCTCACTATGGCTTTATCACTGGCGGGAAATCTCTCCGAAGACGGGGTGACGGGGCAGTGCCTCTATTCTTTTTCAAAGGAAGAGTGGATCGCTGATAGTAATCTGATCAAATATACATTCCCCATGCTGGCGATCACGCCAGAGCAGTTTGAATTTGGAGCTAATGGCTCGAAATTCTCTGACTGGAAGCCACTTGATGACGCGACCCGCAAATTGGTTCGTACCGCGGGTTGGCGCGAATATGATAGCTCGGCTAATAATCTGCGTGAATATGTTGGCGTGATTACGCTAGGTAATATTGACGCCGCGAGTAAAACATCTGGCGACAAAGTCAAATATGCTTTCGCGGCCGACGCTACCACAACTGATATGACCTATGCTGGTCCTGCCAATGAGGCGGTTCAAATTTACGGCGATGCGACCAATGGTAATTTTGATAGTCGCAGCGAAGTCTTCACGGTTTATGTCCGCGAAGAAAACAAGACCTACGGATCAGCAACGACTACGTCTATTGGTACGACAACGTTGACTTATAACGTGCAGCGCTTCCCGCTGTCTGAAGGTTCTGACCTCAAAGCTGATGTGGCCGATACAGGTATCGATAGTGATACTAATGGCGCGGCTGATGTTGCGCCATATGATGTCATGTCCATCACATATATTGACCATGCCAATCAGGGCGATTGGACTGATATAACGGTGTACGCCGCCAATGACGTTGTCAAAGGATCCGATGGGCGTTGGTACATTACATCGGCGGGCGGTACGTCATCCGGTGATGCGAGTGACCTAGCAGGCGGTTCTGATGTTGGCATAAGCTGGACATCATTCGCAGGTGAGCGGCAAATTGGGTCTGACTGGTATGCCTTTGGTGTTGTCATTGGTGGTAATAATGCGGCGGCCGAAGAAATTTATGAATTCGTTCAGTGGTCGCTTCGACAGAGCAGCGATATTGACGCCGGTAGCGGCGCGCAAGTTGGTCTCTTGGCCGAAGACCTCATGGTCTTCGTTGGAGATACATTACGGACACTTCGTCAAAGCGATGGTGATGGTGTCTTTATTGATAACTTTAATTCCAACGATACAAACCGTCTTGAATTTCAGGATGATAACTACTCGGGTACGGCGCGGACATTTCCGTTTAAAGCGGCGGGGACGATCACGTTCAACACAAACATCGTCAGCGATACAGATGCCCGCTTCTGGATGTTCTTCAAAGATGCCAATGGTAACCAAATCGATACAGCCAACGCTATCATTGTTCAAAATGATGCGGATGCCGATATTACTGGGCTAGTCTCCGGACAAGCTTCTATCAATTTTGATTTTGATTATGATGGTAATGTGCAGGGCGGACGAAGCGCCGGCAGTAATGCCATTGTCATCATTCGCGTTATGGGTCTGAACACGACCCAATATGTGGAAGCTGAGTTTACGATCTCCAAGGCGACTGGGTTAAATTTCCCGATGACCGGCGTTCTTGAACGGAACTATCTCAACGCGGCCTAGTTAGCGGGGGCATGACTGCATGCCAATTTCATTTGATACAAACGCGGCGCCGGATCTATTCATTGATCTTGATCCGGTGCGCGCATCCTATTCCGCTCGCGAAATTTACGCGCGCTGGAAAGACTGGGTATTGGCGGACAACGCCAATTGGCCGCCGGCCTTTAGAACGGTCGGCGGCGACGTTACGGGTGAGGGGGAAGTTGCCCCTCGCTTCTTCTTCATCCGTAATGATCTGGGCTGGACGATCCGAAAACCCGATGCCAGTGGTGAGTTCCTAATTGATGGAAATTTGATCGGGCAAGATACGAGCATTGCGACTTTATCAGAACCGATTAGCGCTTTTACTCCGACTGTTCGTCTACGGCTTACCAATGTATCTGGAATTAACATCAGGGCCTTCTGGGAGGCTGTCATTGCTGATTTTGACACAGGGACAGCGGGATATATCATTTCACGCCTCCTGCGTCAGTCAGAGGCGGATGAAGAGTTTACGCAAACCCATGCAAGGTTGCGTGAAAAGGATACTGGCGATGTTCTACTTGAGAAACAAGTGTCGGGCGGCGTGATTACGGATATATCACTGAGCGAGAACTAGATGTTTCGATATGCATGGGCCTATCAGCAAGCTACTGAATCAGGTGAACGAATACCTTATCCGGTCCAAATTATTGCTGCACGGTTTTTAAACTATGTGCCCACAGCTCGTATTGAAAAGACGAACACTTATGTCTCGGTGCGCGGTAAAATTTTGATGACACAAACATCCTCCGGGCAACTTTATATTTTTAACAAGAGATAATTATGGCCATAGCCAATGATGTCATTCGTAAACAAGGTGACACTTATCCAATAGAAGTGACGATCCTTAAAGACAGTGGTGCCCCGATTGACTTAACCGGAGCGAGTGCCTTGGTTCTAGGAGTGGCCGTTACTGAAACTATCACGGTTCCAGATGAGCCAGAGCTGTTGCTGAATGGAATCGTTTCCGAAGCTGAATCGGGGAAGGTTAATTTCAATATCACGGCTCAAGAGGCTGATGTTCTTGCTTTTGGCGATTACTATTCGGAGATCCAGTTTGAACAGGGTGGATACATAATTACGACCGAAACCTTCCGGTATCGGGTCAAAGGACAAATAGTATTTTAGGCGGGGGCTAACCAGTTGACTCTAGCAAATGCCGGATAATCAGATTTGCATAGGCGGCATGATGGGCCGTGGGGAAAGCGAAGATTTCGGATAGGCCTTCATCACGGAAGAATTGAAGGGCGTCTTCCTTGAGGTCCATATGAGAGATGTCTTCGAGGAGAACAGTCTCACTACCCTTTTTGCCAACAAAGAATACGCGTAGATCTGTAATGTAAATATTGCCGGTGTCGAGAATATCCGACTGATCGATACCGTCTTCCAGTGGCGCTAGATAAGTATGAATGTTTTGCCAGTTGCAGGGTAGTTTCTGGTAGGCCGTTTCATCTCTTTCTAGGATGATTTTATAGAATTTTTCCAGCAAAACTACTTCGCCTGTTCGGTTGTTCGTATCAAGGGCTCGCGTTACTGATAAAAGATCATGTTCGTCTACGGGGTGATAGCTTAATAGCAATGAGGCTTTATGAAAGTTATTCTCATTTAAAAATTGTTTAAATACTTCGATGGCAGCTACTTTTACCTCGTCTCTTGACATTAATGGAAATAGCTCTCGAAGGTCGGTTGATGAACTTTCTGGATATTCATAAAGGTGCGAAATCAAATTTAAATATTGAGTTTCAATCTCGGTTTCAATCGGAATGTTTACTCGGGTTGTTGATGTTTGGACTATAATGTTGGCGTCCTCTACCGGTTCTTTTCTTTTAGCTATTGATCCGTAATGTTCTGGGTTTTTGTGGATTAAATAAAAGAGAAGTCCGACTGTAAAAAGAGTGAAGCCAATCATTCCAGCCAGAAGTATTGCTCCAAAAGTTTCGTCACTTATTTGACCTTTGGCCTTGGTAAAACTTGCAATTAAAGTAGGAAAACCAAGGGTGATTAGAACCGCGCCAAATTTGTTAAATGACTCATCCCCCCAAACTAAATTTACTATGCTAGCGTAATATAACAAAATGAATAATGAGCTTATGAAAAATATAAAAAGCATAACTGGATTGCCTCCAGTCAATAAACTGATGGGGAATACAATAAGCGCGCATATCGCAAAAATTTTAGGTGAGGTGAGTAATTTCTTTTTCACGAACACTTTTTCAACAATGAGTATAATCAAATAAAGCGCGAAAATTGCGATGGTTGATACCATTATATTCCTCGTTTAGGATTTATCTCCTATCGGACATTATGTTCAGCTTAATTCAATGTACACACGTAACTTGGATTTTGCAGTACTTCTACAGTAAATTCAATAATTTTAAGAGACCTTCTTATGACTGATAAGTATAAGGCCGGTGAAGTTTGCGTTGAATTCAAGGCAGAACTTACAGCTTTAAAAAGAGGTTTGAAAGATGCTGAAAAACTTGCTGACAGTGCCGGTAAGAAAACGGACAGAGCTTTTAGAAAAGCCGTCCAAAATAATACGCAAGTACTGATCAACCCGCAAATATTGAATATTGATCAAAGTATCGCGATTGAAGCTGGGAAAGTGATCGGCGCCAATGTTGCAAAGGGTGTCGAAGAAAGTTTAGATGCGAAGACTTTTGTGAGTCAGTTTAAGGCCGATCTTTCGTCAGGCTTTGGTAGTTTCGATGGCATCAGAAGTCAGGCAAAAAATGCTGCTATATCTGGCGTCAAGGGAGATGGCGTTAAATCAGCTTTGAAAAAAAACTTAGTAGCGGCGGTTGCTGTTACGGCTGGTGAGACGGCGATAAAGGCGATCGGGGCTGCTCTGGATCAGGCTTCGACGATCCAAAAAAGCGCGGATCAAATTGGTGTAAGTTCTCAGGCGCTTCAAGAATACTCGGCGATTGCACGTGATGCCAATATTTCTCAATCTGATATGAACTCGGCATTATCTGAAGGTGCAAATAATGTTCAAGCGTTTATCGAAAATGGCGGTGGCCCAGCTGCTGAAGCGATAAAAGCGCTAGGGCTGGAACAAGATATTACATCAGGGAAGTTATCCTCTTCAGAAGATGTATTAAAGTCCGTTTTCTTAAAGTTAGAAAGTGTTCAAGGAGAGAGCCGCCGGGCTGCATTAGCTCAAAAAGTATTTGGGGAAGCGGGCGGGAAAAACCTCAAGGACGCTTTGAATAATGGCATAGGATCGATGGATGAAACCATAGGTAAAGCTCATGCCTTAGGGCAGGTTTTTTCGAAAGAGGCCACACAAAGTGCTTTGGAAGCCAAAGCGGCAATGGCCGAATTGTCTTTGACGATCAAGACCAATTTAAACAAAGCCTTTGTGGCGGTGGCACCTGCTATCGAGTGGACAGTCAATAAAATTTTGAATTTTATTGAAGTGGCAAGAACCGGCATTAAAGTTATTGGTGACTTGCTGCAAAAAACGCGACGAATTAGAAACGATTTGATTGCGCCTAAAGAACTTGAGAGTTTAGAGGGTTTAACCAACAGGCTCATTAAACAAGAGGAAAAACTAGCAAAAGCTCGGGACAAGTTAAGTTCAGGCGGGATAAGTGGCCGTAAACGTAAAAAGTATGAAAAACAAGCTGCGGAAGCAGACGAGGAAATACGGGAACTAAGAGCCATCGTCGATAAACGGCTTGATGGAACATCTAATAAAATCAATTATGTCGAACCAGAAAATTCGTTAGACCTAGCGCAAAAAATTGATGATATACAGAAGCTAAAAGATGAGCTTAAAAAAGCTTCGCACGAGATAGAGGCAGGTAAATTTCAGAGTGATTTTGATAAACTTCTGGATGATGCGGGTGTGAAGTTGTTCGGGCCAGAAATTAGAGCCATTGTTAAGTCGTCCGGAGATGAATTCGCTAATGTTATAGATGGAGAAATCAGTCGGCTAAAGAGTCTTTTGGATGAATATGAGACGCCAGATATTAGCGCCCTTGAAAAGCCAAAGGAAAAGACGCAAATATCAACGCCAGTTGGTCAAGTTTACAATATCAGACAAGGTCAATCAAAAGAAGTGCAGGAAGGTCCGCCAGAGATAGATTGGACGGCTAGAGGGGCTGAGTTTCGATCAGAATACCTCGCCCCTTTGGAAAAATATCATGAACGATTAAAACAAATTGAAACCATTCAGAGCAATCCCATCGCTTCGGCAGCTGTCGGTGATGACGGTAAGTTCATTGAAGCAAAAGTCGAGGCATTAAAAGGGTATGCGAGCGTTACCAGCGATTTCCAATTAGCAAATGAAGCGTTACGAGATAGTATAAATAGCGGAGCCTTTAATAATGAACACGGCCTTGATTTAGAAGCTGTTATCCAGGCTAAGATAGCCATTGCGGATGCAACCAAGCATATCGAAAAACAAACTAAGGCGGTTGAAGAAAAAATCAATACTGAGCAGGCAGCTTTCGAAAAAGAGAAGCAACTTCGACTTGAGCGCAATCAGTTATTGATCGAAGAGGCAGAGGCCAAGCTACTGATCGCTCAGGTCGATGGGCTCTTTGATACCCAACAATTAGAACAATCCATTAGATTGCTTAAAGAGAAACGCAAATTCTTACAGATAGGACAATCAGACTCCGATGCTGAGGGAAATGCTGTAAAAACCTAACTCGTATTGATGACGCTGAAAATATTGGCAAGGTCAAAGATCTATTCGAAGGTGGCATTAAAGCCGCGCTTGCGGGTGATTTTGAAGATTTTCTGGCTGGCAAACTTCAGGGCGCCGCGGATAGTATGTTCGATAATGCTATTGATACGCTGCTGGACAGCTTGTTCTCGGCCAATGGCCCGTTGGCGAGCCTAAACACCGGGTCCGAAACTAACCATGACTAGCCAGATGTTTGTCTGTCAGCCAAAGCCATCTGTCCCTGATGCAGGTAGTGACGCGGAACTTGCGACCTATATCGTCCGCCTGGTTCTGGCTCATGACGATTGCACAGCGCAATTAGGCACAGTTCAAAACCATTTAGAGATTAATGGCGTCCAAATCTCGGATCAGATATCTCCAGCAATCATTCCAAACTCAAAGTTCTTAGGCTTATTCTAGCTTGATCTTTCACGTATGCTGTTCTGGCATGCCTTCAATTGGCTGTATTCCCAGCTTAATTTCCCCAAAACCTAAATACTTAACGCTCTGATAACCATGCTTGATGCATGGGTTCTTCATGGAGCGATTACTGCGCATACGAAAGTCCTGGCCGATTTTGGCTATTTGCGCTTTTTATGTCTATTTGGCGTTCCACGCCTTGTCTGGTTCTCAAGGCCTGATGAGCTGGGTCGACTATAATGATGACATAGAGCGCTTGACGGCGGAGCTTGAGACTCTCCACGACGTTAAAGCTGATCTTGAGTTTCAGGTCGATGCCCTTAGGGCTGAAAGCCTTAATCGTGATTTACTCGATCAGCGTGCTCGCGAATACGCATATATTTCGGGTGCGAATGAAATGACGATTTGGCTTGACCCATAAAGTTTTTTTCCTTTATTTCGCTTACAAGAATATACGGTTTTTCATTTATTTAATTCGTATATGAAATAAATGAGGGAAATATGGCTAAAAAACCATCTGCCAAGACGAAATCCATAAAAACAAATCAGGAAGAACTGCTAAGTTTTTATAAGGATATGTTGCTGATACGCCGGTTCGAGGAAAAAGCGGGTCAGCTTTATGGTATGGGGCAAATCGCTGGTTTTTGTCATCTCTATATTGGGCAAGAGGCCGTCGTTGTTGGCGTTCGCCATGCTATGCAAGAGGGTGATCAAATGATCACTTCTTATCGAGATCATGGCCATATGTTGGCTTGTGATATGGAGCCTAGAGGCGTTATGGCGGAACTGACCGGCCGGATAGGCGGTTATTCCCATGGTAAGGGCGGATCCATGCACATGTTTTCCGTCGAAAAGAATTTTTATGGCGGCCACGGAATCGTTGGCGCTCAGGTGCCGATTGGCGCAGGCCTTGGCTTTGCTAATAAATACCTGGATAACGGGGCTGTTAGTCTAGCATTTTTTGGCGACGGGGCAGCCAACCAAGGACAGGTTTACGAGACTTTCAATATGGCAGAGCTTTGGGACCTTCCCGTCGTGTTTGTCGTCGAGAATAATCAATACGCTATGGGAACGTCTGTTGAGCGATCTTCCGCAGAAACCGAGCTTTTCAAACGAGGCCTAAGCTTCGGAATTGAAGGTGTGCAGGTTGACGGCATGAATGTATTGGCTGTTCGGGAAGCCAGTAAGAAAGCCATTGCTCATGCCCGATCCGGCAAAGGCCCCATGATTTTGGAAATGAAAACCTATCGCTACCGCGGACACTCAATGTCCGATCCCGCAAAATACCGGACCCGCGATGAAGTCAAAGAAGTCCGCGGCGAACGGGACCCAATTGATGCGGTCAAGAACCGTTTGGTGGACGAAGGCTGGGCTGACAATGATAGCCTCAAAGCCATCGATAAAGAAATAAAGGCAATCGTATCTGACGCCGCTGATTTCGCGCTTGAATCGTCAGAGCCTGATCCGAGTGAGCTTTACACTGACGTATTGTTGGAGGCCTAGACCATGGCGATTGATATTCAAATGCCGGCTCTTTCTCCAACAATGGAAGAGGGCACGCTCGCAAAATGGCTTGTTAAAGAAGGTGATGTAATTGTCTCTGGCGATATTTTGGCTGAAATCGAAACGGATAAGGCGACTATGGAAGTTGAATCCATTGACGAAGGCGTGGTCGGTAAAATTTTAATTGCGGAAGGCTCGGACAATGTAAAAGTCGGCGCCGTTATTCTACAGCTTCTTGAAGATGGTGAAGACGTTAGCGCTTTAACGCCTGCATCTGCACCTCCGGCTGTAAAAGTTGAAACGCCTACGTTGCAATCCGATGCACCTGCTCCTGCGCCCGGGCCAGTTATGACTAAGCCAACACCGCCAGAGGCCTCCATTCCATCAAATGTAAAAATGGTTGAAGTTACAGTCCGCGATGCACTTCGTGATGCTATGGCTGAAGAAATGCGCCGGGACCCACACGTATTTGTGATGGGCGAAGAGGTCGCTGAATATCAAGGCGCCTATAAGGTTACGCGTGGGTTGCTTGATGAATTCGGGTCTAAGCGCGTGGTTGATACGCCGATTACAGAGCACGGTTTTGCCGGTATTGGTGTTGGCGCTGCCATGGGCGGATTACGGCCGATTATCGAGTTCATGACATTTAACTTTGCCATGCAAGCTATTGATCATATTATAAATTCTGCGGCTAAAACGCTTTATATGTCTGGTGGGCAAATGCGCTGCCCTATCGTGTTTAGAGGCCCCAACGGTGCTGCGTCGCGCGTTGGTGCCCAGCATTCTCAGGATTATTCAAGTTGGTACGCCCACGTGCCGGGCCTTAAAGTTGTCGCGCCTTATGATGCGGCAGATGCTAAGGGGCTGTTAAAGGCCGCCATTAGAGATCCGAACCCCGTCGTATTCCTTGAGCATGAACTTTTATACGGGGAAACTTTTGAAGTGCCTGATATGGATGATTTCCTCATTCCAATCGGTAAGGCAAAGGTTAGGCGTGAAGGCAGCGATGTCACAATCGTCTCTCATTCACGCATGGTCGGACGTGCCCTTGAGGCCGCGGATATATTGGCAGCAGACGGTATAAACGCCGAGGTAATCGATCTTAGAACTCTACGTCCTCTTGACACAGAAACAGTTATCAATTCGGTCAAGAAAACCAATCGACTTGTCTGTGCCGAAGAAGGTTGGGGCCAGCACGGGGTCGGTGCAGAAATTTCTGCGGTCGTTACCGCTGAAGCTTTTGACTATCTGGACGCACCACCAACGCGCGTTCATCAGGTAGATGTACCGCTGCCTTATGCGGCTAACCTGGAAGCACTTAGCCTTCCGGGTGTTGAAGATGTTGTTAAAGCGGCCAAAGCCGTTTGTTATAAGGATTAGTCATGCCAATTGAAATCCTGATGCCAGCTCTATCGCCAACCATGGAAGAAGGCACGTTATCCAAATGGCTTATTGCTGAAGGGGATATCGTTGCTTCCGGGGATGTGTTAGCCGAGATCGAAACTGATAAAGCCACGATGGAAGTCGAGGCGGTGGAAGAAGGTAAGGTCGTTAAACTTTTGGTTTCTGAGGGTGCTGAGGGCGTGAAAGTTAATGCCCCGATAGCTGTACTGCTTGAAGAAGACGAGGACCCTAGCGCGCTGGATGGCTACACACCAGGCGCGGTAAATACGCCTTCAAAAACTGATACTGTTGCCGATGCGAAACCAACGCCGCAAATTCCTGTGCCAAAACCTGCGCCCACTGCTGTTCCAGCCGGTGATCGTGTAAAAGCATCCCCGCTTGCGAAACGATTGGCGACTGAAGCGGGCTTAAATTTATCTTCAATTGCGGGGTCTGGTCCGAATGGCCGTATCGTGAAGGCAGATGTTGAAACAGCTAAATCCAGCGGTGCTCAGCCGGCATCGCAGCAGCAGGCCCAAAAACCGCCAAAATCTACGCCTCAGCCAGTGAAAACAAGCACTGAAATTGGTATGCCGCTTGGCGGCGGGGCCGAGTATCTTACCCGTATGGGCATAGAGCCGGGTAGCTATGACTTGTTGCCGATGAATAATATCCAGCGGATCGTCGCTAAGAGATTACTTGCGTCTCACGTTAATGTGCCGGACTTTCCGCTCACGATTGATTGCGAAATCGACGGTCTTTTGGCCATGCGCAAAGAGCTAAACGCTCAAGCGCCAGAAGGCGTGAAAATATCCGTTAATGATATGCTAATCAGAGCGTCAGCTCTGGCTTTGAAATATGTGCCAGAAGCTAATGCTAGTTACACACCAGACGGTATCGCCGTACACAAACACGCAGACGTCGCCGTGGCTGTTGCTATTGATGGCGGGCTTATCACGCCGATCGTCAGACATGCTGAAAATAAAGGCTTAGCATCAATTTCTTCGGAAATGAAAGATTTGGCGAGCCGTGCCCGAGATCGCAAGCTCAAACCACAAGAGTTTCAAGGTGGAACATTTAGTATTTCAAACCTTGGAATGTTCGGTATTCGTGAATTCGGATCTATCATCAATGAACCTCATGGTATGATTTTATCTGTAGGCGCTGGTGCGCCAAGACCTGTTGTCAAAGATGGGGCGCTTGCCGTCGCCACTGTTATGACTGTAACGTTGACCTGTGATCATCGCGTCGTTGACGGCGCGCTGGGGGCAAAATGGCTGCAACATTTCAAGCGATATGTGGAACAGCCCATCACGATGATGCTTTAAACCGCTAAAACAGCAAAAATAAGCAACTGTCTCTAGTGCTTTCCCTTCGTTTTGGCATGGTTTATGCTTGTAACTAGGTGAACATTAGGGGGCTGAAATGGTCTTTAAAACATTGATTGCAGCAACATGTGCCGCGGCGCTTGCCGGCAGCATGGTTTATTTTAGCACGAGTCCTAACGGTGCTGGCGGGTCTATTAAGCTCGATAACGCTGCTACTGAGCAAGTTCAGGCCGAAAAATCGGCGAAGAAGAAACCCAGTATTCTTGATCGCTATGTAAATCCAAAAAAAGATAAAGACACAACGGAAGCCACAGATAATCCTTATAAAACTGTAAATTCGTCAGATAGTGATAAGCCTGCGGTAGCTAAGAAACCTGCCAAAATTTCGAAGCCGGTTGAATTAGAAGACAGTGTTCAAGATAAAGCTAAAACGCAGCCCAAGCCAGCGACGACAAAGAAATTGAAAGAGATTGATCCTGCGCAAATGAGGATCAATGTTGTTTTCAAGCAAGCTGAACGCATTTCCCAGCCTGATCTTAGGGATCGTGCCTATCTTGACCTTGCTGATTACGCCACAAATAAAGGCATGTTTGATCAAGCCAAGAAAGCGGCGCTCCGGATAAAACAGGTCGAGCTAAGGGACACAGCTCGCAGCCGTATTGCCATGGGAATGGCGCGTTATGGCATGGCTGACGAAGCTTTTGCCTTGATCGGTAAAGTTGAAGTGAAAGAGCTACGTGATGTCATGCGTCTTCAAGTCATTGAAGCCCTACTGGGAACGGATATTCGCCGTTAAATACCATAAACTTTGACGATTTTTCTGTCATCATTTTCGAATTTTGTTATAGAGTTCTTATAACTCAAACAATTTTGCGACATATAATTCGCATACGAATAAATGGTGAAGCGGTATGGCAGACCAGCAATTTGACGTAATCGTTATTGGATCAGGGCCGGGCGGGTATGTAACGGCTATTCGGGCGTCACAATTAGGTTTCAAAACCGCCATTGTTGAAAAAGAAGCGCTGGGCGGCGTTTGTTTAAACTGGGGCTGTATCCCAACCAAAGCTCTTCTTCGATCTGCCGAAGTCTATCACCAAATGCAACACGC
>JABABK010000002.1:158311-158606 GCA_014238285.1 Hellea sp.
AGCGATTACGGTTTATCCGCGACAGCTGGGTTTGATTTAGCGGCGATTGTCAAACGATCTCGAAGTATTGCGACGCAAATGTCTAAAGGCATTTCATTCCTAATGAAAAAGCACAAAATTACGGTCATTAAGGGCTTCGCCACTCTAGAGGCTGGAAAGCCTGCGCCTTCGGTAGTCGTCGATGGCTCCAAGTATCAAGCCAAGCATGTGATCCTGGCGTCAGGCGCTCACGCGCGAACCATTTCGCAAATTGGGCTAGAGCCTGACGGGAAATATATCTGGACTGCAAAAGAAG
>JABABK010000030.1 GCA_014238285.1 Hellea sp.
GTGGTTGTGGAGTCATATTTTTATCTCGACTTGGTGCGTTTGATACATAAGTCCGGTTCTGTCTATTGCGACCTGTTTTGTTGATTTAAGAAACTTGTCTTTCTTGGGATTCACCCCGCCAATTATTAGATAGGCCTTAGCCATTCCGACTCTCCATAGTTCTAAAGGTTAAATTTTGGCGCAATAGTATATAGCCCCCACTGATTTCATTCAGTAATCTACGGGCTTGCGGAGCAGGGCGTTTACAGGTTCTTTTTTTGTTCACTGCGTCTATAAGGTGTTTTGACATGTTAGTTTACATCCATCATATTGATTCAATAGGCTTTACGTGTGTTTCGAATCCTATCATCCAACACCTATAATATCAAGGTATACTGGGGTTTTTAGGCTCTTCTAGTTTACTTTTTACAGCGCGGTTTACATTTATCTGTCTCAGCACGTCCTTAATGATGGCTGAATTGTCCACATAAACCCGTCTAATCTCTTCAATTTTGTACTTAGACCAGCCCATAATATCGGCCACACGCTCATCTGTGACACCGTTTTCGATCAGCATTGTGGCGAATGTTCCTCTAAGGTCATGGAATCGCTTATCAATACCGGCTGCTATCTTTGCTCGCCGGAATGCGCTTTGCAGAGACGATGATTTCCAAGGGTTGCCGAATGAGTTGGTTAAGATGCATTCATGTATGCGCGGCCAGCTATCAAGCTTCTCGCGTAGCTCTGGCAATATAGGCACAAAAACCCGTTTGCCTGTCTTGGATGTCTCCCATTCTATGTATTCGCCTTTGTCGGCTTCCCATGTAATATCCATCAAATCACCCTTACGAAGGCCTGTAAGTCGCGCGAGATCAATCGCTCGTTGGCATTCTGGCGTTGTTCCGGCCAGCAATAGCTCGATCTCTTTAGGCATCCAGATCACATCTGCCCTGCTATTCTCGTACAGCTTGCCGATTCCTTTGGCATGATTGGCCTCGATACGGCCACGCTCAACCGCATTCGATAGAACAACCCGCAATGTCTCTATCCGCATATCAGCGGCTTTGGGCCTATCGGCGTTCTCGTCCCGCCAGTTGACAAAAATTTCCTTCACAGACACATCATTGAGCGCCGCAATAGGCATATCACCAAATCGGATCTGGATTTCGTCTAGGTATATGGTGCGGTAATGCTTTGTAGACTTTGCCAACTTGTCAAACGCATGACTCTTGCGATAGTTTATAATCAGTGATAGAAAAACCTTATCGTCTGGCTCTCTACGGGTTTGCAGCGCCGCGCCATAAGCAATGTGAAATTCAGGGCTTCCAGGCACAGCAATAATTCTAGGCCCGCCACGCCATGCGTAATAGTAGACTTCTTTAGACCCATCTTTCATGGTCTTTTTGACTTTGTGAATGCCTTTAGGAAGCTTGAGCATGATTCTCACCCTGTTTTTGCTTCCAGACCTCTAACGGCGATAGCTTGGCGGTCAATGCTTTGTCCTTCTTATAGACACGCACAGCCCCATCCTGATCCCGCTCTATGACAATATCATCGATAGATATGCCGTTGCTGGTCAGTGCGCTTACAAGCTCTTTGACGCCGGATCGTTTCATTGTTTCTCAGTCTTTCTTTGTAAAGCTAGTACGTTTCGATATGCGTGTGGCCTGTGTCATGGGTTAGGTGAAAAGGCCTTCTAAGTTCAATTCATTTAGTTTTCGGACATCTGTTTTAGACATGCCAGAACTCATCAATAATTGTATTGAGAATTGGGATAGCAGCCCTGAAAGCAACATCGGGTTGACGCCAGCCGTTAGTAAATTTTGGAAATAGTCTTGTAATTCCTTTCCAAGCCTTAAATCGTCGTCATTTATCTGCATGTTTTCCATCACCTCGCCTCCATTCTATAACCATCAGCTTCATTGTTCATGTCTGTTTGCTGTTGGGATAGCTGAGCGCGTAGGGCGTCTATCTCTGGCTGTCTGGCGTTCCATGCGGCAATGAATGCATGAAGTATATCTTCTTGTTCAGGCACACCAGACTTGTCCAAATCACGATCAAATTTACGCCAAGCCTTTTTCATGTCATTAGCCATCTTATTCTTCCTCTGTTTGGGCGATTCCAGCGGTGAATTTCATGGCAAATATAGCGCTGTGAATTTCGCCTTGTTCTTCCTTGGTTAAATACATGCGGCAAGCCAAATCATTCCATGCCTGCAACTCCACTATCTGCGCCTTAAGAGCGGTGATTTCAGGATCTCTGGATTTTTCACCTGATTTGTATGCGTCCATATCAGCCATTAGGATTGTCCTTCGTTTATTATCTTTTCGATACGGTCATATTTTCGCTTTAGGAGTTTATACTTATCGTAAATCTGTGTCTTGTTCACCGCGTCATAACCAACGCAGGCTAGGCGTACATTTTCAGGAATAGTCATTGTTTTAAGCCACTTGAAATATGATGATCTACCAATACCTAAAGCTTCGGCAGCTTCCGTTGCCGTAAAGCCCCATGAGATAGCCCATTGTCTTAGTTCAAGCCCTGTCATGACTTGCTCTCCGGTGCTATGGGGGCGGCTGTGTAGGGCCTTGGAAACGGCATAAACCAGTCTGGCGTGGTGATTTTCATTACTGTATAGGTATTACTCATGATTGTTCCTCTAGTATTTCGCCAAAGCGCTTGAAATCTGCTAGGGCTGCTTCGCGGGTTGGGAATCTGTGTTCACCAAAGCCATGATTTGATGAAAAGTCATCATCGTCATGCTCAAGATATTCATTATCGTTTGTGAAAATATACAGATAACCAGTAGACACATGACCAACATCAAGCGTCCCATTAATCACCTCACCGCTTGCAAACTTTAATCGTGCTTTCATCCTGCTTTCCTTTCACGCAATCCAGGTTGGGGATTGTCTCCGATTCCGTATTTGCCTTTGAAGGCATCTATTAATTCCATAAGTAGCGAAAACTCGTGCTTTTTAAGCTCACTCGACTTGAAGCCAATGGTAATCAAATCCCCAAATTCATCGGGCATTGTCAAAACTTCCATATCCAATTGAGCCATGAAATAACCCTTCCATTGCAGCTCGCTCCAATACTGGCCATGCCATAGGAAATTACGGGCTATAGGGCGCAACACAGGCCATAAGCGGTCATTCTGGCTCAAGGTTCGCTTGGGCTCATGAACGTCCACCACATAGCCATCCGGCGCAGTCTTGACGGCTATTGTAGCTCTATTGCGGGCTTGATCGTGGGATAGGGTGAACTTGGTCATTTTAAAATGGGATCTCAGAATCAGATTGATTGTTACCGCCAGATTGACCGCTTGCAGGCCCGCCATAACTACCACTTGAGCCGGATTGATTGCCCTTGCTGTCAAGCAGGACTAGCTCGCCTCGGAAGCGTTGCAAAACAACTTCGGTCACGTACCTTGTGTTGCCGTCTCGATCTTCGTATTTACGAGTCTGTAACTGGCCTTCGAGGTAAAGTTTTGTGCCTTTCTTGACGTAGTTTTCAGCGACCTTGATTAGGTTCTCGTTGAATATGGCTATGTTATGATACTGAACGGACTCTTTTTTCTCACCGCTTTGTTTGTCGCGCCATGTCTCATTTGTAGCAATGCTCAGATTGCAAACTTTGTTCCCATTGCTAAAGCTACGAACCTCAACATCTTTGGTGCAATTTCCAACTAGAATTACTTTGTTTACTGATCCGGCCACTATACCCACCCCTCTTTTTTAGCATGAGTAAGCAATTCCGCTTCTGATGAAAAAGTTCCTCCGCCATAAATGAAGTCGGCTGTATGCCCCATTGCGCCATCAGGTTCTTTGGTGATTTCAACAGCCGCTGCCACGATAGATTCAAGCATCTTATTGTGGTGGTCAGCTATAGCCCGTAGCCCGACTAATTTAATTTCTTTTGATGGTATTTTCATTATTATCTCCTTATGCGGCTAGTTTGGTTTTAAGTTCTTTTTTACGGTCACCCGCTTCTTGTATTAGTGAGTCAACGTAATCTTGGTGCATTGTTCCGAGTGTTTCGAAATTACGCTTCCAGAGGTCTTCTAGCCCTGATATTGTAGGCTCATCCCGTATGTCTTTTTCAAGGCGCGTGTAGTCATCCCGACTGTCTGTTTTTGATCGGCGCTCTGGCTTTATGTCTTGCGGGTCAGCATCATCCGGCTCTCTAGCGACAGGCTCTTTGCCATGACTCACTGCTTGATGGGCGCGGTCAAGAATACTTCTCATCCCGTCTTTTATCTGCCCGTATTTATCAATGGAAACCCACTGGCTTTTAATGCCGTAAAGATACCTGCCCACACCCCATGCAACAGCGGCGGTCTTGAATGCATCTGAAAAATTACCCTTGTTGGCGTCTTGACTTGAAAGCCCTGTTCCAGACGACCTACCGCCAGCACCATGAGACTTCCAAATCCACTCACCATCTCTAACTCTAACGCCTATCCGGCAACCTAGAAGGCCATTGCCGACATCGTAAAATTCGTCTTGCCACCCATCAACACCACAAACCTCATCAAACCTGTCATAAGCATCCCTCGCATCAATATAAGCAAGAGCTAGCCCGCTCGTAGGCCTAGCGTTGTTGTTTCCCGTCTCAGCCTTCACTTTTTTCACATTGGTAGCGCCAACACGGTAATGAATTTGACCGTCCTTAAAGGGCGTGGCGAGTTTGATTAAATCTGTCATTTCATTCTCACTGTTAAGCTAGTGCTGCCGTTATCCATTGTGGTTCCTGGAATATCTGTTTCAGCGTCCTTGACCTTTTTCATGTCAGCGCTAACCACGATTTCACGCAGCTTGAAGTTATCCGGCAGGGCGTGAACATCTGTCACAATGCGCTTTGGCTTGCGTACTGATTTTGACAGCGTGGCTTGTGGCAATACGATTTTCTTCTGGCGTCCGGCATCCATCAATTGAAGAGCTGCGCCGCGTAGAGCTTTCTCTCGCTTTGCAGATGCGGCCTTACGTGATTGACGGTTCTTGACTTGCTCAGCCAACACGTCTTGAAATCCGCTTTCTTCTTCAATGCCCGTCACAAGCTTTTCGACAAGCTCATATAAATCCGTTTCACCCTCAAGCATTCCGGCAAGCAATTCGGCATCGTCTGGACATTGCACCTGCACGTATTCAGTCACACGCTTAATGTCGATTAGAGCAATATCTACACGCATTGGGGAGTCGCCAGCACTGCTTGATCGTACATGTATTCCTTAGCGCCAAACAAAAGCTCGCTCTGTGCGTAAAGCTCATTTGCTCGTTCGCTGTTTCCATCAAAGCGATATTTACATGCCTCTTCGCGTAGTGACCTGTAAGCGGCTAATACCGCTGAATTGTGGTCGCCAAATGTTTTAATCTCGTCTGTCATGCTGCGTCCTTATGTTTGTATTATTTGCCCCGAAGGCACGAAAAGCCTTAGTCATCACTCTACCTTTCCAGCCATAGGGGAGGCTTTAGAGAGGACGGTATGCTCGTCTTCTAGTTCTCCGTAGGGGTCTTGATCCAATTCCTGCGATGTCATGGCAACAGCCAAGTCAAGCCCGCAAGTTATAATTCCGTATGGAGTAGGAACATCTGGTTTGTCGTTGGGCTTTCGGTTCGGAAAGTTCTTGTTGAAGTTTTTCAAACGTTGTTCGTCATGAGATTTAAAGTCTTTTCTCCACAGCCAAAAACTGCCTGGTGTGTTACATGTTGAAACCCAACCAAAGCGCTCTAAATAACAACGCTTTAGGTACTTAACTCTATCTTGTGCGGCGTCTATTTCGTAAAACTTACCCATTTTCATCTCCATTAAATACTATTAACGCCCGCTCTAAGGCTCGACGCCTTCAACACGATCAAGCACATGGTGATTACCGCTTCCTGAACAAGCTGGCCAATCATAGGATTTGAGTGCTCGTTGACAGGGATAGCGTGTTAGGTCAGCATTTATGTATAACTGAGCGGCAGCTTCTTTACAGGCAAGCCGTTCCTTATCGGACATAACACCAGTTCGGAAAGCTATCTTTTTCCATTTATCAACGATCTTTGCGGCAGCTATTCGCCCCGCATCGTCTAGTATGTATTTGTTACTCATTACGCTTCCTTTAGTTTAACTATTGTTTTGTCGTGTAAGTCCATGAGGAGGAGCTAAGCTGAAAATCTAGGACTAAAAAAGTCAACTAATTTGCCAGTTGATCTATCGAGTTTTCCGTAAATCCCGAAAACATCATGGGCAAAATTGAAGTCGTCTGCGTTGAGCAATTCAGCAAGGCGCAAAGGGTTTCCGTTTGCGTGAACCGCCGTAATATCCATGTTGATAGATAGGGCGTCATGATCGACACCTCGGTCTTCAAACATACGCTTGGCGCGTTTGGTAATTGCTAGAATTACCTTGCCATCTTCTCTTGTTACATCAAATTTTATCATTTCATTTCTCCTTAAAACGGTGCTATGCCGCCGCCTCAACAGCGCTTGATTTAACGACTTCAATCGCCGCGTTTAATTCTGATAAAAGTTCCATTTGCTTGACGTGAATGTCAGCGAAAGCTTGAGTTCTAAGAGCCGCCATATTTGAACACTCAATAGCTTTGATCATGGCGCGTACCATCTTGTCAGCGCTCTCTATGTTCTTAATGTCGCATCTTAGACGATATGCCTGATCGTCAAGCTTGGCCTGTATAGCCGCTTGCTTGCCTTCAGGGGTCAACTTGCGTAACTCGCTAATACGGCTGTTGATGCTTGATATTGCGTCTCGGCGGGACTCTGAAATGAATGTTCCAGAACTACGAAGAGCTAATACATCAAGCTCTAATCCGGCGATATGTGCGCGGATGCTGGCGGTGTGTTGGTCACTGATTATGTCGGTTTGTGCGTTCATTGTTCACTCCATTTGTTAGGAGTAAACTAATCCACAAAAAGTGGAAAGTCAATACATTATTCCACAATTAGTGAAATATTATTTTGCGTCAATTGCCTCTATAAGGCGCTCGGCGTATCGCTGGCCCAATATATCAAGGCTCTTAGAATCAAAATGAACATCATCAATGCCGGTTAATCCCTCGGAGCTTGCAACATATTTAAAGGATTGTATTTGAGCATTCTGGCCAGACTTGGGTGATCCGCGTAGTAGTTCGCCGTGAACAATTATACCGCTATACCAATCTTGGCCTTCAAGTTGCTTTTCGTATGCCTGAACCTTTTGACTGAATATCTCTGCGCTTTCCTCATGATGCGCCTCGCCTTGATGACTCAGGACGTAAACATTGCTCGCGCCGGATCGGCTGATTAGATCAATCTCTGCTTTCCAGTGCCTCTTACCATTAAGCCATAAGTCATATTTAACCCCTGGATATGCACTCACAATTATTCTTACAGGGCACCCGCAATGCTTTCTAAGGCTCTTTGCTGCCGATAGTCCAAAGCTATAAGCGCCAAGCCTTTTTAGCTTTCGTGGTGTTGTGACGTGATCTGGCGAGGCTGTTATCCACTGCCCTCTGATCCACGCCTGTATGTTTTCATCGGCTTGATATTGTGTCAAAACAGGACGTTCCGGCATTCCTACGGCATTAGATTGCCCTCTAACAAGCAAATACATAGGGGAGTTGCTTTCATTACAGCCTGTTAACATGGTGGTAATGGCCAGATATGTTATCAATTTGATTACCATGTTTTCAGTCCGTTAAAATTACTTCTGGTAATATGACATTATAAGCGCCATTAATGAAATGGGGCAATATTGAATCTTCATTTATTTTCAGTCTTGTAAGTTTTAGCCAGATGTTCAACTTTTGTTCCCCCATAAGGTTGGTAAGGATAAAGATGTGAGTGATGATGAGAGAATTGACAAAATGATAAGGGCCGCAAAGGCATCAGGGCTTTCAATGGATTTAATCCATCATTGCTCTAAAGGTCTTTCGAGCCAAAGCGCGGCCATCTTATGGGGCAACATATCCACAATCCCCAAATATATGAAGTCCAAGCTTACCTGATAAAGGTGATACATGCGTTCGGCGTCATCCGGCTTTGGGCGGCGCGTTCCGCACATCCAGTTAGATAGGGTTGATTGCGCAACGCCAATTTCCTCGGCCCAGTCGCCTTTATTAAAGTCTTTGTCTCGCTCAGCTTTTACATACTCATAGAGGAACGTAAGTCGCTCTGACAGGCCTGGATATAGTCTTTCATTCATTCGCATGACTTAGCAAATTCCACAAAAATAGAAAAATTTCATGATGTGATATTGACATTCCACTTTTTGTGGAATAAAGATGGCTTCATGAACATAGAATATATAGTTGAAACCCTTACGCGCCAGACCATACTTGAGAAGCTTCATGTAGGAGCCTCTGCGCTTTCAAATGCAGAGCAACGAGGCCTGTTCCCCGCGTCTTGGTTCTCAGACATTAAAGAGCTTTGTGAGCCCCATGATATAGATGCACCAGAAACACTTTTCGCCTTCAAGAAAACAAAGCGTGAAGCTGAGGCCGCATAATGCCTCTTATAGACCCTACACAAATAGAAGTATTTGCATTCTTCTTTGCGGCGCTGACGTTGGCGTTTCTTGTGGATGATTATTTGAACGGCAAAAACGGCCTTCCGAGCGGAGGTAGCGATGATTGATATTCTTACCCCGTATGCATCTTGGATTAGCAATGGTCTTTTTGTGGCTGTGATTATGGTTCTCGGCTGGTTTGTTTTTGTAAAGACGGAGGCTAAATAATGACTCCCTATCACGCTGCATTGATTTTCATGATTATATATCCGTTTGGCATTTGGCTAATTCCAAAGCTCCAAGACTTTTCTGAAAAGCCGAGGGGGTAGGGGTATGAAAAAGTATGTTTTTTTGGCGTTCTTTATTCTGTCGGTACACGTTCTAATCATTTCAACAATTCAGAAAAACCTTCTGTTGACTATATTCAATTGTATTGTGGCTGGCCTTTTTCTTCACTTGTACATCTTAGATGTTAAAGATTAGATGCTGATTTGCGCCCCATATCAGCGTCTTAGACGGGCAACGCATAAGCTTAACCGCTCTGCTTGTCACTTATTACAGAATGCGTCCCCACGCACTGGACGGGGGCAGTTTCGGCTGTTCCCCGTTTTTTTTCTTTATTCACGAAATAAGCTTTCATCCATTTATCGCGTCCTGTTTGGCGACGTGCGCGGTACTCGGCAAGGCTTATTATTTGGGCTGTCATATGTCCGTCTCCGTTCATGTTTGGATTTAACAACATGAGCGAAACAATGAAAATGGGATTAACCAACTATTCCGGTCAGAAATCTGACTACTTCAGCCACTTTCCTAGTCTTTGTAAGGAAATATGGACTTCTGCCGAGCGTATGGCATGGGACTTGGCGGATCACGGCGTAGATATAACTCTAAGCGCTTGCAAGAGCTACCGTAGCGGCAAGACAGAGCCGCGCCTTAGCACTGGCGTCAAAATAATCGAAATCATGAAACTCAAATCCGAGCAAGAAATTCAGGCCGCAAGGTCAAGGATCGCTGCTCTCACCTAAGAGGCGCTTATGCGCAATTCTATCATAGTATGGAAGCTAAAGGCGTTGTGTCTTTGGATTGCTGCCCGATTTACGGATTTAGCTGCGTGGTTAAACGTGAAGTATTGGGGGCCAAAGTCATGACCTATAAGCGTAAGGAAGTCATAGGAGGCTGCACGCTTCTGCTTGGTGACTGTGAATCTATCATGCCTACGATTGGTCAGTTTGATTTAGTTTTGACCGACCCTCCTTACGGGATAGATGAGAACGACAAGAAGATTGCCTCTCGTGGAAAATTAGCAGCCCCTAAAGATTACGGCGTTGTTGATTGGGACAAAAAGCCTGCGTCCCCTGAAGCTATAGCATTAATTAGGGAAATATCACAGCATCAAATCATATTTGGGGGCAACTATTTTGAATTGCCGCCTTCGTCATGCTGGCTTGTATGGGATAAACAAAACGGATCGAATGACTTCGCTGATTGCGAGCTTGCTTGGACTAACCTAAAAAAGGCCGTTCGGCGTGTTCATTGGCGTTGGAATGGAATGATACGCAAGGGTGATGACGTTCGCATTCATCCAACTCAAAAGCCCCTTGGCGTCATGGAGTGGTGCTTAACTCATGTTCCAAACGTGACTGCCGTTCTTGATCCTTACCTTGGAAGCGGGACATGTGCGGTTGCTTGTATAAAGGCTGGCATTGAGTTTACTGGAATAGAAAAAAACGAACAGTATTTTTACGCCGCCTGTGACCGTATCCGCAAGGCTTATGACCAGCCTGATTTTTTCGTAAGCCCTCCCGAAAAACCAAAGCCCATTGAACAGATTGATTTACTTACGGGGGACACAGCAGCATGACCTTACAACGAATAGACAAAGACGGGGGACATACACAGTTATACCCCGATCATCCAGATTACGGTAAGGCCCTAGCAACACAAATCAATCTCGGTAAGCCTATATTAGAGCTAACCACAGAAGAGTATCTTGAACACCAAATAACAGCCCTTGAGAGCGCTATAGATCTCTACCAGTATGAATATAACCGTAAGCCTACAAAGCTTATCAGGCGGCTTCAAATCCTGCGCCATGCTGATTTACAGACGGGCGGGTAATGGAGAAGTTGCGCGTCCTCGATTTATTCTCAGGAATAGGAGGCTTCAGCCTTGGCCTTGAGCGCACAGGTGGCTTTGAGACCGTTGCTTTCTGCGAGATTGAGAAATTCCCACAAAGAGTATTGGCTAAACACTGGCCTGAGGTGAAAATTTATGAAGATGTTAGAGGGCTTACAGCAGCCAACGGACCAAGCGAAGTTGACCTTATTTGCGGAGGATATCCTTGCCAACCATTTAGTACAGCCGGGAAGCGAGATGGCAAGAAAGATGACCGTCATCTCTGGCCAGAAGTTAATAGGCTCTTGGCTGAATACCGGCCGAGTTGGGGCTTGTTCGAGAATGTTGCTGGCCACATCAGCATGGGCCTCGATGACGTGCTTTCTGACTTGGAAAAGCAAGGCTACACCGCAAGGACGTTTATTATTCCAGCTAGCGCCCTCAACGCCCCGCACAGGCGCGACAGAGTCTGGATTATGGCCAACTCCAACCGCGAGAGATTACAAGGGGGGGCGACTTCCCGAAACGTTGGCTGCAAGCGGGCGGGGGGTGACAAACTCACTGAACGATGCGGTTACAATACGCGACAAACATGGCTCTCTGAACCCAATGTGGGTAGAGTGGCTAATGGGGTTCCCAATGGGGTGGACAGACTTAAGTCCCTTGGAAACGCCGTAGTTCCACAAATTCCAGAAATCTTAGGCCATGCAATCCTAGAAGCTGAACGTGAATTTTCTAAGCAGGGGAGAGCAGCATGACCTTACAACGAATAGACAAAGACGGGGGACGCTTTAACCCTATCAGATGGATTCTAAGCTATCCTGAGCGCAAAAGACTTACTGAGGCATACGTTGAGGCAGTTAAAGCCCATAGGTTAGCCCGTAAGCGTTATATGAGGGCGTGTAGACGTAAGACCACGCAAATTCAGCATGAGGCAGGACGTGAAGTTAAGGACGCTCTTGAGCATTGTCTACGCATTGAAATGAATCTGGCTGATTTACGGACGGGCGGGTAATGCCAATCAGTAAAGAGAACATGAAGCGCTATCCTGGCGGATCAATAAACTCAAAAGAGTGGAAAGCCATACGGGCTGATATATTGGCCCGCGCCAGTCATAATTGCGAAGGCTCTCCTGAATGGCCTAATTGTAGGGCTATCAATTACAATCCTCACCCTGAAACAGGATCAAAAGTTATTCTAACGATTGCCCATTTAGATCATAACCCAACCAATTCAGATTACAATAACTTAAAGGCTTGGTGTCAGCGCTGTCACAACAAATACGACCAACCGCATAGACAGAAGAACGCTGCGAGAACACGGCGCTCTAAGCTTGGAAAAACTATTGATATTTTAGACTTCATTGAGGGAGCCGCATAATGGAACCCCGCAAGCTACCTTTACCTAAAGGCGATGTGCAAACATTTACGCCAGAAGAGCGCAAGAGTCTCACTAAACCTGTTTTATTATCGTGGGCCTTACGCTTCATGAGTTGTGCAATATGTGGTGACCGGCTCACTAAGGGCTTTTGTGACGATCATATCAAACCTTTATCTATGGGTGGTACGAATGAAGTTCTAAATCGTCAACCTCTCTGTAAGGGCTGTCATGCTCGTAAGACTGCCGATGAAGCACCACTAAGAGCCGAGGCTGATAGAATGGGCGGTAGGCGCGGGAGTCAATGGGCAAGACGCCAGAAGAATGGCTCTAAGATGGAATCAGCACCATTCTACAAGCACCCCACAAAGAAACGTACTGTAGGCGGCGGGGTAGTGGATAGATGACCCGTATGAGCGCAGCCCAATTCCAAGCCGAAATCCAGGCGCCGAAAAAGAACAAGTTCAATGCTAAAAAGGTCATTGTCGATGGCGTGACTTTTGATAGTCGCCGCGAATATAAAAGATATTGCGAGAACGTACTGCGTTTAAAGGATGGCGAGATTGCAGACTTGAAGGTTCATCCTGTATTCCAAATCAGAATCAACGGCCAGAAGATTTGCCAATATACCGCTGATAGCTCTTACATGGAGTTCATACCCTCAATGAACGCCGCAGGACAAGCCCACACGCGGTTTATTGTCGAGGATGTCAAGTCGCCACCAACCCGTAAGAAACGCGATTACAGGCTTGTTATGAAGCTTATGAAAGCTGTTCACGGTATTCAGATCAGGGAGGTGTTGTAATTATGACAAAAAGAAAATCTTTATCGAAAAAATTACGGTTTGAAGTTTTTAAGCGTGATAAGTTTACTTGTCAATATTGCGGGAAGAAAGCGCCAGATGTTGTTTTAAATGCCGATCATATACAGCCGGTTAAGGAGGGCGGTACTAACGATATATTGAATTTGATAACGTCTTGCGAAAGCTGCAATCAAGGCAAAGGGGCTAGACTTCTCTCAGACGACCAGGTTATTTCCAAACAACACGCCGAATTGTCAGCGTTGCAAGACAGGCGCGAACAAATTGAAATGCTTCTTGAGTGGCGAGAATCTCTTGTCGATATTGAACAAGATGAAATCGAACTACTTGTTTCGGCGATAGTATCAAAACACGATCCTCTGACTGTTTCAGACGGCGGTAAAAAAGACCTAAAGACTTGGTTAAAAAGGTTTTCGGTTAAAGAATTGTTAAACGCTATTGATGGTAGCTTTAACACATATTTCAAGCCGGATTTCAGTGATGAAAATTCGATAAATAAAGCATGGAATAACGCGTTCAGAAAAATTCTAATTGTTGCTAAGTCCATAAAAAGCGGCGTTGATTATGAGAGTCAAAAAGAAAATTATTATGTGAGGGGTATTCTTCGTCGGCGCTTAGATTACGTGGATGAGTCTACTGTAATGTCATGGCTTGCAGATGCTATAGAAGCTGGCGCAACACCAGAGACTCTTAAGGATTTCGCAAAGAAAATTGAGACGTGGGATGAATTTTTACGAGGAGTCAGATACTTCATAACTAACTCTGGAGATAAAGATGGGTGATGCCTTTTACTATCGCTCTGAGCCTAAGAAATGGCTGGTTGGAATGGCTACTTTGACGCCCGAACAAAGAGGCGTTTATAGAACTTTATGTGACATGATGTATGACCAAGGCGGGTTTGTTCCTGCCGATGATCGTCAAGGCCTAGCTTGTAGTAATCGCTGCTCAACACGCAAGTTTAATAAGGTGTTGGCCGAGCTTATATCTCTGAAAAAAATCATCGAAATAGATGGGCTTCTTACAAATAAAACCGTTTTAAAAACGATTAAAGACAAGTTTATATTACGTTTATCTTTAAAAAAACGCATTTTAACAAAACAGGAAATCAATGAAAGCAATGACTTAGAAATCGTTACTAGTAAGGAGTCAACAGTTAGTAATCACCCCCTTAACCCCCAAGAGAAAGAGAGAGGGATTCCAAATTTTAATGATTTCTGGCAGAAATACAGAGCAACCTCGACGCAGAATTATAGCATCTGCGCACGACTGTTTTATGAACAGGAAGAGTGTCACCAATGGGACATAATTGACAGCGTATCTTCTTACAACGCAGAGCTAGATAAAACTAAAGCTATTCCATCCTATCCGTACAATTACATCAAGCATGAAATGTGGAAAGAGTTCGACGCTAAGCCTTCTGTCCCGAACCAAGTTGTTGGCAAGCGCGGACCTAATCCTGATGCATGGCTGGCATGGAATGCTTACCACAAAGCTGAAGGTAACAAATTCGCCTCAACTCAAGAAACACTAACCGTCCCCACACTTTACCCGCCGAAAAAGGAGAATGCAGCATGACGCGCATTGCTAGAATTATTGATGCAGTGAATGAAAATCCAACTTTGAAAAGCAGGGATTATTCTACCAAGCTAGGCATAACTATTTTTGCAATTCACAATACGCTCAATCGTTATGAAACCACGCTCCACAAAGTCAAAGAAGATGCGTTTATGTCGCTTAAGAGAGATAATGAAATCCTAGCATTTGAGAACGAAAGATTAAAGAAATCCATTCGAGATCGAGACACATTAATTGTTCGCCGGAAAAATCAAAAGGAGCAAGTAGCATGAGCTGGACAGAGGAAATAATTCAAAAGACCGTTACAGCGTGGGATAAGGGTGACAGTGCTGGTTTTATCGCCAAGCATGTTCTGGGTGGAGAGAAGTCACGCAATTCGATTGTTGGGTGGATACACCGAAACCAAGATAAGGTTACTCGCAAGACGGGGCAATCAATTTTTCGAGGAGGTGAGCGCGTTAAGATCAAGCGAAAGCTACGGAAAAAAGTCAATCGTCTGGTTATGAGGCCAATTCGAAAAGCAGCGCATCCAAAATCTGCGCCTGTCATATCTCACGGTGTTTCATTGTTTGATAGACAGGATTACCAATGCTGTCACGTCATAACTAACGTTCCTATAGGTGAGGGATATAATCATTTATATTGCGGGCTTCAGAAGATCGAGGGCAGTTCATATTGCCAAGCCCATGCCGACCTTTGTTACAAAGCCAAAACCCGTAAGCGTTCTAATTCACCAGTTAAGACGCGCCGGATCGAGATTGTGGAGAAAGCAGCATGAACCACCAGCAAACCTATAACTGCTACTTGGAGGCATTACGTCGAGAGGATAAATCCTTTGACCGATATATCATTGCCCGGCTTGCCGATAGAGAGCGGCGATTGGCCAAAACATTTCCTGAGTTAGATTGGAAAGCCCGCAATAGTGCGCGGATGAATGGAGAGAGTGGATGAGTGATAAGATTAAAACTGAATATGTTGTTTTGAGAGAAACTTCGATTGAGTCTATATTTAGTGACTGTGTTAGCTTTGGTTTTGCTCTGGCAATTATTGGGATATCAAAATGGATAGATAACACCGTTTTTCAGATTATTGGCGGGTTTCTGTTTCTGTCCGGTCTTATAGCGCAGGGCGAAAAGATTTCAAAAAACGGAAGATACAAAACAGCCCAAGGGGCGATTGATTTCATTAAGACGCAACAGGAGCAACCCAATGACTAAACCAGTAGCGCCTACGTTGATCCCATACTTTCCTAAATATCAATTTGCAGCTTCGATTGGCCCACATACTCAGTTCCGGGCTATTTTACCTAAAAGGCTGTGGGATGGACGTTGGGCATGGCTAAAAAAGATACATCGACAAAAAATGGCTGTTCATGCACATCTTCAGGGTGGCGGGACATTTTGGGTATATTCAGATCAGCTCTGCGAAAAACAAATCTTAGGGGAATGGATACCAAATGATAACATCAATACTTAAGGTCAAAACAGGACAAGAGCTGACAGCGCATGAAGTTCTGGCGAAAGCTGGATTTGATGTTTACACGCCGTTCTTTGAGCGCAGTCAGCAAGAAAAGGTATCGCAAAAGCAAAGGGCGTTAATGCGCCGCAATCGTCAACGTCTCAAAAATGTCCATCATGCCGAGCCCTATCTATCCGGCTGGTTATTTGTAAGGTTTGAACAGACAAGCCACAACATCTATAAACTGTTCACCTATCTTGAGCAAAAGCGTTACCTGTACGGCGTTCTAACGCTTGGTGGTGAGCTTTATCCATTTTCTGATGAGCGTATGAGCAGATTTAAGCAATTGCTGTCAGAGATGGAAAAAGTCGATCCGTGTGTCAAAGCCAGGGGTTATGATCCAAAGCGCGACAGCCGCAAGAACAAACAACGGAAATATGCTGATAATACGCCAATCATATTCAACGAAGGCGAGGGTGCTGAGTTTATGGACGGTGCTTTTGCCGGTTTGATGTTTGAGGTTGTCGGAATGCAAAACGATTTAGTGAGTTTGGAAATTGAGTTATTTGGCAGGCAGACGCTTGTTGAGGCATATCCAGAAGATTTAAGGAAAATCGTAAAGGCCGCTTGACTGTGTGTTGCAAATAAGTTACACTGTGTTCGAAATGACGCAAATAGGTTAGCCCTATCCCTCTCTCATTTCCCTACGCGGAGCGATCTACGTATAGATCAACAAGTTTATAACTGCGCGTATCAATCAAGAATTTCACAGAATTGCGGGCGTCTATAATTACGCATAGCCTAGAGCATTACACGCAAGAGAGGCCCGCTTACATTATACGGCCAGCCCCTCTGACTTAACGAAAGCTACGTTAATCACGGGATGGCCCTTTAATCTGTCACCTAACGGTGATGGGGTATTTTCATAGGTACAGACGCAGCCTTTAAGCGTCAATCATCACATGGAGTAGAATATGGCACAAGATCAGCAGGTCATAAATGCTGTTGAGGGCACGTGGACTCAGCTAACTAATTCAGATGTCACATCAATTACATTCCAGGTTCTTGATAAGCCTGTTTATATACGTGGTACGGTTGGTGCGACTGCGCCTTCTGATACGGTTTATAGCGGTCTGGTTTACGGGCCGCACCAAGGCGAGCTTCAAAAGACGTTGACTGAGATGTTTTCTGCAAGCGGGGTTAATCGTGTTTATGCGCGTGTTGTTAAAGGCTTTGGCGGCGGCAGCGGTATCATGGTAGACCATGCTTGATTCCCCGTTTGGGCTTTTATCTGGTGTCGAGAGCCTATCTTCGGATAGTAGCGGCGGCGGCAGTGTAGACCCTGATTTTGAATTACAGGATTTATTCAGCGGCGGTCAAGACGGTGTTTTGCTTAAGTTTGACGTTTTGAGCGATGTCTTTCAGGACGTGGCGGGGACAATACCGACAGTAGCTGATAGTGATCCTATCGGTCTTATCCGTGATAGTTCCGGCAATGGCAATGATGCAACACAAGCAACCGCGTCTAAAAAGCCATATTTTGTCGAAACTAGCGCACATGCAATATTCGATGAGGTAGATGATAATTTAACCATAACCATTCCGGCGGGCGGCTGGACAGGCACTATGATGTGGGCAACACTAATTGATGTGTTTGCGTATGGAGTGACTATTCCTGAAGGCACTTATGACCTTATCACCGATGGTCAGTACACGCCTGCGATTGGCCTTGTTGGGATGTTGATTAGAGATGGCGTGATGACTGCCGAAGAACGATCGCAAGCGCGGGGGGCGTTTGTTGAGCTTGGCGCGGCGGCGGCGCATACTCCTACTAATTTTGTCAACGCATGGCGTAATTTCGATGTTATGACAGCGTTTCATGATGTTGATTTGTCTCAATCTCAGAGTCTGACGGGTGCATGGCGTTTGTGTGATAATCTTGAGACATTTGAGGTAACGGATTTATCAGCGACGACAAGTTTGCAACAAGCGTTCTCAGGAGCAAACTTTGTAAACTTCCCGCTCGTTACGCTGGGTAGTTTGCAGAACATCAGATGGGCGTGGTTTGTGTGTAGAGAACTCGTGTCTATTCCTGCGCTTGATTTCTCTACGATTACGGTGGCCAATCAGGCTTTTCAGGGCTGTTATGACTTAACCACATTTGAGCCCAGTGATATGTCATCGGTTAACACTGTAAATTCCATGTTTAGGGGTTGCACGTCCTTAACGTCATTAAATTATATTGATTTCGGCGGCTGTACAGATTTTGAAAATATCTTTAACGGCTGCACATCGTTAACCACACTGCCCATATCGGGAACAGACCCGATTACGGGCGATCCTATTTTGGGTATGTTCCAGAATACCGCAGCTTCTAATTTTACGAATGCGTTTACGAATTGCGCTCTTGATGAGGCGACTGTTGACGGGATTTTGGCTGATATAGCATTATCGACTATTATCACAGGATTAACGGGCGGTACGCTTAATATGAGCGGCGGTACAAATGCCCCTCCTGGCTTCATCGGTGAAATATTCAGAGACGTGCTAACCGATCCTATCAGTGAGGGCGGTTATGAATGGACTGTCACCACAAATTAGACCGAATTGGGGCCTATAATGAGAATTACGATAGCGTGTCCAGAAGCCCTAAAAGATGCGGCTAATCATTATGCTATGGCTGTGGGAGCAAGTCAGGCCGATCAGTTAACATTCCATCCTGTTCTATATGAGGATGGTAGCGGTAATCGTTTTGCGTGTGCATCCTTGCCTATCCGCACATCTCTTTTAACGAAGGCTCAAAGCACGTTAGTTCGCCCCGCATGGGATACGGGCAATATTATTAATATGGCTGATGCTGTAGCGGCTCAGAACGTTTTGGTATTGGTATCTGATGAGGATGCGGAAATCACGGCGACAACAACGAGTATAACAGCGCTAATTGGCGACGATGGCCCTGCTATGATTACAAGAATGGGCCTAGCGCCTATAGAAGAAGATTTGGAATAGGTGATAGAACACCGATGAAAACACCGAAAGAATCTAACTTAAAACCGCCTTGGAAGAAGGGCCAGTCTGGAAATCCAGCAGGAAGGCCAAAGGGCGCGCGTGATAAGCTATCGCGAGACTTCATTAAGGCCATGAGGAAAGACTTCAAGGAAAACGGTGTTGCGGCAATCGAGAGAATGAGAGATGAAAAGCCCGAAGCTTATATTGCTGCTATTGGCAAGCTCGTTCCAAAAGAAGAGCGTGTTGAACACACAGGCGAAGGCGGCGGCCCTGTTCAGGTCACAACAACTGTAAAAGTGGTGCATGTTAACGATACAGAGTGAGAGGCAGATACCTGCCAAACTCTTACCGTTTTTACAGCCTAGTCGTCATAAGGCAGCTCATGGTGGTCGGGGTGGTGCTAAATCATGGTTCTTTGGTGATGAGGCTGTTGAGAGAACGCTTAACGGTCAGCGCGGCGTTTGTATCCGCGAAATGCAAAACTCTCTTGAGGAGTCGTGTAAGCAGCTTATCGAGGACTGCATAGCTCGAAGGGGCTTGGAACTATACTTCAAGATAACCGATAAATACATTGCTTGCCTAGCGTCTGGTGGCCGGATCATCTTTAAGGGAATGAACCAATATAACGCCACCAACATTAAATCGCTTGAGGGTTTTGATTGGGCATGGGTTGAGGAGGCTCAAGACTTTAGCCAGGAGTCTATTGATCAGCTTGTCCCTACTCTTCGTAAAGAGGGGAGTGAGCTTTGGTGGTCATGGAATCCACGGCACGAGACTGATCCGGTTGATGTCATGTTTAGGCAAGACCCACCATCTAATGCGATAGTGATCGAGATTGGCTGGCAGGATAACCCTTGGCTTCCTGATGAGCTTAGGAATGAAAAGGATGAGCTTTACCGTAAGGATGAGGAAAAGGCTGATTGGGTATGGGGCGGCGGCTATCAGGTTATTAGCGAGGGCGCTATCTATGGTCAGCAGATGCTGGACGCTAAGAAGCAAGACCGCATTACGTTTGTGCCTTACAATCCGTCTAGCCCTGTCTTTACCGGATGGGATTTGGGGAGGGATGACGAAACAGCCATATGGTTTGCGCAGCAGTTTGGCGAAGGCTTACATGCGATAGATTTCTATAAGAATGCACTTGAGACATTACCTCATTACGCCGAGGTCATAAGGTCAAAGCCTTATAATTACGGCGGTCATATGTTGCCGCATGATGGTAATAGTAAAACAATATTGGCGAAACATAGCGCTAAAGAGCAGCTTGAAGAACTTGGCCTTAATAATGTGAAGGTTATTCCAAGGGCTGCAAATATGGAAGCGGTGCTTGGTGATATCGAGTTTGGCCGCAAGATGATATCGGTCACTAAGTTTGATCAAGATAAATGTTCGCAGGGTATTAGAGCGCTTCAGCAGTATCGCCGCGAATACGACACACGGTTGAAGACGTTCAAACAGCGCCCACTGCATGACCATAACTCACATCCTGCCGATGCGTGGCGGACACTCGCTGTTGCCTGGAATGGCGATTTGCTTGTGAAGCCCAAAAAGGCCGCGCCGCTTGTACTACCGAATTACGGAGCCATTTAGATGGACGACAAAGCTTTAGAGACACGGCTGCTTAATGCAGTCACGGCGGAAAGGTCTAGCGCGATTGGCTTTGATGATGATGAGCTTAATCAAGAAAGACAGACAGCGCTTGAATATTATAAGGGCCAGATGCGCGACGTTCCGGCTATGCCTAACAGATCAAAGGTGTGCGCGAGTGAGATTGCTGACACGGTTGAGACAATTCAGCCTGATTTGATTGAGATATTCACAGGCGGCGAGGATGTTGTGGCATTCCAGCCAAACAGCGAAGAAGATACGGAGCAGGCGCAACAGGAAACGGATTTTGTAGCCGATGTATTCTTTAAGGATAACCGCGGCTATTCGATATTAGAGGATGCGTTCTTAAGCGCTCTATTGGTAAAAACGGGGATTTTTCATTGGTACTGGGATGAACAAGAAGTTACCGAGGAAAAGCGGTATGATGCGCTGGACGCCACGTCTTTACAAATGTTGGTTCAGGACGGGTGGGAAGTTGCTGAATATGAGGAGTCACAAGGGCCAGAGGGGCCGATATTAGTCAATGTTCTAGCGACTAAGACGGAAACAAAGGGCCGTGCTGTTGTTGAGGCTTTTCCGCCAGAGGATTTCGCAGTTGGTCAAGATACAGATCATCTACCGGATGCAACCTATTGTGTGGCTCGTTCCCATGTCAGAGCGCAGGATTTAATCGAGCGCGGTTATGACAAAGATAAGGTCGCCAAGCTTAACGAGTACCAGCAGGACGAGGATATTGATCAGGCCCGCGATACGGTCGATGAAAGTGGTAGCGGTGAAAACGACACAGACTCAGCGCTTCGGATTGTCGAGGTCTACACGCACTATCTACGCCTTGAGGGCAAGCTTTATCGACTTGTAACAGGCAATGATGAAAAGGTTTTGCTCGACAAGACTGTTGTAAACGGGATTAACTTTAGCTCCATCACGCCGTTTAGAATACCAGGTCGTTTCACAGGTCTATCTATGGCTGATAAGGCTATGGAGCCACAGCGTATATCAACGGGCTTGATGCGCGGTATGCTTGACGGGATTTATTTCGCTCATAATCAGCGCCAAGAGGTTGCTGAAGAATTTATGACCGCCAATACCATTCCTGATCTATTGCGGAATGAGCCCGGCAGTCCGGTAAGATCAAAGGGCGGCGCGCTTAAGCCGATTGGCAATGCAGGCCCAGGGTTTGATTATAATAGCGCACTTGAACACACAGCCATCATGAATGAGCGCAGAACGGGTGTTCAGAGGGGCAATCAGGGCATGAATCCTGATACGCTGCACGATACGGCGTCAGGGGCTAAAATAATGCTTACTGAGGGCCAGAAGCGAACACGGCGTATAGCAAGGTCATTTGCTGAAACGGGCGTTAAGGAGATGTTTAAGGGCCTTCATGCCTTACTTCGTGAAAACAGCGACGGTGAGGTCATGCGTAAGCTTCGCGGGTCATGGGTTACGACAAACCCGGCAGATTGGCCAAAGCGTGAGGATATGACGATTGAAATCGGTGTCGGAAGCGGCGGGCGTGATCAAGAGATAGCCATTATGCGCGAGATTATCGGCCTTCAAACACAGGCAGTACAGCTTCAGGGCGGAGCCAATGGGCCGCTTGTTACTATGGAGAATATCTTTAGCGCGGTTAAGCGCCTATCTGAAAGGGCAGGCATTAAGGCCCCTGAGAGTTACTTTTCTGATCCCGCCAAAAGCCCGCCGCAACAGCCAGAGCAAGAGCAGCCTGATCCCGATATGGTCAAGGTTCAAATGGATGCTCAGTATAAGCAGCAAGAGCTTGAGCTTAAGAATAAAGAAATCATGCTCAAAGATGAGCGCGAACGCGAGGCCAAGGCAATGGAGTTCCAGCTTGCTCGTGAGAATATGATGCTTGAGCTTGAATTGTCCCGCGAGAAGATGGCGGCTGATCAAGCTACCGCAGACAGACAAAACAGCCTTGCCGATGTGAAGGCAAACCGACCAGGAGGAAGCCTAGCCGCATGAGTGAAGATATTGGAATCGAGGCTGAACAGGCCCGCAAAGAATTACGCCTAACAATGGCAGCGCTTAAGGAGTTTGAAGAGGAAGCAATTGCTAAAATTGCATCGCCAGATTCAGATGAAAAGGCCCGCTTAGACGCGGCGATGACAATCAGTGTTGTCAGACGACTTCCGTCAAAACTCCAATCCCACATCGATAGCGAGAAGATAGCCAATCACAACCCATATGAGGAATAATCATGGATGAACTAAGCCTTGATGAAGCTGTTAGTCAATTAACAGCAGTCGAAGCGGTTGAACCCGAAAAGACTACAGAAACAGAACAAGAAACACAGCCCTCGCAAGAGGGCTTAATTGATTCCCCTGATGAACCGGAAGCAGGGAATAGCGAAGCCGAGCCTGAAATACAGGTCAACGGCGAGCAAGAACAGGAACAAGAAGCGGTGCAGCCGTCAATCGAAGCTCCTACATTCTGGAACGCAGAAGCCAAGCAAAGGTTTGCCGAACTTCCCGCTGAACTACAGGAATTTGTAGCAACGCAGGAACAAACACGGCAATCACAAACCACTGAGGCCCAAAAGGTAGCAGCGGAAAAACAGCGTGAGGCCGAGGCGAGACTATCTGAGACGCAAGCTTATTATGAGCGTGTTGATCAGACATTAGGCCAAGTCCAAGAGACGTTTAAATCCCGATGGGATAACGTTGATTGGCAGAAGTGGGCGGTAGACGCTCCAGCAGAGTACATTCAAGCCAAAGCTCAATATGAAGCCGAGCAAACCGAGATGCAGCGCCTTAATGGCGTGAAGCAAGATACGGACACACGGCGATATCAAGAGCATTTACGGACTGAAGGCGCAAAGCTGGAAAAACTAGTGCCTGAGTTAACTGATCCTGAAAAGGGCGGTGAGCGCAAACAAGAATTATTCACCTATTTGGGCAAGTTCGGCATGGAGCCGCAACAAATCAAATGGGCGCGGGCCGTTGAGTTATCAATCGGCTATAAAGCGATGATGTATGACCGTGCGCAAACGGCGGTTAATTCACCCAAACCATTGCCAAAACCAAAGGCGGTTAAGTCCGTTTCAAAGGCGGCGGCGCAATCACAAAATCAATCTCTCAAAGCAGCTAATAAGCGGTTTAATGACAGCGGTTCAGTTGATGACGCTGTTGCTGTGCTTTTGGCGCGAGGGGGATAGCAGAACCATAGGAGTTAATCATGGCTGCACCAACAAACACAGTAGTAACCACAAGCGCGGTTGGTAATCGCGAAGATTTGGAGGATATGGTTTATCGTCTCTCTCCAGAGAAAACACCATTCACCAATAACATTGGTAAAGCGACAGCAAAAGCAACATTCCACGAATGGCAGCTTGAAGATTTGGCTACGCCTGATGCCACAAATGCGGCACTTGAGGGCGATGATGTCACAACGTTTGAAAAGAACACGCGCGAGCGAGTCGGCAACCGGACACAGATTTATCGTAAGTCTGTTAGCGTTTCCGGTACTCAAGAGGCCGTTGATACGGCTGGTGTTCCATCTGAAATGGCCCGTCAAAAGCTCCTAAAGGGCATTGAGGGCAAAACTGATATGGAGGCCCGCTGTTTGGGCAACTATGCCTCAGCAGAGGAAACAGGCGTTACAGGTCGACAATCAGCAGGCGCATTAGCCTGGATCGAAACCAATGCGGATCGCGGCACAGGCGGCACAAGCGGCGGCTATTCTGGCGGCAATGTATCGGCGGCAACGAACGGCACCCAGCGGGCCTTTACGGAGTCGCAGCTTAAAAGCATTATGGCGACTGCCTTTAACAATGGCTCAACATTGTCTCAGCTTTATATGGGCGCAACCCATAAGCAGGGCTTTTCTGAGTTTGCAGGCATTGCCGAGCATCGCGTCAATTCCACGTCCAAAAAGCAGACAACCATCATTGGCGCTGCTGATGTCTATGTTTCTGATTTTGGCAATCTAACCACAATCCCCGTTCAGTATGGATTAACGCGCGATGTTCTCGCTATTGATCCGCAGTATTGGGCTGTTGGTACACTTCGCGGCTGGGGCTATAAAAAGCTCTCTGTTACTGGTGATAACCAAAAAGGCTTTATGGTTGGAGAGAAAACCCTTGTTTGTAAAAACGAGAAGGGCGGCGCGGTCATTGCTGACCTGCTTTAAGCTTCACGCATAATCTAACAATCACCCTCGCCCTTTTGGGGCGGGGTTTTTCTATGTCTAATTAACGGAGGGTCACTTGACCGACAAAACACCTAAAACACCTAAAACACCTGCCGTAGATGATGGCATGACCGAATGCACAGTCACGAAAAAAGGCGACGACAAAATCAGTACCGGCCAGCACATTCCAGGCATAGGCGATGTTAAGTATAAGCGCGGCGACAAGTTCACGGTTGATAGTGAAATTGCTGAGAACCTAGCCGATTTAGGGTATGTTGCGTAATGCAAGCGCCTGCCGGGTTTAGCTCAAAGCCTCTTAGTTATGACAAGGCTACAGGTATTTATACTTGGTTTCGCTTTGAAGAACTCACAGGCGAAATCAGCACCTGCACCTCACAAGACCCGACAGCCATTCTTGAGCAGAATAAGCGCGAGTCTTTTGACGCTAAAGGAACCTTCACCCGTAAAGGGAAATGGGGAACCAAGGCTGCATCTATTCCGGTTGGGCTTATCCATAAATGGCGAGAAGAGGAAGGGATTGACGTTTACGACCCCGCCCATGCAGACGCCGTTAAAAAGAAACTTAATTCCAGCGAGTACGCTTATTTGCGTGTCGGTAATTTTAGGATGTAATCATGCCCTTTGATAGTTACGCCTCGCTTAAAACCTCTATTGCCACGACTATTGACCGTAGCGACCTTGATGTCGCGGTAATCCCTGATTGGGTGTCATTGGCCGAGGCTGAAATATCCCGTCATGTCGCCCAGAATGCGGATAGGTTAACCCCGCTCTCTGCTGATACTGACACTAATTGGGTGCTTGAAAACCACCCTGACGCCTATTTATACGGCTCTCTAGTTCATTCTGCGCCGTTCTTGGTTGAGGATGAGCGCATTGCTATCTGGCAGGGCTTATTCTCGAATGCCTTATCCCGCATTGAAGAAACAACAGGTGATTGGGACACGGCGCTTGAAAGCGTGGGAACCTATACCGGACTTGTTCAGATTATCGGGAAGCTGCTTAATCGTCAGAGCTTAAATGCAGTCATTCCTACATGGATTGAGATGTGCGAGGCTGATATTTCTCGGCGCTATCGTCGGCAAATGGCTGCTGACTTGCCCGCGCTTCAAGTGTCCGAAACTAACTGGTTTTTAACGGCTCATCCCGATGTTTATCTCTATGGTTCGCTGGTTCACTCCATGCCCTATATGCCGGGTGATGAGCGGCTTCCTGTTTGGTCTGACCTATACAATAAGGCTCTTGCCAATGTTTCAAGGGTTGGCGGTGAGTGGACAACAGCGGAAGCGGAGATCACGGACTATGATGGGCTTCAGTCTCTTATTTCCAAGTTACTAGATCGCGCTGATTTAGACGGATATATCCCCGCATGGATTAAGCTTTCAGAGAGCGCAATGTCGCGCAGCCTAGAGGTCAGGCTGATGGATGAATATGTTCAGTTTAACCCGATCAATGGACAATCCGCACTACCTTCTAACTTTTCCAAACTAACGAATATAGAGATATCTGGTACTGAACAAATTATGACTTATGTCTCGCCATCTTATTTGGATGGTATGTTTGAGTATAGCGACACGGCGCAGCTTTACACGATCCAAGGCGATCAGATCATATTCTACCCGTGTCCGTCCGATGATACGATTTTCGAGATGCGGTACAGGTCACGAATTGAGGCGTTAAGCGATACAAATACAACTAACTGGCTTCTTGAAAAGCACCCTGATGCCTATCTTTATGGGGCCTTGGTTCATTCCGCGCCCTATCTTGGTGATGATCCTCGTCTCGGCACATGGGGCGGGCTTTACGGCGGAATAATCCAGAGCATCAATCAGAACGACATCAGAGAATCTACAGGCTCATTTTTGCAGTCGCGTAGCGGATATGGGAACTATTACTAATGCCGACAACAGATAATTTCGAATGGGCCATCCCTACAGTTGGCGGTTCTACCGACACATGGGGAACTGAATTAAATCTAGTGTTCACCACACAGGACACGGACTTACAGGCGATTAAAGACACGGCTGATGGGGCCTTGCCTCTGGCTGGCGGTGCTTTAACGGGAGACATAACAAGCACTCACGGCGCGACTTTCGAGGAGCCTATTCTTGGTAATGGGGGGTTTGCTGGCAACCTTTTAGGGACTTCATCTGAGGCAATTTTGCTGCAAAATGCCAGAGAGTTTACCTTATCGGGTGTTGTAACAGCCTCCGCGCAATCCTTTAATGGTTCTGCCAATGTCACGCTTACTACAGAAATAGCAGATGACGCCTTATCGATTGCCAAGACAAGCGGGCTTCAAACCGCACTGGACGCTAAAGAGGCCACGCTTGATGACGATCAAAAGCGCAAAATAACCATTAGCACGGCTGACCCGAGCGGCGGCGTCGATGGTGATATTTGGCTAAAATACACGGCTTAAGTAGATGACTCTCCTGGTCAGGCAATCCGGCGTTTATGTTGAGGCGCTTCCAAGCGTTCGCGTTTCAGACACATGGGAAAATGTGCTGGAGGGATGGGCGAATGTTGGCGGAATATGGGAGCAGTTTTATACTCGGTTTTCTGTGTCGGCTGCGCCAACCTCTATTGCTGAGATAAGAACGGGCGCGGGATCGATTACCAGTAGCGCCGCGACAGTTACGGCTCAGGGAACAGGATCATATACCTATGCTTGGTCTTTGGTTTCCGGCGATGCGACGATAGCGATTGACTCCGCCTCTAGTGCATCCACAACATTCACAGCAACGCTTGGGCCGGGGGCCATTAAGGTGGCAATATTTGAGTGCCTTGTCACGGATACGGGTCTTGGTGAAAGCTTGACCACAAATACCGTAACAGTTGACTTACAGGCCACAGGTGACGGAGGCGGTTGATGTATATTTCCATTGAACTGCCGCCTGGTGTTTATCGCAACGGCACAGAATACCAAAGCGCGGGGCGTTATTATGACGCTAATCTAGTCCGGTGGCGGGGCCGATCCATGCAGCCCATTGGCGGCTGGCAGGAAAAGAGCGCGACTACCGTTACGGGTAGTGCCCGCGAGATGATTACGTGGCGCGATAATGGGAATCAAGTTTGGGCGGGCATTGGAACCCATTCAGGCCTTTACGTCATGACAAATACTGGAATTGTTCATGATATTACTCCGGCAAACTTTACATCTGGCCGCTCGGACGCCGAAACAGGCGCAGGTTATGGGATCGGAAATTACGGAGCGGGGGCCTATGGTTTGCCTCGCCCATCAACAACGACTGTTCTTCCCGCAAGTGTATGGTCGCTCGATACATGGGGTGAAAATCTTGTTGGCGTCATGCCGGAAGATGCAACAATTTATGAGTGGACGCTAGGCACCGGAACGCCAGCGGCGGCTGTAGCCAATGCGCCGGATTGCCGTTGTATTTTAGCAACACCTGAGCGCGTCTTAATGGCGTTTGGCTGTGATGGAAATCCAAGGCTTATTAAGTGGTCAGATCAAGAGGATAACACGAACTGGACGCCAACCGCGTTAAATTACTCAGGCGACTTTGAAATTGCCACAACAGGTACAATTCTAGCAGGGGTTAAGACTAAAGACACAATCCTTATATTTACCGACACAGACGTATGGAGAGCGGAGTTTTTAGGCCCGCCTTTGATTTATGCCTTTCCTGTAGAAAGTGACGGAGCGGGCATTGTGAGCGCAAATGCGGCTGCTGTGATTGATGGGTCTGTTTTATGGATGGGGCCGGAGAGCTTTTGGGCTTATTCAGGGTATGTTTCGAAGCAGCCTTGCGATGTGGAGGATTATATTTTCTCTAACATCAACACGGCACAGATCAGCAAGGTTGTAAGTTTTCATAATAGCTCATTTAATGAGGTTTGGTGGTTTTATCCTGATGCGGAAAGCACTGAAAATAACCGCTATGTGAGTTTTAATTATGCTGATGCAACGTGGTCTATAGGTGAAATAGCCAGATTAGCCGCTTGTGATATCAGCCCGTTTCCATTTCCGATGATGGCTGATAGTGATGGGCAGGTTTGGGATCATGAAGTCGGAACAAGTCACCGAGGATCGGTTGCTTTTGCAAGAGGTGGCCCGCTTGAACTGAATGACGGTAATACATTGGCGACCGCTCTTGAGTACATACCGGATGAAAAAACTACAGGCGATGTTGAGACATATTTTTACACGCGCAATTACCCTAACGGGACTGAAACTGAGTACGGGCCTTACACGTCCGGCCTTCCAACGGATGTCAGGCTTACCGCAAGACAGATAGAGGTTAAGCACTCAAGCACTGGATCGGCTGATTGGCGCGTTGGAACGCCGCGCGTCCGTGTTAGGCCAAGGGGTAGACGATGAACCTGCCAAAGCCGCCAGCAGTCTATAATCAGCGTGATATGATGGAAGCCCGCAAGCTCATTGTTACGACATTTGCGCAAACACATAGCAGACAGACAAATCTTGAGATTAGCGTAGATCAATCACTCATCATGACGAGCCCAGACGGGACACGGTGGGCAGTAACAATCGATAATGCAGGGGCGTTCACATCAACGGCGATTTAGAGCGTCTTAGACCGCAAATAGAAGCAGCGATTGTTAGATCAGTCGGAGAGACGACTTTTGATGGTGTTAGAGAGCGTGTTGAAGAAGGTTCAGCGCTCTTTTGGCCCGGAGTGCAGAGCGCGGCCATCACAGAGCTTGCGGAGGAGCGGGCTTTGCATGTCTGGCTATACGGCGGCTCATTAGATGAAATGCCCGGAATGATTGATAGCGCGGCGGCATATGCTCGCTCTATCGGGTCAAACTGTATAACAGTTCAGGATTATCGCTCGGGATGGGCGCGATACCTAAAAGCACACGGATTTACAGAAGAAAAACGCCTGATAAGGAGGCTTTAATGGGTGGAAAAAGCAAAACCACACAGACACAAGACAACTCGATTGATCCTTGGTCAAGACGCCAATATGATCAATCAGCGGGTAATGTCAGGGGATTGATCGGCTTACCTTATCAGCCATATGAGGGCGAGCGTGTTGCTGGCTTGACGGGCGATGAGATGCAAGCCCGCGATATGTTTCGCAACCAGATGGGGGGCGGTACGGGTCTGTTGGATCAGGCCGCTAATCAGGCGATGCAAGCAGGTGGCTACAGGCCGCAGCCAATCTCCACGCAGTCATTCAAAGATGCTGATATGGCCGCTTACATGGACCCTAATACCCAAAACGTCATTGATCAGAGTATTAAAGGTATTAACCGCGAACGCGATGCCTCAATGGGCCAAATGAATGCCGATGCTGCAAAGGCAAGCGCGTTTGGTGGATCACGCCACGGTATTGCTCAAGCTGAAACAGGGCGGGCCTATGCCGATGTAGCTGCTAAGACTGAGGCCGGACTTCGATCAGATGCGTTTAATCAGGCTGCAAGTATGTGGCAGCAAGATCAGGGACGCCAACTTAACGCCGACGTTACAAATCAGCAGATGGGTATGCAGGGCGCTCAGTTAGGATTGCAGGGCGCGGGGCTGCTTGGTCAAATCGGTCAGGGTATGCACGGCATGAACATGGATAATGCTGGAATGCTTAATCAGTTCGGTCAACAGCAACGCGGAATTGATCAGGCTAACCTTGATGCTCAATACGGCGAGCATATGATGGGCTATAATGATCGATATCGCCGCGCACAGATGGAATTAGGGCTGCTTGGCGGCACTCCAATGATCCAAGACAGCACAGGGAGCTCGACAATGCGTCAAAGCCCTGGAATCGGTCAGATGTTAGGTATGGGCGCTCAAATCGGGTCAATGTTCCTATCAGATCGACGCCTTAAGGCTGATATAAAACCAGTGGAGAGCGATGACGGGCGCAATTGGTATGAGTTCCGTTATTTGTGGAGTAAAGCCCGTCACGTTGGGCTTATGGCGCAAGACCTTCTTAAAACAGAGCCAAAGCGGGTGCATATCCTGCCAAGCGGCTTGATGATGGTTGATTATAAGGGGTTAGTGTAATGGCGAAAAAGCCTAATAAGTGGAAACACCGCCTTGATATTATCGGCGGTATGGCCCGCGACCTTGACTGGACAAGCGGCGGCGGTCATGCCAATGCGGCCAGAGGGCGGCATGATGATGCTGTTGAGCAGTTTCGACAACGCCAAGCCATGAAGCAAAAGCAAAAGCTAATGCAAGCTGCTACGCAGGGTATGACGCCTCAAATGGCGGCTATGGCGCAGCTTAATCCAGGTGCCTTTACATCCCGAAGCATTAATACGCAAATTCAAGACCCACTTGCACAGCGCGGAGCTGACAGGGCCGATATGCTTGCCCAAAACACCATGCAAAACACACAACATAATCAGGATATGAGCATTGCGGCTCAAAAATATAAAGTTGGCCGAGATCAAGTCGCGGATCAACGCTATGCTGATGAAACGACATATGGGCGGGGCCGTGATAGTATTATGGATGGGCGTTATGCTGGCGAGCAAGACTACCGCTCTACACGCGATCAAATTGGTGATAGCCAGTGGGCGGCGGGCCATCAGCTTAATCAGCAAAGAGCAAACACGGCAGCGACACAGGCAGCGAAAACAGATTTAGGAAAAACGCCAATTTATCTTCGCGGCCAAGATGGCTCAGTTAGCATTGGTCAACTCGGTAACGGCAAGATTGTTCCAGCCCAGATTGCTGATGGAATGACAATTCTTGATCCGGGTGCAAAGGCTGAGCTTCAACAGCAGGGACGATCTAGCGGCAAGATACAGGGTGAGGCCCGAGGCAATCTTCCATCTATCAGAAATAACGCGGAGCTAATGCTAAAAACCATTGGAGACATCAAAGGCCACCCCGGAACGGCGGGAGCGGTTGGTGACTTACAGGGCCGTCAGCCAGATTGGATGCTAACGGGCGATGAGAAAGCGGCTAATCAATTTATTAAGCAAGCGCAAGGCCAAACGTTCTTACAGGCATATGAGGCCCTTAAAGGCGGCGGCGTTATCACAGAGATTGAAGGCCTAAAAGGAGAGCAGGCATTAGCGAGACTTAACCGCGCTCAATCCGATGATGATTTTAACCGGGCGCTTTCTGATCTTGAGAGTGTCGTCACAAACGCCCTTGGTGTCGCCCATGAAAAAGCTGGTATGGAAACTCCTCAAGCCCCACAGCAACAAAATATGCCGACAGTTGGCGCAGTTCAAGACGGTTATGAGTTTTTGGGCGGCGACCCATCTGACCCTAATTCATGGCGCAGGCGCTAAGACTTAGCGTTTAGAATCCAGAGAAACGAAATCGCTGCACCTAAACACAGCGCGGAGCCTAAAGCGGCTGTTTCAATCGCATGAACCCATCGACCACTTGTACTGCTAAGAACCGATAGTGTCCAGAAGCCTGAAAGCACGACAGCGGTTCGAAAAATATACGAGTTTTTTAAGTCCATAGACACGTTTAGCGAACATTTCGCAGGAAATCAATATATGTCAGAACCTTGGAAAAAATACCAGCAGGGCAACGTCGCTCCGTGGGAGAAATATGGTGGAAACGCCACTATATCGCCTCAAGATACCCCGCAAATCCATGGCGCTCAATTAGCCGGCGCTGTGCATGGGTTTAATCAGGGCGCTACATTGGGTCTTGCGGATCATGTTGAGGCGGGACTATCTTCTCTTATTCCGTCAAATTTCATGGCTGGCGGCGCTGATGTCAAATTTGGTGACTACAAAGGCAATCTTGAGAAAATCAGAGAGCGTGATGAGCTTATAGAGCAGGCCGCACCTAAAACAGCACTTGCCGCTGAAATAGGCGGTAATATTGCAGGGCTTGGAAAGGCTTATAAGGCGGGCGCTACATTCACGAAAGCACTTCCACAGGGTCTCACTAAGGCGCAGAAGTTAGCAGCTACCACGGCGGCTCTCGGAGCCGATGGCGCGGTCATTGGCGGGCTTGATGCGGCTATTAATGATAAGGATGTCGGAAAGGGCGTCAAGACGGGCGCGGCACTTGGCGCGGGTGGTAATGTTCTATTATCGAGCTTTGGGAAAATCCTATCTCCGCTATTTAAGCGCGCTCCAAAGAAAAAGCCGCCTCCAACACTGGATGAGCTAAAGCAGGTCAAGAATGAAGCCTATAAGCAGGTTGATGATGCTGGTGCAGCTTATTCACCGGAGCAGGTTCAGCAGCTATTTGCGGGAATTGCCGATGAGATACCCATGCAGGGGCTTGGCTCAGTCACATCACGCACTCATCCAACGACCACGGCAGCAATGCGCCAAATCGGAAAAGCGGGTGATGAAACGGTTACGCTATCCGAGCTTGATAAGCTAAGACAGCTTGCAGGATCAGCACAGCCGACAAATCCAAAGGATGGCTTCTTCGCAGGCAAGATATCCAAGAATATAGATGAGTTTACAGAGGCAATGACGCCAAGTCAGGGCAGCGCTGATGCGGGCGAAAAGATACTGGCTGCAAGGTCTGCGAATAATACATTTAAGAACTCACAACTGCTTGATGACGCACTATACGGTAAAGACCTATCAAGAGCGGCAAGCGGATCGGGCGGCAACACTGTTAATTCACAGCGCCAAGCCATAGCGGCCATTCTAAAAAGCCCTAAGAAGCGGCGCGGATTTAACGCCGAGCAAATTGCTGAAATGGAATCCTTTGTTAAGGGTACGACGACACAAAATGCAGCGCGATTAGTCGGCAAGCTATCCCCTGAAGGCAACGGCCTGATGGCGGCTTTAGGAATTGGCGGCGCAGTTGTTAATCCAAAACTTGCGGCCCTATCTGGTGCTGGTTTTGCGTCAAAGCGATTGTCTGAAAAACTATCACAGCAGCAGCTTGATAAGCTGGTTGGCCTTGTCCGAACAGGTCAGTCAAACCCACGTCTTGAGACAGCGATTAGCCGGGCTATGGAAAGCGATGAGGGCATGGCGCAGCTTGCCCGTCTCTTATCCGCTAATGCCCCAACACCACACATAAGCGAACGCGCACCACGATTAGCGCAGCACTAGGAGCATATAGATGCCAGTAGCCACACCACCACTTACTTCATCCACAATAGAGCCTAGCACAATCACGCTTACAGGCGATGCCTCTGGATCGGTTGCCTATGATGGGTCAGAAGATGTAAGCTTGGAGGTAACAATAATTCCCGGTTCAAAATCTATTGGCAATGTTAGAGATAGTTTGAAATCTGGGGAAACCGTAAGCATTTACTGTGTTGGCGATTCTATCACTTACGGGCAGCTTGACACGTCTGGAAGAGCAACAACACCTTACCCCGCTAGGCTTCAAGAGTATTTACGCGAATATGACAATGATGAACTTGCAACCATTACAAATACAGGTGTTAGCGGCAGGCAGTCATCTGCTATTTTGAACAACCTTCAAACCGAAGTCATCGATAACGATCCAGACTTAGTGATTTATAACGCTGGCACGAATGACAGCCGCGAGGCAAACAATGTTACTGTTTCTCAGTTCCGAGAAAACGTTGACGCAACGCTTCAAATGTTAGCTGACAACGACATTCCCGTCATTGTGCTTGGTATTACCCCGCGAGCAAAGGAAAACCTCTCAGAGAATGGCGAAAAGCGCCGCTATCTGATGGCTGACGAGCTTCATGCAGCAGCGGCACAGGCGGGCGCTCCTTATATCGACACTTATAGCGACTTAATGGATATTTATAAGTCAGGCGGGCATGGCTGGAAAGAGGTTTCAAGTGATGGTTCGCATTATTCGCAAAAGGGGTATGATTTAATAGCGGGGTCTGTTTTTCGTGCCATCTTTGCTTATGAGGATATAGCGCTAAAGGCAGGGCAAAAAATGCCACTTTGGTCTCAAATCCTTGAGCAAGACTTGGCGTCTGACGCAAGCTATTCTGTGACAGGCGATTACGATGAGGCCATAAAACTGACTGCCGAAGTGAGAATATGGTTCTGGTATGTTGGGCGCGAAGCTGACCTCGTTATTCACACTACGATTGACAATTCAAATAATACGACACAGTCGGTTGTGGTGGTTAATACGTCCATAACCGGAGCTACAGGGTCAACATATTCTTTATCTCCACCCACAACGACAACAGCCGGAACTTATTATATTTCGGGATACCCGATTGTCACTGAAAAGGTTGTTCCTGGCTTAAATATCATTACGCTTGCGCCCGGTGACATTGATTGCCGCCTAGAGGCCATTAGCATATTGGAGCACAATGCCTCCTATTATATGATGCCTAGCGTTGATGATGAGATAAATGATACGGCGGGAGAAATTCACACGGCGGCGGTGCTGCATCAAAGTGATGATGCAAGTAAAGCGCTTTTAAGTAGCCCGGTAGTATTATCCGGCGTAATTAAACCTCGAGAAATTGTCTCTACGATTTTCCCCTCTGGACGTGGCCAGACATATCGTCTCAGAATCAGGGGAACGCTGACAAAAGATACAACAATTATGTTTGGTCAGAAAATCGACGATAGCGGGCCTGATCTTGCTTGGCAGCTAGATTTTGGTTTCACGAATTTTGAACTCAAGGCATATGCACGAAGCGCAACACAAGTGCTTGTCTCAACGCCGCGAACGACTGTTTTTCCGAGCGGGTGGGATAATGCCGGAACTGATGTTTATATTGATATTAAGTCAACTCCTAGTGGGTTTGCCTTATGGATCAACAGCTATCCCTTCGCAGTCGTGACGGTTCCTCTAGGTATCGGGCCTATTGTAGTGGTACAAACGCAAACGACAGGTGTTCGAATTATTATTGATCAGGTCTATGAGCGAGGGCCAGCTTGCGCAGATACGGATAACGACGCCTGCGAGCAATGGATCGATTGGTCAGCGAGTCCGCCTGTTAAAAAGATTGTGTCGGGTGATGGCGCTACAGTCTACAGCGTAACGCCAGTATAATGAATAACGAAGTCACAGGTCAACTCGCACACAGTTAAAGGAATTATTATGTTGCCTGTGAGCGATTTTACAGGTGAGTTTGGAGGATATCTTGCTGTTGCATTTGCAATGGGCTGTCTGGCCACTCACACCTATTACAAGGCTTCTATAAAAGAGATAAAGGCCGACCGAGACGCAGCCAATGAGGCGAAGAAAGCTGCCGAGAGCGAGCTTAAACAAACTTATATCGATCAAATTGCAAGACTAAGAGAATTTATAGGCCATCAAGGTGCATAGGTTATTAAAAATGTTTAAAAAGTCGAAGCTAAAAACCGAACAAGACGCCGAACTTGAGCAATTAAGGATAGCGCATGATGAAGTCCTTACGGCGGCAATAACTAAGGCTAGCAGTCATGACCTTATCGCAGAGCTTCAGGAATGCCTTCGGCAATAAATTAACCTTGATTTAACTGAATCAGCAAACCGAGACATCTTACAAAGGAGAGTCTCGATGAATTTTCAACAGGAGATCATAATGGCAAAAGAGCAAAACCTAGCCAAGCTGTTGCTTAACACTGAAAAAAGATTGAATGTTGTGGCCAATCAAACCGCTCGGCTATACCGAGAGGGAGCTTCATTTGCTCGTAATAAAGATGTTAGCGAAACCCGCATTATGCAAGACAGCGTGAACCTACTGAAGGCGCAGGGCGCGTTAGGAGAGGCCATGGCGTTTCTCTCAGCGGCTCATGCTGATTTGTTTACTTTGGCGGGAGCTCTTGATATAGATGTAAAGCCGCTCGGCCCGGGCGATAAGGGCCAGCCTATTTAAGGAGAAATATTGCCTGATACATTTTGGGGATATCTACCAATAATTCCATTGGTGCTGGCGCTTCCTTTCGTGTGGAAAAAAAGCCGGAAAAACCATATCTTATATTTAATGATGGTGATTTATTACCCTGTTTATCTTATCGGGCAAGACTTATTGGGAACGTATAACCCGGCTATATTGAGCGCCGGAATGTCGATGGCAATCGTGTATTTCTCTAACAGGTTAGCTGAAAGCGGTGAGCTTTTGACATTGTCGGTTTCGATTATTTTGTTACTTTCTAGTGTTACAGATATAGTGTTTATTGCGATACTTCAGCCGTTAGGTGATATGCGTTTTATATGGCCTTATCAGCATTTTGGCGGAATGTGCTTTTGGGCAGTTTGTTACTGCCTCGCTAAATTCGAAAGCGGGGAAACATGGTCAGATTATCAGACACGGGGCACGCCCTAAACTCCCTAGCGATTATAACATCAATTCAGTTTCCAGACCTTAAGGCGATTTGCTTTGTATTAGTGCTGAGTGTGTACGCTGCATTTTTGGTTCAAAATATTTTTCAAATACACAAAATAAACCACAAAGCCAAGATAACTGAGGCCATGAAAGAGCGACCTGATCGCCTGAACTAATTTTCCCATTAGGGTTTATGCGCAGATGCCCGCTTGGCGTCAAAGAAAGTAGCCTTATGTTTTGGTATATCCTAGCCCTCTGTTCACCAGAGGACACAACCTCATGCGCCATTATCAACCATCCAATAGAATTTGAGACACAGTTTGATTGTGTTGAGTTCGCTCAAGACTTTGGGCTTAAGACGGATATTGAAGGGGTTGTCGTGCGGGATATGTGCTTGTCGGAAGCGGAGCTTAAAGAGTTGGGGTACTCTGTAGAGTCCGTATGATCTATCGTCATTGGTCGCTTGCGCCATGGGATTCATCTCGCTGGCCCAATTTTCACCCGTCAGAATTTGCGTGTAAGTGCTCAGGCGAGTATTATCACTGGCCGGACTTTCTGGATCGCCTACAGGCCGCGAGAACGGCTCTAGGAGTCCCTTTTCGAATTAATAGCGGTCACAGGTCATATTACTACAATATGATTGTGGGAGGTGCGCCTGCAAGCCAGCATTTACATCTAGCTGTTGATATTTCCCTAGAAAGTCACGACAAAGAACTATTACGCATGGCCCTGCGCGAAGCTGGGTTTAAGGGCTTCGGATATTATAATTCATTCATTCACGTTGATCTAGGGCGTCCGCGCTTCTGGTTCGGAAAAGGAGCGAAAGCATCATGGCAGGTTTAGGATTAATATTAGGGTTAGCCGGCTCTATATCGACTAAGGTTTTTGGTATCTTCGAAAAACGCGAAGAACGTAAGATGCGTGAGGCTGAATTAGCCCATGAAGTCAATCGCTGGTCATTTGAAAAAGAGATGTTCACACTGCAAAGCCAGCAAGCTGTTGCCGAGACTGAACAAGAAGCGTTTCTAACGACTGTACGCGGCTCATATGATGGACTTCAGGCATCACTCGAACAACAGACAAAGGCGCTTCAGGGTACGTCTAAGTGGGTTAAAAACACGGTTTCAATGATGCGTCCGGTGATGACCTCCACATTTGTCGCTGTGTTAGTGTATAATGCGATTTGGGAGGCTTCTGGTGACTATCGTGCGGCGGCGTTAATGGCATCTATCGAGCTTGCTATGATGTCAGTTGCATGGTGGTTTGGTGATAGATCCACAAAGCGCGTTGTTGAGAGTATGCGCGGCGGTCATATTAGGGCAGCCGGTGGAGATTTTTAACCACCCCCACATTATTATGGCGGTTATCCCCTAGAAATACGTAATTGACAATCTAATTTAATGGGACTATATTCCTACTGAGCAATTTAACAAATGGATATTGTATGACGGATTTAGAGATTCGACTAAAGTGCGCAGAGTTGTCGGAGGGCTGCCTTGATAAGGCGCAAGCGATTTATGAGTTTGTAACGACTAAGAAGTGAAGTATTTTTCAGCTTCACTTGGGTATCCATTACGAACAACTAAAGCAGCCGCTTTATAGTGATTAAGGATGTCCCTTCTAGTCATTTCGTGGCCGGGGCCGTCATTGGAGTGTAGCAGTAACATCATTACTTCATACGCCACTTCCTCAGGTGATTTGCCTGCTGCCACTACTTTTTTATCTGCCATTTTACTCTCCACTGATTGATGAATCAGTAATATGACCCGATTCTTTTAACGTGCATAGTGATTGACCAACTCCTGTAAGCTGTATTAGTCTTGCTTTGCTACAGGGGATATAATGACAAAATTTACCAAAGATGCGGACGACCATTCTGTTGCCCTTTTTCAGCTAAATACTATCACTGCAATTATAGCTATTATTACTTGGGGTATGGCGGCCTGGACGGTCAACAATCTAGAGAAAATAGAAGCTGATGATTGGAATGCAATAGGTCTTTCAATGTCGGCCATGCAGACTATGTTGGCTGTGTTGGCGTTTTTTGGTTTCTGGATGATTAGAAGTGCGTCTAAAGATGCGGCGCGAGACGAGGCAAAGAAAATTTGTGACGAATTGGCTGGCAATGCAATTAGCGAAATTAAGTCAAGCACCCACGCCCTGCTTAACGTAGAGTTAACCACAATATTAAATAGTCCTAACGGCAACCAAATGATTCGGGACGCGTTAAGGCAACTTGAGTTAGCTAAGTCTATAGCCCCAAAGAGTGGTGGTGGTGATGTAAATTCAGGCGATAACACGCTAAGTATAAAGAATGACCCTAGTCATGAGGGCTATGATTGGGTAAAAGAACGTGGTACGTTTAAAGTGCCGAACACTAACTTAGAGGAATATGATGGCTGATTTAAAACCATTTTTTGACTCACATAAAGAGAGTGGATTTCCAGTAAATATCCGTGGTTTAATTGAAAGTTGCGGATTAGGCTTGAATGATAGCGCAGAATTACACAATGATATTGCCGGTCAAATAGAACGTCTAGAAAGCAATTTAGAAAACAGTAACGTTGAGTTTAAAATTTCAACATCGATTACCCTTACGCCAGAGTGGAAGAATTTTGTCATGGCTCACGAGCTAGGTCACTATGTTTTGCATGAGTCACTTATCGGTGCTGGTTTGGATGACAATGTTGCATTTTTTAGCAACCCTGAAGGCAATTATAATAATCAAAACATTGGGCCGAAACAGGAATTTGAAGCGCATGTTTTTGCGGCTAAAGTTCTTATGCCAGAGTTAGAGGTGGATCGGTTTTTTCAACATTACTTAGCGTCAGAGAATATCGATGAAGAAATTCAGCCTAACGTACATTTTGGTGTGCCAGAAAGCGTAATTGCTTGGTGGCTTGGTGTGCTTAAGGAAAAATCTAAAGCAGACACGTTACGTGATTAGTTTAAGAGACTCACGAGGCAACCTTAATAAGTTCCGGACTTATGTATCAAACGCACCAACACAAAGGTCATTTCCTTTGTTAAAACTTGTGAATGAAACACGTAATATCAGGATTGATTAAGAAACGCGCCAGACTAGCAGGCGAGATCACCCACAGACACCGCGAATTAGTCGAAATGGAAGCCGAGCTATCTAATATAGACGGCGTTCTAAAGGCTTATGGTTATGATACAGCGACTATCCAAGACGTTGGCGTCTATAACCGTATGTTTAAGATGAAAGAGCTTGGCAGATTGATAAGGCAGATAGGTCGTGAGCGCCCTGAGTTAGCTGATAACGTCGATATAGCCCGTGAGATCATTGCTCGTAAGGAATGGGATGTAGACAGCGCGTTCTTGCTGTCTGTTGTCCGTACCCGCGTGAAAGACGCTAGAAAGTATTATAGGCGGCGTGGGCTA
>JABABK010000031.1 GCA_014238285.1 Hellea sp.
TGCTTCACACATGGTCTTTGAGCGTCGAGGAACAATTTTATCTATTTTGGCCTGCAACATTGGCTCTAGGATATAAGCTCTTTAAGAATGAAGCTTTGAAAATTTTGTCCATCACCGGATTTTTACTTAGTGTCGGGTTGATCTTGATTTGGACTTTCGGAAAATTTGATGCCCGCGCCGATTCAACAATATTCTTCTGGATGCCGTTTCGGGTTTTTGAATTTATGATGGGGGCCATGGCGCTCTTAGTTTACGATAAAATTCTGCAAAGAGGCCATGACAACAAACTTCCCTTACAAGATATTTTATGTGTCGTAGGCATACTTTTGATGTTGGCGGCTATCATATTGCCCGGGTTCATTAAAATGCCTAATGGGCCGCTTTTAGGCTTTATTGCATGCTTAGGGGCTACTCTTGTAATGCTTGCGCCAAGCTCTGTGATTTCGGCTAAATTTTTGTCAAACAAGGCGGTCCGCTGGATTGGCCAGATTAGCTATTCATTGTACTTGGTTCATTGGCCTCTTTGGGTGTTTTTACCCGATAGCTTTAGGCACCAAAATGGAATGTGGGTTGTTCTTATTGGTTTGTCGATCTTGCTTACAGTTCCGCTTCATTATCTAATTGAAAACCCGTTTCGCCGCGCCAAGCTCAATCGTTTTTTAGGTGGCGGAAAAAATGTTGATTTAGGCGCATTTGCCTTAACCGCGATCTTAATTGTAATTGGTGGTTGGTATGTAGCGTCTTCTAACAACTTGCCTTTTCGTGCCAAGACGCTGTTAACGGCGGAACAAATTAAAGCCGGATATCAAGGACGGTTTCAAATTAGAAAATGTCATCTCAATAATATGGAAAATACAAATAGATGTGACTTTACGAGGGATAAGCAAGTTTTGTTCTTTGGTAACTCACATGAACCAGATGCGCTGAACGCCTTTGAAGAAATTTATGGCGAGGATGAATCTGTTAATTTGATATCCTTCGGGACCGAAAATAGATGTAAATTAAAAATTATTGATGGCGAGCTCCAAAGTAATGTATCCGCGTTAAAGTGTGATCTTCGCGTCAAAAACTTGAATACGGTTTTGAATGATCAAACGATTACTCATGTTATTTATATAGCGAATTCTCCTTATGGCGCGAATAAAATACGGTTTTGGGAAAGCTTAGCTTTGATGCAAAATAAAATTCCGTCTCTAAAAATAATTGTTATGGGTGGGTTTTTAAATACGACAGAAGCCTGTTCCGTTATCGTTAACCGAGATGGGAGTTATGATGCCTGTTTTGATCCGAAGTATGTGAAAAATTTCCAGATTGATGAGCAAGACTCTACAATTATACCGAAAGATTTATCCTATCTTTACATCGACCGCATCGGCTTGATGTGTGAAGAAAAGAAGGTAGAAAACTGTATTAGCACTGGTTTTGGCGAGCCTGCATTTTATGATTCTCACCACATATCTTATGGATATTCGCGATTAATTGGGACAAAAATAAAATCGGAATATGCTAGCGAGCTCGCTGCGGTAGGCTTGCCTATTAAGTAATTGATTGCCGTCAAATAGAAGTTTATTTGTGCCGGGTGTTACCCCGCCCAAACATCGAGAACATAACGTCCATCTTGTGCCATTTGCTCGATCCAAACTAAACCGTCTTCGATACTGACACTCTTTTCGTTAGAATATATGGCAGCGAGCTCTCGCTTTACGCCGGGCTCCATACCAGCCCCATCTCCACAGACATATATGATCGCGCCGTCTTGGATGAGCGACCAGACTTTTTTGGCTTGTGCTTGCAAGAGGTCTTGGACATAGGCCTTTTTCTTTGTCTTTCTAGAAAAGGCCACGTGTAAATCGATCAGACCATTCTTCGCGGCGTTTTCGAGTTCGTCCTTATAGATAAAATCATGACTTGGATGTCTGCACCCAAAAAATAGCATGGCATCGCCGAGTTTTTTACCGGATGATTTTTTTAAACGCCTATCCTGCACGAAACCTCTAAATGGTGCTAATCCAGTGCCGGGGCCAATCATGATGACGGGTGTTTTCGGGTCCTCGGGCAGTCTAAAGGCCATGGTTGGTTTTTGAATCACTGCTTGGATTGTATCACCAATGCCAGAGCGAGCTAAGTAGTTGGAGCATACGCCTTTATAATCCCCATCACCGGACAAGGCGGGGCCTTCGACCACGCCAACAGTGATGGCGCAGTGTCCGGGGTTGTGCCCTGGGGCTGATGAGATGGAATAATAGCGCGGGGTTAAAAACGGAATCATCTCAAGATATATTGCAAATGGTAGTTCGCAAGCGGGGTGAAGTTCTAAAATATTTAAAACAGAGCGGCGCTTGAGTAGAACTTCATCGCGGTAAAGATCGCTCCCGTCTTTGGCTGGAGAAGCCCAGGCCTCCAGTGTTGTTTTCGTATTAGGGCAGCGCGTATTGGCGGCGAGTACACCGATATCTTTACGGGTCGCGACGGCCTGCAACTCGCCGTAAACTTCGGCGAGACGTTTAAGTGAAAATGTACTACCATTGGGAAACGGGCTTCTCCGCCCGCCTTCAACATCGACGCGGATATAAGTTTCTGTATCAAACCCAAACCTGTTTAAGGCTCGCTCTGCCAGCTCGCGGCTATTAACGGGGATGACGCAGAGGTGGTCGCCGGGTTCATAGCTAACGCCCTCTGGCAGTTTTACTTCCACATGGCGAGTGGAGCGCTTTGATGGATTTTTGCCGTCTTTGTTTTGTAGTTCATAATTTGCAGTCACTGTCATGGGCATTGCGCCGGCTTGTTGCGCGACTGGATTAGCTGTGACGCTTTCGGAGATTTCAACATTGTAGAGCGGGGCCGCGTCAGCTGCCTCAGTAAAGTCGATATCAAGACCGAGGGCATCTCCGACTTGCGGCCAAAGATTATCAAACCAATCATGAAACTGTCCGGACAAATCTTCACGGGCATCGCCTTCACCTCGCGCCGCTAGACGTGTCGCGCCAAGCTCTTCAAGACGTTGGTCGATTAGGCGCGGGATGGTCTGAAAGGTTGAGGCCCAGTCTCGGTTGCCACACCCAAAGACGGCATATGTTACGCCATTGGCAGAACCCGCTTTGGCGGTTTCTAAGCCTTCCACAAATTTTACGGCGTTGTTTGGCGGCGCGCCATTATAAGAGGCCGTGACTATGATGACCGCGCCGGAAGTTGGCAGGCGTCCTGCAAAACTATCAAGGCCTGCGAGCTTGGTTTCAAATCCGTTAATGTCGCCCATTTGCGCAAGCTCATGAGCGTAGCCTTCGGCTGTGCCTAGATTGGAGCCATAGAGAATGGTGAGCTTCCCGCCATGTTTACGCCGCTTGACCACCGGAGCTGCATCAACGGCTTCCTCAGTCTGAATATGGCTTCGCGTTAGGCCGTCTCGCATGCGAGCTTTTATGGTGAACCCTTCGGGTTTGATCGACAGGGTTTCTTTGATGTCGAGCGCGTAGGCTTTGTGATCAAATAGCTTAAAGCGCTGCAAAATCATTCCAAGAACAAGGACGGCCTCTTGCAGGGCAAATTGACGGCCAATACAGGCCCGCTGGCCATTACCAAATGGCTTATAAGCATAGGTTGGTCTTGCGGCTTCGGCCGCTTTGGAAAAACGATCAGGATCGAAACTTTCTGGGTCGTCTCCCCACATCTCCACATCGCGGTGCAGGCTGGGAATTAGGATGGTTACAAAAGAGCCTTTGGGGATTGGATATTTTCCGCCAACAATCTCGTCCTTAAAGGGCGTGACGCTAAAAGCAGGGGCGGTTGGCCATAATCTCAAAGCTTCTGATAGAACGGCTCTTGTATACTCCAACTTGCCGATTTGCGCGATAGTCGGGGCCTTACCAATGTCGCGGCCAAGAACTGCATCAACTTCGTCGCGCGCTCGCGCCAGTGCCTCGGGGTGCTTTAGCAAATAATATAGCGTGAAGGACAAAAGCCCCGATGTTGTCTCGTGCCCGGCGATTAAAAATGTATTGATTTGAAAGCGGATATTTTCATCCGAAAGCCCTTCGCCAGACTTAGGGTCTTTCCCTGCGAGCATATAATTAAGCAGATCTTTTTGATCACCGCCGCCGCGGCGCCTCTCTTTGATGATCTCATCGACGAGTTCATTCATATATGACACGTCCTTATCCATTTGCTTGATGCGCCCGCCCATCAGAACTTTTTCGCCGGGAATGCCTTTAAAGCTCATACAGGTGGCGAGAGTGCGGGTCAGCGCGTCAATAAACGGGTGAAAGTCTTCGCGGTAAAAAGAGTTAAATCTGTAATCAAATCCGCACAGGCCAATGGTATCAAGGGCAAGACCTGTCATGTCGCGGACAACATCAATCTCTTCATCAGCGTTGAGGCGCTCCCATTTCATCATAAGCTGCTCGGCGATATCTGCCATCATGGGCAGGTAGTCATCCATGGCCTTTTGCGCAAATGTTGGCATCAGAATATTATGAGCTTTGGACCAATTAGGAGCCGTCGTATCGCCCGTGAAAAGACCATCACCGCCAATGGCGCGAACGCGCTTAAGCGGCCCGCGGACGGTTTTATCAAACCGGGTTTCGTCGCAAAGTTCGTTGACGAGCTCCGGGCCAGAAACAATCATAATAGGCGTTCCGAGCATATCCAGCCAGTAAATCGGCCCTTGCTCTTTGGCATGTTCCATCAAGCTTTGGAGAGGCGCTTCAGAGTTAACGGAGAAGACGTTACCTAACAACGGAACCGCGTCGGGTTGAGGAATAGGATCCAGTCTGTTCTTGCCCGCCATTATGTCTCCCAAAATAGTTTGAATGTTTTGACTAACACCCTGCCGAAATTCTGTACAGGGCGCAGGCCTAAGTTTAGGCTGGCGTTCTAATTGGGACTTCGCCAAAATTTGCGCGAACTTACCCTTTATGATAGTTTCAAAAATCGGGAGCCCGTTATGAACAAATTAGTCTTTAAAACAGCCAGCTGCATCGCCTGTCTATCGGCGGCCAGTTTGACACTGGCATTCGCGCAAACTCGGCCCGTTGATCAGCCGCGCTTTCAAATTAAATCGCCGGAAATTACCGCGCCCGGCCAGCGCGTGCGCTGCCGCGTTGAGAGCGTGATCACGACGGCTCAAGGCGCAGTTCTTGAATGCGCCGGCCAAAACGGCAATGTCGCGCTTCTGGCCATGGGCGATGATTCGATGGAATTGGGCCTTGCTATGATGTCGGACAATACCAAACCCTATCGTACGTTCGTGATCGATAAGCCAAAGGCGACCAGCCTGCAAAGTTGTAAACAGGCAGGGCGGGTTGCCGGGAATAAACCCTGCTTTCAAGTCCTTGTCGCCCGCATGAGTCTCAAAGATAGCCCGATTAATGTCGGCAGCGCTAATCCTGACAATAGCGGTCCCAATATTCCAACGCAGGACGCCGACCCTGATTGGCCAAATATTCCTACGCAAGACGCTAACCCCGATGCCGGGCCCAATATACCGACTCAGGACGCGCGGCCTGATTGAGCTCCGACAGCTGGAGATTTAAACTAGTTTATGGGCGGTTGGATAGAGCGCCTATACCGCGCGAACCCATTTGTGTATAGCTAGGCTAATATTCAGGTTCTAAGAAGGCGTCGCTATGAAAAACACTCTACTCATTATAAGTCTTAGTTTTTTGATGACGGCGTGTTCGCCCGAAACTGAAACAATCCAGCAAAAAACTTCGGTTTTAGAGGATGTTCAAACGTTAGTGGGTTCCAGTTTTAATAGCGAACTCGCGGAGCAGCTCGGCGCAGATCAATACGGCATGCGATCCTATATATTTGTGACATTACTCACAGGTCCAAATGATGCCGCCATCACAGACCCGGCCAAGCGGAAGGAATTATTCGCGGGACATTTTTCAAATATGAAACGCATGTCCGAAAGCGGAGATTTGGTGCTGGCTGGCCCGTTCATGGAAGCCGCGCCAAAACGCGGACTTTTCATTCTTAATGTTGCGACGATCGAAGAAGCCAAAGAATTGGTCAAAACCGACCCCTCCATCGCGGCCGGAATTTTCAAAGTTGAATTTGATAAATATTATGGCTCGGCGGCACTGATGGATGTGAACCGCGTTCACCAGAGCATTCAGAAAACGAAGATGTGATTGCTGATCAAAGAAACTAGGGGCGGTGAGATATGATATTTAATTTCTTGAAGAAAAGCACATCGAAGAATCGTTTGCCAAAATCTTCGGGCCCTGTGTTGAAGATTCTTGACGAGTGTGCAGGTAATTTCCGTTTTCCCATGCTGGACAATGGATATCTTTATTTGGCGGCGACAAGATTAACAGCATATTCAAACAATAATGACTGGGCATTAGTGTTCGAGATTTTCGGATTTTCTCCTAGGGCAGGAATACCCGATTTAACAATTCAGACTTTCGCAAGTAACCTAACAAATAGAGCTGAAAGGTCCGACTACGCAACCAAGTTAGCATATGACAACTATTTAAAAAACAATCCTAATAATGAATTCAAATCTTTTTACCCGATTGAAAACGACGATTGGATGTCCGAAGAGTCTTGTGAAGTCCTGAAACCATCAGGTGATATAGTCCTTCGTGGTAAAAATATCGCATTGCCTTCAGCATGCGATTATAAAGCGAATGACATTGCACTTGAAGAGAGCGCTCCATTGACGTTTGAGCTTTGCCGGTATTTGGCAAAAAACTATCGAGAAAACGTTCTCGCAACTGAAGACGAAAGACGATTCAACGTTCTAAATGAGTTAAAATTTGTTTTGACGCTCGATGACTGGCTTCATCCAGACTTGACCGACGGAGTTTTGCCTAGTCAAACAACAACTTTTTCTGAAATTCAAGATGTTTTACTGACTGCTGACGCAACAAAATATATTGGTGACGCGATAGGGAATACGCATTGGTCAAATTGGCCTGACGGTGGTATTTTGTAGTGCCTCGTTTGAGTCCATTTCCGTTAAATTGTCGACATTAAACCCCCGGCAAATTAAGACCCATCTCATCCGCACACTCCCGCGCAATTTCATATCCCGCATCTGCATGCCGCATGACACCTGTGGCCGGGTCGTTCCATAAAACGCGTTTGATGCGTTCATCAGCTTCCTTTGTGCCGTCGGCGCAAATGACCATGCCGGAGTGCTGTGAATAGCCCATGCCGACGCCGCCGCCGTGATGGAGGGACACCCAGGTTGCGCCGCTGGCTGTGTTTAGTAGCGCGTTGAGCAGCGGCCAGTCAGAGACCGCATCGCTGCCATCTTTCATGGATTCTGTTTCGCGGTTCGGGCTGGCGACGCTGCCGCTATCAAGATGGTCACGGCCAATGACGACAGGGGCGGAGAGCTCTCCCGTGCGAACCATTTCATTAAAGGCGAGGCCGAGCTTGTCACGCAGGCCTAGGCCAACCCAGCAAATTCGCGCCGGAAGACCTTGAAAGGCAATCCTATCGCGCGCCATGTCGAGCCAGTTATGCAGATGTTGATCATCGGGGATGAGCTCTTTGACCTTGGCATCGGTTTTGTAAATATCTTCCGGATCTCCCGATAAAGCGGCCCAGCGAAACGGGCCAATACCTCGGCAAAATAATGGGCGAATATAAGCCGGAACAAAACCGGGAAAAGCAAAAGCATCTTTAAAGCCAGCGTCAAGCGCGACTTGTCTAATATTATTGCCGTAATCAAATGTCGGCACGCCGGCATTATGAAAATCAACCATGGCCTCGACATGGACGCGCATAGATTCGCGGGCCGCTTTCTCGACGCTGGCCGGATCGGTCTTTTGCTTTTCGCGCCATTCACCAACGCTCCAGCCGATTGGTAGATAGCCGTGGATCGGGTCATGGGCGCTGGTCTGGTCTGTGACCATATCCGGGCGTACGCCGCGCTTAAACAGGTCGGGTACAATCTCGGCTGCGTTGCCGATCAGGCCGACAGATTTGGCTTCGCCTGCGGCTGTCCATGTTTCGATCATGGCAAGGGCTTCATCAATGTCATGGGTGATCTCGTCCACATATCGTGTGCGCTTGCGAAACTCGGCGCGGGTTTCGTCACATTCAATGGTTAGGCAACATGCCCCTGCCATAACAGCCGCGAGTGGCTGCGCCCCGCCCATGCCGCCAAGGCCAGCGGTAAGAACCCACTTACCCGTAAGATCGCCGCCAAAATGCTGCCGTCCAGCCTCAACAAAAGTTTCATAGGTTCCCTGCACAATGCCTTGGGTTCCGATATAAATCCAGCTGCCCGCCGTCATCTGGCCATACATCATCAGGCCTTTTTTATCGAGCTCGTTAAAATGATCCCAATTGGCCCAGTTAGGCACGAGGTTCGAATTCGCGATCAAAACGCGGGGGGCATTTTCGTGGGTCCGGAACACGCCAACAGGCTTGCCGGATTGCACCAATAGTGTTTCGTCAATTTCAAGGTTTTGCAGACTCTCAACGATTTTATCATAAGCCTGCCAATTACGCGCCGCCCGGCCAATCCCGCCATAGACGACGAGCTCGTGCGGGTTCTCCGCCACATCGGGATGGAGATTGTTCATGAGCATGCGCAGAGGCGCTTCGGTCTGCCAGCTCTTACAGGTTAGTTCTGTGCCGGTGGGTGGAAAAATATCGCGGGCATTTTTACGGTCAAACATTTTAGGTCTCCAGGCTTGGAAATTTGAGATTAGCGGCGGTGAGCATTTGGCCTTGCTTTACCATTGAGGCCGCGCGTTCTAAATCGGGCGCGATGAAACGATCGACATTGAGCGGCTCAATCGTTCTATAAAATTCAGTGCTGACAGCCTGAAGCGCAGGGCTGGTCTTGATCGGCGCGCGGAAGCGAACGCCTTCAATGCCGCAGAACAGCTCAATGCCGAGAATGCGGGAGAGGTTGTCATTCATGCGCGCCAGACGCCTTGCGCCGTGGGCGGCCATAGACACATGGTCTTCCTGGTTGGCGGATGTGGGCGTGCTGTCGGTCGAGCATGGATTGGCCAGATGTTTGTTCTCGCTCATCAGCGCTGCGCTGGTCACTTCGGCGATCATCATGCCGGAGTTAAGCCCTGGATCAACGGCCAGAAATGGCGGCAGATCAAATGAGAGGGTTGGGTCAACCAGTAGCGCGATCCGGCGCTGGGCGATGGCACCTATTTCAGCAATGGCGAGAGCAATCATATCGGCGGCGAAAGCAACGGGCTCGGCGTGGAAATTCCCGCCGGAGACAATTCGGTCTTCTAGGACAAGAGGATTGTCTGTGGCAGCATTGGCCTCTCGCACCAAGGTTGTTGAGGCCTGACGGAGTACGTCCATGGCCGCGCCAACGACTTGGGGCTGGCAGCGCATGCAATAAGGGTCCTGTACGCGAGGATCATCGTCGCGGTGGCTGTCACGGATTATGCTGCCTTCTAACAAAGCGCGCATAGTCGCGGCCGCTTCGATCTGGCCGGGATGACCGCGCAGGGTATGAATCTCTTCGATCAATGGCGCGGTGGATGCCATGGCTGCATCGATTGACATGGCTGATGTTAGGAGCGCGGTCTGCGCGGAACGCCAGGCTTCGAACAATCCAGCGAGTGCGTAAGCCGTGCTGAACTGCGTGCCATTGATCAAAGCTAGTCCTTCTTTGGGGCCGAGAATAATATGGGATAGTCCAGCTGCTATCAGTGCTTTTTTGCCGGACATAATATTGCCGCCGAATTCGGCTTCACCTTCGCCAATCATGACCGCCGCCATATGGGCCAGCGGCGCGAGATCACCCGATGCGCCGACAGAGCCTTGAGCGGGAATGACAGGCGTGACGCCTTTATCCAGCATGGCTTCGATCAGGGCGGGTGTTTCGGGTTTGACGCCAGAAGCGCCCCGTCCGAGCGAGATCAGCTTGAGCGACATCATCAGGCGGGTAATGGCTTTGGGTATTGTTTCGCCGACGCCAGCGCAGTGAGACAGTATAAGGTTGCGCTGCAAAGTCGCTGTGTCTTCTGGCGCGATGCGGATCGAGGCCAGTTTCCCAAAACCCGTGTTAATCCCGTAAACCGCTTCATCGCCGGCGGCGGCTTTGAGAACTTTAGCATTGGAGGCTTTGATCGCAATATGGGCGGCCTCAACAAGGTGTACGGCTTTGCCATTTCGGTATATATCTTCCAGCTGCGAAAGACTGACTTGGCCGGGAGTGAGTGTGAGGGTTAACATATCTGGCCTTCAAAAATACGGTGATAGAGGGTTGCGTCGCCTATGCGGTAGGTAAGCTCTGCCGGATGCTCGATATCCCAAATGGCAAGATCAGCGCGCTTGCCAATTTCGATGGTTCCGCAATCGTCAAGGCCTAGTGCTTTGGCTGCATTGACCGTGACGCCGCGCAGGCACTCTTCCGGGGTCATGGCAAATAAGGTTGCGGCCAGATTCATGGCGAGCAATATTGATGTCATGGGCGAAGAACCGGGATTGCTGTCCGTGGCTATCGCCATGGGAACGCGGGCGGCGCGGAATTTTCGAATCGGCGGCTTTTGTGTTTCGCCGAGATAATAAAATGCGCCGGGGAGTATGGTGGCGACCGTGCCGGACTTGGCCATGGCGGCTATGCCCGCATCGCTGATGAATTCCAGATGATCAGCGGATAGGGCATTATAGCTCGCGGCGAGCTTCGCGCCGTCTTGATCAGTTAGCTGCTCGGCGTGAAGTTTGACAGGCAGGCCAAGTTCTTTGGCGGTATTAAATACGCGCGTAATTTGTTCCGTCGTGAATCCAATGTTTTCACAAAACCCGTCTACGGCATCAACGAGATTTTCGCTATGGGCCTTACGCAATGCTGGAATACAAATGTCATCTATGTAGGCGTCGGAGCTCATGCCTTTAGGCACGGCATGGGCGCCTAGAAAAGTCGTCTTAATCCGAACGGGTCTTTGTTGTTCTAGCTTTCTTGCTACTGTGAGCATGCGAAGCTCAGTTTCCATATCGAGGCCATAACCTGATTTGATCTCAACCGTGCTAACTCCTTCGGCTAGAAGTTTACCTAGCCTTGCATGGGTTTGAAGAAGTAGTTCTTCTTCACTTGCGTCGCGGGTCGCTCCAACGGTGGATACAATCCCGCCGCCCGCCTTGGAAATCTCTTCATAGGATTTTCCTTCGAGCCGCATTTCAAATTCATTGGCGCGGGAGCCGCCGTAAACCAGATGAGTATGGCAATCGATCAGGCCCGGCGTGATGACGCGACCACCTAAGTTTGTTTGCGGGGCTTGCCTATATTTTTCGGGCAGGTCCTCCCAAGCCCCTATAAAATCGATCAGACCTTGGGAGATAACTAGAGCTCCTTCGATCAGCCCATAACCGATGTCACCGGATAAAGTCGCGACCCGGGCATTGGTATAAATCTGAGAATTGCGTGAGGCGTCATACATAAAGCAATAATAGCGCGTTTTGGCATCAATTTCCTTGCAAATTGTGGTGCAAGATAAGTATATTTGCAAGATATGATACAATTAGACCAAATAAATGATCAAATATTGTCAGTGCTTTCTGGTGATGGCCGTATTTCCAATGTCGAGCTGGCCGAGCGGGTAGGGTTATCGCCATCCGCATGTCTGCGCCGCGTGCAAGAGCTTGAACGCACTGGCGTAATAAAAGGCTATCGGGCAGTGATTGATAAGTCCAAGCTTGGCGGGTCGATGACGATTTTTGTGATGGTCAGTCTATCCGGACAACTTCGTGAAGACAGCCTTTCTTTTGAGCGCGCCATGGCCACGGCGTCCGAAGTCACGGAATGTCACAACGTCACCGGAACGGTCGAATATTTCCTAAGAGTTGAAGTGGCGGATCTCGGGACCTATAAAGACTTTCACTCCAACCGCCTTGGCATCCTCCCGCAAGTCGCCAGCATGACATCTTATATCTGCCTCGGCACGTCTAAGGATGAGCGGGGGTAAAAATATGCGCGAGAGCCTTAATTTTTATGCGTCGATCTCTTCATTCTGCTGAATTAAGCCTGTGCATAATTGTCTAGCTTACAATATGTGTTTTTGCGCTAAGGTGTGAGTATGAGCAATGCTTCACATATGGATTTGCGGGATCGAGGGGCGCTATTTCGCGAGCTTGAAAGCCGTGTTTTTGATATTCTAATTATCGGCGGCGGTATTACGGGCGCGGGTATTGCCCGTGATGCAGCGCTGCGCGGATTATCGGTAGCGCTAATTGAGGCGCGGGATTTTGCCAGCGGGACCAGTAGCCGAAGCTCCAAAATGGTCCACGGCGGGCTGCGCTATCTTCCCAAAGGGGAAATAGGGCTCGTCAAAGAATCTGTGACTGAGAGGAAAATCTTAAACACCATTGCGCCCCATCTGGCAAAGCCCGCTTGGTTTGTATTGCCATCATCTAGCCGTCTTTCCACGGCCAAGCTAAAAGCAGCCTTATTGGTTTATGAAAAACTCGGGCACGTCGCAAAATCGGACAAACATAAAGTTTTGCCACAAAACGCCATTCATGATTTTGAACCTCTTATGCGTTCGAATGATTTACATAGCGCGCTGGCTTACCGTGAATATTTGACGGATGACGCGCGGCTTACCTTGGCCAATATAAGAGCGGCCCATGAGCAAGGCGCTATTATCGCGAATTATGTTCGCGCTGATGACATCAAGGGCGGCGCCATATCCGAAGTCCATTGCAAATCAACACTGGATGATTGTGATGGGACAAGCCGTATTCAAGCGCGCGTGGTTATCAATGCAGCCGGGCCGTGGGTCGATGCCCTTAGACAAGCGGAAGATAAGAATGCAGGGCAAAAGTTGACCATGTCCAAAGGCATCCACCTAGTCTTCCCGAAACATGTTCTTCCTGTCAAAAACACAATCATCATCAATACGCCAGACAATCGAGCGATCTTCGCCGTACCGCGCGGAGAGTTTACTTATCTGGGAACAACGGATGGGTTTTATCCGGACTCTGACTATTGGCCGAAAATCGAAATAAGCGACATTGAGTACTTAATAGATGGCACACGCCGCGCTCTTCACGCGGATAATCTTTCCAATGAAAACATCGTTTCTGCTTGGGCAGGCATCCGGCCATTAATCCAGCAGGCCGGAAAGTCATCCAATGAAATTTCTCGCAAGGATGAAATCTGGAGCGGCCTTGAAGGCATGCTGTCTGTTGCGGGCGGGAAGTTGTCGGCTTACCGGGCTATGGCAGAGCGGATTACCGATAAAGTCATTGCTGAACATAATTTAACGGCCAAACCCTGCGCTACGGCAGATACTCCCTTACCGGGCGGTGAGAGCAAAGTTGCTGCAACACCAGAGCTTATTGACAAGCTCGGCGACGCTAGGTCTGAGCGCTTAATGAGACTTTACGGCACTGAAGCTAATGACCTTGTGGAGGACGGCGGCGACGTAGCGGCAGAAGCCCGCCGGGCGGTTATGGTCGAAGGCGCAATCAGGTTGGAAGACTATTGGGTGCGCCGGAGTGGCCGCGCATGGTTTGACCGTAACTCCGGCCTTGAAAGCCTTGCTCCCGCAGCCAAAGAAATGGCATCTCTACTCAAGTGGAACGCTCAAAAGATAAAATCAGAAATCAAGAATTGCCAAACCATTGATAGGCAAAGTAAAATAGCATTTAGCCGCACGGCTCATAACGAGGACATATAAGATGGAAAAAGCGATCATTGATAAGCTGATACAGGCCACTCATGCCGACATCGTTCATACGGATTCCGACACGCTCCATAGCCGCCGTTTTGATCGCTGGGCTATTAATCACTTCAAGGATTGGAAAGATATACCTCTTCCAGCTCCGGGCTGTGTTGTGTGTCCACGCAACACCCAAGATGTTCAAGACGTGGTTCGTTTCGCCTCCGAACACGGCATCGCCTTAGTTCCATTTGGATTGGGGAGCGGCGTTTGCGGAGGCGTTGTCGGAGACCCAGAGACTATCCTTCTCGACATGGGCGATATGAATCAAATGCTTTTCATTGATGAAGAAAACATGCTGGCATCCTTTGAGGCTGGTTTTAACGGATTGGCCGCTGAAGAAGCTGTCGCCGAGAAAGGCCTGACCATTGGAAACTGGCCACAATCCATCGCCATTAGCAGTGTTGGCGGCTGGGTCTCAACTCGAGCATCAGGTCAGTTTTCTACCGCTTACGGTAATGTGGAAGACGTTCTTTATTCTATGGACGTGGTTTTACCCAATGGCGACCTCGTGACATTAGGCAAAGCGCCGCGCGCCGCAGCTGGCCCAGATTTACGCCATGTCATTATGGGCGCAGAAGGCACCATGGGCATTGTCACCAGCGTGACATTCTCTCTGCGTCGTCAACCAGAGCACCGCGCCTATACCGCGTTTTACGCCGACACCATGGAGCGCGGCTTTAAAGCCCAGCGCGCTATAATGTGTGCAGATTGGCGTCCTGTGGTTATGCGTCAATATGATCTACCGGAAGTTCAGCGTCTATTCGGGTCGTACACAAAAGATGAAAATTGCCTGCTGATCATGGTCCATGAAGGGCCCAAGTCTCGCGTTGAGGCAGAGCTTGTTGCCGTCAAATCAATCGTTACCGAACAGGGTCTGCTTGAAGCGGACCCGGAAGCCTCCAAAGGCTGGCTAGGTCACCGCAATACAGTGCCTGACTGGACTGATTTATTCAAAATGGGACTGATAGCCGACACCATAGAAATATCGGGCACATGGTCTGATATTGGCAAGATTTATAATGACGCTGTCGCGGCCCTTAAATCAGTTCCGGGCGTTTTAAATGCTTCCGCCCATAGTTCCCACGTTTATCGTAGCGGCATCAATCTCTACTTCACATTCGCGGGAATGATCGGCGAAAACGAAGCGACTGAAGAATTTTACTTTCAGTGTTGGGATAAAGTGCTTGAAGCAACTGCGGCGGCTGGAGGCGGGATAGCCCACCATCACGGCTCGGGCCGCATTCGGAAGAATTACTTACATCACGACCTAGGTGAAAATGGTGTCGCCCTTCTTTGGTCCCTAAAATCTGCTATTGACCCCAAAGATATCATGAATCCCGGAAACCTGTTACCGGACGCAGAGTAATTTCGCCCATCATGGAAGATATAATCCTATCCATAGATAACGGCACTCAAAGTGTCCGCGCCTTGGCTTTCAACAGTCAGGGTGAGCTCTTGGATAAGGTCCAAGTTAAACTGACCGATTATACTGCGCCAGAGCCGGGCTGGATGGAACATGATGTCGAAGGGTTTTGGCAGTCTGTTTGCAAGGTTTGCCAGATGCTCTGGGATCAAGGCGTCGTCCTTCCATCACAAATCGCCGGCCTTGTGATCACCACTCAACGCGCCACTGTTATCAACCTTGATGAAACCGGAACCCCGCTACGCCCGGCCATTATTTGGCCAGACAAAAGACGGGCCGAATCGGTCAATAAATTACCTCTGCCAATGAAGGTTATTTTCAAAACGCTCGGGATTTCAGACACGATCCAGACATTTGAACAAGAAGCTGAATCTAACTGGATTATGCAGAACCAGCCTGACATCTGGGCAAAGACCGATAAGTTTTTACTCCTATCAGGATATCTCAATTATCGTTTCACCGGCAAAATGATTGACGCCATTGGAAATCAAGTGGGCTTTATTCCTTTTGATTTCAAACGACAGACTTGGTGCAAACCGGGCGACTGGAAATGGCCTGCCCTTTCGATCAAACAGCATATGTTGCCTGACCTGGTATCGGCTGGAGAACTCATGGGCGGCGTTACAGAAGAGGCTGCCATAGCAACAGGACTGCCCATGGGCATACCTGTCATTGCCGGCGCTTCGGATAAAGCCTGTGAGGTATTAGGCAGCGGCGGTGCGGCAGAGAAAATTGGCGCTATTTCTTGCGGGACCACAGCGACCATAAATTATACTACAAAAAAATATATTGAGCCCCAACCATATCTTCCGCCTTTTCCCGCAGCTCTGCCCGGTTATTATAATATGGAAGCCAATGTGACCCGCGGATTTTGGATGGTCAGTTGGTTCGCTGAGGAATTTGGCCTAGCCGAACGACAGCGGGCTTTGGAAGATAAGGTCTCGCCAGAATCATTCTTTGATTCATTAATTGATACTACCCCCCCAGGCGCCGATGGTCTCATGCTTCAACCGTTCTGGAATCCCGGCATTCGTAATCCTGGCCCGGAAGCGCGCGGTAGTATTATTGGCTTCACCGATACCCATAAGCGCGCCCATGTTTACCGCGCCATAATCGAAGGCCTCGCCTACGCCCTGCGCGAAGGTAAAGAGAGAATTGAAAACCGCAGTAAATCGAAAATGACTCACCTATGTATTTCCGGCGGGGGCTCTCAAAGTGACGCCGTCATGCAAATTATCGCCGATGTCTTAAACCTACCAGCAGCACGTCCCGCTCTTTATGAGGCCAGCGGTCTCGGTGCGGCTATACTGGCAAGCGTCGGCCTTGGCATCTACGATGACATTGATACAGCCTCATCCATCATGATCCGCAAAGGCAAGACTTTTACACCAAGGCCAGAACAGGTGAATTTATACGATAGGCTCTATAAAGACGTCTACGCAAAGCTCTACAAGCAAGTGAAGCCCATTTATGAAACCCTCGCTGATATTCACAATCCGTGAGTATATAAATTATGATAATAATTTTCACGCATACGGGAAATTCTAAATTTTACTTATGGTGACCTTATCTCGGGTTTAGCCTTGTAATTCACCCCCGCTTTGATATGAGCGCGCCTCATTTCAAGCCTTAAGGTTATCCAGATGCTCAAAGCCTCTATCTCCGGATTTCTGGAGCAAGTCTCCGTTCCAGCGCGCCGCCGTGCGGGTCAACCGATTACCTTTACCCCTCACCGGATCAAGGTCGAGGTTTTGGCTGGCATCACAGTGGCGCTCGCGTTGATACCCGAAGCCGTAGCCTTCTCTTTTGTTGCAGGCGTTCATCCCCTTGTCGGTCTCTATGCGGCTTTCATTGTTGGCTTGATAACAGCTTGTATTGGCGGAAGACCCGGGATGATTTCTGGCGCGACCGGCGCACTGGCCGTTGTTATGGTCGCCCTCGTTGCACAACACGGCGTAGAATATCTCTTCGCCACGGTTGTCCTGATGGGTATTTTACAAGTACTTGCGGCAATTTTTAGGCTCGGTAAGTTTATTCGATTAGTTCCCCACCCAGTTATGCTCGGTTTCGTCAACGGACTGGCGATTATTATCGGTCTTGCCCAGCTCAAACAGTTTGAAATTCCCCATAGCGCCGAAGCTGCTGCGAGTGCAGGCGGGCATGGCCCATCTATCTTCGCGGCAGAATATATTACGGGCGGCCCTCTTATGATTATGCTGGTGCTTGTTGCACTTACGATGTTGATCATTTGGCTCTTACCAAAATTCACTAAAGCCATTCCGGCGCCACTTGCTGGCATCTTGATCACGGCCTGTGTTGTCATTGCGCTAGGTCTCGACGTCCCTCGCGTCGGCGATATGTCATCGATCAAAGGGTCACTACCGCCATTTCATCTTCCGAAAGTGTCGCTTACTTTGGAGACGCTTCAAATCATTTTTCCTTACGCGCTTATCCTGGCCGCTATTGGCTTAATCGAAAGCCTGCTCACCCTAAACCTCGTCGGCGAACTAACTAATAAACGCGGCGGAGCCTCGCAAGAATGCGCCGCTCAAGGCGTCGCCAATATCGTGACTGGATTTTTCGGTGGCATGGGCGGTTGCGCCATGATCGGGCAAAGCATGATCAATGTGAAATCAGGTGCTCGTACGCGTCTATCTGGTATCGTGGCAGCTCTTTCCTTGCTTGGCTTCATTCTTTTTGGATCCCAATATATTGAACAAATTCCGCTTGCCGCTCTAGTCGGTGTTATGTTCATGGTCGTGATCGGTACATTTGCATGGCAGTCATTTCGCATTTTGCCGCGCATCCCTAAAATGGATGCCTTCGTCATTGTGCTCGTCACAGCCGTCACGGTTTATCATGACTTGGCTTACGCTGTTGTTGTCGGTGTCATCGTTTCAGCACTGGCCTATGTCTGGAATAACTCCAGGCGTATTCACGCCGAGAAACAAGAAGAAGGCGGTTCGCTCGTTTACAAAATTGAAGGCCCATTATTCTTTGGATCAACGGATGGTTTTGCCGAGCTATTTGACCCCGAGGGCGATCCAGATTCTATCATCGTTGATTTCATGCGCAGCCGTATCGTCGACCAATCGGCCCTTCAAGCCATTGAAGACATGGCGGGTAAATATCGCGCGCTTGGCAAGACGTTGCAGCTTCGTCACATTTCCCAAGACTGCCATAATCTGTTGTCTAAATCCGGACAGCTCGTAATCGGATCGGACGACGATCCTGTCTATGGTCTAGCCGTCGATTACGGTATTCGTACAGGCCGATTTGGCGGCGCACATTAAGCGTAATCGCATACTTTAATCAAAGAATCCGAATATGGGTAAACTTTATCCAATTTTTGATCCCGCTTTATGCAAATATTCTAAGTAGTTTCATTTCGCCTCAGTGTCACCCCGCCTGCTCGGCGCGGAGTGGCTTAGATGTTATAAAAAAACCTCTCATACTGGACTTGATCCCGTATCTCGTGCATTGGTTTGGAAAAATACTGGATCAAGTCCAGTATGAGAGGTGAGATTAAAACGCCACAACAGCACTGCCGAACGACGCAAGTTCAGCTGCATCTTAAGCTGGCGCGAAAGTGCATGAAATGCTATAGTTCCACTTGGGGCTAACAGCGTAATATTACCAAATTTTAAGTTAAATTGGCCTTGCTGTTCATATCAGGCTCAGTCGAGCTTTGGTATATTCAGCTCATAAATTCAACTTGTGAGGCCATTATGACCCGCCATTTAATATTAACCGCTTCGGCCTTTGGCTTACTTTTAGGCATGGGCGCGCCTGTCAGCGCCACAAAACCAACGCCACCCGGCGTCACCTATCATGGGAACCATCAAGGAGTAATTATGGGTCAGAACGATAGTATCGATAGTATTGTCGCCGTCTTCCCTCTGCCCGCACCGAGCATGACGCAATTTGTCATTACCCTGCCAACAATGGCAGATGAGAGCGCTTATCGCGTTGGCATTATGGCTGGCAAAATGGAAGAGACTGACGGTGTTAACCGTGTCGGCATTTCCGGGCAATTGATGGAAAGAAACCTTGCAGGCTGGGGCTATAACTATTTTGAAGTCGAAGGCGGCAATGGCCCCTCTATGAGTACCATGATCGGCGTACCGCCCGGCACGCCGCGCGTCGTTGAATTTTTATCCCTACAAGAAAAACTCGTCCGCTATAACAGCAGACTACCTTTAATCATTTACGCGCCAACAAACTTTGAAGTTCGTTACCGCGTCTTTGCTGCCGGTACAGAACAATCAGCCTTAGTTGGTCCATCAGGCGCAACTGAGTCTGGAGGCGGCATTTCCATTCAGCCGATTCATGTCCCTGGGCGCGTTGTTCCGGATAGTTCTGGTGCAACTCGTTCAATCCCCGGAGGGGCCGTCTCTCATAGCCCATCAGGTGACGTCATTTCTGGCGGACCTGGGAGCTCAACCCGTTCAGGCGGCGTAACGAACGGTAGAACCACTGGTGGCATCGGATATGTTCCCCAGCCCATCCGCCCTGAACCAAGTGGCGATTATAATGGCAGAACCATAAGCTCACCTGTTTACGGCGGGCCGACTCGAGTTTCACCGCCCTCAACGGGCCTTACGAATAAAGACGTCAAATTAGGCTCTAAACGGAAGCTAAATATTCCAACAGGGTCTACCGCGACGGTTAAACTGTATGACGCCATGATGGACGGTCCGGAAGATAGCTTTGCCTCTCATTCCATGCCGATCTCCAAAGTGCCGATGACGGTCACCATGCCAGACGCGAAAATGGACGGCGTTGCCCTTGCGGCCGTTTATGTCGGCATTTACGATCCGAGCGGCGCTCTGATCTATGAAAATGAACAAACCACAACTGTCAACTTTAACGGCGCCACAATACTTATGATGGCAAGACCCGGCGCAGAAGACGAAGGCAATGATTTCGAATAAATAATTTTAAAGCAGCCTTAACGGGCCGTTTTTAACCCGCGCGGCTATAAGCAAGCTTTATTTTATCTTTCACGAAGTCATCAAGATCATCAGGAGTTTCAAGCCTTATCCTATGGCTGCACATGGCATTATAGGTTTCTAGCCGTGCACCAGCCTCTTCGCCTTTAAGCGCAAGACCAAGATCAATTCGGGTTTTTGTTGCCGGCGTAATGAGCGTGAATTGTTTCTTTCGGCGCAAACTCACGCTGGTTTTTTTAGGCGCAATTTCAACATCATCCCCAAGTGACTTTGCATAAGATAGCAAAGCGTCGTAAATCGGTTTTAGGCTGGCTTTTGCGCCGCTATATTGCGCAGTAACAAGGTCAATTGGCGCACCCGTTTCTAGCGTCTTGGACGCAATCAAATTGGCAAACCCGTGGGTCACGCCATGCTCTGTTTTGAGGAATTTCACAATTTGCCCATGTTTGGAACAATCTGAACTAGCAATAATAGTCTTCCATTCTGTCAGCTGCTTGCCAGTCTTTTCCGGTATATTTGCTAGCATTGTTGCTAATTGCTGCTCTGGTGATGCCATGTCGTGCTCCCGTTTTTAAATCAACTTTATCAAGCTATTTTCATTTCTGCAAATTCGAGCAATCCTTGAAAACCGAAACACTGTATGGCAAGTGCAGATATGAACTGGCGCAAACCAAGTGTAATTTTTCTGACATGGGTCAATTTGATCCCGGTCATTGGTATATTTTTTTGGGGCTGGAATGTCATCACCATTCTCATGCTCTATTGGCTTGAGTCTGTATTCATTGGTCTGTTGAACATCCCAAAAATCCTGATGTGCCAAGGCTCCAAAGCCAGTAAAATATTCACGGCTAGTTTTTTCACATTACATTACTGCGGATTTGCAGCGGGCCATTTGACGGGGCTTGGGTTTCTATTTGGTATAAACCCACTGTCTTTTTTGTCCTTAAGCTTCATCACGTTTTGGATAGCGGCTTTCAGCCTTTTCGGATTTCGATATGACAAAGAGGATAATTTGACGGAAATTACCGATCCTCGAAATGAGACTTGGAAATGGCAACAAAACTTTGATAATCTCAACAGATTAAAGTCTGAAATTGACCCCGATGGCGGTACAACTGACTATGAATTATCTGACCAAATGGATGATCGAAATCCATTAAAGAGCGTTACTGACGCTAGAAGCATTACAACTAATTATGTCCGTAACGGCTTTGGTGAAGTCATCAGAGAGATTAGCGCGGAAACAGGAATAACGGAATATAGCCGTGACGAAGCGGGCCGTATTACTCAAATGACTGATGGACGCGGTATTGCGAGGCGCGTATCATGTCAATTTCGACAACGGCTTCAGGCGGAACGTCAACAACATTGGCCGATAATATCAGCTATGAACCATTTGGGCCGCTTAAAGGCATGGATTATGCTGATGGCCATAACCTAACCATTGATTACGACCTTAACTACCGCGCGACGCGTTTGCTCCGTATGGGGGCGGGTGGTTCACTGATGGATATTGATTTTGATTATGATGAAGCAGGTAACATTTTAGCCTTGAATGATAATGTTCGCCCTGATCGAAGTCAGAACTTCGCTTATGACAAAATATCACGTCTGACGGATGCAGATGGCTCTTATGGATCTATTGATTACGCCTATAATCTTGGCGGTGATCGGGAGAGCAGGGACTGGACCAAAGATGGTATCACGCTCAATGAAGACTATGAGTATGACAGCGCGACAGCGCGCTTACAGAAAGTGTTGGCAACTGACAATGTGCAAACCATGACACCTATCCGTGACTTTGCCTATGAGGATAGCGGCCAAATGAACTCGGATACACGAACCGCGTCCGATGGTAGTACCAATACCTATGATTACGGAATTAATGCCAGAGGGCGTATGAAGACGATTAGTCTGAACGGCGCTGAGGTCGCCAGCTATACATATGATGAGAGTGAGCAGCGCATCATCAAGGCCGTTAATGATAATGGCACGACTGTTACCACTCACTATCATTACGACCTCGAAGGCCGTTTAATCGCTGAAACTGATGCGTCTGGTGTCACTCAGCGCGAATATGTCTGGCTTGGCCTGATGCCAGTCGCTATTATCAATGGCAATGGAACCTTATATTACCTCCATGCTGATCATCTTGGCCGTCCTCAATTCGCGACTATTAGCAACGGAACGGTTGTTATTGACATAGGTGAAGACGTCACTCCATTCGGGGACGGTATTAACTTCGCTGCTGCCGCCGTGCAAAAGCTAATGTTCCCCGGCCAATATGCCGATGTGGAAACAGGTGAGGATATCACTCTGTCTCATAACTGGCACCGGACTTATGATCCTACGCTTGGGCGGTATTTGCAAGCGGACCCGATTGGATTGGCGGGTGGATTGAATAGGTATGCTTATGTTGGCGGAAATCCAAATTCCTATGTTGATCCGAATGGATTAGATTACGTGCCGCCAGGTGTTGAGGGGCATGGTAGTTATTACCCATTAAGAGGACAACCTGTATGGTATGTAGTAGATTTGCCGGGGAAGAATGAATTCGGCGAAACGGTTGAGTGTCGATGTGATGACACGCCGAGCCCAGATGATGACGTAGACTTTTTTCTAAATAATGGTGAATGGACAAAAATACTGACTGGCGATGTATTTTCTAATGGAGGTGGGAACTATACTTCTAATCCTGCACGTGTGTTCAGACTTCGAAACCGTGTAAGCATTCCTTCGACCTTTCCTGCGAAAAAACCTCCAAGTTTGTACACATTGAATAACACCCCTGATTACATTGGTGGACGGCAAAGTCCTTGGCGGTATCTAAAAAGTATCAAGAAAAACATATCCACATGTAAAAATATACCGTTGAACTGATATGAAAAAAATCCTTATTGTATTTTCGTTACTGGCGGTTCTAATTGTTATCGTTTTTTATTGGGGCCCTTCTCAATTTGATTTTAAATCCATGGATGGCCAAGGAAAATATGCAGAGAGTAAGAAAATAAAATATTTTAGCGGTATTGAATCTCAGGCACTCGGGAATCCCTTTTTGATTGTTCAGGAAATGGATCAGGTACAAAACACTGCTTCCTCATATTTTGAGGCCAAAATTTGGTTTAAAAATGATATCAACTACACAATATATCTGCTTGATGAACACCTTGGTGGAAGTAATTGTGTATCAATAGCAGTTAACGAAAAACGAATTAAATGCTCGATAACGCCTAACTCTAGAGAGTTTTATGCTTGTACAAGCTTTTTCATAAAAGATGCTTCAATATTTGAAGGCGATAATTTCTCTTTATCTAGTTTTGTGGATCAATCTGACGCTGTTAGTGCATTCTTTGACGACTTCCCTGCGAACCGAAATATTGCCCGCCAGTATAATGTTCCTAATAACGGAGTCCCAATTAAAAAAGTACACCCAACTATTCCACGAGAGGAATTTGAAGAACCATTAGAGTGTTGGTTAGAAAGCTTGGTGCAAGAGCTTCCTGATAAAGCACCAAAGGAGTTCGTTTGCAATTCAAATAAATATGCAAGCTGTAAAGCGTCCAAAAGTATAAACGTTTCTTACGATTAATCCCCCGGAGAGCCTTAGGTTACTATTTATGCTGGAGAAAGTTTAGAAAAGAGATAATCCTGCAGGAAGTAGAAGTCACAAACTCTTCAGGGAGTTTTCACACTCAAAACTGTTTTAGTTTTGAGCCGTTTATGATAGGTATTATAGCTGGAAGGTACGACCAGCTTTGATTAATTAATCAATTGTAATCACAGAATACAACATGTGAATTTTGTGTAGTTGCAAGTCACTCAAATATTTCTAACGGTTCTTTTATTCGCTCTAACTCTAACAGCCTGTGAAGATAACAACGAACCTATATATCTCCTCATAAGAGGTCACTCCAACGCGGTTGGGTTTCCTGAGTATCCCTAAAATTGAACATTTGTAGAATTATATTTTTGGACTTTAATAAATCTAAGTATTTAGTGGCAAAAAAACGTCCAATGCTAATTCACGCTCTGACTCAGAAAAATTTGCAAACCATTTACCAACCTTTATTAAAAACTCTTCGCTTTGCAACCCCCAGCCACCTGTATGATCAAAGACTTTGTTAACTTCCAGTGCACTAAGTTTCCAATTCGTAAGCTGCTGTTCAATTATTATTGAAGCCTTACAATGCATTCAATGCAAATAATAGATAGTAATAATATATGAAAAAAAACAATAATTTTGATTTAGATTTACACACTTCCGGAGAAGGTTATTTTTTGGATTACATGCCTTCGAAAGGGTGTTTTCCGGATGCAAAGGTAACATTTGAAGGTACAGTTTATTTAATAAATATTATTAGTCCTGTTCGATTGATGCAAGATATAGAGGCAGAATTAAAATGTAATTCGATTTATTATTTTGAAAAAAACATTCTAGTTATCGCTGAGTTAACAGTAGAAAACATTAAAGCCGCAATTGATAAAATGATTACGACAGGACAAATATATGACTTGGTTAAAGAAGCGTGATGCCAACCAAACACGACATGTACTGTAGGAACTGATCTGGTATTGGTTTTGCGCATAATCAAGGTGCCCATTTATATGTATGAGGACGGCGTTAAGATTGCTGTCATTAGTCGTTTGCTCGACATGTCACGCTCAAGAAACGCCGCCTGAAGAGTCTTATAGGTTTTGTAAAACTAGGTGAGCCAAGCATCGGATATTTTGGCTATCAAATCGCTGATTATTTCATAGCGAACATAACATGCCAAAAATCATCAAGCGCGAATTTCAAATTGGAGACTACTGGATCAGTCAGCGAAAAGACAGTCCCGTCTATTACGCCAATATCTATAACGAGACGACCAAATCCGTCCGCCGTTTCAGCCTTCGTACAGAAAAGCTACTGGCTCTATATCTTAAAGAAACTCAGCCGGAAAAACTCGAAGGTGAGCAAATCACAATGGCTGAGGATTTGTTCGAATATTACGAAGGTCACGCCAAAAAGGTAAAAAGCGGGGCCAGCATTAAAATCTGTTGCCGATTGTGGTCTGAGTTCTTTGGTGAGGATAGTGTTGAGGAAGCGACCAAGGCTGCAAAGCTTGAAAGCTTTATCGCTTGGCTAGAAGATAAAGATTACAGCACAGATCGCCTTTACAGAAAGATACACGCCTTTTGGCATGACGCTGGACAATGACGCCGCCAACGACAATCAAGCTGGTTTTACCGGACATATCAAGGACACTGACACTGGCCTGAATTATATGCAGGCGCGGTATTATGATCCGGTTATTGGACGGTTTTTGAGCCATGATCCGGTTGGGTTTAGTGAAAACATTCCTGCGTTTTTTAATAGATATGCATATTCATTTAATGACCCTATAAATCTCGCTGATTCAACAGGTATGGCACCAGACAATGTAATGGATTCCAGATCGCAATCAATTGCTGATTCAGTCCGAAATCACCCTAAGGACACAGCTATTGTTGGTGGGATTGTTGCGGGTGCAGTACTTTCAACAGCTATACCGGGGCCGGAGGATTTGGCAATTGCAGCGGTAGGTGCAACGAAAATTGGTCAAGCGATTAAAGGGGCAATTAGTGCGAAGAAGCTTAATTTAGGTTCAGGAGATAATCCTATGCCTGGTGCAATTAATGTTGATAATAAACTTGGCGAGGGAGTAGATGTTGTTGCTGATGCTAATGCTCTACCTTTCGGAACAAGTTCAATGGATGAAGTACATGCGGTCAATCCGAATGGGTTTAATCCAGTGAATACAGAATCAGCTCGTGTTTTGAAACCTGGAGGCACCTTATCGGTTACCGGAACTGCTAAAAACCCCGATATCGTCCCACCTAGTTCTTCTGCTTTGAGTGCCATGGGGTTAAGACAAATAAGTCAGGGGCCGATGTCAAAGCAACATTCTTTTGGGACTCAAAGAATGACCGATGGTAGGAAATTGAATGCAAACACGTCTAGTACAACCGTATACAGGAAAGATTGATGAATATCATTGACAAATTAATTGATGGACGAACAAAATCTGTGACTCCTGAAAAACTTGCCGATATATTAGAACGATTAACTTGGATGCTTGATCCTAAGGAAATAAATGTTGCTCAAATACTTGAGGGTTGGCTGCTTTTATCGGAAGATAAATTCCGCGTTATGGTAGCATTGGAAATTAAAGAGTATGAATTAGTAAAACCAAATCAGTTTAGTCACGTGAGCAATAGGCTCATCAAACTATGGCCTGAGTTGGAACGGAATGTGAATGAATATCACGAGTTTTTGATTAGTACTTTCAACAGCAACAACCAGTACTGTACATAATGTAAGGTTTCATAGAGCGTCAGTGAAATGCAACATTGTCATGTTCTTATCTTTCGATGTTGAGACCGATGCTTGTCCAGTTTGATATGAGTAACCACACGGTAACCGCGAGCAACTGAACTTTTTCTGAACCGTGTGTACACCTAAGTTAAAAATATCGAATTAGCTTCAATATCCCGTCGTAACGTGCATTTTGGAGGTTGGAAAAATGGAGCGGGCGATGAAATTCGAATTCACGACCCTCACCTTGGCAAGGTGATGCTCTACCACTGAGCTACGCCCGCTCATATTTTGCGTATACAAAGGCCCAAAAGAGCCTCCATGGCAGAAGAGCCGCTATATGGCGCAAAGCCTCTGAGGAATCAAGCCAGTTTTTCAACTTTTTTCACCCTACGGGTTTGTTTTGCTTTCGCCGTTTCTCAAAGACAAAACTATTGTCATGACAAGGGCAATCCAGCATTAAGGCTCAAGTTTATTATCTGCGTTTTAATTTGGAGACGATCATGCCTGCATCCCGCGAAGACTTAATGGCAAAATTGGCTGCGCTTGGCATTTCCCACACGACTGTGGATCATAAACCCGTTTTTACGGTTGAAGAAAGCGCCGAGATCAAAGCTGATCTACCTGGAGCCCGCACTAAAAACCTGTTTTTAAAAGACAAGGGCGGAAATTTCTTTTTGATCTGCGCCGAAAGTCATGCTCAGATTAAGGTCAATAAACTTCATCCTCATCTGGGCTGTAAGCAACTATCTTTTGCTAATGCGGATTATTTAATGGAGCATTTGGGCGTGACGCCGGGCTCGGTCTGTTTGTTTTCTATTATGAATGACACGTCCGGCGCGGTAGCCCTTGTGATCGATAAGACGCTGGCAGACGCGGATATTGTCAATTTTCATCCGCTGCTTAATGATGCGACAACAGCGATTAGCAGCGCCGATATGATAAAATTTGCCCAGGCCGTAGATCACAAACCAGTGATTATGGATTTTGCGGTCTTGACCCCGACGCAATAGAGCCCATTTATGGATTGAAGCCCAAATGGGTCGATTAAAGTTTTAAGGAAGCAGACTATGAGCGAAGCAGTGACGGATATCATCAAAGATGGTTCGGATATGACTTTCATGGCCGATGTGATTGAGGCGTCTGCCGAGGTGCCGGTCGTGGTTGATTTTTGGGCGCCTTGGTGCGGGCCTTGTAAACAGCTTATGCCAGCGCTTGAACGGGTTATTTCGGCGCAGAGCGGCAAGGTCAAAATGGTCAAGATCAATATTGATGAAAATCCAGGCGTTGCGGGTCAACTCGGCGTGAAATCTATCCCGGCCGTTTTTGCGTTTAAAGAAGGCAAGCCTGTAGACGGTTTTATGGGCGGTCAGCCCGAAAGCGAGCTTAAGAAATTTGTTGGACGCCTAACGGGTGCGAGTGACCCTGTCGAAGAAGCAGCCGTTTTAACGGCGCGGGCTAAAGACAGTTTGGCGGCAGGTGATCCCGGCGGCGCGGCGCAAGACTTTGCGCAGGCCCTACAGCTTAACCGCGAAAGCGGCGAAGCTTTGGCTGGATTAGCCCGAATTTACGTCGATACAGGCAATGAAGAAGGCGCCGCTCAAATGATAGCCAGCGCCTCAGAAGCTGTTCAAGCTCATCCAGAAGTCGCCGCTATTATCTCTATGATGACCCTTAAAGAAGAAGCGCCGCAGGATGATGACGAAATGGCCGGTATCCGCGCCAAAGTCGAAGAGGCGCCAGATGATCTTGACGCCCGTTTTGAGTTTGCAAAGGCTTTGGCCGGGGCAGGTCAGAACGGTGAAGCAGTGGATCATTTGTTATATTCGATCGGGAAAAACCGGGCTCACAGTGGCGAAGCGGCGCGAAAGTTCCTGCTGACAATATTTGAAGCCGAAGGCAATGACAGCGATATTTCCGTCGCTGGTCGCCGCCGTCTGTCTTCTATACTATTCGCCTAGCCTAAAATCAGCTATACTGCGATCTCATGAGTAGTCATTACAAATCCTTGGCCCGCCGCACTAATCCGGAAATCATCCCGATTTTTCCGCTCTCAGGGGCTGTGCTTTTGCCTGGCTGTGAATTGCCGCTTAATATTTTCGAGCCGCGTTATCTTAACATGATTGATGACGCCCTTAAAAATGATCGCTTGATCGGCATGGTACAGGCTGACGGTGATAAGGTGAAGTCTATTGGCGGTTTGGGCCGGTTGATACAATTTTCCGAAACCGAAGATGGGCGCTACGTCATTGTCCTTAAAGGACTAAAACGATTTACGGTCACGAAAGAACTGCCGCCAGAGCGCCCCTATAAACAGGCACGTGTTTCATATGATGATTTTGCGGGTGATCCTGATTTCCATATGCCGGAAAAACTGCCTGAGGCGCTGAGCGATGTCGGAGGTGAAAACCGCGCGGCGCTAACCGTCGCCATGAAGAGCTTTGCCAAGACGCTGCAAGTGGACGTGGACTGGGAGGCTTTAGCAGAAATTCCTTTACCGCGCCTGATTGACCAAGCCTCTATGATTAGCCCCTTTAGGGCCGAAGATAAACAAAGTCTTTTGGAAGCCAAAAACAGCGAAGAGCGCCGCCGGTTATTAATTGGCCTGATGCATCTTTACGCCGCTAATCTGCAAGGCGATAAAAAAGGACAAATGAATTAGCCCTTCGAGACGCCGCTTTGCGGCTCCTCAGGATGAGGTCAAACCTAACCCTCATGTTGAGGCAAATGCGGAGCGTTTGGGACTCGAAGTATGATCCAGAAAGTGCAATATTAATATTATGACCGATACATCCGAACAAGCAGAAACCCCAAAGCAAGTCATCGACCCGATGATGCTTTCGGCTTTGGTCTGTCCCAAAACACGGGGACCGCTAACCTATGAGAAAGAGGCCAATGAGCTCATTTCTAAAAAAGCCAAACTGGCTTTCCCAATTCGGGAAGGCGTCCCGATCATGTTGATCGAAGAAGCGCGCGAGTTATAGTTATGACTGACCTAAGCCAAGCCGAGCAGGACCAGCTTGATGCGGCGACCTTTCGCCGTCTGCTGTCGCATCTCGACGCCAATAAAGATGTTCAAAACATCGACTTGATGATCTTATCTGGATTTTGCCGGAACTGCTTATCCAAATGGTATAAGTCGGCGGCGGATGACGCCGGGATAGAGGTGGATGATATGGCTGCGCGTGAACGGATTTACGGCATACCCTATAGCGAGTGGAAGGCCAATCATCAACCTAAGGCAACGCCAGAACAGCTCGCTGCTTTTGAGGCCCGCAATAAATAGATATGACTTGGCTAGCTGATCGCTAGCCCTAATGCTACCGCAATAAGAACGATTCCAGTCATTGTAGCAATGGACTGCGGCTTTCCAGTCCTATTTTCGACAATCATTAAAACGGTTAAAAGCGCCATGACCCATAGGTTCATGAGGCCAAAGACAAACATGATGAGCATGAGCGGCCAACAGCATTTTAAGCAGTTAACGCCGTGCGTAAATCCGAATGAAAAGCTGTGCCGGGTTTCGGAATTTAAAATGTGCAAGCGGCAGGCGGTTTGAAATTTTTGCTTAAGCGGACTGAGCTGAAATAGGCCTGCGCCCAGCAGAACCGCGGCGCCAGACAGATTCCCATAATTTGTATCGGTTAGCGCCATGTTGGGTCCTAATATACCTCGTTGATGTAGAAAGCCTTGAGCGCTAACCGCTAGAATACAAAATAAAACCCAGAGACTAAGGTAACCCCAAATAAAATTCATTGTTTGGTGCTGCGTTGTGAGCGCTGGCTTCGGGCCGCGCATAACAGGCCAAAGCACCGGAACCATCATGGCCAGAATCATGGAGGCCCACATGATAAAGGCACCGAAATATTCCTGGGTGCCCCATATAGAAACGTCCACGCGGCAAAAGGCTAAATCATAGCCTTCCCAGAAATGCGTAAAGCGTTCGAGTTCAGTATTTTGAACATAACTGGCAACTGATTGCCAGAGCAGAATGGTCCATCCGAACAATCCTATGGCGGTAATTTTATACAAGATATTTGGCGTAGAAGGCTGTGCGGCTTCATTGGTTGTGAACCCGGTTTCTACAAAGTTCACCATTATGAGGCCGACTTTTGCGAGATGTTTTTGGGGATGATTGGAACATAACGGCGGACGGAAGGCCCTGAAATTTCCTTAGCTAAGCCGGGCGAAACTTTAGCGACAGAAAATGGATTTTGATAAAGTTGACCATGGCTTTCGACGCCAACATCAAAAACGCAATCCGTTTTTGGCCTAGCAACGCAGAGCAGGACGTAACCGGCTTTACTCTGTCGCTTATTCAGCGCTGTGCCACCCGGCTGGCGAACATCGCCGTCAATAATTTTTGCGGCACAGGTGATGCATCCACCATAACGGCAAGCCACAGGGAGTATATGCCCAGCGGATTCGGCGGCATCGATTATGGCCTCATTTTCTTGTACTTTAAATTTTTGGCTTCCCCGATTACGCAGGGTCACCCAATACTCTGTCACAGGTTAAACCCAGATATCCGAAGAGCAGTCTCCGCCCGGATAACGGGATTCATGCGCGCGCGCTGGGCCATCCGGCTCTTTACCAAAGTCGACCAAGAAGTCTTTATTGATGGTCATGCCGCCATTTTCGACATCGCAATCAACGACGAGCATCACGCCGCCAGCTTCCTTCATATTTGGATAAAATTGGTTGTCCCATGTGGAGAACAAAGACGTCGTCACATAAAGGCGTTTGCCATCAAGTGAGAGCTGGATCATTTGCGGCGCGCCTTCGACAGCGCGGCCATTGACGACAGGAGCCTTCCCAAGCTGCCCGCCAATCCAAACCTGGCCGGTAAGCACGGGATTAGCTGGATCGCTGATATCATATTGACGAAGATCGCCATGAAGCCAGTTGGAAAAATATAAATATTTGTCATCCATCGAAACAAGGATATCAGTGATCAAGCCCGGCATCGGCACAGGAAAGTCTTCAACGTCGATCGGATCAACATCGATGACTTTATTGATAACCACTTCGCCGTCATCTTTATGCCAATGAAAAATATTCGACGATAGAGTCGCGCCGACAAAGCCGTGGGTCGAATCCGGGTTGTGAAGAAAACGGACTTCTAGCGGGATTAGGCCTTCTTCGCCAAGGTCGATTGTTTGCTCGATGGATTTACCTTTAAAATCCCAGAAATGAATATGCTGGCCATATTTGCCCTTGCCGACATCTTCCAGATCAAAGCCCGGCAAAAAGGTATTCGGCGCGCCCCATTCTGTCGAGACCATCATATTATGACGAGGTTGATACCAGAAATCATAATTATAATTCATGCCGGTAATGTCGTTTTCCCATCGCCCGACAATTTCAAAATCCTTGTTGAGATGTAAAAATCCGCCGGGCGCATTGCCGTCAGCATCTCCGAGCATAGAGACAATGATTTCAGAGCCCAGACAGTGAACTGTATGCGGCGCGGATAGATTGGTCTTTCGCTTAACCTCATCCCCATCAATGGTTTTGTAAAGCGTTGGGTTGCGCGGATCAGTGCCAGTATCGACAATGTAAAAATTAGTAGTTCTCACGCCGGGAATGATCAGATATTTGCGGCTCATTGCGCTATCATCATGACAGGAGGAACAGGCATTCCAGCCCATATGGTGTAACTCATCGCCGATGATCGGCATAAATGTTCTGGCGATAACCTCGCCATAAGTCGGGCTATCTGGGTCGACATCAATTGTGGCAAGGTAATCCGGTTTTTCTATACCTGTGCCGGTATAAATACAAATCGTATAAATGACTTTTTCCGCTGGCGCTTTAATCGCCTCTTGCGGTGAGGCATAGCCCGGTCCCGTGCAGCATGTATTGTCTTCTGTGTCCATTTTATGTCTCCCTAACACTTTTTGTTTACCATAAATAAGGATACGCCACAATGTCGCAGCCCGCATGGGACCGTCTCGATGGAAGAGCCTTAGCTTTGAAATTGATTTTTGGGCCTTCAAGACACAAGAAACCTTGACGTTGCGCGCTTGGGTAACCATTTGTAGGCAGAACAAAAATTTGAGGATTTGCCATGACCCATGATTACGCAGATGCCAGTCAGTGGCGCGGCACGACGATTTTATCCGTTCGGAAAAATGGTAAAGTTGTTGTCGTTGGCGATGGTCAGGTCAGCGCGGGAAACACAGTGATGAAGTCCGGCGCGCGTAAAGTTCGCCGGATTGCTGGCGGTCGGGTAATCGCCGGATTTGCGGGGGCGACGGCAGACGCCTTTGCTCTGTTGGAGCGCCTTGAAACCAAGCTGGAACAATATCCGACCCAATTGGTTCGCGCCTGTGTAGAGCTTGCCAAAGACTGGCGCACGGATAAGTATTTACGCCAACTTCAAGCCATGATGATCGTCGCGGACGCCCATGAAACCTATGTCCTGACAGGTAATGGAGATGTGGTTGAGCCTGATAAATTAGAGTCAGGTTCTGGTATTACGGCTATTGGCTCTGGCGGAAACTTTGCGCTTTCCGCCGCGCTTGCTATGGATGAATATGAAAAAGACGCCGAAACACTGGCGCGCAAGGCCATGGGGATTGCCGATCAGATTTGCGTGTTTACGAACGGTAATTTGACGGTGGAGGCGATTGAGATGGGGTAGATGAAATCAGTTTGGGTTTTTCACGGTGAAGGCGCACGATTTGGGTCCGCTATATTTGCTTTAGTCGAAACCGCCGAAGCGTGGATAAGTGAGAACAAATGTAGCGGGATGCTGACGGAGTACCCATTGAATGTGTCGGTCTTTGATTGGGCGGTTGAATCTGGATTTTTTGCGTTAGAAAAAATTGAGAATAAACCGATGTCATTTGTACAGAACTTCACGAGCGCCTCACAACAGCATTTTCACTATATAAATGGGGACAAGCAGTAAAGTTCTTGTCACTTAATCTGAAACGTCAATCTTCTAATTTTTGCTCCAACTTGACAGTTTAGGCAAATTTTCCTAGCTGAGTACTATGTTTACACATGATGAAATATGGGCGGCGCTGGATCGTCTGGCGAAGTCTTTGTCCACATCACCTTCTGGTCTGGCGCGTAGCGCGGGCCTTGACCCAACATCCTTTAATAAATCCAAACGCTTTGGTCCGAGTGGCAAAGCCCGTTGGCCGTCGACGGAAAGCGTCTCCAAAGTCCTTAATGTGGCGGGCATAGACTTTGAAGATTTTGCGGCTCTGGCGGGGGACATGCGAAGGCGTGGCCCGATGATCCCGGTGATGGGCCTGGCGCAAGCGGGTGCTGGCGGTTTTTTTGATGGTGACGGTTATCCTGTTGGTGAAGGTTGGGACGAAGTCCGTATGCCAGGCCGAATGGATGAAAAGATCTACGCGCTCCAGATAACCGGCGATTCCATGTGGCCGGTTTTTCGCGATGGTGACCGTGTTTTGGTGGCGCCCAATGAAATGGTTCGCAAGGGCGACCGGGTGGTGGTCAAAACCATTGAAGGCGAGATCATGGCCAAGGAGCTCAAGAAAATGACAACAGCTCGGATTGAGCTAAAATCTTTGAACGCTGAATATGAAGACCACATGTTTCACCGCAAAGACATTGAGTGGATCGCCCGTATCGTTTGGGTCTCGCAATAGTATTTAGTAAGTCTTTTGACCGTCTAATAATAGTTCAGCGAGTTTCATTAATTCTTCCGGGTTATCCGAATGGACGTGAAAGTTTGCCAGGCGCTTTTTAACTTCTGCTTCAACAGCGTTATTGGCCGGACAATCTCTGAGCTTCATCAGGAGCGGCTGCACGCGTTCAAGATGACGTCCCGCATCAATAGTTAAAAGGACGGCCATGTAATTGCCTAGAATAATCATGTCTTTGGGCGCCCGCTCTAAGGCGGCTTCGTAATGCAGGATTCCCGCTTCTTCGCTGGCGTCAAACATTTTCTCGCCGCGCTTAGCTCCGGCCTTACGAACAATGCCAAGATGCCAAGCCCCGAGCAGAGCGTCACCGCGCGGGTCTTCTGGGAATTTTTCTCGCACCGCTGCTATGGCCTTAAATGTCTTTTGCGGCAGCTTTTTTCGCCATGCTCTAAAGGGACTGCTGGCCTGAGTTTCAAAACCATAGGCCAGCGCATATTGCACATTGGCCTCATGAGAGGTTTCATCCAGTTCCAAGGCCTTGGTCGCGATCTTCCGCGCACGTTTTGCTGTATCTTTGGGCTCATCCGTATAGCCGAGCATGACTTTGGCCGACAGAGATTCTGCGACGAGGCTAAGCCCTTCCGCCGTACCCATATCTTCGCCCATCATGATGGCGGTATCAAAATCACCAGATAATAGCTTAGCCCGTGCATCCATTAAAGGTGCGTTGGCCGCATCAGCCAAAATGTTAAAGCTAAGCGCGATGAGTGAGATGAAAATGAAAATTGTTTTCCACATAACATCAGGCTAACAAATTAGCGTATGAAGTGAAAGTCACGATTTCGTGGGTCAAAATTGATTTTCAACAATGGCATTTACAAAATAAACCCAAAGTGCTTTAGGCGGGCCTATGAAGAATACAAACAAAGTAAAACCACAACACGCTGAAGGCTGGGGGTGGTGGGTCAAAGTCAAAGATGTTGATAGCGCCAATTACGCCATTAGAATGTCGGGTCTGCCGATATTCTTGATGGGGCTTGGTTTTCTTATTGCCAGCCTATTTATAGTGATAACTTGGAGCCAAATCGAATTTACTTCAGCCCTACAAAAGATATTCCTGATGGCTATGTTACCAATTAGTCTATGTTTGACTGCCAGTGGAATAATGCTGCGCAAAAATTTCAATAAAATTGCGCCGATCGCTGCAGGCCTTTATATTCCTTATATACTTGGAAATTTATTTTTCGTCGCGCCATCGCCAGATATTGGCGAGAACACAATGCTCGTGATCAATGTTTTGTTTACGACTCTTATGGCATTGCTGTCCTTAGGCGGGCTTCGCGGATGGCTTTGGCTTCGCAAGAACCCTTCCGTTTAATTAGAAATATTTCTCGATTTTACTGAGGGCACATAGGACGAAGATTAATTGTGCCATGCATATCTAGAGCCTTCTAAATACCAGTTGCTATTTACCTTTTCGAATAAATAATACTCTGCATACCCACACATGGGACAGGTGTAGTGAGCATATATCATCGCATGTTTTTTATCTGACGAAATTGCGGGCCAAGATAAACGCCAGTGTGGCGTATACTGGTTAGTGATATCTACTAGCTTAAAGTTAAAATCATCTAAGTTTAAACAAACGGAAAAATCCAATGTTTGAGATTGGGTGCTAATTGCTGCATGAAGTTCTGAGGCGTTAAATTCAAATGTTCTCAATTTAGGCGTATCTGAGATTTTACCATCTAATAATGGTAAGGCAGTGAATGTTTCGGACTGGTATTTTTCGTTATAAAATTTATAAGAAGTGGGTTGTTTACGCAGGGGAGCGTTTTGTCCAACTTTTCCATTGTCGGTAAGAATATTGATAATTTCACATTGGTTTTCGAGCAAGGTTTTTGGTTTGCTAAAGTCAGGCTTGACGACGATTCCCAAAATAAAAATACTAAGGATGACCATTAAGACTAAAGGTATTTGTTTGTTTATCATTACCTCTGACATGCCTTACAGTAAAACGTGCTCCGGCCTGTTTGCACAATCCGATGAATAGATGTCTCGCAAATATTGCAAGGCTCGTTTTCTCGGCCGTAAACGTCAAAGCTATGCTGGAAATACCCTAATTCCCCATCCGTATTGGCGAAGTCTTTTAGGCTGCTGCCGCCGGCTTTTATAGCGTCTGAGATAACGTCCTTGATGTGACGGACAAGTAGTTCCGTATCCGCCACCGTTAATTTACCAGACGCGCGGGTTGGGGAAAGCTTGGCGCGGTAGAGCGCTTCGCAAACATAGATATTCCCAAGCCCGGCTATGATACGCTGATCCAGTAGGGCAGCTTTGATTTTGTTCTTTTTGCCCTTAAGGGCGGCGCGTAAAACAGGCGCGGAAAGTTCATTTGATAAAGGCTCAGGGCCCAAATGATCCAGCCGTGATGGCTCACCCGGCTTGATTAACTCCATGAAGCCAAATCGTCTTGTGTCATTATAAACGACACGGTTACCGCTACTCATTTCAAAAATCACATGGTCGTGTTTTTCAAATGCGGCAGGATCAATAGTGAATTTTCCCGACATGCCCAGATGCATGAAAAGACGATCACCGGATGATAGCTCCGCCATCATGAATTTGGCGCGGCGCGATAGGCGTTCGAGTTTTTGTCCCTGAACGCGGGAAATGAAATCATCGCCAAATGGAAATCGCAGATCAGCGCGGTTAAGCTGCACACGGTCAAACACATAGCCTTCCATAACGGGGGCAAGGCCATTCTTGACGGTTTCGACTTCGGGTAATTCGGGCATTATAAGGGCTTATATGATGGATGTTTCGCGAGGGTACAATACATGTGTTTACCTGAAGGTCACCCCACCCTTTTTCCCTCCCCATCAAGGGGAGGGAGACGATGTGGAAATATATTCCCCTCCCACTTGTGGGGAGGGGTTAGGGGTGGGGGGGATTGTCCCATGGTCAGCCGGATAATATTGTGAACAATAACCTTATGACCGAGAAAACAATCGACTTTGGATTTGAAGATATCCCTGAAGCGGATAAACAGTCGCGCGTGCGCGGCGTGTTTGATTCCGTGGCGGGTAATTATGATCTGATGAATGACGCCATGAGCCTGGGTATTCACCGAGTTTGGAAAGACATGACAATTACCAAGGTCAATCCACAGCCTGGTGAGCTTATCATTGATGTGGCTGGCGGCACGGGTGATCTGGCACGGCGCTTTATAAAAAAGGCTGGCGAGGTCAGAAAACGACGCGGTGGTAAGCCCGCGCGCGCCGTGATCTGCGATATTAATGCCGAAATGCTGCTGGCGGGGATTGACGAGAAAAAAGATGCGGGCATGGATATTACGAGGGTTTGCGGCAACGCCGAAGCCTTGCCATTTGAAGACGGAGTGGCCGATGCGGTGACGATTGCCTTTGGTATTCGTAACGTCACTCATCGGGATAAGGCACTGTCGGAGTTTCACCGCGTGTTGAAACCTGGCGGGCGATTGGCCGTACTCGAGTTTTCAACGCCGCCGCAAAAAGTGCTTCGCACTATCTATGATATGTATTCTTTTAACGTCATTCCAAAGCTCGGCGGCATGTTGGCTGATGATGCGGATAGCTATCGATATCTGGTCGAAAGCATTCGTAAATTTCCACGCCAAGAGGCCTTTGCCGATATGGTGCGTGAGGCTGGGTTTAAACGGGTGTCCTATCAGGATTATTCTGGCGGTATTGCGGCTATGCATTTTGGCTGGAAAGTTTAATCTACCCGCCGAAAATCACTTGCGCCTGATGTAATCGATTTCCATAAATCATCGTCTTCGGAAGCGTCCTCAACATCACGTGTAAGGTTCCAGAGCGTTCTAATGTAAGGCCCATCTGAATCGGTGGTGATTTGCCCAGTCCAGCTCGTCATAGACCCATAGCCTTTAAAGTTGACCGTAAAGGTTATTTGATCACCCTGCGCAAATCCGATTAACGGGAATTTTTTGGATTTATCCGGTTGCCCCACATTGGTTTGGTAATAGCCAGACAACAGTCCGTCCTGATTTTGAAAGATGACATGGGAGCCACGATCATTTTCCCATGCTCCCG
>JABABK010000032.1 GCA_014238285.1 Hellea sp.
TATCTTCGATATAGTTCACAGCATTCAAGCGATCATGCGAGCGGCGCATGCCGCGGCGTGAATTAGAAATTTTACTCTTTGGGACAGCCATCAGGGCCTCCTAATTTTAATTACAAAGCAGCCCGAAACACAGTTGACGCTGGGCTCGGGCGAGAATTTGGCCGCTCTTAACTGATTTATTCCAAGGCTTCAAGAGGCATTACGGCCCTAATCATCGGAATTTCGCACACGTCCACGCAGAGATTTCACGGAACTTCGTCGTGTTTTGTGCTCTAATCGCCGTATAACCGAACCTTTAGTCGGTCTCGTCGCTCTTCTAGGCTTTTGCTTGGTCGTAGCCGTTCGAATCATATCGCCAAGGCGCTTTAAGGCTTCATCTTTATTTCGCAGCTGTGAGCGGTGACTACCTGATTTAATAACAATCACGCCAGCTGAGCTTAGACGGCGATCTGAAACCGCGAACAAACGGGACTTCATTTCTTCAGGCAAAGATGAGGACGCAATGGCAAAGCGCAGCTCAACCGCAGAATTGACCTTATTAACATGTTGTCCGCCCGGCCCTTGGGACCGAACAGCGCTGAACTCTATCTCACTGAGCGGAATAGATACCCGCTCATTTATCGTGAGGCTATTTGGCGTTTCCATCCTCATCCAGTTCTACAATCGGAAAACCGAGAGCTTCGACCTCTTCAAAAACGACCTCTTTATCACCGACAACCACCATGATCATCTCTTCCAAATTAAGATGTTTGGTCGCCAAAGCATCAATTTCATCTTTGTTTATATTGCCAAGAATACTGTTTTGCCGATCAACGAAAGATGTATCAAGGCCATAGGTCATCATACGAGCCAAGAAACTTAGCTTTTGATTAGGCGTTTCATAGGAGCGCGCATCACGTTGTCCGATGGCGCTTTTCGTGAAAGCTAATTCTTCTTCTGTAATGCCGTCTTTATGGAAAGAGGAAACCTCTTTGACAAATTCTGTAATGGAGGCGGCGGTTGAGTCTGTACGAACCCCCGCACTTGCTCTGAAATGCCCGCGGTCTTCATCGCCATTAAATCCAGAACGAGCGCCGTAGGAATAACCTTTATCTTCACGAAGGTTTAGATTGATCCGGCTATTAAAAGCACCGCCGAGTGGATAATTCATCAATCCTGCCTGATAATATTCACCCGTAGCGTCATAAGGTAAAGCTCGTTTACCAATACGGATTTCAGATTGCGCCGCCCCTGGCTTATCAATGAAATAGAGCGTGCCAGCTTCCAAGTCAGGAAATGCATTGGCTTCTTTGCGGTTAATCGGCTTAGCTTCCCAACTCGATAGCGGTGCAAGAGCTGATTTAAGCTTGCCCTCACCCAAATCACTCACAGCAATTATATTCGCGATGCCAGCAGAGTAATTATCGGCGTAAAACTGCTTCACATCATCAAGGGTAATAGTAGCCACAGATGTTTCAGTTCCAGAATTCCCATAAGCAAAGGCATTATTGTCACCATAAAGCTTTCGGTTAAATACGTCGGTCGCGACACCGTCCGGGTTTTTCTTAGCTGAGCGAATGCCTTGGATAGTATTGGCTTGCGCTCTTTCAAAATCTACAACATCAAATTTTGGCTTGAAGAGTTTTTCTGCCGCAATTTCAACGGTTTCGGATAGATTTTTGGTAAGGCTACGAATGCGAATAGTCGTATAATCATCACCCGAGGCGATAGAAACGCTTGATCCTAATTGATCCAAACGGTTGGTAAGGCCTTCGGCGGTAGATTCTGTTGTGGCCTCTTCCAGCATCGCCGCGGTCAAGGCTGATGTACCAAGTTTACTGACATCTTCTTGTCCTTGGCCAGCTTTAATTCGAATACTGACCGTAGAAGTCGGTGTTTCACTATTAACCGCGCCTAGGATCTTAATTCCATTGGCAAGTTCGGCCTTATAAACAGGCGGCACTTTAATCGAAGGATTGACTCCGGACGGCGGAACAAGGCTACGATCAAAATCATCCAGAGGTAAAGTCCATTCAAAAGCTTCTGGCTCACTGGCTGGAATATTGCGCTCATAGCGCTGCCACGTATCTTCAGCGGCGATCATATCGAGTTCCCCATTAGGAACGATACTCATTATGACAGCTGGCTTGCCTTTGATATACTGATTATAGACCCGCATAACGTCTGCCTTGCTGACATTTTCATACCGTTTTACATCATCCCCGATACCATTGGGATTATTCCGGAACGTCTCATAAGACGCGAGCTGACTGACCTTACCAGATACGCTTTCAAGGCCATAAATCATGCCAGAAACAATGCCTGCCTTAACACGGGTAATATCGTCGTCTTCAACGCCGCGTGTTTCAAATTCATCCAAAGAACCACGAAGGATAGCTTCTATATCGGCGAGGCTTTTGCCTTTATCAGGATTTGGTAATGCGAGCAGTACAAATTGGCAGCTAAGTTCGCTACATCCATGACCTGCCTGTGTTTGTACCGCAAGGCCATCTTTTTCGAGATTTTTATAAAGAAGTGAAGTCTTACCACTGCCAAGTATTGACATTAATACGTCAAGCGGAGCTTCATCCGGATGATTAACATGCACTGTTGGCCAAGACATATAAATCAAAGGGATAGCAACATTATCCTCAAGTGAAATATACCGATCTTGATCCAATGATACTGAATTATAAACGGGGTTACTCACCTCCGGTCCGCGCGGGACAGATCCAAAGTATTTTTTCACCCATTCCAGCGTTTGAGCTTCGTCAATATCGCCGCCAATCGTCAAAACCGCATTATTTGGACCATACCAGCGCAAGAAGAACTTTTTGAGATCATTGACACTGGCCCGGTCAAGGTCCTCTAAATATCCAATGGTTGACCATGAGTATGGATGTCCTTCTGGGAACAAAGCCTCGCCAACACGTTCCCTTAATAATCCATAGGGTCTATTATCAACCCTTTGACCCCGTTCATTTTTGACGGTTTCGCGTTGAACTTCAAATTTCTCCTGCGTCACCGCATTGAGGAAATACCCCATACGGTCGGCTTCGAGCCAAAGCATTTTTTCTAACTGATTGGACGGTACAGTTTCAAAGTAATTTGTTCGGTCGGAATTGGTTGTCCCGTTAAGCGTTCCGCCAGATTCAGTGATCAGTTTAAAATGCTGCTCATCAGCGACATTTTCTGAGCCCTGGAACATCATATGTTCGAAAAAATGGGCGAAGCCAGATTTACCAATATCTTCACGACCTGAGCCGACATGATAGGTGACATCAACGTGGACTAATGGATCGGATTTATCTTGATGCAAGACGACTGTCAGGCCGTTTTCGAGCGTGTATTTCTTATAAGGGATGACAATGTCATCACCTTTTTTGACAACCGTCTCGGCATGCGAAATTCCAGCTGGCAACACGACTTCAGCGACGACTTCGCTGACTTTATCTGATACGGTTTCTTGGCCTGAACATGCGGCCAGTAAAATGGCCATACTCGCAGAGATTAATAATCTTTTTGTCATCACAAACTCCCTTATTGTTTATCAATAAGGTATCTATCGGCTAGATATTGCAATGTCCAATAGTTTCTAAGAAGACTATCGCCCGCCAAATCGTCCCCAAGGTTTTCGCTTCATACGTTTTTTCTGCGCTTCAGTCGTTGGTTCATTTTCCATACGTGTGCGCCGCGCCGGACGGCTTTGGCTATCCTCGCGGCCACCGCCAAATTTCACCAAAGCCTCAATGCGTTTTGCAATCGGCGGATGGGTCGCAAAAACGCCGGCAAATCCTGTGCGCGGATTTTCAAATGCCATCTCTCTGACTTCAGCCGGAACGTTTTGTAGCTCTGCCCTACCAGAGATTTTCTTAAGAGCCCTGATCATAGCGTCAGGGTTTTTGGTCAATTCGACCGCGCCTGCATCTGCCATATATTCACGCTTTCTCGACAGTGCAAAACGCGTCAGCATAGCCAGCATATAAGACAGAGCAATAATCGCTATGCCAAAGAAAATAAGCGCGCCAGCATTACCGCCGCCGCTGCGTCTATGGTGATCATTGCGAGGTAAATTTGTCCTTAAAAGTCCTCGGAATAAGCCCTCACCGACAAATGAAAAGATCCCTACAAAGATCACGGCGATGATTAAAAGTCTTACATCCTTATTTCGAATATGAGAGAGCTCGTGAGCGATGACCGCTTCAAGCTCTTCATCGTCAAGGTTTTCCATCAATCCCGTTGTCAGCGTTATGGTATAATTTTTGGTCCGAATACCACTGGCAAAAGCATTCATTGTTGGCGTGTTGATAATTTTCAGCTTCGGAGTGACAATACCGCGTGAAATGCACAAGGCTTCTAGCAGTTTATAAGCTCTAGGCTGTTCTGATTTTGTGACGGATTTTGATTTCGTCGCTATGTCGATCATGGCTTGATGGCCAAGAAAAGCGACGGCAAACCACGCGCCGGATATCCCTAAAGTCACTGGCGCTGCAGCAGGCATAGCATTAATAGAGTATTGGAGCCCCTGTTCTACTCCCATATCCGTTGCAAATCCGGTGAATATAAGGGTGAAGGCAAATGCGAGGCCAAGTAACAACACAGGGAACATAACCAGCAGAAGAATACTTCGCAGGTTATTGTTCCAGATATGGGACCTAAGGCCGTAGGCCTGCATCATAATTTAAGGCCTTAACTAAAGTCCACTTCAACCGGCGTTTCAAGCGCTTCGCGGCCTTCGACCGATTCAAAGAATTCGCGTTCTTCAAAATTGAACGGTCCAGCAATTAGGTTAGCCGGGAACTGCTCACGGCCCGTATTATATTCCTGAACCGCATTGTTATAGAAACGGCGCGCAGCAGCGATTTTATTCTCGATATCCGCAAGCTGATCTTGGAGCTGCAAGAAATTCTCATTAGCTTTCAAATCAGGATAGGCTTCAGCAAGAGCGAAAAGCTTTCCAAGGGCTTGCGTTAGCATGCCTTCAGCCATGGCTTGAGTGTTGGGCGAGCCGGCCGCGACAGCAGCCGTACGGGCCGCAATAACTTCGTTTAAAGTATCTTTTTCGTGGCTCGCATAGCCTTTGACCGTGTTGACCAATTGCGGCACGAGGTCTTGGCGCTGTTTAAGCTGTACTTCGATATCGGACCAAGCTTGATTGCAGGTCTGACGCAAAGCGACCAATCGGTTGTAAATGCCGATGATCATAAATACCAAAAGGACTAAAATGCCCAAAAGAACGAATAGAAAAGTCATAAATACCCCAGTAAGTGTTTGTTCCCACTATATGTGGGGTGTTTTGGGACAAATTTCAAGGATTTGTTGCTATCGCGACCTGTTTCAACGCGCCTAACAAGCGACATTCTGGGATATAGACACAGGAAAGGCTTACACATATAGGCCTTGCATGATGATCGCTCTATATATCCTCACCGTTTACATTCTGATTATTGCGTTAGCCGGCGCGATTTACTCGGAACTTCCGAAGCGTAAGCGCAATTTGTCCTTCGTATATTTATCCTTTAGTCTTCCGGCGCAATTATTTGCCCTGCAATATTTATTGGCCAGCATTGCGATATTTATCTTCACAATGCTGAAACTCAGCAGCGGTCCTTGGCTCATTGGCATGAGCGGGATTGCCGCTCTGCTCTTTGTGATAAATTTGTGGCGGTCTTATAAAGGCACGAAAATTCTAGATGATATACTGCCGGGTGAGAAATATGGGTCATTATCCAAGTTCATCATGGGGGCACTTTTCCCGTTATATAAACCAGGTAAAAACAAAACCACTCGCCAAGCGCATATTGCTTACGGGGACGCCGGCAAACGAAACCATTTGGATATTTATACACCTAAACAACCAAGTTCATCACCTATGCCTGTCCTTATTCATATTCATGGCGGTGCTTGGGTTATTGGCCGTAAAAAACAACAAGCCCTGCCCCTTATTCATCACATGGCTTCAAACGGCTGGCTCGTCGTTGATATCAATTACCGTCTTGGTCCGAGAAACCGCATGCCTATTATGATCAATGATGTTTTGCGCGCGATTAACTGGGTGAAGTCAAATATCACAGAGTATGGCGGCGATCCTGAATTCCTCGCCCTCACAGGCGGCTCTGCCGGCGGGCACTTAACAGCTCTAGCCGCGCTCGCTCACGATAACCCAGGTTTCAAACCCGGCTTTGAAGATGCTGATTGTTCCGTTAATGCAGCGGTCCCTGTTTATGGTGTTTATGATTTCTTAGATAGAACAGGCGCCATGGAAATATCCAAAGCTGAAGTTGAAGCTTTTTTAACCCGCCTCGTTATGCCAGGGCCTGTGGAAACCCATGGTGATGTTTGGAACGTGGTCTCGCCTCTTGGTAATCTTCGCGCCGATGCACCGCCAATGTTTATGATCCATGGACGTCACGATGTGCTTGCGCCTTATGTGGGAGCCGAAGTGTTTGTCGAAGCTTTAAAGAAAAAGTCGAAAAACGACGTCATATTCACGACCCTACCAAGCGGGCAACACGCCTATGATTTGGTCCATTCACCGCCAGTACCAGCGCATGTCCGCGCCGTTGAACGTTTTCTGAATAACGTCCGTACGGATAAATCAGCTTAAACTATAAGCGTTTATCCGGCGCAAAGGCATTCGTCCGAGAGAAACCGCGAGGAGCCATACGGCCTGCGCCAGCACGTTTGCCCTTTAACAATTCCCAATCTTTAACGGCGTTCGTCCGGCCCGCACTGTCGACAAAGGTCAGCCCGTCGCCCTCAATAAAGGTCATCAAATCAGCAAGGCCGCCATCTTTGTATTTTTGCAGCCTAACGCCTTTACCACGCCCCATCACTGGAAGTTCTTCGATATCAAAGACGAGAATTTTACGGTTCTCACCGATGGTTGCGATCTTATCACCCGTAACGGCCACACATCGTACAGCCTCACTATCGCCTTTAACATTGAGCACTTGTTTCCCGCCGCGGGTCGAAGCAATCACATCTTTTTCAAGCACACGGAAACCATAACCATCAGAACTACCGACCAAGAGCTCACGGTTTTCATCATGTACAAATAGGCCGATAGGCACATGATCATCTTGAAGATCAATCATCAAACGAACAGGTTCGCCATTACCGCGGCCGCCCGGAAGTTTGTCGGCGCCAAGCGTATAAAACTTACCGTTAGAGCCAAAGAGGATAATCTTATCAGTGGTTTCAGCCGGAATCACATAAGCCGCTTCATCACCTTCTTTAAATTTGAGAGTCGAAACATCATCAACCTTGCCCTTCATGGCGCGGATCCAGCCCTTAGCGGATAGCACAACGGTGATCGGTTCTTTCGAAATAAAGGCTGTTGCTAGGTCGATTTCAATATCAGGGTCATCGGCAAATTTCGTTCGGCGCGCACCCAGCTCTGTTTTAGGTCCATATGTTTCTTTGGTCTTTTTGACTTCCTGCGCAATGACATCCCATTGCTTTTTGTCAGACTTTAGCAGGCTTTGAATTTCTTTTTTCTCGGTAGCGAGCTTGTCATACTCAGCCTGAATTTCGATCTCTTGAAGTTTATTCAGCGACCTAAGGCGCATATTGAGGATAGCATCTGCCTGACGCTCGCTCAGCCTGAATGCCTTCATCAAATCCTTTTTAGGCTCATCTTCAAAACGGATAATACGAATGACTTCATCTATGTTGAGATAAGCAATTCTGTAGCCCTCAAGGACTTCCATCCGATCTTCGATTTTGGCCAAACGCTGGCGTGAGCGGCGCTGCAAAACTTCACGGCGATGATCAAGGAAGGCTTGAATAACTTCACGTAAATCCATAACGCGCGGCGTGCGGGTTGCATCCAGCACATTCATATTCAACGACACACGGCTCTCAAGCGCTGATAGTTTAAAGAGACTTTCCATCAAAAGTTCGGCTTCGATGTTTTTGCTCTTAGGTTCTAATACGACACGAATATCTTCGGCGGACTCGTCGCGAACATCCGCAAGCCAAGGGACTTTCTTGGTTTCAATTAATTCCGCGAGTTTTTCAATCAAGCGAGATTTTTGAACCTGATACGGGATTTCCGTGATTATGATTTGATAGGTTCCGCGGCCAGTGTCTTCTGTGTGCCAGCGCGCCCGAACCTTAAATCCGCCCTTACCTGTCGTATAGGCGTCGAGCATACTCTCTTTAGGTTCTATGATGATACCGCCCGTCGGAAGGTCAGGCCCTTTGACATATTGCATCAAAGTTTCGATCCGAGCTTTAGGGGTTTTAATCAGGTGCAAAGCCGCGTCGCAAATTTCTGCCGCGTTGTGAGGGGGAATAGAGGTCGCCATACCCACTGCAATACCCGTGGAGCCATTGGCGAGTAGATTAGGAAATCCGCCGGGCAAAACAATCGGTTCTTCGTCTTCTTCATTGTAGGTCGAAATGAAGTCAACCGCATCTTCGTCAATACCGGCGAGAAGCGCGACACCGGCAGCCGTCATTTTGGCTTCTGTGTACCGCATGGCGGCGGCGCTATCCCCGTCAATATTACCAAAATTACCCTGCCCATCGACGAGCGGATAACGAGCGGAAAAGCTCTGAGATAATTTGACTAAAGCATCATAAATCGATTGATCACCATGAGGGTGATATTGCCCCATCACGTCCCCGACGATACGGGCGCATTTTTTATGCCCGCCTTCTGGGTTTAATTTAAGCTGACGCATGGCATATAGGATACGGCGGTGGACGGGCTTTAAACCGTCCCGAACATCCGGCAAGGCCCGCATAGTAATGGTCGAGAGCGCATAGGCGAGATAGCGCGAGCTAAGCGCATCATCAATATGCTCTTCAATAATTGAATTACTCGGCAAGCCGTTTGTGGTCTCTGTGTCTGACATGAAAATCCGTCGATAATCTTATAATTTTGATTCGTTACGCAGCATCATGTATGAGTCGTGATAGGATGCCAAGTTCATCGGATAGGATTATTATAAATAACACCCATTAGGGCCGGAAACCACGGGTTCTAACCAACAAGCATTCCAATCATCCTCGCACGTGCCTCTGGCAACGTCCTGTTCACGCCCCATTGCACGCGGGTTTCAAGGAAATAACCGGTTAGCCTTAGGCCTGCCTCCACATCCTCCGGCGTTACGCGCTTATCATTACGACGGCTAAAAGGCTGCATGAACCCTGGCAACGGATATAGCTTATCGAGATAGGGCTCAGCAGCTTCTTGGCACACGGCGCGGCCTGATCTTGGAGAGACATGCGTCAGGTTCTCTGTCGCGCCTGTTGCTGCACATCTGGATAGGTCAAGCCCGTACCCCATAGCGGCTAGCAACCCCGCTTCCCACTGGATATAGAGGGCGGGCCATATATCTTTGTCATGCAAATTATCGATTAGAATTTCAAAAGCGTCGTAAACGCCTGAATGAGCTTCTCGTTCTGGGAGGGTTTCGCGGGAGACAGCACAGATCGAATTTAAACCTGCCAGCGAAAGACGATCATTCATGAGTTCTGCGGCGCGGCCATTCAGGCCTTCCACTGTGAAATATCCAAGATGTTCAGATAGACGGGCTCGCCATTCGAGTTTGATTTTATTGCCGGGCTGGAGGACTGGACGAAGTTTCCGGCTAACGCCGCCGCGCACAAGTCCGAGATGGCGGCCATGGTCGCGGGTGAACACTTCAATAATGGCCGACGTTTCACCGTGTTTTTTCACGGACAGGACATATCCTTCGCCGGTCCAGTCCATTAGTTGAAACGCCTAACGTTCGACCATCCTTCGTCAGGCTCAGGATGAGGCGAGCTGTTGCGAAGAAAGCTGCAAAACATCATTTCAACTTACCCTCATCCTGAGCCTGACGAAGGATGGTCCAGAGAAATGCAATATATCATCGTGACTACACATCAAACTCAAGACCGCTTTGAATATAGCGCGCAGGATCATCAACCCATTTTTCACGCACCTTGACGAACAAAAACAAATGCACTTTACAGCCGAGCCAATCCTGCATTTCATAACGGGATTTCGCGCCGATATCTTTGATCGTTTGGCCGCCTTTACCAAGAACAATGGGCTTTTGCGATGGACGTCGAACATAGATCACTTGATCAATTCGGATGTCGCCGTTTTTCTGTTTCGTCCACTTTTCGGTCTCAACTGTTGAGGCATAAGGCAGTTCATCATGGAGACGTAGGAATAGTTTTTCACGGGTAATTTCAGCCGCCATAAGACGGGACGGAATATCAGCCGCCTGATCTGGCGGATAAAGATATGGACCTTCCGGCACAGCTTCAATTAATGCCTTGCCTAGATCTGCGACGCCGTCACGGTTGAGAGCCGAAATAAGGAAAACCTGCTCATAGATGCCTTTGGCATCAAAATGCGCAATCAGGCCCAAGAGTTGATCACGCCCTAATTCATCAATTTTATTGAGCGCCAAAAATGTCTTTTCACGCTCGCGTAGCTTAAGGCCTTCTGTGACGCGGTCTGTATCATCCATGGCTAGGCGATCCTGGGAACTCCCCTCACCGTTTTGCTGACGGTGAAACGCTGGCGCATCGACCATGTGAACGATAGCGTCTGCGTCATCTACGCCCGTCCAGGCGGCGTGAACCATAGATTTCCCGAGGCGGTCAGTGTCTTTAGCCTTGAAGATACCCGGAGTGTCGACCAACACTAACTGTGCATCTTCCATCATGGCGATACCACGAATTTGAAACCGCGTGGTTTGGACTTTGTGCGTGACGATGGAGACTTTCTCTCCGACCAAAGCATTGACTAATGTTGATTTACCCGCATTCGGGGCGCCTATTATGGCTACAAATCCTGCACGGCTCATACGGCCCCCCATTGGGTTAATAAATTTTGCGCAGCCGCTTGTTCGGCTGCCTTTTTTGAAGATCCTTCACCATCAGCATGGCCACGACCATTGATGGAAACTCGCACCAGAAAATGTGGCTTATGATCTGGTCCTGATCGGCTGACTAATTCGTAAACGGGTACGAGGCCTTTTTCAGTGGCGGCCTGTTCCTGCAACTCTGTCTTAGGGTCTTTTCCAGATGAAGATAGGATAGATAATAATTTTTTGGTCCAGAACTTGTTGTAAAATATACGTGCGGCTTCATAACCACCATCCAAATATATTGCAGCCAGCAAAGACTCCGCCACATCTCCTAGAATGGAGAGCTTCTCGCGGCCACCTAGTTTTTCAGTCGATTTCGACATCATCAAAAGGTCGCCGACCTCTAGCGCCATGGATACTTCGGCGCAGGTTTCTTTGCGGACTAATGCATTGAGTTTACGGGCTAAGCCACCTTCATCCGCCGTGCTTTTCTCAAATAGAATTTCAGCTGTTAGCAACCCCAAAACCCGGTCGCCCAAAAACTCAAGACGCTCATAGTCTTTGAGCTTACGGCGGCCATCACCATAGGAACCATGGGTCAGCGCGCGCTCCAATAATTCACGATCAGAAAACACATGCCCCAAACGAGTTTCAAGGTCGGTTAGTTTTTCATCATAATTCATTTCAGCCCCTTAAAAAACCGGGAGCCGCGAAGTTTATGCCAAGTCCAAGGCTTATAAAAAACCACTTCAGGCTTAGCGGACAGCAAAATAAATTCAGCCTTGCCAATGATGTTTTCACTCGGAACAAATCCGACGCCGCCTTGTACTCTCGGCAATCGGCTATCGCCAGAATGATCTCTGTTATCACCCATCATGAAATATTGATTGTCGGGCACAATATAGACTTTGGTATTATCCCCCGGATGATTCTTAATATGCTCAAATATCTGATGAGTGTTTGTTCCGCCGAAGTTTTCATTGCGAACTTCTGCGCCGTAAAATTCCGTGTCACTATGAGCGTCCAAAGCAGATTTGGTTTGAGGATGAACATCGTCATTAACGTATAACAGGCCCGCGATCATTTGGACTCTATCGCCAGGCAAACCAACAACTCTTTTAATATAATATTGGGCTCTGCCTTCAGGTTTAAAAACGATTATATCACCCCGCTCTGGCCCGCGAGAAAATAGCCGACCGTTTTTTATGGGAAATGGCAAGGGCGCAGCTGCGAACTTTCCGTAACCCACACTATATTTGGACGTGATGATATAGTCACCTTCAATCAAATTAGGTTCCATAGAGGCAGACGGAATCGTAAAAGGCTGAAACACAAACACACGTAGCGCAAAGGCAAAGGCAAAGGCGCAAGCGATTGTGAAAAGCAAGCCAAGCCAGCTTTCTTCCGTATTTTCGCTCTGCTCTTTGATGGCTACATCGCCCATTATATTCGACTCAATTTTCTTTTAGCGCTTCTAACATGGCAAATGCCTGCGCGTAAGGATAGTCATCGGTCAGGCTAAGATGAATTTCACCTTTATGACCCTCGGGCATTCGCGATTCCATTCGGGCAAGCGCACCGCGGTGAAGTTTCACCGTAGGTCGACCCGATGGATCATTAATCACCTCGACATCTTGCCAGGACAGGCTTTTAGTTTTTGGCCCTGCCAAGGCTTTAGCAACGGCTTCTTTAGCCGCCCAGCGTTTGGCATAAAACGCGCCGCTACCCGATTTGCTTTCGCAATAGTCCCGTTCGGCCTGTGTAAATATTTTTGTCTTGAAACGATCACCATAAGTCTCAATAGATTTTTCAATCCTGCGAATATCACAAAGATCTGTACCGATGCCAATAATCACGATTTTTCTCTGGCGTCATCCATGCAGCGGAGCATTTCCGATATGGCTTCTTCGAGGCCCAAAAAAATCGCTTCGCCAATTATGAAGTGCCCGATGTTAAGCTCATATAGCTCTGGGATAACCGCGATATCTCCAACATTATCAAAGGTGATGCCGTGACCAGCATGAACTTCAAGGCCAAGCTCAGTCCCAAGGCGAGCACCGTTTTGCATAGCTTTTAGAATTTTCGCGGCCTTCTTTTCATCACCGTCATCCAGGGCATGTGCGTAAGCGCCTGTATGAATTTCGATCACAGGCGCGCCGCTAGATGCTGCGGCTCGGATTTGCTTTTCATCGGCCTCTATAAATAAAGAAACCCGCGCGCCATTTTCAGTAAGTTCTCTAACGATTGGCGTGATGGTGTTATGAAGCGCTGCCACATCAAGCCCGCCTTCTGTGGTACGTTCTTCACGTTTTTCAGGCACGAGACAAACAGCATGAGGCTTTAAGCGTTTGGCAATTTCAACCATGTCTTCGACGGCTGCTATCTCCATATTAAGCGGAATATTCTCGCTATCGCAAAGCATTTGAAGACGCTCCATATCATCATCTGTGATATGACGCCGGTCTTCGCGAAGGTGAGCTGTAATGCCATCAGCTCCGGCGCGGATCGCGGCATAGGCACCTGCAACGGGATCAGGGTGTTCTCCGCCGCGCGCATTTCTGACGGTAGCTATGTGGTCAATATTGACCCCAAGTCGGAGTTTCCGCGTGCCTCCCTTCAATTTAGAGTTCTCTTCTGCGCTCACTTAAGACCCCGGCTACCTGGCTTGATCGCGGGAAGCGCCTCGAGTTCAGGCGGTAATTTATCAGCCTCATAGGCTGGGAATTTTCGCGATGCCAGACTGATCAGCGGCACACCAATATCAGCGGCTCCGCCGGAGCGGTCAAAAAGACACGCGCCACCAATAACTTTAGCGCCGGTTTTCTCAATTGCTGTAATACATTCGCGAGAGGACAGGCCTGTTGTGACAATATCTTCAACCATCAAGACCTTCTGACCAGGCTCTAACGTAAATCCACGGCGCAACGTAATTTCACCGTTTTCACTTTCCGTAAAAATTGACTCTAACCCCATATGACGCGCGGTTTCATATCCCGGAATAACTCCGCCCATGGCAGGCGCGACGATGATATCAGGCGTATCGTCCAAATTTGCTTTCACTTTATCGGCTAAAGCCTTGCAAAGAATTTCAGTGAGGCGCGGATTCTTAAAGATAAATGCTTTTTGCAAAAACACCGGACTTCGTAGTCCTGAGGATAGAATGAAATGTCCTTCAAGCAAAGCTCCAGCTTCGCGAAATACATCAAGGACTTGATCTGTAGTCATCTCATTATTTATGGCAGTAGTCATTTGGGTGAGAACTTTCTATTCGGCGAGGGTAAATTCGCCCATTGTGCGCTGGGCAGCTACCACATAGGCACTGGTTCGCAAAGCCGCAATAATATGCATTAAGTGCTTATTGTCAGTAACCTCGACATCAAAAATCATGTCAAAAAACGTTGTACTGCGCTGCACCGTATTAATATTGATTAGATTTCCACCGGATTCACCGACAATCTTGGTCACATCTGCAAGTGCGCCTGGCACATGTTCTACAGTTGCCGTCACACGGCCCGTTGACGTGGCAAGCTCTGCTGCTCGCCTCCAACCAATATCAAGCCATTGCGCATTTTTCCCGTCCGTGTCCAAGACATCGCAATCAATGGTATGAATAACAACACCCCGTCCCGGTTTTTGAAGACCCACGATCCGGTCACCCGGAATTGGTGAACAACAATCAGACAAATGAAGACTGACACCAGAAGTCAATCCGTCTCCTTTGACATAAAGCTTGACGGTAGAGTCTGTAATAAACTCACGTTCGGCAAATTCTTCGAGAGCTATCGTGCTGTCACGTCCCGGAAACGCCGAAGCCATGAATTTTTGAATGGTTAGATCGCCGCTCCCCAGAGCCTCATAAAGCTCTGCCGGTTTTTTAAACCCTAATCTCTTAAGCGTATCGCCGATAGAACTTTCACTATAATCCTTTTCTTCACGGGCAAAGGCATGATCGGCCAGCATGGCACCGATGCGAATAAATTCTTTGGCTTCACGGTCACGTGTCAGACGTCTTAGAGCTGCTCTGGCCTTCCCTGTCGTAGCGATGTTTTCCCAATCAGCCTGAGGTTCCGGTTCACCGCCGCGAATGACTTTCACCACATCGCCATTTTGCAAACGTGTACGTAGCGGCTTTTCACGATTATTTATTAACGCGCCAATGCAAGTATCGCCGACTTTTGTGTGAACGGCATAAGCAAAATCAATTGGAGTTGCGCCGCGCGGCAAAGAAATCAAATCGCCTTTGGGCGTGAAGGTAAAGACTTGATCTGCAAACATTTCAAGCTTGGCGTGCTCTAAAAACTCGTCAGCGTCACCACTTTGCTCCATCATCTCCACAAGAGGCCGGATACGGCGAAGCGGGTCGCCACCAGCATCTTGCGCCATTACTGGATCATAGGCATAAGAATCGTTCTTATAGGCCCAGTGCGCCGCCACGCCGCGCTCGGCAATGTCTTCCATACGCTCCGTCCGAATTTGAATTTCAAGCCGTTTATTTTCGGGGCCGAGAATTGTTGTATGAAGTGATTGATATCCGTTCGGTTTTTTGACGGAAATGAAATCTCGGAACCGCGCCGGGACACACCGATAATGCGTATGAAGTATTCCCATCACCCGATAGCAAGTCGCTGTATCAGGAACGATGACACGAAAAGCGTAAATGTCAGCGACATCTTCAAAAGCAATGCCTTGTCTTTGGAGTTTTCGCCAAATTGCATAGGCCCGTTTCTCGCGGCCATAAATACGGGCCGTGACGTTTTGCTCATCCATCAAATCTCTAAGAGCAACAGACATTTGCGAAATGGCTGCCTTTTGGTCAGCGCGCCAATTATCTAGACGCTTATTGATGCTTTCAAAGGCCGATGGATTGAGGTGCTTAAACGATAAATCTTCTAGCTCGGAACAAATTCGATCAACCCCGATCCGGCGAGCAAGCGGCGCGTATATATCCAATGTTTCCCTAGAAATACGCTCGCGGGATGCTTGTTTCGGGTGAAACTGTAGCGTCCTCATATTATGAAGACGATCGCACAGCTTAACCAGAAGCACACGCACATCCCGGCTCATAGCAAGTACAAATTTCTGAAAGTTTTCAGCCTGACGGGTTTCCCGTGATGGATTAGGCGTTGAAAGCTCAACCTGCCCCAGCTTAGTTACACCGTCGACAAGCTTGGCGATCTCTTCACCGAACATTTTGCTCAGGTCTTCAAAGGTCGCATCGGTATCTTCTAAAACATCATGCAAAAGCCCCGTACAAATAGACTGTACATCCAAATGAAGCGACGCCAAAATACCCGCAACTTCGATCGGATGGGCGTAATAAGGATCACCGGAGTGGCGCATTTGCGCTCCGTGAGCCTTAGTCGCGTAAACATAGGCTTTATTAAGCAGGTTCTCATCAACGGACGGATCATACTCGCGCACTAAGTCGACGAGTTCATACTGACGCAGGTATGTCGCTTTTTGCGGATTGATATCAACAGGTTTATTCACACTGCTGATATAGGCGCTTGAAAGAGAGTCGGCAACGGGAAAGCTTGGGTGCGTGAAATAAAATCCGAGGCTTCGATGCACCAAGTTTAATATATAATAGACACGTCCACAAAATTTCCATTTTCCTTAAAACCATGTAGTGTTCCCTTTAAATATAATGGGGTCATTTAATGTCAAAATTCGATGTTATTATTATTGGTAGCGGCTTTGGCGGATCGGTGCATGCCTGTAGACTTGCCGAAGCTGGGTACAAAGTTGTTGTTTTAGAACGCGGGCGTCGATGGGCTCCCGAGGACTACCCCCGAAATCCCGATGATGCTTGGCTCTTTGATGTTGACGAGCCAGAACATCAAAATGGCTGGTTAGATTTTAGGTATTTCAAAGATATGTCGGTCATTCAGGGCGCAGGAGTGGGCGGCGGATCTCTTATCTATGCCAATGTCTCCATAGACGCAAAACCCAAGGCGTTTGAAAAAGGCTGGCCCAACGCTATAACTTACAAAACGTTGAAACCATTTTATGAGCGTGCATTTTATATGATTGCGCCAGAAACCTTGCCTGACAACCAATTAACGCCTCGATATAAGCTAATGAAAGAAGCCGCAGAGAAAACCAATGCGATTGATCGGTTTAGCAAGGTCGACCTTGCTATTTCTTTTGATAAAGATGGGCGTTTCCCCAAAGAACGACCTGCCTCAGAAGAAGCCCAAAAAACATTCATCAATAAACATGGCCAAAAACAGGGTTATTGTGTACACGCAGGCAATTGTGACATTGGATGCAAAGCCCAAGCAAAAAACACACTTGATCTGAATTATCTTGCCATTGCTGAAAAACATGGCGCAGAAATAAGGCCTTTATCTATAGCTTCACACATTTCAAAAACCACTGAAGGATATACAGTTTTTTATCACAAGCTCGCTAACGGCACTAAAACAAAACTCGCATTAGAGGCCAAAAAAATCATAATTTGTGCTGGATCGCTTGGGTCAACCGAGTTACTCCTGCGTTCGCGTGATGAGTTCAAAACTTTACCGAAGATAAGCAAATCACTAGGTCAAAAATGGAGTTCAAACGGTGACTTTCTTACACCAGCATTTTACGAAGAACGTGAACTCTCTCCCTCCATAGGACCAACGATCTCGGCGGCAATAGATTATTTGGATGGAAGTGACGGTGGGGCTGAATATTTCGTAGAAGACGGCGGTTTCCCTGATGTCCTCAGCAACCTAATTCGATCCCGCCAAAAGCATAAACACCCCTTCTCCTGGAAGACGAAGATTCTAAAAAAAATTGCACGACCATTCTCAGATGGTGATCCTCTTGAGGGGATGATGCCATGGTTCGGACAAGCCATGGATGGAGGAGACGGCCGTTTATATTATGGCCGAAATTGGCTAAAACCTTGGCAAAAAAAGTTGAAATTGAAATGGGATGTTTCGAAATCCAAACTCGGCATTGAAGGCCTGATTCGTGCTCATAAACGATTATCCAAGCACACTGGAGGTAAGGTTGTTGTTCCCTTCACATGGACCCTATTTAAAGACCTTATAACGCCACACCCGCTTGGCGGATGTTGTATGGCAGATGATGCTAACGATGGTGTTGTAAATAGTGAAGGCGAAGTTTTCGGCTACTCAAATCTATATGTTTCAGATGGGTCAATCATACCTAGACCCATTGGACTTAATCCTTCAAAAACGATTGCCGCAATAGCGGAACGTAATGTTGAAATTATAATAAATAAAGACGATATTACGTTTTCTGTGTAGAATCCCAACAAAGCAAGATAGTCAACCATCGTGAACTAAAACACCTCAAGCGTTTTCTTCTCCGGAATTGAGACCCATTTGCCATCGACATAGTGAATACCGCATTCATCTTTATCCAAATTACGCCAACGCCCTGCTCTTGCGTCTTCGCCTTCGGAGACTCGCGTGGTACAAGGCTGACATCCGACGGATAGAAAGCCGAGAGATAATAGCGGATGCGGCGGCAAATCATGTTTGCGCATATAGGCGGTGACATCTTTAGCCGTCCAATAGGCCAGCGGATTGAGCTTCACTTGCTCCCCGTCCGTTTGCAAGATCGGCATATCGTGACGGTCCGGCGTTTGGTAACGCTTACGCCCTGCAATACGGACTTTATAATCAAATATTTTCCCGGCTAGCGGACGCACTTTCCGAAGATCGCAACAGGCGTCCGGGTTCGATTGATTAAGGTCTCCGTGAGGGTCTTCAGATTTAACATCTTTGCGCTCTGGCGTGATATTGATTAGATTTGTCAGTCCTAGGGACGAGACGAGCTTGTCGCGATAGTGAAGGGTTTCCCGAAAATGCTTCCCTGTATCAAGGAAAATGATCGGTAGATTTTTATCGACTTGCGCGGCCAGATGTAAAAGTACGGCGCTATCAATGCCCATGGAAGAGGCTAAAACCAAATTCCCGTCATAATCCTGTACGGCCTGACGGATGGCCTGCTCTGCCGATAGTCCAAAATACGGATCATCATTATTCTGCGCCGCAATCGAAGTTTTACGGGCGTCAAAAATACTGACCTCTGGGCCGTTTTTGATATCATAAGCCCGTTGGTAGGTCACCTTGAAAGCATCAAGCGCGTCATACCAATGGGACTCGGCTTGGCGCTCATAGGTGACGCCATCGACTTTGATGGCATCAAAGCCGCATTGAAGCGCAAACACATATTGATCCGGAATAAGCGGACCGTCGGCGATTAAATCACCTGTGAAGCCATATTTTTTACGAAGTTCACGCGCGATTGAGAATCCTCGCCCATCTGCAAATGATGGGAAATCCACGAGAATTGTCTTGAGTTTGGGCAAGTGCGAAGACAGCACTTCAAGGTCCACATCATTGGTGAGTTTCACTTGATCCAACGGTTGATTACTGGCGAGAAAGCTTTCCATATCAGGCGCGTTATCGACTTTCACAGTCGTGCCTGCATGACCATCTCTAATTAAAACGTTAGGCGTCGACATAGAGGACCTCCTTAAACGGCGCCATACCAAGGCGCTTATAGGTGTCGATAAAACGCTCACCCTCTGATTTTTGGTCCAGGTAAAAATCGACCATGCGTTCTATGGCATCAACCGTTTCATCGTGCGAAAATCCAGGGCCGGTTACCTTGCCAATAGCGGCATTTTCCGAAGAGTCGCCGCCCAGTTTGATTTGATAGAACTCAACCCCCGCTTTTTCGAGACCAAGAATACCAATATTACCCACATGGTGATGACCACAGGCATTGATACAGCCTGATATTTTGATCGACATTTCACCAATAGCCCGTTGACGTTTCGGGTCTGAAAAACGCTCGGAAATCGCTTGCGATAACGGGATAGATCGAGCTGTCGCCAGCGCGCAATAGTCCATCCCGGGACAGCAAATAATATCCGTGATCAGACCGATGTTATCACCTTCAAGGCTCGCGGCTTTAAGGTCTTGATAAACCGCGTAAAGATCATCCTGCTTCACATGCGGCAGAACCAAGTTTTGTTGGTGAGTGGTACGAATTTCGGAAAAACTATATTCATCGGCAAGATCTGCAACCGCGCGCATTTGATCCGCCGTGATGTCCCCCGGCGCGCGATCAACGGGCTTTAAGGAGATATTGGCGATGGCGTAACCCGGCTGTTTATGAAGCGCGACATTATTATCGACCCAGTTTTTAAAATCTTCATCATCGGACTTTTGCTGCTCAAGTGATTTGGACGCCGCCAAACCAGTTTCAAACTGCGGCGCAGCGAAATATGCTTCAATGCGGGAGACTTCGTCGGCCGAAACAGCGATTTCGGAACGCTCAAGCGTTGCATATTCAGCTTCGACAATTTGCTTAAATGCATCAATGCCCGTTTCAGTGACCAAAATTTTGATCCGGGCCTTATATTTATTATCCCGGCGGCCATAGCGGTTATAGACCCGCATAACGGCCTCAAGATACGGCAAAAGCTCTTCTCGTGGCAAAAACTCTTGTAATGTAACGCCTATAATAGGTGTCCGGCCTAAACCACCGCCGACCAATATGTGGTAGCCGACTTCGCCCTTATCGTTTTTAATCACTTCAATCCCGATATCGTGAGCTTTTATGACAGCCCGGTCGCTCGAAGAGCCCGTTACAGCGATTTTGAACTTACGCGGCAAAAATGCAAATTCGGGATGCATGGTTGACCATTGGCGTAAAAGTTCGGCGATTGGCCTTGGATCTTCTACTTCCTCAGCTGTCGCGCCAGCATAAGGATCAGACGTCACGTTGCGGATACAATTACCGGATGTTTGGAAACAATGCATTTCCACATCAGCCAAATCCTGCAAGATAGCAGGAACCTCAGGGAGTTGAGGCCAGTTAAACTGCATATTCTGGCGGGTTGTAATATGGCCATAACCCCGGTCATATTTCTCGGCAATCATCGCCAGTTGTCTCATTTGCTTGGCATTTAGCGTCCCATAAGGAACCGCAACCCGCAGCATATAAGCGTGGAGCTGTAGATAGAGACCGTTTTGAAGCCTGAGCGGCTTAAACTGATCTTCCGTGATAGCGCCTTCAAGACGCCGCTTCACCTGCCCGCCAAATTGCTTCACGCGGCTTTGGACCACATCGTGGTCAAATTCATCATAACGATACATAATTATGCCTTTTGAGTATCTTTGTCAGAACGTTGTTCTAAGGACTCGCCCAGTTTTGCACCGAGGTCGTCACCGGGTCCGGTAACACGAAAGCGTTCGCGATAACGGGCTGGCAAGCGGGTTTCAGGGTCAATATCAATGAAATACGCCCCAACAACTTCGTTGGCCTCGACATCTCTGTCAGCCACACCTTGCATCTTTTCTATTAAATCTGTGTCTTCAGTCAGCAATGCATCTTCGTAATTGGTCGACCATGTCAAATCCTTAGAAAGCCACACGGAGTAGCCTTCACGAAGCTCATTGGCCGTCATGCTTTGCGGGCCCTTACCTTTATGTTTCAAAGTGCTCATAAACTTGCTCTTTTATCAGATATATTGACTTGCCGAGCTTCTTTAGGCGCATAGCCTAGTAAAAGAACAGCAGGTCCAGTTATATCATATTTTTCAATATCTTGAACGAGATTTCCTAATGTCGTTCCGATAATTTTTTCATTGTCTCTGGACGCGTTTTCCACAATGGTGATTAAGTAGTCATGCCCAGCGCCGTGTAAGAGCAATCTGCCCTGTATAAAGCGCGACGCCCCTAGCCCCATATAGACAGCGGCGCGCGCCTCAGGTTCTGCTAGGCTTTTCCAGTCTTGCTCAGCAAAACCCTTGGCATCATGGCCCGTTAATAAAACCACAGACTTGTTATGTCCGCGCGCCGTTAAAGACGCGCCTATACTAGCTGCCGCCGCCGCCGCAGCCGTAATACCCGGAACAATCTCATAGGATACACCCGCTAGCTCAAGTGCTTCAATTTCTTCGTCAGCTCTACCAAATATCAGCGGGTCCCCGCCTTTAAGCCGGACGACAAATTGGCCTTTACGCGCTTCTTCGACAATGATGCGGTTGATTTCTTCTTGGCGCGTCGTGTGAGCGCCGGGCGCTTTGCCGACATAAATATATTTAGCTTCACGGCGCCCCATATCCAGGACGTCTTGGCTCACGAGACGGTCATAAACCACCACATCCGCTGAATGTAGGCGGCGCTGTGCCCCTATCGTTAGCAAATCCAAATTTCCGGGCCCGGCCCCGATCAAAGCAACTTTTCCGGTTTTTTCGATATCAATGCCTTTTAACGCTTGCTCGTAACCCTGTTCAATATCTTCAGGCGTCTGTTTAAGACGGTCCTCTAGGTCCTTACCATTTGAAAAAATATTCGCCCACAAATGCTGACGATCTAAAAAGCTCGGCATAATACTAGACAGTTGATGACGTAATTCAGCAATTTTTTGGGCTAAAACACCCGCCGTCGTAGGCAATCGAGTTTCAATATCCGCTTTCAAAGCCCTTGCCAGCCCCGGAGCCGTGCCTTCGCTCCCGATTGCAACGACTATAGGGCTACGATCCACTATGGCTGGGGAGTAAAAACTACAATCTTCTTTTTGATCCGCCGCATTGACCAATATACCCTTGTTTTTTGCCAGTTCAGCAATCTGAGCATTAAGATCAGCATCTTCTGTGGCGGCATAAACCAAAGCAGCGCCATCAATGTCTTCGGCGATAAAATGACGACTTTCCCAAACTAAATGATCCAGTTCTGATACCCATTTAGATATCTCAGCGGAAATAACTGGAGCTATGACTAAAATGCGCGCTTCTGACTTAATCAACGTGCGCAGCTTGGCTTCAGCCGACGGCCCGCCGCCAACGACTACAATCTTTTTCAAATGCGTATCTATAAATACAGGTAAAAACCGCATTAGGACTTCCAATTCTCTTCAGCAATTCGACTCTTGCAACTTGCTTGCGTTCTATATATAGAACAATCGACCAATATACCAGACCCTATAGTAAAAAAATATGGGTAAATAATTTGTGAGACCTAAATGGCAAGACAAAAACGCGCGCCATGTCCTGAATCGGAAGCCCTAGGTGAAAAACTTGGGAAAACCGTGCAGCGCCTACGCACAACAGGCAATTTGTCCCTAGGAGACCTATCCGAGATGTCCGGTGTGGCGAAGTCGATGATCTCTCAAATTGAGAAAAACGAATCCAATCCCACGATTGGTACACTTTCACGGCTCAGCCAGGCGCTGGGTATAAGCGTCGAAACCTTTCTGTCAGGCCCAGAAGGCCAAGAACATCTCGTTCAACACGCAAAATCCCAAGACATTCCCAATATTCAAAGCGAAGATGGACTATGTGAGCTTCGCATAATTGGCTGGATAGAGACTGTTCAGTGGGTTCAGTGGTATGATTTTCAGGCAAAGCTCGGCGGCCGTCTTGAAAGCTCGGCCCACCCTACAGGGTCCGTTGAGAATTTGAGCATTCTAACAGGCATTGCCCGCGTGACAGTCAACGGACAATCATGGACAGCTAAAGCGGGCGAAACTCTGAGATACCGGGCAGATGAAGAGCACTTGATAGAGAACATTGGCGACACTGTTTTGCACGCCACGATGGTCAATATCCTAGCAACCGCCTTCAAAGCCTAACAAACCTCTTAATTACTGCTAAAATTTCCAAAAAATAACCAATCTTTCATTGGCCTTTACCACAATGTCCGTTAGAACCCGTTGAATCGTGTATTTCACACCTAGCAGGAGACCCTATGTCTTTGAAATCCCTACTATTGACCGCCGCTATTCCGGTGTCACTTTTAGCCATCTCAACGCCTGCCTTTGCGCAAACAGCTTGCCCCGCTGAAATCACAACAGCAGAAACGCGGCAAGTCAGAACCTCCACAGAAAATGACGGCGCAGCTTGTGATGTTACGGTTACAACAACCGGAACTGTTACCGTTACAGACGGCACGGCTATCAGCATTGATTCCGATAATTCCGTAACTATGGCCGGCGCTCTGGTAAATGGCACGGCTGATGCGAGCGCAAGCAATACTACAGGCATTGAGCTTGAAGGTGGAAATTCCGGTGACTTGACGGTTACGGGTACGATTAGCATGCTCGACGCCTTTGATCAGGCGGATGCAGATGGTGACAATGAATTCGACGGCGCTTTCGCAGACGGCACTGGCCGTACGGGTATATTAATATCGGGCGCAGCGACAAGCCCTTTTACAGGGAGCGTTACCACATCAAGCTCCATAGTGATTGAAGGCAATGATAGTTCGGCCTTCCGGTTAGCCGACGGCGCAGGCTTCACAGGAAATTTAAATCTCGGCGGCAGCATGTCTGTTATCGGGAGCAATGCCAGAGGCATTCAAATCGATGGTACGCTTGATGGTGACTTAATCAACACAGCAGGCATAAATACACAAGGCCCAGGCGCGAGTTCTATCGTAGTTTCTAGTGACATTAATGGCGAAGTAAACAATTCTGGAAATATCGTCAATTCTGGCTACCGAGTTTTACCCGGCGCAAACGGCACCGTTGCAAATGTTCGAACATTTGACGCGAGCGGCACGCAAGAAGCTGAAGACAAAGAACAAGGCGGCTCAGCAATCTCAATTGCCGCAAATATTGCGGATGGCGTATATTTATCCTCTGGCAGTGTCACGCAATATGGATCAGCGCCCGCCATTTTGTTCAATGGTAATGGCAATGATATAACCATTGGAATGGTTTCGGAACTTGTTGACGAAACAGACACAAGTCTTGGCTATGCATTTATCAATGCTGGAACAGTATTATCCAATAGTATTTACAATGATAGGGGCGCTACAACCCTCGAAGTTACGGATGCTATCCTGTCTGGCGGCATCAACAACACAAGCACAGGCACCCTACAGAGCCTGACGTTTCGTAGTGGCGGCGACAACGCCGTTGCCACGACCGGAGAATCCCGCGTTATCGTTTTAAGCAGTGGCGCCGATGTTGAAGAAATCAATAATCAAGGCACTATTATTGCCCTTTCTCAAGAAGACGGGACTGTTTATGCTGATCCGGACAATGTTGTGGCAGCCCGATCACTCTCCGCTGTGGCTATTGATGTCACGGAAAACAGCACACTTACAAATATTGTAAACTCAGGATTAATTGTGGCTCAGATAATTGGGCGAGACGGGACAGCAATCGCCGTTCGGGATTCATCCGGCTCTATTGCAACGATTAGCAATACGGGCACAATACGCGCGGTTGCCTTCGCAGATGCACAAAACACGGCAGATACTAACTTTACAACCATTGCGCTAGACCTTTCCGCTAATACATTAGGTGTCGATATAACCCAGTCCCAAGAGACAGATGGCACCGAGCCAGCTATAGACGGTGATATCTTGTTAGGTAGCGGCGATGATTCGCTGATTGCCAGCGCGGGCACAATAACAGGTGATTTGGAGTTCGGTGCTGGCGCGGATGTATTCACGCTATCAGGTGGATCCGTTTACACAGGCACGCTAAGCGACTCAGGTGGCGGAGTAACCATCTCAGTTATGGGCGGTAGTACATTAACTCAAAACACCGCGACCCCAATCAATGCTACTAGCGCAACATTTGATGCGACATCGACATTTAGTCCCACCATTGACGGGCTAGCAGGTACGGCATCCACTCTGATGGCATCTGGAGACATTACCCTAGCGGATGGAGCCTCTATTGCGCCTGTTTTATCGAGCGTGATTGTTCCTGGCAATAATACTTTTGCTATATTTAACGCGGAGGGAGCTCTATCTGTAGGCGGCAACATAGATGGCTCACTCTTATCAATCGACTCCCCGTTTTTATACGATACTTCGTTCGCCCTAGATCCAAATGATCCTAACATTCTGCTTATTACATTGGACGTTCGACCTAGCGCCGCCTTAGGGTTGGACCCGGTACAGGCAGCCAGCTTCGACACTAATTACGCGGCTCTTGAAAACAATAGTGATTTAGCCTCAGCGTTTATTAATATCACCGATGGTGATGAATTTAGAAGTGCCCTTAATCAGCTTTTACCTGAATTCGCTGCGGCGGCTCGGCAATTTGTTGTAGCCAATGTGGACGGTGCTGTAGGCGCAGTGGCCACTCATTTGGATAACGCTCGATTGTCTCAAGACCAATCAAGCGGAGCTTGGATACAAGAATTCACTTATTTTGCAGACCGTGACCTTGCCGGTTTGTCCGAACAATATCGCGGCTTTGGCTTTGGTTTCACGGGCGGCCTGGACACGGCATTTGGACCTTTTCATACCGCCGGTGTTAATTTTGGCTTCGCTTCAACCGAAATCGAAGATGTTCTTGGCTTTGATGACCCTATGGATGTCATGACATTCCAAACAGGCCTCTATGGCGGCATTCAAACCGGAAAGTTCAATATTGATGTTTACGGCGGCGGCGGCGTTAACGACTTCGAACAAACTCGCAATATTAATATTGGTAGCTTTACAGATACAGCAAATGGCGATTGGTCAGGCACGCACCTAAATGGATCTATCCGAGGCGGTTACGACATCGCTCTGAGCGACAAGTTCTGGGCACGCCCGGCCTTCTCAGTTGACTATCTTCGCTTGAAAGAAGATGCCTATACCGAAACGGGCACTGAAGGCGTCGCCCTTGATGTTTCTAGCCGATCATCCGAACTTGCGGGTGCAACCGCTATGATGAATCTTGGAGCAAAGTTTGAAGGCAAAAGAACTTGGGTTCGACCCTCTATTCGAGCTGGCTATCGCAGCGAGTTTATTAATGATGGCGTCAGCACGACATATGGTTTTGCCGGACTGCCAAGCCGAACAACGCTTACATCAGAGGCGTTCCCGGAAGAGGCCTTCTTGCTTGGCTTTAGCTTAGCAGCCGGCAGTGGATATTCTTCATTCGGCTTCGATTTTGACAGCGATATACGTGATGGCTTCATTCGTCATACGGGACGTGTCGTCCTACGGATGATTTTCTAGTTTTCCCTCTCTATTTCCTCGTTACCCTATTGCACATAGCGGGGAATCTTACATAGTAGAACAAAGCGCGAAACTGACTCGCGTTTATCGGGGAAATATTAGCGAAGGACATTATGGCGGCCTCCAAGAAAAAAGATCTTTTCGGCGATAACAGTTCTGCCAGTAATGACAGTTATTCTGCCAAAGATATTGAAGTCTTAGAAGGCTTGGAACCCGTGCGCATGCGTCCGGGCATGTATATCGGCGGAACCGATGACAGGGCGATGCACCACCTGTTCGCCGAAGTCATTGACAACTCTATGGACGAAGCTGTTGCCGGCCATGCGAGCCGTATTGAAGTCGAGCTTCATGCAGATGGTTTCCTATCCGTGATGGATAATGGCCGCGGCATTCCTATCGACGCCCACCCAAAATATAAAGACAAATCGGCCCTAGAAGTCATCATGACAACCCTACACGCAGGCGGTAAATTCTCAAGCGACGCCTATGAAACTTCAGGCGGCTTGCACGGCGTTGGCGTTTCCGTTGTTAATGCCCTATCTGATGCCCTTGAAGTCGAGGTCGCCCGTAACAAGCAATTATACCGAATGAAATTTTCTCAAGGCAAACCTCTTGGTAAGATTGAAAACCTAGGTCCTATCAATAATCGACGCGGAACCAAGGTTCGCTTTCATCCTGACCCTGAGATTTTCGGGCCCAAAGCTCATTTCAAACCTGGCCGTATATTTCGAATGGCACGGGCGAAAGCTTACCTTCAACCCGGTGTTGAAATTAGGTGGAAATGCGCCACGGAGCTGGTTCAAGAACTCGATTCTATCCCTGCTGATGCAGTATTCCATTTTCCTGACGGCCTTGCAGATTTTCTTAAAGAAACAATCGGCACTAAAACCACAGTGACGCCTGAAATGTTTTCAGGCCGCACGAAACAAGAAAAAGGTCATGGCCGTGTTGAATGGGCCGTGACTTGGTCTCCTGAAGGTTACGGCGAAGCCGATACTTTTGTACGGTCCTATTGCAATACTATTCCAACAGCTGGCGGCGGAACTCACGAACAAGGTTTGCGCGCGGCGATCACTAAAGGCATTAGAGCCTATGCTGATATTTCAGGCATGGGTAAAAAAGTTTCCCATGTGACACCAGACGATGTCATGAACGGTGCGGGCGCCCTCGTTTCAATTTTTATTAGTAATCCAGAATTCCAAGGCCAAACCAAAGATAAGCTGTCCAACTCTGACGCGGCTAAAATTGTCGAAAATGCTGTTCGTGACCCGTTTGACCACTGGCTAGCCTCTAAGCCCAAAGACGCAACTAAATTATTAGAATGGGTTATCGAACGCGCTAATGAACGGGTTCGTCGCCGCAAACAGCGCGACATCAACCGTAAATCAGCCACCAAACGCTTACGCCTGCCTGGCAAGCTTGCCGACTGCTCCAAAAAAGACTCAAAAGATACTGAACTCTTCATCGTTGAGGGCGACAGTGCGGGCGGCTCCGCCAAGCAGGCCCGAAACCGCATAACTCAAGCAATCTTGCCGCTTAAGGGTAAAATTCTCAATGTTGAGAGCGCAAGCATGGACAAAATTTCCAAAAACGCGGAAATCAACGACCTGATGACCGCCCTTGGTGTTGGCCTTGGTAAGAAATTTGATATTGATGACTTACGCTATGAGCGCGTCATTATCATGACCGATGCTGATGTTGACGGGGCTCATATTGCGGCCCTTTTGATTACATTTTTCTACCGCTATACGCCGGGCTTGATTGATCAAGGCCGTTTATTCATGGCAATGCCACCGCTTTATAAAATCACTCAAGGCGCCAAGACCGAATACGCCATTGATGACGCTCACAAGGATGAGCTTATCGCATCGGTTTTCACAGGCCGAGGTAAAATAGACATTGGGCGGTTTAAGGGCCTTGGTGAAATGATGGCGGCTCAGCTTAAAGACACCACAATGAATCCCAAAACTCGCAAGATGATTCAAATTACCATTGATGATGAAAACTTACCAACAACCGAAGCCCTCGTCGAAACCTTGATGGGAAAACGCGCTGATCTAAGATATCAATATATTCAGGATCATGCCCAATTTGTCGTTGATGTTGACGTCTAGTTCTTTGGACCTTTCTCCTACAAAAAATCCATCAAAGCTAATTCCTGCGGCCACTATTTTGCTACTTCGAGAGCATAATGCGCGTCTTGAAGTTCTTATGCTACGCCGTAATCGCGCCCTTAAAGCTTTCGCTGGCGCTTGGGTTTTCCCCGGCGGACGGGTAGATCCTGAAGATGGTCGAGGTCAATCAGTTATTGAGCGTGCACGTATCGCGGCCATCAGAGAAACAGCCGAAGAAACAAGCCTAGATATCTCCATGTCTTCGACGGAAGCCCTGTCAAACTGGATACCTCCAGCAGCAGAAATTCGGCGTTTCTCAACATGGTTTTTTATCGCCGAAGCTCCTGCAAGTGACGTTTTAATCGATCATGGAGAAATTCATGATTTTCAATGGGTTAACCCCGCTGAGTTCATTCAAAAAATTCCCTCACCTGATATAACACTTTTTCCGCCGACTTACGTATCTCTACATCAGATCAAAGACTTCCTAACACCTAAAGCTGCTTTATCGCATTTCGCGCAAACGCCGCCAGCTATATTCAAAACTAAATTTGCAAAGTCAGATAGCGGTTATGTCACCTATTGGCAGGGCGATGCCGCTTACGAAACCGATGATCTAGATTCAAAAGGTCCGCGAAATCGTCTACATGCTGGACCAAATAAGTGGACTTACACCACAGAGCCGTGATCGGGGGTTAAACTGCTTTTTTCTTTGGCAAGATAAAGGCCGCGACCACTCCGCCCAATAGGCCAAATAAGTGCCCTTCCCAAGAGACGCCTGGCCCGCTCGGTAATACACCTTTGACGAGATAACCATATAATACGATTGCCAATAATGCGCCGAGGATTGCCGATAGACTACGCGCCCGAATACCATAAGCGATTAAATAACCTAAATACCCAAATACAACGCCGCTTGCGCCAACATGCAAAGTATTTGGCCGAGCAAATAGCCATGTTAAACTGCCGCCTACCAACATTATGATTGCAGTTGTTGGTAAAAACCAACGCCTATTTATGCTCAAGATTATACCGCCAAGCACAGCGATAGGCGCGCTATTTAAGACGGCATGATTGAAACTCCCGTGCAAAAATGGGCAAAACAATATTCCTACAAGGCCGCTAGATCGCCGCGTCGATAACCCCAACCACGAATTCAAATCATACCCCATGGCAAAGTTAATCAGTTGCATGACCCAAATCAGGATCAAAAATATGACCACGGGCCTGTAAATACCAGATTCGCTTAAGACCTTAGCCATTATTATCAAACCAATTCTTTAAGGCTTGTTGCTGATCCTCATTCATATGAACGCCGAGCTTGGTTCTGCGCCACAAAATATCGTCCGCAGACTTCACCCATTCATACTTTCGCAAATAATTGATTTCTCTTTCGGTCAAGTTATCAGCGAATATTTCGCCCATATCATCCATGGACTTGGCATCGCCCATCAACAAGTCGATGCGGCTGCCATAGGCTCTTGCGAGGCGCCGCAGCAGTCCCGCCGGCATCCAGCCATATTTTGAAGAAAGCCTCTCGAAATAATCGTCAAAATCGGTTCCATCGATATCGCCGCCGGGCAAACGTGCTTTTTCAGTCCAGTCTTTTCCGGCCTCATCAAAATACTTCAATAGTTTCTGCATGGCATGTTCCGCGAGCTTACGGGACGTCGTTATCTTTCCGCCGTAAACCGACAAAAACGGCGCGCCGTCTGTAAATTCATCTATATTAAGCACGTAATCACGAGTCACGGCTGAAGCGTTTTTAGCCTTGTCATCATAGAGTGGACGCACACCTGAATAGGTCCAAGCCACATCGTCTGACGTAATATCATGTTCGAAATATTCATTCGCGGCTGACACCAAATAATTGATTTCATCTTGAGATATTTTCACCGGCCCGTCAGCGTGGGTATATGGGACATCTGTTGTACCGATCAGGGTGAAATTACGTTCATAGGGAATCGCAAAAATAATACGATTGTCCTGGTTTTGGAAAATGTAAGCATGATCGCCTTCAAACAGTCTCTTTGTGACGATATGGCTGCCCTTGACCAGCCTAACACTCGATTGATTACTTTGCCCTTTCACTCCCATGAGAACTTCATCGACCCATGGTCCAGCGGTATTGACCACACATTTCGCTGTAATGATTTCATGGTTTTTATCAGAGCGGTTTAACTTAGCCTGATAGCCTTCTTTTATGGGCACAATATCAGATACATAAGCCTCTGTTTGCACCTCAGCACCTTTATCCCTTGCATCAATAGCATTTAATACGACTAAGCGCGCATCTTCGACCCAGCAGTCCGAATACTCAAAGCCCTTTTTAAGACGGGATTCTAATACGCCCTTATGTGGTGCCTGAGTTAGTTTAACCGTTTTGGTTCCAGGAAGTTCTTTGCGGCCTCCAAGGCTGTCATATAGAAACAAACCAAGCCGCAGCATCCATGCGGGTCTCAATCCTTCATCATAGGGCAAAACAAACCGCATAGGCCTAATGATATGCGGGGCGGCTCGGAGCAAAACCTCTCGTTCGATGAGAGATTCTCGAACCAAACGAAACTCATAATGCTCTAAATAGCGCAAACCGCCATGAATCAGTTTTGTACTGGATGACGATGTGTGGCTTGCGAGGTCATCTTTTTCGCAAAGCAAGACTTTCAGGCCCCGGCCTGCTGCATCTCTAGCGATTGCGGTTCCGTTGATTCCGCCGCCAATAATTAGCATGTCGTAGTGTTTAGTCATAACTCGTCCAATTAGAGGAAATCGATCCTATAGCAATTACCGAATTTGACAAAAAATTAACTCTAAATTCTATAGAGTGCATCTTAAATATCGCGCGCAATAATCTATTCCTGTGGGTTTATATGACATTTGACAATCCAGACAATCAAAAAGCCATTATTGAGCTTCAGAAAGCCGCGCCGCGTTGGCTGCACAATGTCGGGGATAAGTTTAATATGGGAATTGTCGTTTTCACGACAAATAACGAGGTCATCTACAGAAACTTGAAGTTCTTTTCCCATTTTGATCTACCAAGGGATATTACAAGTAAGAACAAACAGTTTGATAGCTGGCTGCAATATTTAATCAAGCGTGGTGATTTTCAAGAAAACCCAAGCGAAGAGTTCAGTCATAAGATTCTGGTCTCTCTTAGCGGTCCTTCTTCAGAAACAGAATTTCCGTTTTCAACGGTCACACCTCCTAATGGCAAGATTTTAAAATTAACGAAGTTCTTGCCTTCAGAAAATTTAGTCGCCCTAATCACTGAAGACGTCACGGAACAAACGCTAAGCCAAGAAAGTTTGGAAATGGCCCTTGAAATGCGTCGTTCGGGTTATTTTCAATACTGCATGGAAACTGATAAGTTGAATGTTTTTAGCAATCACTTAAAAAAAATCCTTACCCCTTCAGAGCATCGAATTATTAAAAGCAAAGGTTTTCGACCGCTCATCCATAAAGATGACATTGACGATTATGTTAAAGATTGGGCTAATGCGACCACAAACGGCACAGAAATGGACACAACCATAAGGCTACAAACCGAAAATCAAGGAACATTGTGGATTAAATGCAAGGCCCGTCCACAACGTATCCACGCTGGTAACTCTACCCACATAACAGGTTTTATTGAGGACATTACAGAAGAGTACAAAATTCAAGATGAACTTCGGAAAGCCCAAGAGAAAACTGAAAATGCGCTAAAGTCGAAAACGCTATTTTTAGCTAGAATTAGCCACGAAATTCGCACGCCTATGAATGCAGTCATTGGCATTGCTGATGCCCTTATCCATCATAACAGCAACCCACAAATCACCCCAAAGCTTGAATTAATTCAATCCTCTGCGGGTAATATCCTGAATACCTTAGGGGATACTTTGAAACATAGTGAGCTTGAATCCGATACATTTTCACTGGATTTGAAACTCGGCAGCCCAATTAAGGTGATTAGAAATGCCTGCGCATTGTGGACAGAAAAAGCAAAAGCGAACAATTCAACACTGAATTGCCACATAGATGACAATGTGCCCGACGAGATTTCATATGATCAGTACCGCTACGAACAATGCATAAATAACCTGCTGTCAAACGCCATAAAATTCTGTGAAGGCGGCAAAATTGACGTCTTTAGTACAATGGTCAAAAAAGATGGAAAAGACAGGCTTATCGTCGCCGTAAAAGACACGGGCATTGGCATGACGGAAGACCAACAAAGCAGAATTTTTGAACCGTTTCAGCAAGGAGATCGCTCAATTTCCCGACGGTTTGGCGGAAGCGGTCTTGGTATGAATATCACCAAACAAATCATCCAAATGATGGGCGGCACAATTTCTGTAAAATCGGAAATTGGAAAAGGATCAATATTTGCGTTATCGCTGCCTATTGAATCCGAAAAGCCAGAGCTGGAAACGCCCACAGAAACTCTGTTTGACCAAATCATGGATAAAAGCGGCCCGCTCGATACACCATATCAAAACTTGAAAATCCTGGTGGCCGATGACAATCAAACCAATCACATTGTCATTAAATCTCTTCTTGGCTCAATGGTCGCTGAAATTTATACGGCGTCCGATGGCAAAGAAGTCATGGATATTCTCAAAGTGCAGGATATCGATATTATCCTCATGGATATTCATATGCCAGTCATGGACGGTATTGAAGCGACCCTAGCCATTCGTAGCAGCGATCAACCTTGGTCTGACATAATGATCATCGCTGTTACAGCAGACCCTCAATATCAACAACAGCGACTGTGCCTCAACATCGGAATGGACTATGCTGTGGCGAAACCGGTTAAGCTCATGCAGCTACTAGAAGGTGTAGACCACGTCCTCGATATGAAAAAAAACCGTGGTTCAATACGAAAAGTTAGCTAGAGAAATTCTCATTAAACTGACTCAGAAATTGAGCTAAGTTCGCTGATTTCTGAGACCTTCGTGAGTGCAATTAAATGAGAAATGCTCTAAGCCTTTCATCTAACGACACTCGACAGCAATCTCTGCGTCCTATAGTTTCGCCCTATATCAACGGGATGATTACACTATGTCAAAATTCAAAATAGCCATGCTTATGGGCGTTAACCTTTTAGGCGCCTGTCAGTCAGAGGCTCCCCAAGTTCATATTGATAACCAAGCCGACCTATCCACGACTTGTTATTCCGGCGGCGCTATCTACACCGCGATTGATAAAACACCTAAAGTCGAAGCAGTTACCGTTAAGAACGGGGTCATAATCTACGCAGGTTCTGATGAAGGCGATTGGTGCGGCAGAGGTCAATCTCATGACCTTAAAGGCGCAGCTATGTATCCTGGGTTTACAGATGCCCACGGACATTTTGTCGGCATTGGTCTTCGTGAAATGACATTAAACCTAGAAGGCACTTCATCCGTCAAGGAACTAAGAGCGCACCTCAAATCTGCTATCGCAAATATTCCGGCCGGAGAAACGCTCTATGGCCGTGGCTGGATCGAAACCCATTGGCCAGAAGCCAGGTTTCCGAATGCGTCTGATCTTGATGATATTGCCCCGAATAACCCTGTCATTTTAGAGCGCGCCGACGGTCACGCCCTTGTTATTAATACGGCTGCTATGCAAGTAGCAAAAATCACTTCGGAAACTGCATCTCCTTTTGGGGGAAGCATCCTTAAAGGTGATAATGGGCAACCAACCGGTATGCTGATCGATAAAGCTGGAGAACTTGTGGCTGATCTAATCCCCAAGGCAGACGAAGCCCGCACTCGGACGGCTCTAAAGAAAGCTTCTGATCTTTATGCAAGTCGCGGATGGACCAATATTCATTCCATGTCCTTTATGCCGCAAGTCATGCCTTTAATCGAACAGGAAGCGGCTGCAGGGAATGTCAATATCCGCGTCTACGCATCGACCGATATTGGCGGCGGTTTTGATACGGCAAAATTTGCAGCTAATCCTAAACCCGACAACCTAATCACGCGGCGCAGTATCAAACTTTTTGCTGACGGCGCGCTTGGGTCTCGCGGCGCGGCTCTTCTTGCGCCTTATGCAGATGATCCTGAAAACATCGGGCTTATGCTCACTACGTATGATGAGATCATGCCCGTTCTTAAAACAGCGTTAAAAGATGGCGTTCAAGTTAACACACATGCCATTGGCGATAAGGCTAATAAGCTCGTTCTAGATTGGTATGAAGAAGCTCTAAGCGCTGTTCCGGCAAACGAACGCGTTATCGCAGAGCCTCGCTGGCGTATTGAGCACTCTCAAATCATTGACCTTGAAGATATTCCGCGCTTTGCGAAACTTGGCGTCATTCCTTCAATGCAGCCATCCCACGCCATTGGCGACCTACATTTCGCTGTGGATCGTCTCGGTCCAAAAAGGCTAGCGGGCGGCTACGCTTGGCGCAAACTCATCGATAGCGGCTCGATCATTGCAGGCGGCACTGATGCGCCCGTCGAAATTGGCGATACGAGGATAGAATTTTACGCGGCTGTGGCCCGGAAAGATCTCAAAGGCTATTCCAATGAAAACTGGTATGACGGCGAAAAAATCACGCGCCAAGAAGCCCTAAAAATGTTCACGATCTGGCCAGCCTATGCCGCCTTTGAAGAAGAGCGTCTCGGTACGATCGAAGTCGGGAAAGCAGCAGACTTTACAATCTTTGACCGCGATATCATGACCGTGCCCGAAGCTGAAATTCTACATGCCAAAACCATTGCAACAATCGTCAACGGTAAACCCATTTATAAAGCAGATCATTAATGGCCGAATTACCGCCCTGCCCGCATTGTAATTGCGAATATACATATGAAGATGGCCCGCTTTTGGTTTGCCCAGAGTGTGCCCATGAGTGGTCCGCAGTAGCCGTAGTAGAAGAAGAAACCGTCATCAGAGACTCTGTTGGCAATGTATTGCAAGACGGCGATACGGTAACGGTCATCAAGGATTTGAAAGTCAAAGGTTCATCGACGCCGCTTAAGGTCGGAACTAAAGTCAAAAACATAAGGCTGGTTGATGGCGATCATGATATTGATTGCAAGATCGACGGCTTTGGTGCCATGAAGCTCAAATCCATATTCGTGAAGAAAGTCTAGTAATTCAGATGACTAACGCTGCGCTCATTCTTATCGATTGGCAACAGGGCTTTGATGATCACATTTATTGGGGCGGCAATAGAAACAATCCCAATGCTGAGGAAAATGCCCTTAAAATACTCGATCAATGGCGCGCCCAAAATTTACCGATATTTCACTGCATCCATAACAGCCTTGATCCGAATAGCCTTTTACGAATCGAAAAACCAAGCGGGCAATTGAAACCCGGATTTGAGCCGCGCGGCAACGAGCCTTTGATTGTAAAAAACGTCAATAGCTGCTTCATTGGTACTGATCTCGAGGATCAGATAAAACAATCAAAATTAAATAACTTCGTCATTTGTGGTCTAACTACCAACCACTGCGTCTCGACGACAACACGCATGGCAGGAAATTTAGGATTTGACGTGTCATTAATCGCTGACGCCTGCGCCACATTCGACCGAACAGGTTTAGATGGAAAAGTAATCGATGCTGAAACCATACATCAAATCAGCCTCGCCAATATTCACAATGAATTTTGCGTTGTGAGGAATACGGTAGATATATTGGGATAAAGATTAAATTCTAATCCCGAAAATTCTTATATTGCATGGGAAGTTCAAGCCCTAAGTCTTTGACAAACTGAATGACGGCCTGAAGATCATCTCGTTTCTTACCGGAGACCCTTAGCGTATCACCTTGAATAGCGACTTGAACTTTCATCTTGGCACTTTTGATCTCTTTGACGATCTTTTTGCCTAGTTCTTTATCAATGCCTTCTTTGATAACAATATTCTGACGCACGGACTGGCCAGCAGCTGGATCGACTTTTTGATAGTCAAGCTGTCCAGGTTCTATCCCGCGCTTATGCAATTGACCGCGTAGGATTTCGTGCATTTGCTTTAATTTCAGGTCATCATCAGCAAACACCGTGATGACACCGTCTTTATGTTCGGCTGTCGATTTAGAGCCTTTAAAATCATAGCGAACAGAAATTTCGCGCATAACATTCTGCACGGCATTTTCGACCTCGGCCTGATCAACCTCGGAAACAATATCAAAAGATGGCATTTAGCGCTCCAGTAATCTAAACTTTTGCGTTTGTGTATCCCTTTAGTTCTTTTCTGGCAACCTGCATCCGGTGGACAGCATCAGGGCCATCAGCGAAGCGCAATGTCCGCATTTGCGCGTACATCATAGCCAGAGGCGTATCTTGAGAAATTCCAGTTCCGCCAAACATTTGCATAGCTTCATCAATCACTTTGAGCGCCATATTCGGTGCAGCAACTTTGATCTGGGAAATCCACGGCGCAGCAGCTCGCGCGTCACCTTGGTCCATCATCCAAGCCGCTTTTAAACAGAGTAACCGAGCTTGCTCGATGGCAATACGGCACTCAGCGATAATATCGTAATTAGCACCAAGTTTAGCGAGTGGGCGACCAAAGGCCTCACGGGTCACAGCCCGGCGACACATCAGCTCAAGCGCGCGTTCAGCTTGACCAACAGCGCGCATGCAGTGGTGAATACGGCCAGGGCCAAGCCGACCTTGTGCTATTTCAAATCCTCGGCCTTCACCAAG
>JABABK010000033.1 GCA_014238285.1 Hellea sp.
TATCCTGTTGCTAAAAATTCTACGTTGCGACTGGCCCCACAACGCAATTTGGCGATGAAAATTAATCTCATTTTCTATAAGCTTTTCGGCTAAAACAGGCGTAATTCCATCAATTTGCGTGAGATCATCAGAATTTTGCCCTTCATCAGGCTCCTCAATAATTTCGTCAGTCTTAGCTTTCACCAGCGCGCGGGCCTGAATCGACCATCCTTCATCTATGGACACACCTATCCTGTTGCTAAAAATTCTACGTTGCGACTGGCCCCACAACGCAATTTGGCGAAAATAGTGGACCTTGTGAGCATTAAGTATACTTTCAAGCTCGGCTCCAATCTCTGTTATCTCTTGAAGGTTATCACTTAATTTAAGTTGCTCGGAGGCCACATTTTTTCCCAGGTTACCTGTTATCATTACACTTGAATACGTTTTCCTTTATCGGACTATTTCTCACGTTTCAAATCAACTAGCATACTTTCATGTATATCGTTTAATGAAGGTCCGGATTTTTTGAGTTTTTTGTGCATCTCCCGCACTTTCGGAAGACACTCATCCAAATTGTCCTGCATGGCATTTAGGACGGGGCTAACATCCCCTAATTTCTCTTTAATGGAAGCTACCATGGGATATGTGTTGTCTGTTTTTTCCTTGAGAGCTTGAATAAGAGGCGCGGATTCATTTGCTTTTTCTTGTAACGAGTTAAGCATTGGCAAAGAACCTTCTAATTTTTCTTGTACCGTTGTCAGCATAGGACCAATATTATCTAATTTACCCTGCAAAGTATCGGTAATAGGGCGGGCGTTTTCAAGCTTCTCTTGCGCGGATTTACCAAGTCCGGTTGTCCCATCAATCTTTTTTGAAAGAGCCGTCGATATAGTCGTCGCACTTTCAACCTTGTTCAATGCGGATTGACGCAGAGCTCCTGTTCGCTCGAGCTTCTCAAGAATAGTCTCAAACTTATGTTTACCCTTAGCCTCAAGCTCACCCTTAATACTGTCCAAATTGTTTTGAAGCGCATTTAAAACAGGTGAGGCACCTTCTAATTTGTCTTTCAAAGACAACATTGCGGGATCCACATTGTTTAAATTCGTCTGGATCGTACTTAAGATCGGCCCCGTATTGTTGAGCTTCTCCTTAAGTGTTAATATCATTGCTTCTGTGTTCTCTAGCCGCTCTTGAAGCGCAGTAAGAACAGGAAGTGATAGATTGATTTTCGCTTGGACCATTTCCAGCATAGAGAAAATACCATTAAGTTTTTCAGAAACAGCCATCATCATTGGATCGACGTTTTCGAACTTGCCATCAAGAGCGTCCACTACAGGTGTTATTCCATCAAGTTTTTCTTGTGCCGACTGCCGTAGCTCTATGGTCTTTTTGAGTTTCTTTCCAACGCCCTGCATGGCCGGTAAACTACGATTAAGTTCGTTTTGGATTTTTTTAAGATCGGGAGCAGAATCGTTCAAGACATCTTGCTTTTTACGAATTTGCCCGTACGCACTCGCCACGAGTTGGGCTGAATATTCTAAAACCAAATCCTCATTACTTTCTACGTCTTCGGCTGCAGAAGCAATTTTAAATAAAGATTTCTCATCTGGAAAATACCTTTCCTTGATCCACTTATTGTCGGGTTTTGATAGTTTTTTTATGGTTTTAACTTGCTCTTTTGACAATCGAGCCTTCCCATAAAGACCCGTAGAATCAAGTTTAGCTAAGTCACTAATTAATCCATCTCTGGCTCGGTTTTTCTCACCATCGACCAAAATGGGTAGATGAGGGTTCACTGTCTTCAAGAACTGGGTTCCAATCAGGCTTAACGATTCATTTTGACGTTCAACATTAAATTCATCAAGGCCTTCAGTGACCCCTATTAAATCCAAGAAGTCGTGAATAACATTCCCAGCAACCAGTCGATCTCTCTCAAACAACCTTATGTTTAAAGCATCGCCAAAGGTTTTTTCTATCCCTTCGATCAATCCCTTATACTGTAATAGGAAGGGCAAAACCTTGTCTTCAATTTCTTGCAAGACTCCAAATTCGGTACCGCCGCCTTTAATAAAAGTAGAATACAAGCTCATTAACATCGCCGCTTGTTCTCTTAAATAAAGGACAACGACCGTTTCCTCTGCAACTTCATCACAATAGGCCTTAACCAGGTGATATTTTGTATGAACGGCAATAAACTCACTGGATAAGATTAGATTCTCAGCGCTCGTTTTGCTATACTCGTCTTGGAGCTGCTTATTTAAGTTCTCCGAAAAAGCTGACCAAGTTCCACCATTTCGTTCAATTGCAGCTTTAAACACTGGCCTACTAACGAGGTTAGGATTAAACAGTGCAGCAAGAAGAACATTTTTTCCAACAGCTGTCGCCTTGGGGTAAAAATATCCCAATGATTCAAGTTTTTCACGGTGAATATCTAGAGCACGCTGGATTGAAGTCGTTCCGGTCTTTTCAAGACCGATATGCAAATAGACTTTTTTAAACTTTTTCATAATGCGTCTCAGCCCTTATCCCACCTCTAGCTCGAACGCACTATGCAAAGCCCGAACCGCCAGTTCAGTATACTCAGCATTTATTAAAACGGAAATTTTTATTTCAGAGGTTGCAATAACTTCAACGTTAATACCGCGCTCGGCGAGCGCTTCAAACATCGTCTGAGCAACACCTGTATGGGATCGCATGCCAATTCCAACAATCGATACTTTAGTGACATTTGAATCTGATTTGAGTCCCTCAAAGCCAATATCTGATTTAGCCGCTTCCAAGGCGGTCACAGCCTTTTCTAAATCGCGCTTTCCAACCGTAAACGTTAAATTGGCGGCGTTATCCGAGCGAGAAATACTCTGCACAATCATATCAACGATAACATTGGCATCCGACATAGTTTTACAAACTTTTGCGACCATACCAGGTGTATCTTCTAGTTGAAGAATTGTGATTTGGGCTTCATCGCGAGAATAAGCCACACCGCTAACAATACGTTCTTCCATAGTTTCATCCTCATGACAGACCAATGTTCCGGGATTGTCAGCACCGTCTTTAGCAAAACTGGTCAACACCCGAATTGGGAGATTATTATTCATTGCAAGCTCGACTGATCGAACTTGTAAAACTTTTGCGCCCAGAGACGCAAGCTCAAGCATTTCTTCAAACGCTATCCGGTTTAACCGGCGTGCTTCTGGGACAATACGCGGATCCGTCGTATAGATACCATCCACATCCGTATAGATATCGCAACGATCCGCCTTTAGGGCCACCGCCAATGCCACAGCTGACGTATCTGATCCGCCCCTACCAAGGGTCGAAATTCGTCCATCGTCAGAAATCCCTTGGAACCCCGCGACCACAGCCACTTTACCTTCGGAAAACGCTTCGTTCATTTTCGTATCTTCAATCGACTCGATACGGGCCGAACTATGGGCCATATCGGTTCTAAGCGGTATCTGCCATCCAAGCCAGGATCTGGCTTTAACGCCTCGGCGGCGCAGCGCAATCGCGAGAAGGCCTGAAGTCACCTGTTCCCCAGATGATACAATGGCATCATATTCATCTTCAATCGGACCTCCCATGCTTTGATTATGCCCATTTACGCGGTCCGCGTCGAGAGCATCTACAAAGCCTACAAGGCGATTAGTTTCGCCGCTCATAGCCGAAACCACCACAGCAACTTCATTGCCATTAGCAACCTCTGCAGCAACCAAATCTGCAACCCGGCGTATCCGCTCTAAGTTCGCAACAGATGTGCCGCCAAATTTCATGACGATACGCGCCATATTTATTCCCGCTATTGTTCCTGCTTGTTAATCGCGGCGCTTTTACGCGGGAGATCACGCTTTTACAATTATAATCTTTCGCTATGGTAGCCTCATTGTAAAAGGCTTCATTAATGGCTCACACCGAAACCACCCCGGATCATATTTCCTCTATCTCCGTTGACCCAAGGGAGATGGAAAGTTTTGCCCGAATGGCCGCTGATTGGTGGAATCCTTCGGGGAAGTTTAAGCCGCTTCACGTCATGAACGCCTTTCGAATTGGCTTTATCAAGGCAGAGTTATGCCAGCAGTTTCATAGAGATCCCGACCAAGACAAACCCTTAAAAGGCCTGCGTATTCTAGACATTGGTTGCGGCGGCGGGCTTTTATGCGAGCCTTTGACGCGCCTTGGTGCAAGTGTAACAGGCGTCGACGCGCTCGAAAACAACCTCAAAACAGCTAAAACACACGCCAAGCAAATGGGCCTGGAGATCGATTACCGCCACGGAACGATTGAGCAATTAGTCGCCAGCGGTAAAGAACCTTTTGATGCGGTTCTCAACATGGAAGTTATCGAGCATGTCGCCAACCCGCCTGACTTTATCCGAGATTGCGGCGCTATGGTTAGAGAGGGCGGCCTGATGATTTGCTCAACTATCAACAGAACCCTCAAAGCTTTCGCGTTTGCCATTATAGGCGCCGAGTATGTACTCAGGTGGCTCCCTAGAGGCACCCACCAATATGAAAAGTTAGTGCGGCCAAAAGAAATACAGCTGTGGCTCAAACAGGCCGGCCTAGAGCCCGAGCCCTCCATTGGCATGACACTCAATCCACTGACAGAAAACTGGTCTTACTCGGATGATTTATCGATTAATTATGTGACGGTGGCCCGGCGCTAGAAAGGCGCTAAGGCTTGACAACACTGGCTGCTATGATTTGAAAACTTTCAGGATCGTGCACAAGAGCCGCATAAGCGAGCCCAGGCTCAGGTTTGATATTCGTTGGCCCAGCCTCTGTTAGCTTTTGAATGCTCCCAACAACATTTGCTATTTTCATTTTCCGGCCGCCATTTTCACCCTTTTTGACATCAATCATTTGCCATCCAGGTTTATAACTGACCAATAATACGTCTGAGTAATCAGCCTTCAAAACAAGTTCATCATTCACAACACTCAAATCTAAGATTTTAGGATTGGGGGATAACATCCAGTCTGCAACCGCGGATTTTTTGTATTTTGAGTTATGATCCGTACCATTTAAAATAATTTGCGGCGTGTAAGAATAGCCGATGTTTAGTGATTCAGAATATTCCTTTTGCCGGTTAGTAAACTCCTGTCGTCCGAAAACATCTTTCCACCCCAGAAAATCCCAATAGGTCACGGCATAGGATAGCACTAAATTATCCGGATCTTCCGCAAGCTTCCCAACAAACCTATTGGCAGGCGGGCAGGATGAGCAGCCTTGAGACGTGAAAAGCTCAACGACCCTTGTTGGCATCTCGCCAGCCATAGCATTGGCGCTTATGAGCGAGACGAGAAACATTATTTGTATAAAGCGTATTAACATGAGGACTACTTAGCGCCGGACCGAGCAAAGCGCAATTCAAACGCACGTCACACTTCTGTGAGTTACTGTTATTTTAAAATTTCATCATGAAGCATGATTAGCAGCCAATAACTAGACTTAACAGACCGCCCTTGATATGGCTCGGTATAGTTTACGTGTGGGAGTAACATTTTGGCCAAAAAAATATTGATTTTTTTAGTTATAGCCTCGTCTATATTCGCTGGAATTTGGACATCGTTAGACAAGCCTTCTCCGCAAGATCATGTGACCGTTACGCCCCCCAGTGTATCAACTGTTGCCCCCGATTTAACGGCGCCAGCACGCCATGTCGATGACGCCGAAGCTATACGAGCACTAAAACTCCTTAAATTGAGTGTGCCTAATGACAATATCGATTGGACCAAAAGAGACGGAACAAATGGACGTTACACTTTCACCAATATTTCTATTCCTAAATACGATATGACCATAAAAACCATGACCCTTTCTGGTGTCAGGTTAATACGAAAAGATATGCCTTATTTTGATCAAATAGAAATTGAAGGGTTACATATCGTAAAAGAGACTGCTCCTGTAAGCGGTACAGATTATGATGCATCATCAGACCCATTGGACCAATGGCCGGAAGAATGGCGTCCACAAGAAGAATGGGACGGACAATGGGATATTCAACCCAACAATTCCTCTACGGTTAAAACAGAGCTAACCGAAACCATATTAGACCACTTGATAGCAAGGCTTCCGCGAAATGAGGCGCTACCTGATTGGCTAGAACTTCAGACTTATAATCAAGACGAAAATCTCACTGACTTTGTACGTATGTTTTTCGAAAGCCGCGATATCCCAGTATTTCCAGACATCAGAATTGAAGGACTACAGCACAATACAGAAGAAGAACTTACGACGTTAGGCCTGCTGACTTGGGCGCTCAATCCCGAAAAAGGTAACTATGATTTTCAAACCGAAAAAGCTCACTATGAATTATCCACATCATGGGGTGATACAACTTATAAAGAGGCTATATCTGCCGAAAGCCTAAATATCATTGGAATCAAGTCTCAGGTTATTACAGATAGTTTTACAGAATTTCAGCTCGACCCATCAGATTCCATATTATTTGGCATATCGCCATTTGAGCCCGCATTCGAACGTCTTAGTGTCAACAATTTCAAAGTGTCATCAAATGCCTCTGAATACGACATTGGTCAAATTGATATTTGGCATACAGAAAAAGAAAACGGGCTTTATTCGAAATTTCAACGGGCAGATGCAGTTCGGTTAAAAATTGTAAGTAACTCTGATGCTTCTCACAATGAATTTTCCGTGGATTATTCGGCTTTGCTTGGTTACGACACAATGCAATTTTCTGCTCATAGCCAAGCTGTTTTCAATGAAAAAGATCGCATTTATGAAATGGTGCAAGCACAACTCAGTATGTATGATGGTTTCATAGCTTCAACTGCCTTCAAGGTTTCTGACTGGAACGGTTATGATCAATTCTCGTTTGGACTCAGCGGGACGCCAGCAAGTGATACCCAAAATGAAAATTTGAACGCTGCTAAATTACACTATGGAAATATGGATTTTACAGATACCGGAATTTTAGATCGTATAAAGTCCTATTTAATCGATGAAAAAAATATTAATGAAACCGCCCTCATTGAAACAATGAAAGCACCTTTTGCACTTTCTACCACCATGGTTAAAGGCGAAACTCAAAGCGCATTAGCCGTAAGTTTCATGGAAAACCTCACACATTTTTTAGAAACGGGCGGAAGAATTCATCTTCGCGCAGACCCTGCCACACCAATTACTCTTGAAGAAGTTGGCGAGATCTACAGTTCGCCATATTATTTAAACACGTCTGCAGAGTTTGAGCGCGAAATCACTGATATGACTGAAGAAGAAATGAATGTTTTTCTTAGCGAAGCGAAAAAAAAATACCAAAAAGAAAATTCCAACAAAAGCGGCAAAATACTAAAACGCCTCAATGTCTCATTTGATCATTTTATTGCCGATTAAGCGCGCCAAAAGTCCTTTTCATGGACAACTGACCAGCCTGCGACCACAAAAACTGCATCATATCGTATGCCGTAGCTTTGATATTGGCGGTTCTTCCCGATATATAGCCCCCCGCATTTGATGATACGACGCTTGGATCTGCCTGAGATAGCGTCTCGGGCTTCAAGTAATGTCTTACGGGCTTTGACCTCGATAAAAACAATCAAATCACCTCGGCTCGCAATGATATCGATTTCGCCAGATTTAGTTTTGAACCTTTGCGAGAGAATTTTATAGCCCTTAAGCCGCAAATAATTGGCCGCCAGAAATTCAGCTCTGTGTCCGAGGCTTTCGCGGCGCTGTCGTTCCGCTTTACTCATTTGAGCTTCAGAGCGCGCTGATAAAGGTCACGCTTAGGCCAGCCAGACACTTCAGCAATTTGGGCGCTGGCCCGTTTGGCGCCGAGCTCTTCCAAACATTCTTTGAGAGCTTCATCCACGGTTGCCTCGTCCCATTTGTCTTCGCCCTCAGGCGGCGCGATCAAAACAACGATTTCACCTTTTGGCGGCGTCTCACGAACACCTTCAAGAAGTTCAGAGAAAGGACCGCGTCGAAATTCTTCGTATTTTTTGGTCAACTCCCTCGCGATTACTGCGCTTCGATCGCCGAGAACCGCTTGCATGTCGACAAGTGATTTTTCAATACGGTTACCACTTTCAAAAAATATAAGGGTCGCTTTCACACCCGCAAATTCTTGCAAGATCGTCTGACGTGCCTGAGATTTACTCGGCAAGAAGCCCGCAAACAAAAACCGATCAGATGGCAAGCCTGCGCCGACCAGAGCTGCCATAGGGGCCGACGCGCCCGGAACAGGGAAAACATCATGCCCAGCCTCAATGGCGGCGCGGGATAATTTAAATCCCGGATCAGAGACCAGCGGCGTGCCCGCATCACTAACCTGAACGATAATTTTGCCGTTTTCGAGCCAATCCATGACTTTAGGCAGCGCTCTTGCCACATTATGGTCATGATAGGCTGTTAGCTCTGCTTCAATATTATAAGCGGTTAGCAATTTTCGAGTTTGCCGTGTGTCTTCGGCCAAAACATGATCCGCGGCTTGCAAAACATCTAGGGCCCGCAGGGTTATATCCCGTAGATTCCCAATCGGAGTCGCCACGATGTAAAGCCCAGGTGAAAAATGGGATTGCGCAGTTTGATTGGGAACTTTAGAGTCAAATAAAGACATAAAAACAGATCAGTTAAACAGGACGTCGTTATGACAGGCAAATTTACATTTGAACAGGCCGGAACGAAGCTAAAATGGCTTAGCCTCACAGTGGCTATAGTCGCCTTATCAGCCTGCGCAACAACGACCGGACCATCGCCTATACCCGGCCCTATCGCTGAAACTCCGACGCCGACACCTGAACCTGTTACGCCAGAAGCGCCTGAGCCTGAAACGCCAGACCCCGGCGCTGGCATAACCGACCCGATTATCAAAGACGTTCTGACACGGGACGGACTAACCCCGCCTCATATGAAAGGCCGGGACTTAAAACGTATGGCAATACTTTTGCCGTTTTCATCAAGCTCTTCTCGATTACGCGCGGAGGCCGCTTCTATGTTAAAAGCAGCTGAGCTAGCCGTTTTCAATCGCGATGAAGCGGATGTCGTTCTAATAGCGCTCGACACTGGCGGCACAGATGGCGGCGCATCTTCCGCCGCTGATGCCGCCCTGAAATCCGGTGTCGATGTTATCCTTGGCCCTGTTTTATCAAGGTCTGTGAGCGGAGCTGCCAAACGCGCCAAACGCAAAGGTGTTCCTGTCATCGCTTTTTCAACGGATCAATCAGTCGCCGGTGACGGTACTTATCTGCTCAGCTTTCCACCGGAAGCCGAAGTCAAACGCATCGTCGATTATGCCGCCTCTAGCGGCGCTGAACGGTTTGCCTTTCTTGGCCCGCAAAGTGAATATGGACGTCGTGTTTTATCCGCCTATCAAGCCGGTGTAAAAGCAAATGGCGGTGAACTTCGCGGCAATGAAACCTATGACGGCGACGATATCACCGTTATGCAAGGCCCTGCCAAGAAACTGGCCGATGCTTACAAGGCAAATGAACAATCAAGCTCGACAACACGCCGTCACTTCGAAGCTATTATGCTACCAGAAAGCGGCACAGCGCTGCGCTCTCTTGCGCCGCTCATGCCTTATTATGATATCGACCCCGATCAAGTACAGTTTTTAGGGACCAGTCTTTGGCACAAAGAAGAAGTCGTGCGCGAACCAGCGCTCAACCGCGGTATTTTCGCAGGCCCTGATCAAGACGCGCAGCAAAACTTCAATAATCTTTATGATCAAAAGTTCGGGGAAGATCCAAGCCGTCTCGCCTCACTCGCCTATGACTCGGTTAATATTGGCGCTGTTGTGGCCGATGGCAAAGCCAGTAGCCGCCGCAGACGGGCTGAAGACGGACAAGGGTTTTACGGCGTCGATGGCCTCATCAGCTGGGGGCCCGACGGAAAACCCAATCGCGGCCTTGCGGTTTATCAAATCCAAAACGGCCGTTTTGTTGTGATCGATCCCGCGCCAAGGACGGCTCCGGGACCGAGTTAAACCAACAACATTTCAGTAATTTTATTCAAAACCGCTCGCCCCTTTGGAGTCACGGAAATTCTATCACCTTGAGTTAAAACATAACCGTCCATCTCAAGGTTGTGGACGGAATCCCTATCCAAACACTCACCTAATATTTGCTCATATCTTGTAAGCGATATGCCGTCCGTAATGCGTAGTCCCATGAGTAGGTATTCGGACGCCCAGTCTTGCCGTGTCAGTATTTCTGTTTCAGAAATTCCAGTGCGTTTATCATTGACCGCTTTAATATAGGCGGTTGGATGATTATGGGCGATTGTCGCTTTACGCACGCCGTCTTTGGTTATTCGGCCATGAGCACCCGGCCCAACACCAACATAATCAAGGCCTTGCCAATAGGCCAAATTGTGTTTCGAAGATCGTCCGTCTCTCGCGTAGTTAGACACTTCATAATGGTCATAACCCGCGGCGCTTAATCTGGTTTCAATCAAATCATAAAACTCGGCGCTGAGATCATCATCCACCGCCATTATTTTGCCGCGCCGCTGCGCTCGTTCAAAAGCCGTGCCCTGCTCGATTGTTAGCTGGTAAGCAGAAATATGCTGGGGGTTAAGTTTAAGAGCGATATCAATATTCGCCTTGAGCAAAGCCAGAGTCTGGCCAAACCATCCAAAGATTAAGTCCAGTGATACGTTCGGGAATATATCCATGGCTAGCTCAAGCGCCGTCGTAGCGGCTTTGGCATTATGATCACGTCCTAAAAATGCGAGAGCCGGATCATGAAAGCTTTGCGCCCCTAAAGAAAGACGATTAATCCCCGCCTGAGCCAATGATTGCCACTGCTCTTCGTTTTGATCTTGAGGGTTAGCTTCAAGGCCAATTTCCGCGCCCCTTGGCAGCTTCCATAAAACATCGACACATTCGATGATCGAGCGAACATCATCAGCTTTCATGAGCGACGGCGTCCCGCCGCCAAAGTGAATGGAGGAAATTTCGCGCGGGCCAAACATGTTTCGCCAGTGGGATAAATCAGCTATGATTGCTTTAACCAGCGCATCATTTTGACCACCTTTATAGACATTGAAATCACAATAGGGACATATCCGAGCGCAATAAGGCCAGTGTATATAAACGGCGAGTTTTTCCATTACGGGAAACGAGCCTTTAAAAACTTAGCGAAAGCATCGGCCCGGTGACTCTTGGCATGTTTAGCTGCTGGCGATATTTCAGCGAAGGTCAGTTTATCCCCTAAGGCTTGAAAAATGGGATCATAGCCAAAGCCTTGATCGCCGCGCGGCGGCCAAATAATCTCGCCTTCAACTTTACCTTCATAGACTTCTGTTTCGCCGTCTGGAAAGGCTAGACACAGCGCACAGATAAACCGCGCCGTTTTAGCGCCGCCTGCTCGGGTAAGCTCTTCCCATACCCGCCACATGGCCATATCAAAATCCCGGCCGCCGCCTTCGACCTTTGGGATCGCCGCCCAGCGAGCCGCATAAATTCCCGGCGCGCCGCCCAGCGCGTCAATCGCCAGGCCGCTATCATCGGAAAGCGCGGGTTTTCCGCTCGCCTTGGCCGCAGCCACAGCCTTAAGCCGCGCATTCCCGGCGAAAGTTTTTTCGGTTTCTTCTGGCTCTGGTAGATTAAGCTCAGCCGCGCTGATCGTGGTCACTCCAAGCGGCGTCAAAAGCTCTCTTATCTCCCGTACCTTGCCTTCATTATGTGAAGCGACAACCAATTCGGTCAGTTTTATCATTAGGAACTCCTTGCGGGCCCCATTAAAGCGTAAAGCATAAACGGTAAAGTCCTGCTTTGCCCCCTTGCCTTATACCCCATTATTGATTATCGATATGGAAACTAGTTTTGGACTTTACATGGATAGACCCTTGTTGACACCCGCTATGCGGACAGCTCGATTTTTAAATATCGCGCTGAATGTCGTTATTGGAATTTTGATCGTCGCATTGTTTTTAATGCTGATTCTGCCCTTTTTTGGGGAGTCGGTCATTGATGCCATGGAGACAAAGAACGGGCAGGCACCTTCCTTGCCGGTCTTAAATCTCTCCGGCGCCCTCGGAGGCTCTTTGATTGCCGCCGCCTATCTTTACGTTGCCTTTGTCATAAAAAAAATCGTCCGCACCACGCTGGATAGCAATCCTTTCGTTGAAGAGAATATATCTCGCCTCCGAAAAACCTGGGTCGTGATCGCTCTTGTTGAAATCATTCGCATGGTTGCCATGGGCTTTATAGACCAGAGCACACAGGCGGCGGGCTCCCTTGAAGGGTTCTCGCTCAAAACGAGTCTGACAGCTTGGTTCTTAGTGTTTGTGATTGCGACCATGGCAGAAGTCTTCCGGATCGGCCTTGAACTGCGCCGCGATCAGGAGCTGACCGTCTAATGTCTATTCGCGTAAATCTTGATCGTATTCTGCTGGATCGCCGCATGTCTTTGACGGAACTGGCGGAACGCGTTGGCATCACTCTGGCAAATCTATCCATTTTGAAAACCGGTAAAGCGAGGGCTATCCGCTTTTCAACCTTGGAAGCCTTATGCCGAGAGCTCGACTGCCAACCGGCAGACCTCCTCGCCTATGAGCCAGAAGAAGAGCCGCTCGCGAAAGCGGCTGAGTAGTTAGAAAATGAAGTTGTAGGAACGATCGCCGACGTAAAAGTTTGTAACGTTTCCGCTAATGGAATAAATCACAACTAAATTATCTTGGATGCCCGCTTCGAATTCATCTTGGCTTACACTCTCGCACAATTCGAATACGTCAGTACACGCTCCAATATTCCGCTCTATAATCGGGAATCCAAGTTGTTCACGAATCTCTTCACGCGTTTGTCCAACCTTCAATACATATCCCATAAGCGGTGCGAGCATTTGCTCACGATATTGATCACTGCTTTTCCAAAGATCAGAATCAAACTTGGCGGCTTGGGTATTTGCAAACACGGCATAGGAGCCGAGCATGATCGCAGCGCAGATTGGAAGAAGAATATGTTTAAGTCTAACCATTTACTAGAAATGGTAAGCTTGCATAAAATATCAAGCCTTACAGGCCCAGCACATCCCGCATTGAGTACAGACCTTCAGGCTTATCATGGGCCCAAAGGGCGGCTACGACAGCGCCTGATGCAAAGACGGATCGGTCAAAAGCTTCGTGGGACAAAGTGATCATTTCAAGTTCGCTCGCCAAACGCACATCATGCTGTCCGATAACACCGCCGCCGCGCAAAGCTGAAAACCCAATTTGCCCTTCGGCACGTGGATCAGTTCGCCCCTCACGGGATAGTACCTGTTTGTCGACCAGACTTACCTCGCGGCCACGCGCCGCGGCTTCGCCCAGCATGATCGCCGTGCCAGAGGGCGCGTCGACTTTGTGTCGGTGATGCATTTCCGAGATTTCAATATCCCAATCATTGCCAAGCCTAGCTGATGCCATTTCAACAAGCGCTTCGAGCATATTAACGCCGAGGGAAAAATTGCCTGACTTTAGAAGCGTAATGCTTTCCGCTGCCGTCAATAATGCCGCCTCTTCAGTCGGTGTATATCCTGTGGTCCCCGTAATCAACGAGTGACAGCGCATATCATGCATACCAAGCGCCGCATCAATGGCGGCGCGCGGAGAGGAAAAGTCTATCATGACATCGCAATTTTGTAGACCCTCGCCGATATCAGATGTTAGCTTCACGCCGCTCGGTGATAAGCCAGCAGGATCAGCGGCGTCTTTGCCAAGGTTCACAGAATTTGGGGCGGTCAAGGCGACAGCCAGCCTTGCTCTTGGCTCAGCCCGTAGGGCGCGAATAATCGCGCCGCCCATACGGCCTTCTGCGCCAAGGACGCCGATATCAATAATATTGCTCATTCTATTGCTCATGGGCCTGCTATAGCGAGGGTTTTCAAATGGAGCAAAAGAAAACGCTGCTCTCACGAGGAGAACAGCGTAATCATCGCCTTAAGTCTTGTGGGGGAACCTCAGGCGAAGCCATAAAACTTGTGCTAATATTTTACCTGACAACCATAGGGCGTTGTCTCCGAAGTGGCAATAGGCATGCCCGCTTTAATGGACGCCAAAGCTTCTGTGACATAATTGGTCGCGCCCGCGATCGTCGATGAACGGCTAGATGGATTACTGTCTATAGCGCCCTGATACACCAGCGTCTGGCTAGCATCAATTACATACATATGCGGCGTGGTTTTCGCGCTAAACATATGACCAGCCTCGCCGATTGGGTCCAGGAGAACCGCCGCTGGCGCCGCGCCGCGCTCGGTCGTAAGTGCATCGGCCTGCGCGCCGCTAACATAGCCTTGCTTGCCCATGGCTGAGGAAATAACGGAAAGCCAAACCACATCATCAGCAGCAGCCGCTTTTTGCAGGTTCTGCATATTGCCGCCATCAAAGTCCGTATCGTAATGCTTCTTCACATAAGGGCAGCCGTGATTGGTCCATTCAAGCACAACCGTCTTGCCTGCATAATCAGACAAATTATGGGTCGCGCCGCTTGTATCGATTATAGAAACATTTGAAACCTGAGCGCCCGTATCAATTTTTGCTTGCGCTGTGCCAGTCAACACTGCTGTTGATAGCGCCGTTAAGGCTGCGAGCTTTATATTATTTGAGACAGACATTGGGGCTCCTGAAGACAGATTATGGGTTCGCGTTTTTCTTGAGTTTTTCTTCTACCATAGATTTGGTCAAAATTTGAGGTAAAATTGCAGGGTTCACGTCATTGTTACCAGATGGGTACAGCAAATAGAGCGGCACACCGGAACGGCCATATTTTTCAAGCTCTCTCGCGATAACGTCATTTTTGTTGGTCCAGTCAGCTGTCAGGAAGGCCGTATTGGTCGATTTGAATACGTTTTGGATGACTTCAGTGTTTAGCACTGTCAGCTCATTGACCTTACAGGATACGCACCAAGCGGCGGTAAAATCGACAAACACAGGTTTGCCTTCACTGCGAAGCTGCGCAACCTTTTCATTGGACCAGGCCTCGCTGTGCAGCTCCACCGCATCGGCATGCAAGGTTAGTGGAAGGGCGAGAGTTCCGATAAGGTTGATGGCGCCGAGAGCTTTCGCAAGTTTAGAATTTTGCTTGAGAAGCCAGATTGCAAACCCAAGACCTAGGATCGCCAGTAAAATGTTACGAAGACCAAGCTCTCCGCTTTGCTGGACTAAGACCCAGATAAGCCAAATTGCTGCCGCAAACATTGGGAAGGCCAAGAACTCTTTAAACCGTACCATCCAATCGCCGGGCTTAGGCAATAGTTTTGTCAGAGCCGGAATGTAAGCCAGCAATAAAAACGGCAAAGCAAAGCCCAGCCCAAGGGCCATAAAGACGGCGATAGTTATCAAAGCGGGCTGGGTGAACGCATATCCAGTCGCGCCCGCCATTAAAGGGGCCGTGCAAGGCGTCGCCACAATCACGGCTAAGACGCCGGTGAAGAATGATCCCGTGAAGCCGCTTTTTTGCGTCAGACCTTGCCCGGTATTTTGAAAGCTTCCGCCAATTTCAAATACGCCGAGTAGATTTAGGCCTACCGCAAACAGGAGGAGCGCCAGAAATCCGATGACTCTAGGGTCTTGAAGCTGGAAGCCCCAGCCAATTTCGCTACCGCCAGCTTTAAATATCAAAAGCGCAATCGTCAGCGACAAAAAACTCATGAGCACGCCAAATGTATAGGCCCAGGCATCCTTGCGAATAGCGCCGCGCTCACCGTGCGCCGATTTGGCAATCGATAAGGCCTTGATCGATATCACCGGGAAAACACACGGCATAATATTTAAAATTAGTCCGCCAAGGAATGCACCAATAATAGCCCCAAATAACCCAATTTGAGACGCGCCCGCAGGCTGGGGCGGGGCGGCCGCAATAATGCCTATATCTGGCGCGCTTCCGACCGCAACCTCAACTTGGTGACCAGTTAGGACCCCATCTCTAGAAAAGGACAAAACGCCATTGGCGGTTTTAGGGCCCCCTTTGGCCCAATCATAACCTGGCTCTGTTTTTAACTGTACGCCGAGATCTGTAACCATGGCTTTCTGTGCGGCGCTATGATTGATAACGCCTTGAGAGAATGGGAAAAAATGGGCGGCAGAATAATTACCTTCTGGCAAATTTGCAAAATTAAGAACAACATCCGCGCCCGATGCAACAATACCCGCCTCGATATTACTTAATTTTGGTGAGACATTACGCGCAATATTAATCACTTCGTTCCAACGATCATGAAGCTGGGTTTCTCCGACTTCAACAGATATCGACAATGTCGTATCTTCCGGAATACAGATATCTTTACAAACGAGATAATAGATATCCGCTTCAATATCGATCACATCTCCGGGCGTAGCATTTCGGGATAACTTAAACGGAACCGGAAATATCGCTCGGTCATCAAATCCGTAATTTATGATAGGTCCGGTCGCGATAGGCTTAGGCAATGGCCAAATAATATCACCCGCTGTAACCTCTTCAGGGAGTTTCCAGGTGATCTGGACTGGTTCTCCGCTATCTCCAGAGTTCCGCCAATAAGTGTGCCACTGGGGGTCAAGCAATGTTCTTAGCGCGACATGGAATGTTTCACCCGGTGCGGCGCGATCATGGGAACTAACAAGCTGTGCATTAACCTTACCCGTATCAACCACAGGAGATTCGGATGCGGACGCCGTCACAGCGAATATCGCTAAAAAGAAAGAAAAAATCAGGCGCCGTAGATAAATCATAAAGAGCTCATAACTCAAACCCGTTAAGAAGCCTATGACGATATTCATATATCACATAGAAGTGAAAAACCCGGCATAAGCCGGGTCAGAATTTCAAATTTTATGTTTTGTTTTAGTTCGCTTGAGCAGCTGCAGCACGGCGCAAAGTCATATTGACCAAGCGCTGCCAGTTACCCAGTGAAATCATATGGGCGTGAGCGACAGCCAAATATCCATTTTCCGAAAATTCTTTAAGAGTTTCTTGCGGAAGACCGCGAAGTCTCTCTTCGGTAACGGCGAAGTAATCTGCAATTTTCTGGCGCTCGGACGGTGAGCCATCCGCGTTTTGTCCTTGGAAATGCATGTCTTTTTGTTCAAACAAATCAAGCTCTTTAAAGCGCGCAACCATATTTTGCGTGGATTGACGATCGCGTTCAAAGTTTTGAAGGAATTGAAATGCTTCATTTGTGAACCCAGAAGCGTCAGCGCCGTCAAAGAACATTTTTTCAGGCTTCTTACTTGTCACGCATTCTGCATCTTCATCAACACAAACCACAAAGCGTTCATTATCAGCATCATTAGCCAATACGAATGGATAGCGCCGCGCAAAAGCAGGCATATAAAAATCTTGGGCAAACTGGCCGTCAGTTACGAAGAGATTTTCACCCGACCGGATGCCCATAACGGCAAGCGGTGATCTATCATCGCCCGCAAAGATAATAGGAACAGACGCTGCGGCCGCGCCAAATTCAGGTGCCGTGATTGGAATAAAATGCTGCGTCGACATAAATTCAAATGGCTTATCAACGGGCTTAACGCCAAACTTGCCATGCTTGTCTTTGCTGAGCGGTTGTGGGTTGGAATAAAACATCACATTGCCAGTGACAGATGTTGGATTTTCTTTTGGAGCTTTCGCCATGAGGGCCTCTTTACGATTTAAGGTCTAAAATATTATTGCGGCCTCCTAACCAATAACTCCTTTATCTTCAATGAAAGAATCCCCTAGATTGCCAAGAATCATGAGATTCTACCATTTAGCGCTTTGGACATTGGCTATTTCCCGTTATGTTTCGCAAAAAATAAGGGACAGACATGCCAGATCACGAACATCGACATGCCAGTAGAGACGAGCGCATGACCAATGCGCGGCAGGTGTGTACGACAAGTGGCGAACGCTTTACGCCCCTTCGAGAGCATATTTTTGGCCTATTAATTGACGCTAACGGCCCGATTAAGGCCTATGATCTTCTAGATTTACTGAGACCAGAACACGGATCCCCTAAACCGCCGACCGTTTATCGTGCTCTAGAGTTTTTCACGCGCTTGGGTCTTGTGCACCGGGTCGAAGCGCTGAATGCCTATATTACCTGTGATCATTTACATGATGGACACGCAGCAGAGTTCTTCATTTGCGAGACTTGCGACACAGTTGAAGAGCGCCATGCCCATGATCATGTGGATTGCCTTCCTAAGGGTTTCGTTATTAAACACAGCGTTATTGAGCATTACGGCCAATGCGCGAATTGCGCTGAATAGCCCTCCCCCCCCCCGAGTAATTTAGAGTAATCGAGAGTAGATAAATTGACCTTTACGGAAACATGGCGCGGAGAAGCCATAAATTGGGAATGCGATGAGCTTGGCCATCTCAATATGCGCCACTACATCACGAAAGCCCAACAAGCCAGGCAGATGTTTATCATGCAGCTTGGGCTCAGTCACGCCTTCAAAAAAGGCACGCCCGGCGCTGTAAGAGTGCGCGAATTTCACATTAAATATATCCGAGAAGCCATGCCTGGCGCGCCTTTACATATTGAATCGGCCATAACGAGTCTAGGCGAGAAAGACCTCGCCTTGATCCACATCATGTATCACCAAGACGGCAGTATTGCCGCGACTATCCATGAAGCCTTAGAGCATTTTTATATGCCAACTCACAGAAGCTTTGCTTGGCCAGAAAGGCTGCGGGAGCAAGCTACGCTCTATATGAGCGAGCTTCCTGAAGCCGCGCGCCCTCGAGGCATTCCGGATATAGAGATGCAGGGCGCCAATTATGAAACGGTCAAAAATTGGGGCTGCTCGGAAATTGGGCGTGGCGTTTTTCAACGCTCGGAAGTCGGCAGTTCTGATACGGTTTGCGCCCAGCACATGCTTGGCCATATTTCAGAAAGCATTCGCCATTTTGATACTGCTTTTCCAGAAAAAATTGGCACTGGCCCGATTACAGGTGTCTTGCTAGAACTTAAATTTCGATTTCACACATTCCCAGAAGCCGGAGATCCTTTTGTCATTGCCTCCGGGATAATGGGGGTCACGGACAAAGTCCGGCGATTAGTCCATCATATCGTTAATCCCATAACTGGCATGCCTTATGCATCGGCAATTGCTATCAACGGATTAATAGATCTTGAAAAGCGGCGTTTGGTTGTACCAAGTAAAATAAATAATGAAAAACTAACAAATGAAATCATTACCAATTTGCATCCCTAAACAATATACCATATTCGTGGCCTTTATTTTTTTCCAAAAAAATGCTATAAACAATCGTCTGTTTTTAGATTCAGGGGCGCAACATGGTAGAAACTAAATCTGATGCCGTTAGCATCAATGGAATGACATTCCTCATCGAAGTCGAATACGGAAACCCTATTTTTGGATCAAGGTTCAAAACCAAGGTCAATTCCGTCGACAATCTGGCTGATATCAAAGATAAGGGCGTGACGATTATCATAGAGCACACTTATTATGATTATCACGGCAATTTAGGCGTCAGCGAGTCTAAGATACAAACGGTTAAAAAATCTGTTTCATTTGGCGGTAAAGGTAAATGGGGTGGTGTTGGAGGAAATATCATTACAGGTACTGGTTTGCTCGCCGTTATTACCATATCTTCGGGTGGCCAAGAAGAAACCCGTCACATGAGACTTGGATCAGCCGCTAACCGGACCGCTTCACCGCTAAATCTAGGCAATCCGTCACAAATGCCGGCTTTTGGATCGGGAATAAGTGGCTAAAGTCTTTTTCTAAAAGTACTTTATTCTTGCCAATAACCCGTCCAATTTTAGCCCGTGTTCTCGGAGTGCTGACCGCCGCCTTACCACCTGCATAGACGATCCTACTATTTTCGGGAAGGTTCCCAGCCGCCTTATAAATATCATGCCCTTGCGCCACAAAAACTGCTTGTTCCCATAAAGGATGACAAGTCAACTGAACGCCGTCATCGTGAGGCTTTAACCCGCCCGTCAAATAGTCTTGCAGAATTTCATCGGACACATGTTTAAATCCGCCCCTGCCTTTATACCGCTCAAAGGCAGCTTGCAGGGAGTCAAAAACAGAGCGGCGATTACCGGCGTTTTTGGCAATCGGAAAGTACTTTTTCATCAAGGTCTGCCCGCCTGGCATATAGGGCCACTTTTGCGACATCCAAGGCAAGGTAACAGGATCAAATCCCGCATATCCCGACAACTTGTCTTTAAGTTGACCACTGGCCAATATAGCACTAACAGCTCCAAAACTATGCCCGGATAAAACTACTTTGCCATGGACGTAACGCCCGATAAATGTTGCAATATCATCGGCGAATATTTGAAAACTTTTAAGTGAAGCGGCGTCCGTGGGAAGGTCCGTCATGCCATGCCCGCGTAAATCTATCGCCACAGTATGAACGTCCAGTGGCTCCAGAACAGCTCGATAAGTTAAAGCATTAAACCCATTGGCATGGGCAAAGACCAAACGCACGGGTCCTTTATCAGCGTTAAAATGCAAAGCAGACATTGTTCCGCCCGGCATGGGGTATGATTTACGCAAGACAGTCATAAAATATGCATTAAGCGATATTCATCAAAAATGTCATCTATTTTGCGAACCGTCAAATTGCCTGTTTCCCACGCACCAGTATCTAAAAAATATCGATTGCCAACCCATCTGGGTTTATCCAATGGCGTATGACCGTGAATTGTGATGGCGACGCCTTCAACATCAAAACCAGGCGGACTTCTTAGAACTTTTCGTCCCCACATCATCACATCTTTACTTGCGGGGGTCGTGCGGCTTTTCTTCCAATCAAGTCCATCTGGCTCTGCATGGCAAATACCAATTTGATACTGTTGGAAGCTGAGTGTTGCCGCGATAGGTAACGATAGAATACGTTTGGCCCAATATGTAATATGGTCCTCAGTCATTGAATTTGCCCAATACCCAAATTCGGAACGCCATGGATACCCGGTACCGAACAAATGATCTTCTGCCATCATCTGCTCATGATTGCCTCTGACACATTGAAACCAGGCTTCATCAAGGAGCGAAAGGCATTTAACGCTTTCCGGTCCGCGGTCGATAAGGTCTCCAACTGAGATTAGTCGGTCTTGCGTATAGTTAAATCCAACATATTCTAACTGTTGAATCAAAAGATCATAGCACCCGTGTATGTCGCCAACGATAAAATCTCGACCATGTTCATTTTTTCCGAAGAATGCATGCATCCTTACTATATGGTGAACTATTTTAGTTTCACAATAGCCCTACATTGCATGGACTTTAGCGGGGTCAAGATCATCTTCGATGGCTTGATCCAGAATTGCAAAAGCTGTTTTTCGGGAGCGCTGCTTGGTTTGCTTAAACGCGGTTTCGTTGAGTTGCTTGAACATGTTCCCTGCCATTGGGCCAGCCATAGCAATTTGCTCAGCAGGCACAGTGCGGTCAAAGAAACCTGCCCTAACCGCATCTCGTGGATTGAAAATCTCGGCATTAATAACGCAGCGGTTAAAGTAATTATTTGCCAATCTGTACCGAGCCATTTCGATTCCGAAATTATGCATGGTCATCCCGATAAGCGTTTCGTTGAGGCCAACCTTAAAGTCGCCTTCTACAATAATCCGGTAATCACATGCCAGCGCCAAAAACGCGCCCATAGCAATTGTGTGTCCTGTCGCCACCATGATAACCGGGCGCGGGAATGCGAGGATGCGGCGCGCAAGTTTTGATCCAAGTGACGTTAGGCCCAGTGCATTTTGCGGCCCGCCCTTCATTTCTTTAAGGTCAAATCCACCGCAAAACAAACCATCACGGCCTGTTAAAATAACAACTGCGTTATCAGATTCAGCTTTGTCAAAGGCGGCGTTTAATTCGCCGAGCATAGACGTTGATAAGGCATTGGCTTTACCATCATCCATTTTAATGGTCGCGACGCCGTCATTAAGTGAATAAGTTACATTATCGGTCATAGTTTTCTCCTTAAAAACTCCGCTCATCCCGTTGAAAAACGGGACCCAGCCAAGCCCGCATCTCCGACTGGATCCCGGCCTTCGCCGGGATGAGCGGTATTTACTTATATTTTAGGCTGCTTCTTTACGGCCAAATTTGCCATAAAAAGTTTCGCCTTTTTCAGCCATGTCCCGCAACAGAGAAGGAACTTCAAACTGTTCGCCATAAGCATCACGAAGTTCATCTGCGCGTTTAACAAAACGCTTGGCGCCTATCGTGTCGATGAAGCTAACAGCTCCGCCCGTAAACGGCGCGAATCCCCAGCCAAAGATAGAACCAAGATCAGCTTCCCGAGGATCGTGGATAATGCCTTCATCAAAGGTACGAGCCGCTTCAACGGCCTGCGCGTACATCAAACGATCTTTGACTTCCTGAACATTTGGCTGGTCTTCGAGGACGCCGTTGACGGCGAACTGATCAAGCTCTTCCCAAAGGTGCTTTTCTTTGCCGTTATAAACATAAAAACCTTTGCCATTTTTACGGCCCAGACGGTCATATTTTTCAACCATTGGCACAATAACAGCTTCCATCGTGCCTGATTTATAATCATTACCGAGGTCAGCTTTGGTCTGCTTGAGAACTTTATAGGCAAGGTCAATCGCGACTTCGTCTTGAAGCGCTAGAGGTCCAACAGGCATGCCTGCCATTTTACCAGCGTTCTCAATCAAAGCAGGCTTCACGCCTTCTGAGAGCATATTATAGCCTTCGCCGATATAGCGCATGACACAACGATTGGCGTAGAAACCGCGTGTATCTTCAACAACAATCGGCACTTTGCGAATACGAGTAACAAAATCGATCGCCCGAGAAATGGCGTAATCCGATGTTTTCTCACCTTTGATAATTTCGACCAGCATCATTTTATGTACCGGGCTAAAGAAGTGGATACCGATAAAGTTTTCAGGGCGCTTGGATGCTTTTGCCAAATCCGTAATCGGAATCGTTGAAGTGTTTGATCCGAAGACCGCCGATTCGCCAATAACAGCTTCGCCAAGTTCAGTAATTTTAGCTTTAAGAGCAGAGTCTTCAAACACCGCTTCAACAATCAAGTCAACATTTTTAAGCGCAGCATAATCTGTCGTCGCTGTAATACGGCCTATAATGGCGTCAGCTTTTTCCTGAGTGGTTTTATTGCGCTTAACCCGTTTGGTTTGCTCATCGATTGTGAACTGCTTGCCTTTATCCGCGCCCTCTTGGTCACGGTCAATCAGGACAACATCCATGCCTGCCATAGCAGACACATAAGCAACGCCGGCGCCCATAAAGCCCGCGCCTATCACGCCAACGCTTTTGACGTCTGCTTTTTCTTGTCCTTCTGGACGGCCTTCGCCTTTTTCAATCGCTTGCTTAGAGACAAACAGAGAGCGGATCATATTGCGGCTTTCAGGCCGTAGGAAAAGGTCAGCAAAGTAACGGCTTTCAATCCGAAGCGCCGCGTCCATAGGCACGAGCGATCCTTCATAAACGGCTTTTAGAATATTCGCCATAGCCGGGTAATTACCGTAAGTTTCCTTGCGGATCATGGCATTGGCACCGGCGAACATTTGGAAGCCTTGCGCCGTATAAGGCGCACCGCCTGGAAATTTAAAGCGGTCTTGATCCCAAGGCGCTTTGGCTTTTGGATTATCTTTAACCCACTGCTTGGCCGTTGCGACAAGCTCAGCTTGCGGCGCTGTGCCTTGTAAGATGCCCATGGCCTGGGCTTCGCTGGCCTTTAGCTGCTTGCCTTGCATCAAGATAGGCGCGGCGTTCATAAGACCAATCAATCGCGGTAGGCGCTGCGTTCCGCCAGCACCTGGCAAAAGGCCAACAAGCGCTTCTGGGAGGCCTAATTTTAGCTTCGGGTTATCACTAGCCGCGAAACGTCCGTGACACGCCAGCGCAATTTCAAACCCTCCGCCAAGGGCGAGGCCATTAACAGCAGCAGCCACTGGCTTGCCGCATGTTTCCATAGCCCGAAAGGTTTTGTTGAGGGAAAACACATTGTCAAAGAGCTGCTTCTTAGCCGCTTCTGGATCTGTTTTCATAAGCTGGGTTAGGGCGGTTATATTACTGCCCATTTCGCTCAGGTCAGCGCCAGCACAAAATGCTGATTTACCAGAGGTAATAACCGCGCCTTTTATGTCATCATCGCCAGATATTTTTTCGACGATTTCGCCCATTTCGGCAACAACCGCATTGGAAAGCACATTCATAGTGCGGCCCGGGCTATCGAAAGTGATCAATAATATACCATCGCTATCGAGGTCTAATTTAAAATGTTCCATTTTATTCTCTTATTCTTATTTCGGATTAAACGCGTTCGATGATGGTGGCTGCGCCCATGCCGCCGCCAACACAAAGCGTAATTAGAGATGTCTCTTTGTCGGAGCGCTCAAGTTCGTCCACCATAGTGCCTAGGATCATCGCGCCGGTTGCGCCGAGTGGGTGCCCCATAGCGATCGCGCCGCCATTAACATTCATGATTGCTGGGTCAATATCGTGGGCTTGCATGAAGCGAAGAACCACGGCTGCGAAAGCTTCGTTTAGCTCATAAAGGTCGATATCACCGATTTCCATTCCGGCTTTTTTGAGGGCTTTGGCCGCGACAAATTCAGGCCCCGTCAACATGATGGTTGGCTCAGAGCCAATTTCGGCAAATGATTTAATCCGCGCACGCGCCTTAAGGCCAAGAGCTTCGCCCATTTCCTTTGTGCCGATCAGAACCGCAGAGGCGCCATCAACAATACCGGATGAGTTACCAGCGTGGTGAACGTGATTAATCTTTTCAAGCTCAGGATATTTTTGAAGTGCAACGCCGTCAAAACCCGGCATGACAGTTCCCATGCCGATGAAGGACGGGTTTAGCGCGCCAAGGCTCTGCATATCTGTGGTAGGACGCATATGCTCATCTTTGGCTAGGATCGTAACACCGAGCTGATCTTTGACTGGCACGATGGATTTAGCGAAACGGCCTTCATCCCAAGACTTGGCTGTCCGTTTTTGGCTTTCAACAGCGTAAGCATCGCAATCATCGCGAGAGAAGCCATATTTCGTCGCGATCAAGTCAGCTGAAATACCTTGAGGGACCAAGTTATGCTCATAGGCAAAATTTGGGTCAACCGCCATGGCGCCGCCGTCGGAGCCCATAGCAACACGGGACATGCTTTCAATACCGCCAGCAACAATCATGTCGGACATGCCGGACATGACTTTGGCCGCGCCCATATTAACGGCTTCAAGGCCAGAGGCGCAAAAGCGGTTAATGGTAACACCCGCCGCTGTTTCAGCGTAATTCGCCTGAATAGCTGCGACCCGCGCGATGTCAGCGCCTTGTTCACCCACCGGTGAAACGCAACCCATGATAACATCATCAACTTTGGAAGTGTCGAGATCGTTTCTTTCTCGAATAGCTTCGAGCTGCTGTGTCAATAAAGACAGAGCCGTGATTTCGTGCAAGCTTCCACTTTTCTTGCCCTTACCGCGCGGCGTTCTTACCGCATCAAAAATATATGCATCGGTCATTGTGGGTTTCCTTTTAGTTATATTTACTCAACCGCATCTTTGAAAAGACTGTGGTTCTTGATCGTTAATTTTTACGATAATTTCATTTTTACTAATGGACTTGAATGTCCAATTCACACCCCGAACTATTTTTTTGACATCTGAAGAACGGTCAACGCAGGTTTCGTATGAAGCAACTGAGAACACAGAATTTGTTTCTTCAATAGATTTAATTCCGCAGCCTACGTTATCTAACTCAATATAATCGACAATCGTCAAGCGTGCTGACCGCCAATCACACACGCCTTCGCCTTGGTTATACAATCCAGAAAGATGGTTTGAAAATTTACCTTCGGCGGTAAAGTATCTATCATACAAATTACTGCAGCCAGCTAATAGGAAAGCGCTACTAAGCATCGATATCAAATAGCCCGTTCTCATAAACTCCGCGCAATGACCATTTTCATGATCTCATTTGTGCCGCCGTAAATACGTTGCACCCGGGATGCGCGCCATTGGCGCGCGACCGGGTATTCATTCATAAAGCCGTAGCCGCCAAAGAGCTGCAAGCAGCGATCATTGATCTGGCATTCCATATCGGTCGTCCAATATTTAGCCATAGAAGCGGTTGTTGTATCCAAATCACCGCGCAAATGCTTTTCAGCACAATCATAAACAAATGCTTTTGCTACCGTCGCTATAGTCTTACATTCCGCCAGCTCAAATTGCGTGTTTTGAAAGTCGATAATACGCTTACCAAAGGCTTTACGTTCTTTAACATACGCAATGGTGTGTTTAAGTGTTTTTTCCATAATCGCCACAGATTGAACCGCAATGTTGAGGCGTTCTTGTGGAAGCTCTGTCATTAGCTGGATAAAACCCTGACCTGTTTCAGGCCCGAGGAGACTATCAGCCGGTACTTTCATTTCGTCGAAAAACAGCTCCGCTGTATCCTGGGCTTCGCCGCCCACTTTATCGAGAATACGTCCCCGACGGAAACCTTCGAGATCATCCGTATCGACCACAAATAAAGATTTAGAATGTTTGCCCTCACCGCCTGTATCCGCGACAATAATGACAAGATTAGCCGTTCCGCCATTGGTGATAAATGTCTTTGACCCATTGATAACCCAGCCATTGCCATCTTTTTTGGCTGTGGTTCGAATGGCTTGTAAGTCAGAGCCTGTTCCCGGCTCGGTCATGGCAATCGCGCCAACATACTCGCCAGAGGCCATTTTAGGGAGCCATTTTTGTTTTTGCTCTTCTGTGCCAAAATGAAGAATATAAGGCGCAACGATTGCGTTGTGTAATGACAGGCCAAAACCGTCGACTTCGGCCCGCTCAAGCTCTTCCATGATAATCATTTCGTGGCGATAATCTCCGCCGCCGCCGCCATATTCTTCAGGGATCATAGTATTGAGCAAACCCATTTGACCAGCCTTATTCCAATATTCCCGGTCAACCATATGGTTTTTACGAAAGCGTTCGGAGTGCGGCGCCATTTCTGTTGAATAAAACCCGTAAACAGCGTCCCGGAAAATATTGATATCTTCCTCGTCATACCAAGACGGGTTTTTATAATCCAAAACGCTCATATCAATTCCTTAGTTCTGTCTATTAGACGGAAAACCCGAACACGAAGCGCCCGGCTTAGGGTTACAATTTATATTTATTAAAACGCTTCAGCGCTCAGAGCCATGACAGGCGCTGCGCCAGTTTTAATTTTGGCTAGATGCGCGTCGACCATCGGCAACATACGGGCGATGAAGTAACGGCCTGTGATCAGCTTGTTAGTATAGAAGTCTTCATTTGACCCGTCATTGATTGCTTTTTGCGAAACCACGGCCATTCTAGCCCAAAGGTAAGCAAATACGGTCAAACCGAGCATGTGCATATAATCGACAGAACCAGCACCGGCATTATCAGGGTTCGTCATACCGTTTTGCATCAGCCACATTGTGCCTTCTGTCAGCTTGCCTTTGGCCGTCTTCAGCTCTTTCATGAAATCAGCAAGCTCTTCATTCCCTTCATGCTCGGCGACAAATGCATCAATTTCGCTATTGAGCGTCATCAAAGCGCGGCCGCCATTACGGCCAAGTTTACGTCCCACGAGATCAAGCGCCTGAATTCCGTTTGCGCCTTCATAGATAAGCGTAATCCGGCAATCGCGAACAAATTGGCTCATGCCCCACTCTTCGATAAAGCCGTGACCTCCAAAGACTTGCTGACAATCTATCGTCGAAGCCATAGCTTTGTCCGTCAGATATCCTTTAACAACCGGCGTTAAAAGACCGAGAATATCATCAGCGCGCTCAACTTCTTTTTCATCAGATGAGTGACGCTCAATATCTTCTTGCTTGGCGGCCCAGTATAAAAGAGCGCGGCCCGCTTCGTTAAAGGCCCGTGTTTCCATCAGCATACGGCGTACATCAGGGTGCACAATAATTGGATCAGCTGGACCGTTTTCGTTTTTTGGTCCAGTCAGTGAGCGGCCTTGCAGACGATCACGCGCATAAAGCACAGCGTTTTGATAGGCGACTTCAGACTGACCAAGGCCTTGCATGCCAACGCCGATACGGGCTTCATTCATCATGACGAACATGACTTTAAGGCCTTTGTTCTCTTCGCCGATCATATAGCCGGTCGCGCCGTCAAAGTTCATGACACAGGTCGAGTTACCGTGAATGCCCATTTTTTCTTCGAGCGCGCCGCAGGATACTTCGTTTCGCTCACCCGGGTTTTCGTTATCGTCCAAAATGAATTTTGGCACGATGAAAAGAGAAATCCCTTTAACGCCAGCAGGGGCGTCTTCTGTCCGCGCGAGAACCAAATGAATGATATTGTCGGTCATGTCATGCTCACCGGCGGAGATGAAGATCTTTTGACCTGTGATTTTGTAAGACCCGTCTGATTGCTTCACAGCTTTGGTTTTCAAAAGACCCAAATCAGTCCCGCAATGGGGCTCGGTCAGGTTCATCGTCCCGCACCATTCGCCGGAAATCATTTTTGGTAGGAAAGTTTGCTTTTGATCATCTGAACCGCCAACTGAAATCGCCTTGATAGCGCCGCCCGTCAGGCCAGGATACATTGAAAAAGCCATATTGGCTGAAGTTTGCATCTCGCCAACCGGAATACCCATAAGACCAGGCAAGCCTTGGCCGCCATAATTTGGATCACGAGTAATAGATGTCCAGCCATTTTCAACCAGTGTTTTATAAGCGTCTCTGAAACCAGTTGGCGTCGTAACAGATCCGTCAGCATGGCGTTTACAGCCCTCATGGTCGCCCACAATATTAAGCGGTGTGAGGACCTCTTCCGTAAATTTGGAACCTTCTTCTAGAATGGCGTCCACAAGATCTGTATCAAGCTCGGAAAATTGGTCATATTTAGCAAGATCAGAAATATTCAGCATTTCATGCAGGATAAATTTCATGTCGCGAATAGGGGCTTTATAGCTAGGCATAATATTAGTCCTTAAATTTCATTTAAGTGGTTTTCAGAAGAGAGGTGTTTGCGAAACGCATCGTCATAGGCTTCCGCTAATTGAACGACCTCAGAATTTTCATCGGTATTATCTAATTTGTCAGTCATGATCTGGCATAGCTCACCGAGATGGCGGCTCAGGACATCGATATCTGTCCGACGGCGCTGAAGCGATTTAATAACACGCTCAAAACTATCACGGCGCGTCAAAAGCTCTGCTCTATCCGTAATCCGGCCATCGGTCACATCAAGCACGACTTTAATATCATCAAGCGTGAAGCCGAGACGCTTGGCGCGTAGGATACTGGTCATTTTCACATGCTCAACAAGACCAAATATACGGGTGCCAGCCTCTCTATTGGGGCTGATCAGTCCCTTATCTTCATAAAATCGAATCGCTCTTGGCGTAATCTCGAATATTTCAGAGAATTCACGGATAGACCAAGTCGGGTCTTCAGATAGATTTTGGGCTGCTTCAATTTGCATAAGCATCAATTAGATAACGTTGACGTTAACGTCAAGTGCGACATATGCGAAATATTGATTTACGGGCTTTTTTCATAAAAGTGTTAACGTCTTAACCGCACATTAACCACAATCACTGTCTACCTGACCATAAGTGGGTCGTCTTGAGTCGTCCCTGAAACAAATTTGGATTAACTGGTGAAATCTGACATGAACAAACGTCAGCCTAAGGCAACGGACAATCGCAAGACGACAACGCGGAAACCAAGCACGGCGAGCGCGAAGAGGTCTGCGGCAAAGCCGACCGTCAAAAAGACCAAAACCGTTGCGGTCAAACCAACCAAACCGCCAAAAACCATCAGCAAGCCTACAAAATCAGTAACTAAAGCCCCTCAAAAAGCCAGAAAAGAAACTCTGGTATCTTTGCGCGGCCATGTTGATGACATTGTTAAGAGGCTGAAAAACGCCGATAGCTTGACCCGCCGGAGCGTCAAATCTCTCGAAACAGCCTTTGGCGTGCTTGAAAATGAAGTCAAAAACCACAAAACCATCAATCACGCCGCTCTAACCCGCCGCGTGGATCAGCTGGCATCGCAATTACAACGCAATATCGAAACCACAAAATCAGAAATTGCCACGGACCTAAAAGCGGCCCTCGACAATCCTACCATTACAGGTCTTCAAGCCGCCATTGGTAAAAGCGAAATGCGCCTATCCCAAACTGAGATCGCGCAATCACAAGCTTTAGCAAAAATTAATCGCCACATTGCCGAGCTAGCCCGGGTCATAGATTCGCGCCTTAAAGAAAACACTCAAAAAATTACAACACTCCAAGATCACGTCACAACAGTGGAAGCCAAAAACGAACAACGCGTCATCGCTGTAGAACAAGCCACCGCGACAGCGGTGCGCCGTTTGGGCGACAATGTTGTCTCTGCAGCGGAGCAATATCAATCCAAACTTGATCAACAGAACGCTTTAATGCGCGAAAAGATCGCAGAGATTGGTGTCCAAACATCAAAAGACTTTAATAGTTTTAAAACTGAGACTTCGCGGCGTCTAGAAACTCTGGAACACGGGCAGCAAGATCAAAATCATTTCATGGATCAAGCCATTACAAAACTTGCCTCCCGCATTGATAATCTGGAATATGGTTTATCTGATCCAGCAATTCCCGTGCCTGTGCCTCACATGGCCCCCAGCGAATTCACCGAGCCGACTCCCGTAGCGCCTGTTCAGGAACACATTGCAGAGGACCCTTTCCAAGTTGCCGATCAAGGCGTTCCTGTTTCCACTCAATATATTGCGGAAACGGTTGCGCCTCAAATTCAGCAGCCAATTCATACGCCGGCTGAAGAGCTCAATCCTTATATCAGCCTCGTGCCAGACCTTGCTCAAGAGCCAGCCTATGCACCGCTCGAAGACGCCTATAGCCCTCAGCCAATTTCTGCGCCGGTTGCCACACCTGTAGAACCCGTACAAAACTACGCTGAAACAACATATGAGCTAGGACAGCCGCAAGAATTTCAACCCCAACCGGCTGAGCCGCTCATGGCTCAACAACATCATTATGTTGACCCTGCGCAAGCGAATTACGCGCCGCAAGCGCAAGCCGGAAACGCGGCTTATGCCTACGCGGAGCAAGAGCCAGCCTATGATTACGCGCAAACCGCAGCCCCAAACACTGACGGCCCGTTAGAATTTGTCCCGGCTCAAGAATTTGCCCAGGACGAGCTTCCATATGCGGATCCTGGTTACGGTGAACAACATCAAGCTCAGGTCGCCACTCAAGGCGTTTCTCGTCCCGGCCATGTGGAGTCTTTAGCCGAAAAGAAGTCTAGAATGCGCGGCCTTAAAGACGGTACAGCGCTGTCAAACATTCCTGGCCTAACCCCGCGTAATCTCAAGGTTGCTGGCCTCGCCATTATTATTGCCTCAGCCGGATATTTTGGTCTTCGTAGCTTTTCTGGAAATTCTAATCCTGCACCGATTTCAGTCGATAAATCTATTTCAAGCGATATGGGTATCATGCCGGTTGGCTCAAGCATTGAATCCCTCGCACCAATCGGTGAATATGACGACAATCAAGGCGGCGTCATAGATCCTGCCATTCCAGATATGGCGTCCGCGCCTGGCGGAACACAAACATTAGCACAAGCGGCTGAAGGCGGTGACGCTATCGCTCAATTTCAACTCGGGCTTTACTATCTCGACGCTGGCCGTTCCAATGATGGGCTTAAATTTATCAGAGCCTCAGCCAATCAAGGCCAGCCTGCGGCTCAATATCGCCTTGGCAAATTATACGAAGCCGGCATTGGCGTGAAAGCCGATCCTGACATGGCCCGTCAATTAACCGAGCGCGCAGCCCGCGCCGGCAACCGAATTGCTATGCATGACCTGGGGCTTTATTACGCCGACGGACTTGGCGGCGTAGACCGCAATATCGAAACAGCTTTATCGTGGTTTGAAAAAGCGGCCGAGCGCGGTGTTGTCGATAGTCAGTATAATCTTGGCGTCCTATTTGAATCATCACCAGAAGTTCCACGCGACGCTTTAACGTCTTTCGTTTGGTATTCCATCGCAGCGTCACAAGGTGACCAAGTTGCTGCCAGTCGCAGACCTATCTTAGAAAAAGACTTATCTGCTGAACAGTTGGATCAAGCGAAAAGACGCTTAGCACAGTTTAAACCTACAGCAATCGATGACGCAGCAAACGGTATTTTCCGCCAGATCAATTGGACAATGCCTGAAGGGCAGAAACTCGCGGCTGCTCCAGAGCTCGTCCGCGATGTTCAGTTCTTGCTCGGACAACTCGGTTACAATGTGGGGACACCGGACGGGGATGCGGGGCCAAAAACCAAGGCTGCCGTTCTTGCCTTTGAAAAAGCCAACGGCATGACTGAAACTGGTATCGTTTCAGCCTCTCTGATCGACCGTCTACAAGCTGCCGCTGGCGTTTAACAATATTCGACGCTTTGTGGTGTTATAAGCCCGCTTGGCGGTATTTTGATCACGCCCACTACATGAAAAAATATCTATAGGCCGTTGCGCCAGACTTCAAACCGTGTCAGCAAACGTCCCGAATAAGAGGCCGTTATGAGCGATAACATCATGGAACGCATGTGGGCATTAGCGCCCGCCTTTGTTGAGGGCGTGCCGCAAGGCCGCGCACTTGGCATAAAATTCGTTGCGGTTGACCGCGGTAGAGCGACATTTTCCCTGCCTTACAATCCGGCCGTAATTGGTGATCCGGCGACCCGCGTTATTCACGGCGGCGCTATCACTACCTTACTTGATCAAGTCAGCGGCCTAGCCGTTGTTTCGGCCACTGTCACTGAAGAGAACATAAAAAACATGGCCGGCGTTGCCACGCTGGATCTGTCGATAGACTATATGCGCCCTGCTAAGCCAGGCGAAACCGTCATCGCCACGGCCCATTGTTATAAAACAACCCATCACATCGCATTCGTCAGAGCCATCGCCCATGACGGCGATGAGGATGACCCAATTGCCATGTCACAGGCCACATTTATGATTTCGCAAACGTCAGCTAAGCCTAAAAAGGCAGGCTCATGACCCGACCGGACATCAAACAAATTTTATCTCGCATTCCTTACGCCAGCTTCATTGGTGTTGAGCATGTCATCATAGAAGATGAACTCACGATGATATTGCGCTATAAAGAGAGCAATATTGGCAATCCATTTTTACCGGCGCTTCACGGCGGGGTTATTGGCGGATTTATGGAAATGACCGCCATTGCTGGGCTTATGTATAGCGGGCGTTATACGAAAATCCCCAAACCCATCGGCCTCAATATCGGATATTTGCGCCCCGGCAAGCCCGTTGATAGCTTCGCCAAGGCCAGCATCGTTCGGCAAGGCTCCCGCGTCGCCAATGTTCGCGTCGAGACATGGCAAGACGATATCGACAAACCAATTGCGACGCTCATGGGCAATTACCTGACCGCCAATTCTGAAACATGACGGTTTTAACCCGGGCGCAGGTTTTTTCACAAAGCTGGCCCGTCATTTTTGCCAATGCTTTAACCCCGCTCGTTGGTCTCGTAGACACATGGGTCATTGGTCAATTTGTCGGCACATCAGCGCTTGCCGGCATTGGTCTTGGCGCGGTGATTTACGGTATAATTTATTGGGGTTTTGGCTTTTTGCGTATGAGCACGGCTGGGCTTAGCGCGCAGTCTGATGGCGCTAATGATCAAATAGCCGTGCAGTCGCATCTATTTCGCGCCGTGCCACTCGGCCTGCTCATCGGGCTTATCATGTTGGCTCTTCAGATAGTCATCATACCTCTCGCCTTTTTGATCTTCACGGCGGACGCCGATATTGAATCCTCTGCCGCAATATATATCAAAGCCAGACTTTGGGGCCTCCCTGCCTATCTTGCCTTAATTGCCCTCATGGGATGGTTCATTGGACTGGGCCGTGCCAAGCGAGCGCTATCCATGCAGATCGCTCTGAATCTGGTCAACGTAAGCTTATCCTTGCTATTTGTTATCAAATTTAAAATGGGACTACACGGCGTCGGCCTTGCCACCGCTCTAGCAGAATGGGGAGGACTGGCCTGCGGGCTTTTACTAGCACTCGGAGAAATTAGGCGGCGAGGCGGATTTATTCCGGACGCCCTTACAACATCATCACTACTAAAACTGTCAGAACTCACCAAGCTAGGACAAGCCAACACAAATATATTTATACGCACGGCCGCCCTGACATTCGGATTTAGTTTTTTTGGCAATGCCGCCGCGTCCCAAGGTGAAACATTTTTGGCCGCCAATCATATCCATTTACAGCTCATCACGTTGTCAGCCTTTATATTAGACGGGTTCGCCAACACGGCCGAAGCTGTTGTCGGCGCCGCTTACGGCGCAAAGTCGCGCACCCGGTTTGACCGGGCAGTCAGGCTAACCTCAGAGTTCTCCTTTGGCTTTGCATTGATTTGCGGCGTGCTTATTTATAGCTTTGGCGGCGTGATCATTGATCAACTTTCAACTGATATAGCCGTCCAAACCATGGCTCGAACCTATTTGCCTTACTGTGCCCTCGCGCCTGTCATAGGATTTGCAGCCTATCAGCTTGACGGTGTTTTCATTGGCACCACAAGAACGCGGGAAATGCGAAATGCCGGACTAGCCGCCGTATTGATTTATCTCGCAATCTATTTCATCTGGCCCGGCACGCCGAATGGTCACGGAATTTGGATTACGTTTTTGATTTACTATCTAGCCAGAACGATAACGCTTTTATATTATTACTCCAAAATTAGACCACAAGATATTTAGAGTACGCAATGAACATCGCCAAAGCTGATCCAAATGAATGTGATATTGCCAAACTTTTGGCCGGACATTTGGACGAGGCTGAAAATCAAGATTGTAGTCACGCCTTTGGTATTAAGCGGCTATCTCAAGATGACATTCATTTTTTCGCCGCGCGAGATGAAACCCATGCCCTCATGGGAGTCGCTGCTTTAAAGGCTCTGGGCTCCGATCACGGCGAGATAAAATCCGTAAGAACCCATGATGATTTTTTGCGGCGCGGGGTTAGCCGCGCGCTCATGGCAAAAATCACTATAGCGGCAAAAGAGCTTGGAATGAACCGCCTTAGCCTCGAGACCCACTCAACGCTGGCCTATGCAGCTGCCCGCGCGCTCTATGAAAAACTGGATTATAACTACTGTGATGCCTTTGGTGATTATGGAGATGATCCTCTTAGCGTTTACATGACCAAGAGGATTTAGGGTTCACACCGCCGGAAACTTCTCTAGTAAAGTTTCATGGAAAATTTTGGACTGCTCTCCCTTCTCCCGCCTGTTCTGGCCATTGCTCTGGCGCTTTATAGCCGCCAGGTCTTTTTGTCGCTTTTAGCTGGCATATGGCTCGGCTTTGTTATTCTCGCAGGTTGGAACCCCCTTCAGGGGACGTTTGATACTTTAGAGGGAATCGCCAATGTTTTTGCCAGTAATTACAACACCAAAATCATTATCTTCACACTCGTCGTAGGCGGACTAATAGCACTCGTACAGCGCTCCGGCGGCGTGCAAGGTTTCGTGGAACGTATTTTAGCGCGGCTAGAAACAGAGACTCATAAAGCGGCTGATCGCCAGCAACGCAAAAAGGTCGAATTGCTTGCCTTCGCCACAGGCTTTATTCTATTTATTGAAAGCAATATCTCAATCCTGACAGTAGGCACTCTATACCGTCCTATCTTTGATAAGCTGCAGATCCCAAGAGAAAAGCTAGCCTATATCACGGATAGTTCGTCTGCGCCGTCCTGTATTCTTATTCCGCTTAATGCTTGGGGCGCGTTCATTATTGCGCAAATGGCCGCTCAGGGCATAGACGGCGGGTTTTCCGCGTTGATGAAAGCCATGGTTTATAATTTTTACCCGATGCTGGTCATCGTGATTATGCTTTATGTTATTCTGTCGGGCCGCGATATAGGCGAGATGAAAACAGCCGAGACCAGAGCCCGCGACACAGGCAATCTATTGCGGGACGGCGCACAGCCCATGATGGGTGATGAAGCCATTGCTATGCCCATTAAAGACGGCGTGACAGCCAAAGCCCGCAACATGGTTATCCCCATCGCATCACTTGTTGTTTTGGTCCCCACATTTTTGATCATGACCGGATGGGGCGCCGCCCAAGAAGCGGGCCAAGGCTTCGCTTTTGCCATGCGTGAAGGTTCCGGCGGGACGTCCATTCTCTATGCCAGCAGCTTTGCCTGTATGATCGCCGCCGTGATGTACAAGTTCAGCGGCAATCTTAGTATTAGGGAAAGCTTTGATACATTCCTCAAAGGCATGGCCGCCATGCTGCCTTTGGCCATTTTAATGGTTCTGGCTTTCGCCATCGGTAATATTTGTGATGCGCTCGGCACAGGTCAATATGTGGCCGATACAGCGCAGCAATTCATATCCCCTGCATTAGTCCCCGCGCTTTTATTTATCGTCGCCTGTTTCATCGCCTTTAGCACGGGGACCAGCTGGGGAACATTTGCCATCATGCTCGCCATCGCCATACCGCTTGCCCAAGGTATGGAAACCAATGTCAGCCTCGCCATAGCCGCCGTTCTTGGCGGCGGTATCTTTGGCGATCATTGCTCCCCGACGTCTGACACATCCATCATTTCATCTATGGCCAGCGCCAGTGATCATATCGATCACATTCGTACCCAGCTTCCCTATGCGTTGATTGGCGGCGGGATTACGGTTGTGCTTTATTTGATCCTAGGGTTTGCGGGGGTTTAAGATGAAGCACTTCATCTTAACCACCGTGCTAGCATTCAGCTTAATCGCTTGTGCTGAAGCACAAAATACAGCACCTGAAACCACTGACTTGTTTACGGGAGC
>JABABK010000034.1 GCA_014238285.1 Hellea sp.
CAATGCTGATAATGTGATCAGAGATTTCAAGAAAGCTTTTGGAGCCGGCGGTGAAGGCCCTAGAAGACCTGGCGGCGGCGGAAGATCCCCGCTGAGCAGGCTTGGGCCATTTGGACTATTTGTCCTTGTTGGTCTTTTGATGATGTTGTTCTCATGTGTTTATATCGTGGATCAAAACCAGGAAGCTGTCGTTTTACGGTTTGGTGAATACTCCAGAACGTCTGCCCCCGGCATTCATTTGAAACTCCCATCCCCTGTGGAAACAAAAGAGCTCATCAATGTGACGGATGAGAGAAATATCACGATTGGTTCTGGCGGACGTGAAAACCTCATGTTGACCAGTGATGAAAATATTGTCCGGATTGCCTACGCGGTATTGTGGCGCGTAAATAATTCATCAGACTTTCTGTTTAATCTTGAAGATGTCCCTCAGGCTGTGAGTGATGTAGCAGAAAGTGCCATGCGTGAAGTCGTTGGTAAAACTGAACTTGAGCCACTAATCACAGATGAACGCGATGCAGTTGCAGCGAAAGTTCAAGTCTTAATGCAACAAATGCTAGATGAATACGAATCTGGTGTTGGCATTTCGCAGGTCGAAATCAAAGAGTCTCAAGAGCCTGAACAGGTAAAAGATGCTTTCCTGGCTGTGGTATCGGCCAAGCAAGAAGCTGAACAAGCAATTTTGCGAGCTAGAGAAAAAGAAAACGAATTGATCCCGCGGGCTAACGCGGATGCTGACCGTTTGATCCAACAGGCTGAAGGCTACAAAGAATCTGTGATTGCAGAATCTCAAGGTGACGCGGCTCGTTTTACGTCGATCTATGAAGAATATAAACTTGCGCCGCGCGTAACACGTCAACGCATGTATCTCGAAACGATGGAAGAAGTTTATGGCGGAGCTGATAAAATCATTTTGGGTGAAACAGGCGGAAGTGGTGTTGTACCATATCTACCGCTTGATCAGCTCACAAAGACTAAGCAGTAGGAGATAGCTATGAAAAAGACATTTTTACCTGTTATTTTATTCGCTTTTGCAGCTCTTATTGCAATATTTTGTACCTATATTGTCGATGAACGTGAACAAGCTCTTATCCTGCAATTTGGTGAGTATAAGCGTGTCGTCAACCAATGGGATGGAAACCCAAAAGGGTCCCAAGCTGGTATAAAATTTAAATCCCCGTTCGAAAATGTAGAGCGGTTGGATCGCCGTAACCTTGATTTGGACTTCGATCCCGTTCGCATTCGTGACATCGATTCCAATCCTTTATTGGTTGATGCGTTTGTGCGTTACCGGATTACGGATCCGCTTCAGTTTTATAAAACTTTCCGGACGGAAGACCGTTTACGGGATCGTTATAAGCCTGTTGTGGAATCATCCCTACGTGACTCGTTGGGTAAAGTTGATACTCAGACCATCGTAGCAGGACGTCGTGCCGAGCTGATGCAGGAAATCCAAGATGCAGCGAATAAGAAGGCTATTGATGAAAATTACGGTATTGAAGTGATTGATGTTCGTATTAAACGCGCTGATTATCCGCCTGAAATTGAACAATCTGTGTTTGGTCGAATGGAAGCTGACCGTAAACAAGTCGCGGCTCTTTTACGCGAGACAGGCCGCGAAGAAGCGCAAAAAATCGAAAACAATGCTGAGCGCCGCGCCCGCGTTATTGTTGCCGAGGCTAGACAGCTTGCTGAAACCACCAAAGGTGAGGGCGATAAAAAGCGTAATAATGTTTACGCCGAAGCTTATAATCAGGATGCTGACTTCTTTGAGTTTTACCGGTCTATGGAAGCTCTTAAAAAAGGATTTGGTCAAAAGTCCACATATGTCATGGGATCTGACGGTGATCTTTTAGGTTATCTTGAAAACGACCAGTAAGTCGTATGAACTTGACGACTATCTTTTTGATCGCCCTTGGCGGTGCCTTCGCGATTGAAGGTGCTGTCTGGGCGATTTTTCCATCGCAAATGCGAGAAATGTATCAGCAGGTTTTTGCCATGCCGGAGAAGATGTTGCATACAAGCGGCCTCGCATCTGTGGCCATTGGCATGGTATTAATCGTCCTTGGTGTCAAATTTAGTGGCATTTAGCCTGTTTTAGAAAGATTAGTGAAAGATATTTCACAGTATAATGCTTTGGAAAAACAACCAATCAGGGTATTCATAGGCCTATGAAATTACTTCTCCAATCCGTTTTTGCCGCTTCCGTGGTGTTTGCAGTTAATAGCGCGCCTATCAGCGATGCTTATGCCCAAACCATGCCGGATGGCTTTACCGAACTGACTAAGCGGTTGAGCCCAGCCGTGGTCAATATTTCAACGGCTCAAAATATTGAGGTCTCTGATATTGTGCCTCAGTTCAAAGAAGGTTCTCCGCTAGAAGGGTTTAATGACTTTTTCAATCGGGATAATAATCGTGGCCGTGTATCCAAATCTTTAGGGTCTGGATTTGTCATTGACGCATCCGGCTATATTGTCACCAATAATCACGTTATCGAAGGTGCTGATGTCATTGAAGTGATTTTCCCTAATGAAGAAACTTATGATGCCAAACTTTTAGGTCGTGATCCTTCGACAGATTTGGCACTTTTAAAGATTGAAAGCGATGAAGATTTTCCTTTTGTCGACTTTGGCGATTCTACAACTCTAGAAGTTGGCGAGTGGGTCATGGCAATCGGTAATCCATTTGGCTATGGCGGCTCTGTGTCTGCTGGTATTGTGTCAGCGCAAAACCGCCGCATCAATCACGGAAACTATGATGACTTTATCCAAACCGATGTGGCGATCAATAAAGGTAACTCTGGTGGTCCGATGTTCAATATGGACGGCGATGTTATCGGCGTGAATACGGCGATTATTTCGCCCTCAGGCGGTAGTGTCGGAATTAGTTTCTCCATACCGTCTGATTTGGCGCAATCGGTTGTGAAACAGCTCCGTGACTTTGGAGAAACTCGCCGTGCTAGTATTGGTATCCGAGTTCAAGAAGTCGACAAAAATCTGGCTAAATCTTATAAGCTTGATGAGCCTAAGGGCGCGATCATTACGAGCGTTGTTTCTGGAAAGCCCGCAGAAGACGGGGGCCTCAAGGTTGGCGATCTTATTACTAAGGTCGGTAATATAGACGTTCCAAGCGACCGTGATTTATTCCGTATCATTGCTGAAACGCAAATTGGAAAAGCTGTCAACATCACGGTGATCCGTAAACGCAAAGAAAAAGTGGTTTCTGTGACGCCTGAGCGCCTTAAAGAAAAGGTCACTAAAGATAACCTTCACGGTGACAAACCCGACCCTGATCAAGCTAGCCAAGACGTTATGGGTATTTCCATAGAGGCTCTCAGCGATGCTGTCCGCCGTGAACATAAAATCAAGTCAGAGACTAAAGGTGTCCGGGTTACAGAGGTTAGCACAAAAAGTGCTGCGGCCGGGAAACTCAAAGAAGGCGATATCATCGAACAAGTGAGCTTTGAAGATATAACCAGTCCGAAAGAATTTGAAGACGCTATTGCGGCCGCTGAGGAAAATGACCAGACGGTCGCGTTCTTGGTCAATCGCGGCGGTAATTACGTGCTATATTCGTTTGAGACGTCTTAAAACTTAGACGAACTCTTCGTCCTTAAATCCTTGAAAATAAAGCGCTGTTGTTAAGTCCGTGTGATTAATGGCGCAGTGCGCGGCTGCTGCGACGGCTGGTTTAGCATAGTAAGCAATGCCCAGGCCTGCTGCCGTAATCATGGCCAGATCATTAGCTCCGTCACCAATCGCGATAGCGGATAAGGGGCCGTCTATATCGCTAGTATGATGTTTCATGGCTTCATGCTTGGCTTCACGGCCAAGGATAGGGTCAGCCACTTCACCGGTGAGTTCACGGCCGTCATCAAGCAGAATATTGGCTTGATGCTGCTCAAATCCGGCGGCCAGGGCGACGCGTTCACTAAAATATGTAAAACCGCCAGAAACGATAACTGTTTTGGAGCCGTACGCTTTCATGGTTCTAGCCAATATATCAGCCCCGAAGTTCAGGCTGATACGATCATTAAAACAGGTTTGAAGCGTAGATAAAGGTAGGCCTTTTAGAAGGGCAACGCGCTCTCTTAGGGCGCCATCAAATCCAATTTCGCCGCGCATGGCCTTTTCTGTGATCTCGGCGACATGATCTTTGAAGCCTGCAAAGTCGGCTAGCTCATTAATACATTCCTGCCCAATCAGAGTTGAATCCATGTCGCAGATCAGAAGTTTCTTTTTACGGTTTTCGGAAGGCTGCAAACAGTGATCAAAAAGAGTGTCGAGCTTGGCAATATCGGCAACGGCCTCTGTTAGCAAAGGCAGGTTTGATTCGACTTCGAAAGCCTTGTCTTCGCTAAGAATGGTATGTTTGGCATCGGGCATGGCGCCCAAAAGCGTATCAAAGGCTTGTCGGTCCGTTTTCGGAAGGACAATTGTAAGAGTGTAAGCTATAGAGGCTGTCATGACGCATCTATCCCATCAAATGAAACAAGTTCTGTGTATCGCAGGCCCAACGGCTAGCGGCAAGAGTGCTTGGGCCATTGATATTGCAAAGGCTGTGGATGGTGAAATCATTAACGCAGATTCCATGCAAGTTTATCAGGAGCTGCAGATTATTTCAGCCCGTCCATTAGTGGATGAAATGGGGGGCATCTCGCATCATCTTTATGGTCATGTTTCTGGGCGTACTCGATATTCAACCGGTATGTGGCTTAAGGATGCTGTCGCGGCCGCTTTGGATTGCCTAGCGCGCGGCAAGGTTCCAATATTTGTCGGGGGTACAGGTCTGTATTTTAAGGCCTTAGTTGACGGGCTCGCACAAATCCCGAAGCCGAGTGACGCGGGGCAGGCAAAGACGCTAGCTCTAATGGATAGAGGCATTGATATATTACGCGGTGAGGCTGAAAAATTGGACCCCGTAGCTACGGCTAGAATCTTAGGAAACGATCCACAGAGGCTCATGCGTGTCGTTAGCGTCGCCCTTGGGACTGAAAAACCGATCAGTGAATGGCAAAAAAACACCCGTCCCATCATCCCTAAGGGGTATTGGCGCGGCGCTGTGTTGTTGCCAGAGCGTCAAAGTCTCTACGATAGAATCAATGGTCGGTATGAGGCTATGCTGGAGACTGGCGGGCTCGAAGAGGCAAAATTTATTTTGAGCCAAGGCCTAGATCCAAGCCTGCCGATGATGAAAGCGATCGGATTGCCGCCATTATTGGCGCATTTGAGGGGTGAAATTTCCTACGAAGATGCCGTTTTTCAGGCAAAACGTGACACCAGACGCTTCGCAAAAAGGCAATTTACATGGTTTCGAGGTCAAGCTTCACACTGGATTAGCGTAAATAATTCTAATGATAAGGCTAGTTTTAGGCAAATTATTTCGTCAAATAGTATTTGACGTAAGCTTTTGGGTAAAATATGTCTTAACTGCTCCATGGTGGAGCAGTCATGCGCAAACTTACCTTTTTATGGTAGGGCACTCTTTTATAGGGTGCCTTTTTTTTGTCTTTGATTCATTCATTGCGATTTAAATGATTTGTCGCAGCAATTTAATGAACCGAGACTTCCGATTGTTTCCATAATCCACTATGGGCAGGTATGTTGCCAAAATTTTTTACTCATATGGACAAACAAGCGGTGAGAGCAATTTCCGTTGTTCTGGCCATGTTTGTCATTGTGGCGCTTATGGCGACCTTGGGACATTCAGCACTGAACCTAGAAGACGGCGAATATTTCAAATGGTTTGAGGGCTTTAAACAATCTGACTGGATTATTCCGATCGTTTTGATGACCTTTGTTCTGGGCGCATTCATCGGAGTTCCCCAATGGGCCATGATTGCAGGGGTTGTTGTTACGTTTGGACCTGTTTTGGGTGGTGTTGCGGCTTGGGTTTGCACAATGATCTCCGCCAGTTTAAATTTCTGGCTAGCTAGGTGGGTAGGCGCAGCACGCATTGAGAAATTTGGTGGTGCCTTAGTCAACCGCATCGTAGGTATTGTTCGCAAAAATGGATTTTTGACAAGCTTCGCCGTTCGTTTTGTTCCAACCGGGCCTTTCATATTGGTGAATATGGCGGCCGGCGTTTCGCAGATGAAATTTCCACATTTTATGGCGGGCACAGGACTGGGCATCATTCCAAAAATAGTTGCAGTTGCTTTGATAACAGCCGGCGTAATTTCAGGGGAACAAAACATTTTTATTCGATTAGCTTTAATTCTGATGGCTGTTATTTTTATCGGGGCAATGCTGGCGGCGCGTAAGCATTTAAGCCGCTTTACTAAACCTTCCGAATAGACTGCGAAAAATATCAATAATCCTGCATATTGGGAGTGTTGCAGGGTTGCTTTTTCCCCCAACTATCTGCAAATAGAATGAGTTTTCCGGAATCGTTAAATCCATTGTTGCAACACCACGCCGCTAAAAGCGGCTTTTAGTATAAAGTTTAGGACTTCCCATGATGAATTTATTGGGGCTTTTTTCTTCGGATATCGCCATCGATCTAGGGACAGCGAATACACTCGTCTATGTCAAAGGCAGAGATATTGTTTTGAACGAGCCGTCAGTCGTTGCTTATTCTGTAAAAGATGGCCGTAAGGTCGTTCACGCTGTCGGCGCAGATGCCCGCATGATGCTCGGACGGACGCCTGGAAATATTGAAGCTATTCGGCCGATGAAAGACGGTGTTATTGCAGACTTTGAAGTCGCTGAAGCCATGATTCATCACTTCATCAAAAAAGTTCATAATCGGCGTTGGGCCGTAAGGCCTCGTGTCGTTATTTGTGTGCCCTCAGGCGCGACTGCCGTTGAGAAGCGCGCTATTCATCAAAGTGCGGAGCAGGCGGGCGCTAGCAGAGTTTACCTCATCGAAGAACCTATGGCTGCCGCTTTAGGCGCGGGCCTTCCTATCCATGAACCAGCAGGGTCTATGGTTGTTGATATTGGCGGCGGAACGACCGAAGTAGCCGTATTGTCATTGGACGGTATTGTTTATTCCCGTTCAGTTAGGGTTGGCGGCGATAAAATGGACGATGCGATTATCCAGTATGTTCGCAGAACAACCAATCTACTGATCGGCGAGATGAGCGCCGAACGTGTTAAAAAAGAAATCGGATCTGCGACTATGCCGACCGACAATGAGGGCATGACGGTCCAGATTAAAGGCCGGGATTTGATGAATGGGGTACCACGTGAAATACGCGTGTCAGAAGCCATGATCGCTGAAAGCCTGTCTGAACCTGTTGAACAAATTGTTGAAGCTGTCAAAATGGCTCTTGAATCAACGCCGCCAGAACTGGCTGCGGACATTGTCGATAAAGGCATTATGCTGACCGGAGGTGGCGCGCTTTTAAGAAACCTTGATACCGAACTTCGCAATAGAACGGGACTGCCTGTTTCAATCGCGGATGATCCTCTGTCATGCGTAGTTCGAGGTTCGGGTACAGTTGTTGAAAATTTAAAAAAATGGAAAAGCGTCCTTCGTAGCGGAGTGTAATCTCTTCTTTGGGCGGCCTATAGTTTATGAACGGACGTCGAGGCACATCATACAGAACGAAACGTCGTAGTGCGCGTTTTACTCTAATCATCTTATTCTTAGTTGCGCTCGGGTTATTCTTCAGCGGTCGAAATAATGGGTCTGTGCTAGAACGCAACCGGACAAGTGTTGAAAACTTTGGCTCATCAGCTCTTCATTATTTGACCATGCCTTTACGGGGGTTGGAAAATTTTGGGGAGTCCATTGATGCGCGTAGCAAGGCTTATGAAGAAAATGAAAGACTGAAAGCAGAGCTCGCGCGGTTAAGTGATGTTGAGGCTAGAGCCAATGCTATGGCAATCAAATTATCGAGGCTTAGTAATATTTTGAACGTGGACCCTGCAACGGATATTCCAGATCAAAAGATAGCGGCAAGGGCAGTCAGTGAAATCAATGGACCTTTTGTACGCTCATCCCTCATCAATGTGGGGGCAAAAAAAGGCGTGAGTAAGGGCGATGCTGTGATGACTGTAGACGGCCTATATGGGCATGTCATCAGAGTTGGCAGCAAGTCATCGAGGGTTTTGAAACTTGAAGATTTGAATAGCCGCGTCGCTGTCATGTCAAAGCGGTCACAATCAAGGGCGATATTAATCGGTAAAAACTCTCGTATTCCAGCGCTATCCTATGTGATTGATGCTGCAGATTGGGCTGAAGGCGATGTCGTTATAACGTCTGGGGACGATGGCGTCTTGCCGCTGGGCCTACCTGTCGGGACGGTTCGTGTTACCGCAGATGGGACCTTTTTGGTCGACTTGTTTATTCATAAAAACTTTGTCGATTGGGTCTGGGTATATCCCTATGAAGAAATTCGGCCACCTGAAGAGAATCTTGTGGAACTTGATGTCGCCGCCATAGAACAAGACACGTCAGTCAACGTCCCAATAGCCAACGACGCTAACGTAGCGGGCGAAGACAATAATATAGAGCCTCGTCCAGATACTGGCACGGATGGATTATAATGCTCGCGGATGAAGTCACTGTCATTAAGGCGAGGATAATTGCCATTCAGGCTGGGATAGCTTTGTTTGTATTAGTGATTTTGGCCAACGGTACTTTTAATTTTGTCGGTCACACAATTCCATTTTTATTTGTTCCGTTGATTGTTATCTATTTTTGGCCAAAAGGTGCGGATCCCGCTTTGACATATATTGTCTTGTTTTTATGTGGCTTGGTCCATGATTTTCTAAACGGCGGATCGCCCGGTATTTGGCCGATGGTTTTTATGATCGGCTGGATGATAACGAGGCCCTACCTTTCTAGTAAAGAAGTTGGACTTACCTTGTTCTGGTTCGGTTTCGTTGTCTGGATGGGGGTGTTGGCTTTAGTCTTTCTACTCCTAGATTTTTGGGGCCAAGATCATATAGCGATTGGCAATGTTATTTTTCAAATTGGTGTCGCCATTCTTGTATTCCCATTGTTATACGGCATACGGCTTTTGCTGAGGAATACAGTTTTCGGCGGAATGGATTAGTCGTGTTAACTGAAAACCAAGACAATCAAACTCTTTCAAGGCGAGTCTTCGTGTTAAGCGGCCTAGGGCTCACGACATTTGGAATTCTGTCTGCGCGCTTATATTACCTTCAAGTTACACGGGCAGAAGATTACACTGTTCTTTCAGATAATAACCGTTTTAATTACCACATTATTATTCCGTCCCGTGGGCGTATTCTCGATCGTTCGGGCGAACCTCTTGCGTTAAACCGGCAGGACTATCGATTGACTTTAGTTGCGGAGCAAGTCCCTGATGTTGACGCGACATTGGATAAGATCAACGACGTAGTGCCTCTTTCTGAGAAAAACCGGAAGCGGGTTTTCAGTGATATCAAACGCCACGCCAAATTTGTTCCAGTCCTAATCGAAGACCATTTGAGTTGGGATCAATTCGCTGCGCTTAATTTGCGAGCGCCTGAAATTCCGGGCGTGGTGCCGCAGGTGGGTGATGTGAGATCTTACCCCCATCATGGTGTTTTTTCACATGTTCTTGGCTATGTTGGCAGTGCCGGTCCTTCGGACGTTGAAAAAGACAATGACCCTTTATTAAAGCAGCCCACTTTTCGAATGGGTAAAACCGGTGTTGAGGCAGCCGTTGATAAAACTCTGCGCGGAAAGTCTGGTCGCCTGAAAGTCGAAGTTAATGCTGTCGGTAGAATTGTACGCGAATGGCCTGAAGAAGAGAACCAAGCAGCTTCCGGTAAAGATGTTTGGCTAACCTTAGACGCGTCATTGCAGAAATATGCGGCAGAGCTGTTCGAAGAAGATAGCGGCGGCGTTGCTGTCATGGATGTTATGACGGGCGAGCTTCGCGTGCTTCTATCGATGCCGACTTTTGACGGGAATTTATTCGTGTCTGGTCTAACGCAAAAAGACATGGACGAAATGAATAGCGATGAAAGACGTCCGCAATTTAATAAAGTTATAGGCGGCGGATATCCACCGGCGTCGACTTTCAAGATGAGTGTGATGTTAGCCGTTTTGAAAAATAAGGTGATTAACCCAAAAGAGCGGATTATTTGCTCGGGTAAGGTCCGAGTTGGCAACCGCAATTTCCATTGCTGGAAGCGTCGTGGTCATGGTCCTATGGATTTCATGGATGCGCTTAAGCATTCCTGCGACACATATTTTTATGAAATGGCACAACGCCTTTCTATCGATAAAGTCGCGGAAGTTGCGACGTCTTTAGGACTTGGCCAACGGTTCGATTTAGGAATTAGGGGGCAGACAAGCGGTATCGTTCCAACTCAAGTATGGAAACAGAAACGACTTGGTCAGGGATGGCGCATGGGGGATTCCCTCAATGCTTTTATTGGGCAAGGGTTTGTTCTGACGACGCCGCTTCAACTTGCCGTCATGGCCGCCCGCATAGCAAATGGGAGAAAGGCCGTTTCGCCCCATCTGATTATAGGTGATGACGCGCCTAAGTTTGGAGATTTGGGTGTTGACCATGAGCATATGGCTATGGTTCAAAAAGCTATGTGGCGGGTTTGTTCAGAACCCGGCGGGACAGCTTATCGTCACAATGCCCTCGGGTTTGAAGGCATTGAAATGGCGGGTAAAACAGGTACGGGGCAGGTTCGAGGGATTTCTGCGAGCGAAAGGGCGTCCGGGGTAATACATAATCGCGAACTGCCTTGGAAGCTTCGAGACCATTCTATTTTTGTAGGCTATGCGCCGTTTAACGGGCCGCGCTTTGCTGTAGGGACCATAGTGGAGCATGGCGGGTCTGGCGCAAAACGCGCGGCCAATATTACACGAGCGCTGCTTAAGCGAGTGCTTGAAAATGATGGTATTCCTGAACTTTTGGAACGGGACGCTCTGAGATGAGTTTTTGGCAGCCCATTAAATCGAGACTTTATGAAATCAACTGGCTTTTACCCGTCTTGATTTACATTTTAGGCTTGGTTGGTGTGGCGATGATTTTTGCCGCAACTGACGGAGTCTGGAATAATGGAGCCAAGCAACATTTAATTCGGTTAGTGGCGGCGGGGCTCGTTATGCTTGTTGTTGCCTTAATCGATATAAAAATATGGTATCATCTGGCCTATCCAATTTTTATTATCGCGCTTATCATGCTTGTGGCCGTTGATATGTGGGGCGTTTCGATCAACGGCTCACAGAGATGGCTCGATTTGAAATTCACACGGGTTCAACCATCTGAAATCATGAAACTGGCTATCGTCATGGCGCTAGCGCGGTATTATCATGATTTGGACCGTGCCAGAGTTTCTCACATTATCGGATTGGTTATTGCCTTAATTGTAATAGCGTTACCTGCACAGTTTATCCTGCGGCAGCCTGATTTAGGGACAACGCTTTTATTGACAATGACGGCGATAGCCATGATTTTCCTCGCAGGCGTTAATTGGCGAGTTATCTCAAGCGGAATTGTTGCTGCGACTATTGCTATACCGGTTTTCTTCATGTTTGGTTTGAAGGAATATCAACGGGCTCGGATTAGAACATTTTTTGATCCATCTTCTGATCCGACCGGGGCTGGTTACCACATTACTCAGTCAAAAATTGCACTAGGTAGCGGCGGTGTGTCGGGCAAGGGGTATATGAACGGCACGCAAAGACAGCTGGAATATGTTCCAGAAAATAGAACTGACTTCATTTTCACAGTGATCGGTGAAGAATTTGGTCTTGTTGGGAGTCTCGCGACTATGGCGCTTTACATCTTATTGATCGCTATGTGCGTTTGGATGGCTATGCAGTGTAAGCACAAATTTTCGAAGCTTCTGATTCTGGGGCTTACGACGACATTTGCGCTTTATGTGTTTATCAATCTAGCTATGGTAATGGGATTGGCCCCTGTTGTTGGCGTGCCTTTACCATTGATTTCCTATGGCGGGACGGTAATTTTAGCGGTGATGATTGGCTTTGGTCTTATGTTATCAGCCCACCTTTACCGGAAAAGTGAATTACCGCGCGGCGGACGGTAAATTTTTCTAATTTTCTGGCTTGTTTACCTTGACTGTGCGCCAGTATTACCGTGTAAACGCTATAACAAAAATTATAATAGGGGATAACTATGGCTGCTGCAGGTACGGCACAATGGTCTTCAAAGTTCGCTTTCATTATGGCAGCCGTGGGTTCGTCAGTTGGGCTTGGTAATCTTTGGCGTTTTTCGGCTGAAGCTGGAACTAATGGGGGCGGGGCCTTCATTCTGATTTACCTTTTGTGTATTGCCTTTGTTGGTCTTCCAGTTTTGATGAGTGAATACATTATTGGGCGAGCTGGTCAGGCCTCTAGCGCGGTTAAATCAATGGATGATTTGAACAAGCGCAGTAACGTCTCAAAGGGATGGAGCTCAGGGGCTTGGTTTGGTATGATCGCGTCCTTCCTGATCGTCAGTTTTTACTGTGTTGTTGCGGCTTGGGTGATGGCTTATATCCCAAAATTTTTGACAGGTGCGTTTGATGGTCAAACGCCGGATCAAATTGCCGGCCAATTTGGCGAACTTGTCAGTTCACCGAAACAAGTCATCCCTTATTTCTTGCTCTTTGGGTTTATAACATCACTGCTTGTATCTCGTGGGGTTAATAAAGGGATTGAAATCGCCGCAAAGTATTTAATGCCGGTATTCTTTATATTGCTTATTGGTTTGGCTGGCTATGCGATCATTTCCAGCAGTTCTTCTGGAGGTGCTGTTAAAGCGTTTAATTTCCTCTTCAAGCCGGATTTTAGTAAGATTAATGGCAACGTCGCCAATAGCGCATTAGGACAAGCTTGTTTTTCTCTTGGCATTGGTAACGCGATCATGATCACCTATGGATCATACTTACCAAGGTCCGTTAGCATACCAAAGGCAGCCCTCACGGTCGGTCTAACGGATACGGTCGTGGCTTTGATTGCTGGATTTGCGATCTTCCCGATCGTATTTGCAAATGATTTGGATTTTGCGGCAGGTGCTGGGATATTCTTCCAAACACTTCCAACAGCTCTAGCAAATGCGCCTGGTGGGAACTTTGTCGGCGCAACTTTCTTCTTCCTAGCTTTCTTCGCGGCTATTACTTCATCAATCTCTCTCTTGGAACCAAGCGTGGCATGGGTCTCGGAACAGTTTAAAATGACGAAGGCTAAAGCAGCTTGGGTGACGGGTGCTGCTATGGTGTTATTGGGATTAGGGTCTGTATTTAGTCAGGAGTTCTTTGACTTTATTGATACTGGTTTAGTTGGTCCGATCATTGCGCCTCTATCAGCCTTACTCGTCGTCTTATTCACAGGTTGGCGTCTAAACAAGGAAATCCTTGATCAGGAACTCGGCGGTGATGGCGAGGCTCTTGGGCGGTTCCTTATGATTTTCGTTAAATATGTTGCGCCAGTGTTTGTCGGAATCGTTCTTCTCGCGGGAATTTGGGACAAATATTTGAGGGCATTGTTCGTCGGATAGAAGTTGCGGGGTTTAAGGTGCTATTAAGGATAGTTATGAAAAAAGCGGCTTGCTTGTTACAAATTAGTAAGCCGCTGATATATTCACTGTTCATTCAACATTGAATCGTACAATGAAAATATATAAGAAATTGGGAATGGGAATAAAATGAAATTGCGTTGGGTCGTATTAGGTGTGGGAACCTTGATTCTGTCAGCTTGCGCAACGGTCAGTGTCACTGACATGAATGCTTCTGCCAGTGCTAACCGAGCAGCCAATCAAGCGACGACAAATGTGGTTGTCAAAGCTTCAGAAAAATTAACTCAAGAGTTTTCCGCTAATGGTTGGGTTGAACCCAGTAATTACGATCTCAAGACCGCTGCAATGACCTTGCTCAAAGGCAATACGGCCATTCAGTCTGATGAAAACGACGCTTATGCCGCGACGGTAACGCCTATGACATTGAAAGCCGATATTTCCAAAGCCGGTCAAATGGCGAGCCAAACCCTTAAAGCCGCTGATGTCTATCTAGAATATGCGGACGCTGGCTCAGATATGGCAGAGGAATTACAAAGCCTTGAAACCGCGCTTTTGACTTGCCGTAAGGCGGAGCGTACTTTCACAATCGCTTCAGAATTACAATCGGTTGAAACCGAAGCTGAACTTACTTTGATGGCCGCGACTGTTGATCAGTTGCAGGATATGACGGATGATTATGGACGTCAGGTCCGAGCATCAAAAACTTATACGGATTATTCTAAAATCCCGGTCAATTAAGTAAATTGATCTATCCCCAAAGCTCGGGCGATGGCGGATATAAAATATCACCCTTGTATTCAATTGCTGGTTCAATATCCTTTGAGAGCAGAAGTGGGCCGTCTAGGTCTACACAGTCTGCTAGGCTGGCTAATATTGCCATAGGCGCCATGGCCAAGGATGATCCAACCATACAGCCTGCCATAATTTCAAATCCCATTGCACGCGCGAGACGCATGGTTTTAAGGGCTTCTGTAAATCCGCCTGTTTTGTCGAGTTTCACATTCACGGCGCGGTAGCCTGCAGTCCAGATGTTTTGAAGGTCTTTGTGGGTATGAAGGCTTTCATCTGCGCAAATGATCGGTGTTTGATTTATCTCGAAAATACCGGGTTGATCCTTTGAGGCGTGAAATGGTTGTTCAATCAGGGAAATATTACCGTTTTGATCAAGGCGGCTTAGTTGACTTAGCTCACTTACCGAAAGAGCTTCATTTGCATCAACAATCAGCTTGGCATCAGGACGAGCTGAAATGATGGCCTCGCAAGCTTTCAGGCCATTATCACTGCCGATTTTGATCTTTAATAGAGAGTATTGATTAGCCTGTTTGGCGGCTTTGGCCATTTCATCTGATGTGTTCATGGATAATGTATAGGCTGTTTGGCGGGGTCGGGGTTCCGTGAGCCCGGCTAATTCCCAAACGGGCTTACCGGTTTGCTTGGCTTTTAAATCCCAAAGGGCGCAATCAACCGCATTGCGTGCGGCACCTGCAGGAAGGGATGACTGCAACATGTCGAGGGTTAGACCTGCCTCTATGTCGACCTGTATGGACATAATTTGCGCTGTCACGCTTTCAGGCGTCTCGTCATATCTGGAATAAGGGCGGCATTCTGATCTACCTATATGGTCATTTTCTAAAATTTTGACCTGGACCATTGGAAAACGGGTTAAGGCGCTACGGGAAATTCTAAATTCACCCTTGGCTGGCCAATGAATGGTGCGGCATTCTAACTTACGCAAAACAAATCCCTGACTTGACCCAATAGCTTTAGAGCGGCACCTTAGGCGGTATGAACGTATTGGCAAATACAGATTCCATGTCTTTGGATGAATTTACGCTTTCTGTTGAAGGTCGTGTCCTGCGCTTTGTGGCGCGAGGCGATTGGAACCTGGCCTCTATTGGAAAGTTTCATGATAGATTGGAGTCATCACTTGACGGAATTGACTATGATAATGTCCACTATGATTTTAGTGATGTTGGCAATATGGACACATCAGGCGCTTATATATTAGCAAAAGCCATCAGATGTAGTGACGATGTTTGTTTTCCCTATCAATTAACCGGAAATTCTAGGGGGCAAAAAGTCCTGATGCGTGAGGCGGCTGAAGCCTCAATGGGGCGAATGCCGCGTGAAACACGTCAATGGTATGACACACTGGTTCGAGTGGGCGAGTCCAGTGAGAGGTTTTTCGCTGAAGTATATGATACATTTGCCTTTTTAGGTCATTTTATGACGGTGCTTTTCCGTCAATTACTGACACCCCATACCATCAGATGGAAGTCTGTTGTCGCCCATATTGAAGATGTCGGCCTGAATGCTGCGCCGATCATTATGACTCTCAGTTTCTTTATTGGCGCTGTGATCGCTTATATGGGTGCGAACCTGCTCGCCTCTCTAGGGTTCCAGGTCTTCATCGTTGAGCTAATAGGGATTTCAGTATTGCGAGAATTTGCAGTTATTATTACGGCTATTCTGCTTGCGGGACGATCGGATTCTGCCTTTACAGCACAGATAGGTGCTATGAAAATGCGCCAAGAAATTGATGCCATGCAGGTGATCGGGCTAGACCCCTATGAAACTTTAGTTATTCCCCGCGCTATAGCTTGTGTTATTTCGGCGCCGGTTCTGACATTTTTGGCCATGATCTCAGGCATCGGCGGAGGCCTATTGGTCGCTTGGCTTGGGCCCACTGATATTTCGCCAATTTTATTTTTCACACGCCTGCAAGAAATCGTCGGCATAAATCATTTTTGGGTCGGATTAAGTAAAGCTCCGGTTTTTGCTTTAATCATCGCTATCATTGGATGCCGACAAGGCCTCGCCGTAACAGGCAGTGTGGAGTCTTTGGGTACCCGCACTACGAAAAGTGTTGTTCAAGCTATATTTGCGGTTATTGCCGTGGACGCCATATTTGCGATCTTGTTTTTCGAGATGGGGGTTTAAGATGGAACTTGATTTCTCTCTCTCGCCCATGGAGGTCAAAGGACTTAGGTCGCAATTCGGTGATAATGTGGTTCATGAAAGTTTGGACTTTCATGTAAACGGGCAAGAAATTGTTGGATTGGTTGGCGGTTCGGGCTCTGGTAAATCCGTGCTGATGAATACTCTATTGGGGCTTAAAGAGCCTGATGGCGGCTCTGTCTATTATTTTGGGAAAGATCGAGATTCTCTTTCAAGCAAGGATCGACAAGGGCTGAATAATCAAATGGGCGTATTGTTTCAAGGCGGCGCTTTATTTTCATCCATGACCGTGCGCGAAAACATAATGGTGCCCTTACGTGAACATACTGATTTGCCAATCTCATTGATGCGTGAGTTGGCGGATATGAAAATTCATATGGTCGGTCTGCCGGCACATGCGGCGACATTGCATCCTGCGGATTTGTCAGGCGGTATGCGTAAAAGAGCCGGGCTTGCACGCGCGCTAGCTCTTGATCCCAAGCTTTTATTTTTGGACGAACCAACGGCGGGGCTTGATCCTATTGGGGCGTCAGCCTTTGATCAACTGATTTTGGACCTCAGAGAGGCCATGGATTTGACTGTGTTGATGATCACACATGATCTGGATAGCCTTTATGCTATCTGTGACAGGGTTGCGGTATTGGTTGATAAACACATTGCTATTGCAGACAGTTTACCTAAAGTTATGAATCATCCTCATCCTTGGATTAAGGAGTATTTTGGAGGTCCGCGGTCAAGAGCCGCATTAAAGGCTGGAGCTAGTTAATGGAAAACAAGGCACATTACGCCCTGATAGGGACTTTTGTTCTCGTCGCGATAATCGCGGCCGTAACATTTGCCACTTGGTTGTCCGGACAGGAATTTGACCAGGAATGGGATGAGTATAACATTGAATTTTCCGGCCCTGTAAGAGGTATAACTCGGGGGAGTGAAGTCCGGCTCAATGGTTTGAGTGTGGGTGAAGTCATTGGACTTAATTTTGAACCTACCAATCCCAATCTGGTATTGGTTCAGGTGCAAGTGATGAATAATACGCCGATTTTTAAAGATGGTCTGGCGCAGCTTGAACCACAAGGTTTAACCGGACTTAACTATATACAAATCTATCCAGGAACCATTTCAATGGGCGCTATTGATCCGCTCGTGGATAATATTCCGGGCAAAATGAGCCAGTTTGATAACTTTCTTGTCGGCGGTGAGAATATTATCGACGGCACGACTATGGCGATACGTAGGGTCAATATTCTACTGAGCGAAGAGACTATCAATGATTTTCAAGGCATTCTGCGCAATATCAATCAGATCACCTCAAATTTAAAAGATACTGATGTAGATCCAGAACTCCTTGATAGCATGTTGAAATCGATTGCTCAAACCGCGCGGGATATATCGTCTACGGCAGGGGCTATTGAATCCGCGGCGACTTCGGTTGATGGTCTATTTGCAAATGATGTGCGGGAACTTGTAACTGAGGCTAAAGGGGCCGTCGGAAAAGTTGGCACGACACTCGATAATTACACGACTCTTGCCGAGGACAGCACTTTAGTTGCGCAGGATATTCGCGATGCCATTAACCGTATGTCGAATTCTGGATTAGCTGATATGGAAGAAACAACCGATGCTCTGCGCGATTTGATGATCACGCTGAGCGATATTGCCGACCAACTTGAAAAGAGCCCAGCACAGTTTATTGCTGGCGAAGATCGTGAAGTGATGGAGTTACCGCAATGATGAAAACATCTAAAATTATTGCGACTGTGATCGCATCTACGGCCCTTTGCGCTTGTGTGAGTATATTGCCTGATCCTGCGCCAGCTAATATTGTATATAGACTGACAACAGATAGTGTTCGGGTGAATTCTTTGGACAGTGCCCCTGTTATTCGGATTGATACGCCATCAGCGGCTCGCTTAATTAGCGGTCGAGAAATTATTGTATCGCCTGACGCTCAAAGATTAGCTGTAGCAGGCGGGGCGGAGTGGTCAGATTCCCTACCGAGTATGGTGCAGCAGACCTTCTTGGACATTTTAGGGGAACGTGCGGATATTGTCGGGGTTATTCCAATCGCTGGTGCGCGGGCCAATTACCGTGTTCATTTGAATATTGATAATTTTGAGGCAAGGTTCGATCAAGGGCCAGACAATGCCCCTACGATCATTGTTGCTTATTCTGCTACATTTGCTGCTTCGAGTACGAGAAATTTGGTGGCAACTAAGCAAGTGACCCAAAAAATCAGGGCCGATACCGCAAGCGTATCCGCGATTGTCAATAGTATGGATAGCGCTAACCGAGCTGCACTCGGCGAAATAGCCGACTGGATCAGTAGTCTAAATCTGGGCGCTTAATTATTTGTTGAGCGCCGCGTCGCAAAGCAAGAACAGCCGTCCATCTTCACTTTCCAAATGGCTCCTAATAGCTTCGCTATTATTTTCAAGCGGCGTTAAACTATGGTGAAATTTAACCGCAAAATTTATGGCGTGATCTTTTAGCGCTTCGCTGGAGTTTATCAACTTGCTGAAATGCGAAACAGGTTCCGGTAATCGTTTTTCGACGGCGATAGACATTTGCTTGGAACCGCCATGCATACGCGCATTTACAGCTTCGACAATTGTGCCAGTATCTACAATTGCATTGGGGCCAAGGCCATTGCGCTCAAGTGTACGCATGAAATCTTTATGGGATAAAGCTTCAGTTTTTGCAGGTGGTGCCGATTGCGCCATAGATTCGCTCTGTAGGGTTGTAGCAGGCGGCGTGAGAGCTTCTGGCACAGGTGATGGCTGAGTGATAGCGTCTATTGCGCTCATTTCCCCTGCCTTATCTCCGCGTGCGAAAATGCCTTTCCACCAGCCGCCGGAGGGTTCAGGTTCAGTAATCCTGCGCCGAAGTTGATCATCATTAGATTCGGCTGTCTGCGGCTCGACCTTTTGGGCGCTTTGAATAGGTTTGAGCAGGCCGTTATCAATCTCCACATTTACGGGCTCGGGAGTTGGCATTGTCATTTCTTCTTCGAAGGGAGTTTCCGTCACAATATCGGAAGCTTCGAAATGTAAATCTGTATTTATATCAGGGGCAGGGCGTAATCCACTGAGACGGGCTTTCGGCGCTTCATTGGTTTTGTTTTCACTGGGAGCGGGACGAAGGTTTAAAAAGCCTGATTTTGATTTAGCGGGTTCTTGCGAAACTGGCGCCTCTATTGGGACTTCTTCCGTTGGAACCTGTTCGACTGCGATGTCTTCATTAAGGTTGATTTTTTCAGATCGAACGGGCTGAGCTGTCGTGACCGCTAGTTTTTCTTGCAATCCTTGCATATCGGATTCGATCCGTAAAATTTCCTTTCGGGTCTGAGCTAGGCTGTCTTGCACGCGTCTGGCGGCTTTCTCACTAATGCTTTCGGCCCTAGTATTGGAGTATTTCACCATATCTTCCATATCAGAAAAACGTTGTTTGATCGCGCTTTCAGATAACTTAGCGGCTTGGGTAAGGGACATGACAGTTTCGCGCCCCGCATGACTGGCTTCGGTCAGCCTTTCGGCGCTGACTTGAGCAGAGAGGGCGACATCTCGCATTTTTCCAAGACGTTCTTCGAGTGACTGGTTGAGGTCTTCTTGTTCATTGCGAAGTTGGGCAATCATAGCGTTGAGATCTGCGCCGTGTTTTTGATAAATCGTATCAAGCTCTTCGGCGCGCGCCTTTAACTGCTCTGATAGACGCAAGATTTCAGTTTGGTTATCGGTGAGAGTTGATGCGGCTTCCATTGTATTGCTACGGACCAATTCAGATGTGGTGTTTATCTTTGAAGCGGTGCTTTCTATGCTTACACGGGCTTCCTGAATTTTCTGCTCGGCCGTCTTTGTCGACATGGCGAGATTTTCAGAATGTGTATCCAGGGTTTCTGTGAGGACTTTCATCTGTTCATCAAATGTATTGGATATGGACCATAAAGCTTCGCGTTCCGTGGCGAGTCTCTTTGTGATTTTCTTGGTTTTATCTTCGACGGCGTAGCTGGTCTCTCCAAGTTTTTCCATTTGCTCGCCCAGCAAGCCTTGCAAGGTTGCGGCTCTGGTTAAGGCAGTATCGATACCCGCATTTAATCCAGTTATTTCGCCTTTAATAATTCCAGACATTTCTGTCGCCCGTCTGACCACAGTATCATCGACTTTTATCAAAGCGTCCGCAGAAACTCGTAATCTATTGGCTTGTTGTGTTACCTTGGAAAGTTGTTTGAGCGTGAAAAATAACAGGCCAAGTAACAAAAGTGGGAAGAACACAAACATGGTTAGACCTCCCAATTGCATGGGGGAATAGCCAGCCATATTGGATAAATCAAAAAAACCATTAGCGATAAATAGCGATGCAATTAGCCATAGAATTCCAAGTGTAATGATTAAAAATAATGGCCAGCGCGATTCTGACTCCTCTTGCGTTAAGTCAGTCTCTCTGCTGCGAGAGATGATAGCGGGCATGGGCTCATCTCTATCTATCTTAGATACTGGGTCAGGCGGGGCAGAGTTCTCCGCAGGTCGCAGCCCTAAAGCTTTGCTGGCTACATCATCATCTGCTTCTATACTGCTGATTTTATTGCGAATACTCGACAATTTGAGACCTCATTGCGCCTGTTAACTGAATTTATGTGATTTTAGTGTACTATGTTGAGACGGATGGGAAAAGACGTTAATTTAATAACGCATCTCTTTGGTTGAAACTGGGTTAAAGTGGGCTGAAATGGTGACGAATACACAAAAACGAATATCGTTGACAACGGGCGAACGTGCCTATTTGTCGATGGGCTTAAAGCAACCAGGCGGTAAGCTGCCTTTGTTTGATAGGGCCGGGCAAGAAATTCCGTCCGGTGTTATTAGAAAGTGCCTTGAAAAAGGCGTGGCGGAACCTTGGTTTGCCAACCCGATGAAACCGGATTGGCTCGTGTGCCGATTAACGGATGAGGGCCGTAAGCTTTTGGGCTAATTAAGCTGGATCATAGGCTGCTGTTTTATCTCTCGTTACGTAGAGAAGAAGAGCAACTATCCCAAGCAGTAAGATAAGAAACCAATTGTCTGAACTTTCTGGCGCTTTTGCGAGAAACACTGAAGGCGTGGGCAGGACAGACCCTTCGTAGTTCACAAAAATGGCGGCGAACATGTTATTGGCAGCATGAACTCCAATTGCGGCTTCAAGACCACCTTCAAAATACACGATGACGCAGAGAATAAATCCGAAAAAGAAATATCCGCTCATCACGAGTATATGCTCTAAAGCCCCTTGTTCGGCACCAGCAAATGCTTCTGGATTGGATAAGTGCATAGCCGCGAACAGGGCGCTCGTAATCGTGAAAATCAACCATTTATTGTTGACGAAATGGCCAAGGGCTTGATTTAAATATCCTCGGAATATAACTTCTTCCGTTGCGCTTTGAATTGGGATCAAGAGTAGGCTTACGAGGGCAAAGCCGAAAAATGTTTTTGGGTTAAATGCATAAGAGACTTTGCTTATGCCTGAGTAATGCATGATCGCTGTAAACAGGCCATAGACAATAAGCGTAAGGCCTATTGCAAAAAAGACCCGGTTCCATCTGAACTTTGATGCTGCGGTTAAGACGCTCGTTATGGTGCGTTTGTGAATCTTTCGGCTGGCAAGCAGAAGCGCGAACATAGCGGCAGGAAAGGTCAGAAGCATCAAGGCGTAATTTATCGGATGAATGCCAATTAGTTTAGTCACAATGGCCGCTTCTTCTGCGCTACCAGTCCCTTGGTTGAATAGTAGTATTAAGCAACTGAACCCTGCTGCAACTGTTGCTATCGTCAAATAACCAAAGGGACTTGCTTGCTCGTTTTTCTTAAAAAGGTAGAAAAAGAGAATTGAAAAAACACCAAGAACTAACATGCCAAATATTAAAATCATTTGTGAAGTTTGAGCGGCAGTATCTCCTGTGGACAGAGACATGATCTCTTTAAATAATTCAGGATCTTTGGCCATAGCTACGAATGGCATTGGGATTGTCACCATTTGTCCTAAAATCCATCCAAAAACCATGAGCCAAAAAACCATAGGCCAACTCCACCAACGAGATTCTCCCGTTTGAGTTTGCTTGAAATATGCGTCGCCGTTCTTAAACATGTTATTCCCACTTAGATTTCTGTTAAGCTGTGAATCAGTGTTAAAATGATAGACAGGGAAGACTTTAATTTCTAATGAAAAATTATGACTGAACTTACACCACAGATCGATTTTGATCATTTAAACCGATATGTTGGCGGGGATATCGGATTAACAGCCGAAGTCTTTGGGCTTTTTAAGAATCAAGTTGATCTTTGGTCATCTAGCCTTGTGCCTGATTTAGAGGATGATAGCTGGGAAATGATGACCCATTCGCTCAAGGGGACGGCACGGGCAATTGGCGCGACTCGACTGGCGCAAATCTGTGAAGAGGCTGAGGTGTTAATCGGTGAGGGCAAGCGTCCGGGGGCTCGTGAAGTGTTTGTTGGTAAGATTGAAGGCGCTATCGGTCAAATCATGATTGAGATACAGCGCTGGGAATACCGTCAGACAATTTTAAAAATGAAATCGGAAACCTTTGAATAATGCGTAAATTTCTTAAAGGACTTCTTGGATTTGTAGTATTGGCTGGACTAGCGTTCTATTTTTGGCCTGAAAGATCGTACAAACCCTATCAAGTCGATGCAGCCTATCAGGCGCAGGTCGATGCGTTTAAAATTCCTGATATGCCATCTGATTGGACATGGAGGGATTTTAAGGCTCAGGACGAAACTAGGATTCGCTGGGGCGAAACAGGTAATCGCGACGCCGCTAAAGCTTCGGTGATTTATGTGCCCGGTTATACCGCCACGCTGGATATGTATGGCGAGCATTTTGATATGCTTGCAAGGCGTGGCTATCATGTGCTTGGATTTGATTTACGGGGGCAAGGGGGCTCCCAGCGCTATCGCGATAAGCAGCCTGAAAAGCTCTGGGTCGATGATTTTTCAGTATATGCGCAAGACGTTGCAGATTGGCTCAATAGCCTAAATTTGCCCCAAGACCGCCCGTTGATTTTATCGGGGAGTTCTTTTGGTGGGCATGTGGTTACCCGCGCCGCTGGGGATCACCAAATGCCAATAAATGGTCTCTATTTGTTGGCACCAGCCTTTAGACCACTTGCGGGTGAGTATAGTTTTGATGAAGCTTTGAAACTCACGAAGATTTCTCGACGCCTTGGTAAAGCCAAGCATTATGTCTTTGGTAATAAAGACTGGGAACCAGAGGGACTCGATTACACACAGGGCTCCGATTGCAGTTCAAATCCTGCGCGGCTTTATCTGAGAGATGCTGTTTTTACTCGCAAGCCCGAACTACGAGTGGGCGGGGCCACCAATCAATGGGGCGCTGAGTTCTTTGAAAGTAGTGAATATATCAATAGACCGGAATTTTATGCCAAGATAAATGTCCCTGTGACAATCATTTCGGCTGATACCGACGTATATGTCGATACGCAGGTGAATAGCGAAGCCTGTCGTGATTACGTCAATGAATGCCGCGAGGTTGTGATTCCAAATACAGGGCATTGCCTGCCGCAGGAAAGTGACGCAGTCGTTGAGCAATTAATGGACGAATACGACCGAATGTTTGAATTGATTACTTCAAGCCCGTATTAAAAAACGCGGGCATATTGTCGCCAAAGCCACTGACGCCTTCGTTCTTGTGGGGTTTTTCTGAACGGCGTGATCTTGATTTCCGGTCACGGTTTTTATCAGACTTCTTGCCAGAATCTTTAGGAGTCGACTCTGATTTTGGTGGTGCTTTTTTATCAGGCGAGGATGAAGCAGGTTTAGACTTAGTTTTGTTATCCTCAGTCTTTTTACTAGGCGCTTTCTTATCAGATCTATCTGCCCTGGATGATCTATCCGAGCTTGAAGATGATCCGCCTCTACGCCGGCTATTACTGCGCTTCTTGTCGTCGCGCTTGCCGCGTCGGCTGCCTTCCTTCGGGAAGTTTTCAATATCTGGAATTTCCAGCTCTTCAATAGCTTCGACCTGGATTAAATCCAAAATCCCTTTGTAATACTTTTCATCGAGGCGAGAGACCAACATAACCGTGTCTCCCTTACGGCCAGCGCGGCCCGTACGGCCTATGCGGTGGACGTAATCCTCGGAATGGGTCGGGACATCATAATTAAACACATGAGACACATCAGGAATATCGAGGCCGCGGGCGGCAACATCACTGGCGACTAAAAATTTCAGTTCGCCGTTCTTAAATTGTGCGAGTGTCTTTGTCCGAAGAGATTGTTCTAGGTCGCCATGGATAGGCGAGGCTGAATGTCCGTGAACTGCCAATGATTTGGCGACAATATCGACATCTTTTTTCCGGTTGCAAAACACGATGCCATTTTTGACATCAGTGTTTTCGATCAGCCATCTGAGAGCCGTGCGCTTTTGTTTGCGATCTGAGCTTGGCATGCGAACGATTTTTTGTGTGACGGTGTCAGCTGTTTTATTCTCGCGAGCGACCTGAATGGTGACAGGCTGATGTAGGAACTGATCCACAAGGCGTTTGATCTCATCCGGCATCGTGGCCGAGAAGAATAAGACCTGACGTGTAAACGGCGTCATTTTGAAGATTTTCTCGATGTCAGGGATGAAGCCCATATCCATCATACGGTCAGCTTCGTCGACAATCAGAGTCTGAACACCGTTGAGCAATATCTTGCCACGATCAAACTGGTCCAGAAGTCGGCCCGGTGTTGCGATCAAAACGTCAACGCCGCGCTGTAGCTTGGCATCTTGTTCGCCAAAAGAAACACCGCCAATTAACAAGGCCATTTCTAGCTTGAGGTATTTTCCGTAAAGCTCAACGTTCTCAGCCACTTGGGCTGCAAGTTCGCGGGTCGGACAGACTATGAGGCAGCGCGGCATTCTTGCCCGTGCGCGGCCTTTAGAGAGCTTATGAACCGTTGGGAGCACAAAGGCACCGGTTTTGCCAGTACCTGTTTGCGCGATACCAAGGACGTCTTTGCCTTGGAGCGCAGGCGGGATAGCGCCAGCTTGAATAGGGGTGGGGTGAACATAGCCCATATCGTCTAGGGCTTGTAGGATTTTGGGCGCAAGGCCGAGATCTGCAAAACTTATTTTTGCAGCTTCTTCTTCGGGCGTTTCGCTGGTTTTTTTATCTGAGCTCAAATCACACTTTCAGGTGATGTGCTAAATGCACTAATTTTCGCGCACCATACCCATAGACTCTATGAGGTCAAGCACCATAATTCCCAGCTATCTATGGCTTTTTCGCTTTGAGACCACTATATCGACCAATGAATAGGAGAAGACTTCATGCAATCTTGGTATGATAGATTGGTCAGTGGATATGAAGCGTTTCGAGCTGGTGATTACACGGCTCAAAAGGCGCTTTACGAACAGCTTGGCAAACAGGGTCAAAATCCAGACGTAATGTTGATCGCCTGCGCTGATAGCCGTGTCGACCCGACAGATATATTTAACGCCTATCCGGGCGAAATGTTTGTCATGAGAAATGTCGCCAATATTGTGCCGCCTTTGGACAGAGGTGAGGGATATCACGGGACGAGCGCGGCCATCGAATATGCCATCAATGTTCTGGACGTCGATGTCATCGTGGTTTTGGGCCATGAGAGCTGCGGCGGTATTCAGGGATGCCTTGATGGGTTGGGCGATTCTGAAGATGGCGGATATGTTGGTAAGTGGGTGTCACTTCTTGATGATGCCAAAGACATCGTTGTCGCGAAAAACACTGACCCTGATAAGCTTACCTATGAAATGGAGCTCGAAGGCGTTCGTCAATCTATACGTAATTTACTGACGTTTCCATTTGTGAAACAGGCCGTTGAAGAAGGACGGCTTAAACTCCAGGGCGCATATTTCAGTGTGATTTCTGCCAAGCTTATGCTGTCAAATGATCAGGGCGAGTTTAAGGAAATTCCAAGCGCTTAGAGCAATTCGCATTAAATGGACTCAGAAATTGGGCGAAGTTTACCCATTTTCTGAGGACTTCGTGAGTATAATTAAATGCGAAATGCTATAATCTAATCCAATCCAAATTTATCCAGAAGCGGAATCACGCCTAATTTCGGATCGACCTTAAGTGCGGTCATGCCCAGTTTTTGCGCCGCTAAGACGTTTTCATTCGTGTCGTCAAAAAACCAAATGTCGCTAGGCTCAACGCCTAAGTCTTTGCAGACAAATTCATAACAGTCTGGATCTGGTTTAGCCGTATGGATTAGATGCGACGCGTAGATATGATCAAATAAGTCATCACACGACAGGTAAGTATTCAGATGCTCCCAGTGCAGGTTATTCGTATTGGATAGGCAGGCTGTTGTAAAATTAACGCGTAAATTCAATAGCCTATCGGCGATACCTTCATAAGGTTGTTGTACCCAATTATTCCACATTTCCTTCATTTGTGTTTCGGAAACGTCTAGTTCGAACTCACGAATGAGTTCTCTTAGGAACATCTGAGGTGAGCCGTAACCCCGTTCAAATTGGTGAAATATTTTGGATTGTCCTAATGCTGCTTTCACCGCATTGGGTGTGGAGCCGCTAAGGTCGGCGAGAGCATTAATGCCGACCCAGCGGACAATAACGCCGCCAAGGTCGAACAGTAAGACTTTAGGCCGGGGTCCTTTAGAAGGCCGCTTACGCAGCATCCGGTGCGGCGGCTTTCACATCGTCAGATACACGGTTTTCAAACTTGGTGAAGTTCTCGATGAACATTTCAACCAGCTTTTTAGCTTGCGCGTCATAGGCACTACCGTCAGTCCATGTGGTGCGAGGATTTAGCAGTCCTGTATTTACGCCTGAAATTTCAACGGGAACATCAAAGCCGAAGTTTTCGTCACGGCGATATTCTGCATTCGTCAACTCGCCGTTAAGGGCAGCGTTTAGCATTGTTCGAGTGGCTTTAATTGGCATACGGTGGCCCGTGCCATAAGGGCCTGCGGTCCAGCCCGTATTGACGATCCAGCAGTTTACGTCATGCTCGGCGATGAGATCACGAAGGAGCTCTCCGTAAATGACCGGGTGTCTTGGCATGAACGGCGCGCCGAAACAGGCCGAAAATGTTGCGGTAGGTTCTGTGACACCTTTTTCTGTGCCGGCGACTTTAGCCGTATAGCCAGATAAGAAGTGATACATAGCTTGTTGCGGCGTAAGACGCGCTATAGGCGGTAATACGCCAAAGGCATCAGCGGTTAGCATGATTAGGTTTTTAGGTTGACCACAGCGGCCGGTTGGACTGGCGTTTGGAATTGCCGTCAAATCATAGGCGCCGCGGCTGTTTTCAGCCAGCGAACCGTCGTCGAAATCAATTTCGCGAGTCTTATTGTCCATGACCACGTTTTCTAGAACCGTGCCCCACATTTTTGTGGTGGCATAAATTTCCGGTTCGGATTCAGCAGAAAGACGGATCATTTTTGCGTAGCAACCGCCTTCAAAGTTAAACAAACCATGTTCTGACCAACCATGTTCGTCGTCACCGACGAGTGTACGGTCAGGGTTAGCGGAAAGCGTTGTTTTGCCTGTGCCGGATAAACCAAAGAAAATTGCGCTATTATCGTCATCATCCACATTGACGGAGCAATGCATCGGCATAACGCGTTTTTCTGGCAGGAGGTAATTCATGATAGAGAAGACGGACTTCTTGGTCTCGCCAGCATAAGACGTTCCGCCGATTAATACGACTTTGTCTGTCATGTTTACGCAAATGACTGTTTCAGAGCGTACGCCATGACGAGCAGGGTTGGCGCGAAAGCTTGGCAAGTTGATGATTGTGTATTCTGGTTTGTAAGATTTTAGCTCATCCGCTGTAGGTTGACGCAATAAGTGGTGAACAAAAAGTCCGTGCCATGCATATTCGGTGATGATTTGAACGGGTAGGCGATGTTCGAGATCCGCGCCGCCAAATGTGTCTTGGCCGTATAGGCTCATACCTTGCATATGGGCTTCAAAGTCTTCGCGCAGGGCATCATATTGGTCTGTTGAAATGTGGTCAGCGGCTTCCCACCAGACTTTGTCTTCAGTTTCTGCGTCGCGAACCACGAATTTATCGGTTGCTGACCGGCCTGTGTGCTTACCAGTTTTAACGACCAAAGCACCACCTGTGGCAACTTCGGCATTTTCGTCACGAACGGCAGCTTCGTAAAAGCGGGCAGGTGACCAATTCCATTCAATGTCGTAATTAGCTGAAAATCCCGGTACGCCTAGCGCACGCGTAGTTTTATCCGTTGTCATGGTAACCCTTGTTCACTCTAGTCCTGTAATCGCCCTTTGTACAAATCGGGTGTACAGGTTCGGGCAGGGACTAGCAGAATTCATTCCAATTTCTAGTGTAGATGTCGCAAAAGTACAAAAAAAAGTCTAATAATTACAGATATTTGACCTGACAGCGCTGTCAGGATTTAGAGGAAGGCCGAGCAGAAACTTCCTTATGCCACTTGGCTAGAGCCTTAAGGCAGGCATCTGGTGAAGATTTGACCCAGGCGGAGAAATCGACAGCGACTAAGGCCGTTATATCGGCCAATGAGTAGAAGTCGCCTGCAATGAAGGCAGATTTTTCAAGCCGTTCATTCAGGTCTTCATAGAAATACCCTAGACGTTCTTTGCCGCGCGCACCAAATTCAGGCACTTGCTCGACATTGCGCGCGCCGGTCATGGCCCGACCTTTCATGTGAGGTGATGTATTGCGCAGAATTTCGGCGATGGCGGATAGGCCTTCAAATTCGCAGCGCCAATTCCATTCCAAGACTTGGGCTCTTTCGATGGCAGTACTGCCCATCAAAGGCGGCTCTGGATGAATTTCTTCAATGTAAGAGGCAATGGCAACGTTTTCACAAATGACGTCTCCGCTCTCTGTCACAAGGGCTGGTACCGCGCAGCGCGGATTTATAGCTCTAAATTCTGGCCCAAGCTGTTCGCCTGTGCGCAGATCAACTTGTTTGCAATCATATTTAACGCCTTTTTCAGCGAGAAATATACGGGCACGGCGGGGGCTTGGCGCAGTCGCGCAATCATATAGAGTAATCATATGGAGCATTTTGCATTTAATTTATTTAGAATGAAAGCTCAAAATAGGTGAGTAAGACCTAGTTTTTGAGTGTCTTTTAGAACAATACCGATACATTTTCTCTATAGCTGAATTTTATTTTAAGTTTCTATGGAGGTATTTTTAACGGAAACACTCTTATATATTTGAGGCACCTATAATGTGCTGAAATGACTTTGAGTCAGATAGAAGTATTGTTGATATGGGTTCCAAAAAAAATAATAAAGAACGTAAAGACGAGGCGGGGCAAAATACGTCCGTTTTAAATACGTTTTTGGAACAACAAAACTCCCTTAAATTATTCATTTCCCGCTTTATTCGACGGCCGCAAGACATAGATGATGTCGCGCAAGAAACCTTTATACGAGCTTTTATGGCTGAAAAAAAAGGCGGGATTGAGTATCCTAAAGCTTATATTTACCGGATTGCTCGAAATTTGGCACTTGAAGTTTTGTCAAAAAAGTCAGTTAGATTGACGGAGTTTATAGAGGACTCTACGCTCGAAAACACTCTAAGTTCTGACGAGAACGTTGAAGAACGGGTCATCACGTTAGAAAAAATGGAGAAAGTAAAAATCGCAATTGCTGAATTACCGCCGCAATGCCAACGGGTTTTTATCATGCACAAAGTGTATGGATTTAAATATCGTGAGATTGCGCAACAATTAGGAATTTCGATAAGTACGGTAGAAAAGCACATTATGGCAGGCCTCAAGAAATGTCGAGATTCTGTCAGGGTTCAGGAAATGGCTCGCAATAACATTGTCGAACTCGGCACAAAAAACATAAATGATAAGGCATGACGGAATAAATCGTGAATTCAAAAGATACATATCAAGAAACGCCTAAAGCGTCTGAACTGGTCGAAGCTGAAGCTTTGGCTTGGGTCGCGCAATTAAACGGTGATGACGTCACTGAAAAAGATCTTGCGGCGTTCAGGGAGTGGGTGCGGCGAAGTCCGGCCCATGAAAAAGAAATACGGGAGCTTGCCGCCTTTTGGGATGACTTAAATATATTGGTCACGATGGACGAACCTATTCGTCAAGCCGACGCTATATCGCGAAGTTTACGCCGAAGAGAAAAGTTTCAATCAAGGCGACTAGGCTATGCTTTGGCAGGCTTTGCTTTGATTGCATTAATATTTACGTCTCAGTTTACGCCGTTAAACTGGAATGAGAAAAATACCGCTCAGCCAACACAAATTGCTCAGGTAGCCGTACCGATTATTTACAAAACGGCTGTCGGTGAGCAACAACAATATAAATTGGAAGATGGGTCGGTTTTAACGCTAAATACCAATAGTCACGTTGAGATCGATTTTACTGAAAAGCAAAGAAATATTCGCTTATTAAAGGGCGAAGGATTGTTCACCGTAACTCATGATAAAGATCGCCCATTTGTTGTATTCGCAGAAAGCGGGATTGTACGGGCCTTAGGAACGGAATTTTCTGTTCGGCTGCGTGATGAAGGACTTGATGTTATTGTATCGGAGGGATCCGTAGAATTATCCAGTATAAAACTTATCAAAGATGAAGACGCAAAAGAGCCGGTAAAAGTTGCTAGCCTTGGAGTTGTCGAGGCAGGGCAAAGCGCGAAAATGAAATACGCCGATAAAGCCATTCAACTTAATCAAGTTGAAGACGTCAGCGTGAAACATAGTTGGCAAAATGGCAATATTATTTTCACGGGCGAAACTCTTGATTATGTTGTCGCGGAGGTCGGGCGCTATACGAATTTAAAAATCATTATTGATGATCCAGATATTATGAATCGTAGATTTGGCGGCGTCTTAAAGTCTGGCCAAACAGATCAATTATTTCAAATCTTGGAAATTCAATATGGAATTATTGCGACGCCATTAAATGATCATACTATCCGGCTTGATCGAAATCACTAAAATGTTGCCTTTGTGCAACAGTATAGAAAAAACATTAATTTCTCAGAATTCGGAACTGAGGTTAATCGGTAAAGGCCCCTCTTATTTGTCAGGTGAACGTAGAATTATCTCACCACTTGAAGAATAAAAGGGTTAGGGGAATAGATTGAAACTTGGACGTTCCATAAGAACCGGAATGTTGACAACCGCATTTGCGATGTCAGCAATTCAGGCGCATGCGGCAGAACCTGTTTTCGATTTAGATATTTCTGTAACCAATGCCGTTGAAGCGCTGAACTTTATGGCGCAGCAGACGGACTATCCGCTTTTTTTCGATTATGACGCGGTAAAAGCACTTCAAGTGAATCCTGTAAAAGGAAGTTATTCTTTGCGGGAAGCCCTGGATCTTATGTTTCAAGATACGGGCTTCTACGGGCACCTGTTTAATCGTGAGGTTATTACAATCTCACCACAACAGAAACCTGATACCCAACCAAAGGACGATGAAATGAATTTCCAGAGGACTAAGAAAAAACTAATGACTAGCGCTTCGCTAGTACTCGCAGTTGCGGCTAGCACGCCAGTGAATGCACAAGCTCAAACAGATGATACAGTCTATGAAGATGAAATCATTTCCGTAGGTACTCGGAGCTCAAAGCCTAGAACGGCCGCGGATTCGCCTGTCGCTGTTGATAGCCTCTCAGGTGATTTATTTAACTCCACAGGTAATGCAGCGGATGTAACCGATAATTTGAAATCTTTGGTTCCGTCTTATACGGCTACGCCAGCAACTGGTGATGGCAGTGCATTCGTACGCCCAACGTCTTTAAGGGGTTTAGCTCCTGACCAAACTTTGGTCCTGGTCAACGGCAAACGTCGTCACAGATCATCCCTTATTCACTTTTTTGCGCCAGCAGCTGGTAATGGCGCCCATGGGCCAGATATTGCCATGATCCCAAGTATTGCTCTTAAGCGCGTAGAAGTTCTTCGTGACGGCGCGGCCGCTCAATACGGATCGGACGCAATTGCTGGTGTCATCAATTTTGTCACAAAAGACGCGCCAGAAGGCGGCGAAGTTGTCGCTCAATTTGGTCAGTTTTATGAAGGTGAAAACAGTTATAAAATTGGTGCCAATATTGGGGCGGCGCTTGGAGATAATGGTTTTGTAAACGTCAGTGGCGAATGGATCAAAAATGATGCTTTGTCCCGTGGTCATCAACGGCCAGACGGTCAAGCCTTAGTTGATGCTGGAAATCAAGGTGTAGGCGCGGATAGCCCTTTTGGTGATGAGCCATTTGTACAGACTTGGGGTCGTCCAGAAACGAGCGGTGTTCGCCTTTTCTTAAATGCAGGCTATGATATCGGGTCAGATGCAGAGCTTTATGCCACGGGCAACTTTGCCGATACAGATGGACGGTTTCGCTTTTTCTACCGCAATCCGTCCCACTCGTCTTTGACCAGTCTTGTCGATAACTTTGGTTATTCCGGGCCGCTACTCAATACAGGATTTACGCCTTATCTGGATGGTGCACAGCGCGATATTAGTCTGACAACCGGTCTTCGCGGTCTACATTCTACTGGCTGGAATTACGACTTTAGTCTGTCAACTGGAAGTAATGAGCTTGATTATCTATTGCATAATTCTGTCAACCAAACTCTTGGTCTTGGCGGAGACGGCGAACCTGCTCAACGGGATTTTGATCTGGGGTCTTTGAAACAGTCCGAAACGAATATTAATGCTGATTTTTCAAAAGAAATTCGGGATAACCTTAATCTAGGTCTTGGTTTTGAATGGCGGGAAGAAAAATACACTGTTTCCGGCGGCGAAGAAGCATCCTATATTGGATCTGGGTCATCGGGCTTTCGTGGTTTTACACCTGAAAACTCAGGCGTTAACAAACGGGATAATGTCGCCGTTTATGCCGATATAGAACACGATGTTAGCGATGCCTTATTATTGCAATATGCCGTACGTTATGAAGACTTTTCGGATTTTGGTGACACGCTGAACTGGAAAGTTGCAGGTCGTTTAAGGCTGGCTGACCGTGTCGCTATTCGCGGCGCTGCATCTACGGGTTTCCATGCACCAACACCTGGGCAAAGTAATATTACATCACAAATCACAACGTTTGACGCAGCAGGCAATCAAACGGTTGAAGGCCAAATTCGTCCAACTGACCCCGTCGCGGTTAGTGTCGGCGGCAAGCCGTTGACGGAAGAAAAGTCGCAAAACTTTAGTGTGGGCGGCACGTTTGGTTTCCTGGATAATGCCAATCTGACGGTTGATTTATACCAAATCGATGTTGAAGATCGTATCTACCGGACGGGTAATATAGCGGCGCCGACATCGACGGGTACAACGACAGTATCCTTCTTTACCAACGCGCTAGATGTCCGTCATAAAGGTGTGGATGTGGTTTTGACCAATAAGTTTGAATCGCTTTTAGATACCGACGTTTCTCTAGCATTGAACTACAATGAAATCAATGTAACAGGCCAATCATTGGTCAATGGTTTGGTTCCGGTTGGCGATTCAATCGTTGAAGATATTGAAAATAACTATCCGAAATGGCGCGGCGTTGTAACCACGAACTCCAAGCTAAGCGAAAAGTTGAATCTAATGCTTCGTGGTAACTATTATGGCACTCATTACGATGAACGTGGAACCATTAATGCTGCCACAAGCCCATCCGCCAAAATCGGGTCTACCATCTATATTGATGCTGAATTGGGTTATGATGTGACGGATGATATCCAGGTTGCTGTCGGTGCCACCAATATTCTCGACGAATATGTCGATGAAATTGATGCGCCATTTGCCAATAGGCAAAATGTTGGACTGCCTTACCCGCGTAGAAGCGCGGCCAATTATGAGGGCGGATCGTGGTATGTCCGGGCTCAATACAAGTTCTAGAAAGTCACCGACAATCGGTTTGTTAATGTTGGCAAATTGATGGTTTTCTAAAATCGGCGGAGCAGGAATACCCCTTTTTCCTGCTCCGTTAATTCAAGCTCTTCAAGAAAACTTCTACTATAAAACTACCATCTGGAAATAACCGATGCGGATGACCTTCGTGGAATATCTTGAACTCGAAGGGGCGCCGTTAATGACAAACCCGAAAGCGTTCGAGCACGAGATAGCGCAACATAGGTTTGACCAGAGGCGAAGGCACCGCGGCCTAAATCAATTCTTACATCGTCGAGCGTCAAGCCTTGAGCTTTGTGGATTGTAACGGCCCACGCCAAGATTAGAGGAATTTGCTCAAAGGTTGCCGTTGTGGCCTCCTCCATTTTTTGGCTTAATTCATTCCATTTATAATTTATCGCTTCCCACTTAGTCCGTTCAATTTTTCTGATAGAAACACCGCTATCAAATTTTACGTAGACCTCGTCTTTTGTCAGATCGGTGATTGTCCCGAGTGATCCGTTGACCCATCTTTTAAGGGGATCGTTTTTGACGGCCATTACCCGCGCGCCTTTTTTAAGCTTCAGCAGAGCAGGGGCCGGTGCTCTATTTTCGTTAAAACGACCTTTTGTAAAACTGTCATATTCAAACGCTTGGCTTCCCAGGTCCTCTAGACCTTGTCGATTATATCTTTCAGCGATTGCATTTGTGGCCGTCAACAAAACGGGTGTGTGTTCTTGCCGGTGCGGCCTGACACAAATATCGTTTAGCTTAGAAACGGTAGCTTCGACATTCTGGCCCAATCTTATATCCGATAAAAGACTGACAAAGTGCGGATCTTTCTGTCGATACACTTTAGCGAGTTCAAAATGGACCGGGGGGTAATTTTCCAAAACTTTTGCATCATAGGCGTAGGGTCCTGCATATCCCAATTGCCCTAGAACAGCCTTTTCTCGTGCTGGAATGACGGGGGGAAGCTGATGAAAATCCCCGACCAAGAGAACTCGGCACCCTCCAAATGGAAGATTGGAATCTTGCGCTCGCCTTAGAACAATATCGATGCCGTCCAATATATCAGCTCGAACCATCGAGACTTCATCAATCACCACAAAATCGACTTTTTTCCAAAGCCTATTGGGACGTTGATCGCTCAGCGCTTGCTCGTCAATGACTTTGAAAGGGAAGCGGAAAAACGAGTGGATGGTTTGCCCGCCCACATTCAGAGCGGCCACACCCGTCGGGGCTAACACCACCATATTGTTAATGTCTCCGGCCCTTTTTATGTAATTAACCAGGGTCGATTTTCCTGTTCCTGCTTCACCCGTTACAAGAATAGGGGAGAGATCATTACCGCGGATTTGTTCAAGGATATGAGCGACAGTTGGTTCTGTCTCATAGCTATCAGGTAGTTGTTCAAATGTAGGCAATTTGGACCTTTCCGGCATTCAACTCCGGTACGTATACTCTAATTCTAGCTCGCAAATATTTGAGCGGGGTCTTTAAAGCCTTTGAATTCTAAAGCATTTCCAGATGGATCGAGGAAAAACATCGTGGCTTGTTCGCCGGTTTCACCTTTAAAACGGATATAGGGATCAATGATGAACTCTGTGCCGGCTTGTTCTAAGCGAGCCGCGAGTTTATGCCAGTCATCCCAGGTTAGAATGGCTCCAAAGTGCCGAACGGGTACGTTTTTTCCGTCTACATCATTGGCAGATACGTCTGATAATTCTTCTGGTTTGACGTGAAACGAGACTTGATGGCCAAAAAAGTCAAAATCGATCCAATTTTCGGCCTCTC
>JABABK010000035.1 GCA_014238285.1 Hellea sp.
ATTGGACCCGACATGTTGCCATTTATAGGCGATATTACTCCATTTAAAGATGGGGCTTTTACCCCAGGAACAAAAATTCCAGTTATTTCAATGGAAAAAGCCAAAGCCATGAAGATCGTCGCCGTGTCGGATTTCGCCGCCTATGATTTCAATGTTCTTTTGCCGATTGGAATTGATGTGAAAGGTCGCCGCGCCGATGACGTGGCCGAAGATCTCGCGGGCCTCGACGAAGTTGCCAGTGTGCAGCTCGTGAGCGGAAAACACGACATTGAAATTTTGGTGACGCTATCCAGCTTACAGCATATGGGAGAGTTTCTGCTTGAAAAAATATCAAAAATTAAAGGCATAAGGAGCCTCGATCCATCGGTTGCTGTCGAGATCATAAAGTTTGACTTTGATGTGGCGCCGATATGATCAGAGATTACAAAATTGATGAGCTCGATAGTCAGATCATTGAAATGCTCTCGGGGGATGCCCGGCTTTCAAACCGCAAAATCGCCACCGAGCTGGGCTTTACCGAAGGGACTATTCGCTCGCGGGTGAAGCGGCTCGAAGAAGAAAACTTCATCCGGTTTACGGCCATTACAAATGTCGCTCATTTAGACCGCCCGCAACTGGCTTTTATCGGTATTCACGCCGAGCAAGAGCATATCCGAAAAGTCGCCGAACAAGTCGGGGGTATTCGCGAAATCAACGCGGTGATTATTCTATTAGGACGGTTTGATATTCTGGCCATCGGACATTTTGAAGGCTTATCCGAAGTCCACCGCGTTGCTAGTAATCAAATTCTTGACCTGGGCGGAGTGCGCCATGTTGAGACGACGGTTGCCGTCGATACGATCAAATATAATAACCGTCTGGCCAAGATTGTGGTCGCTGGGACCTAGGCTGATAAGCCACTGATTTGTACGCGATAGGCATCTTTGACCGTTAAGAACGTCGGATTATGAGAAGTTCAGCGCTGTTGCGCGCTAACTTCAAACTCGCATCACGTCAAACATAGTATTACGTCAAAACTGTCAAAAAAAGCTCCAACATGGCATAACGGCGAGGCTTATCAATGACCGTGTCATCAAGGGGTGAAAACATACCAGATAGGCGCATATCAACATACCCATGCGCCATTGACCAAAGCGCAACGGCGACCGTGTCCTTATCTACATTCGCGTCTGGCATACCGCGTTCGATCTCAAAGCATAACTTGTCATAAACTTTGTCCATAACGACAAGTAATGCCGGGTCTTCATGATCAATGAGGTCGGCGCGCCAAAGCAATTGATAGCGATGGGGATAGCTAAAACCAAAATCCATAATTGCGTTTGCGAAAACCTTTATGCGGTCTTTTTGTTCAGTGGGGGCTATGCCCAGTTTATCCAGTTTATTAAGCGAAGTTTCAATCTCATTCAGAATGAATTCAAATTGGCCTTGCGCAATAGCCGTTAGGAGTGCCCGCCTGTCTTTATAGTGATTGACTGGCGCGCTGTGGGAAACACCCGCTGCCCGCGCCACAGCCCGTATGGTAACGCCGCTAACACCGTGCTGATCTAATAGGGATAGGGCCACATCATAAAGCGCGCGCTTAAGATCCCCGTGATGAAAAGTATTTGATTTGACCATACGCGCATATTGACAGTGTCTATTTTATGAGTCAATATAGACAGCGTCAATATTTTGAATCAAGGAGCCCATTATGCCTAAATTAGCCCTCATATCGATTACTTTAAGCGCACTCATTTTTGTGGGACTGATACCTTTTCTGGAAATTAGCGACACGCATTTATTAAGTCCCGAGTGGCCCCCCCACGCTCGGTTTCATAACGCTTGGCAACTTTTAACGAACGGGGCCCTATCAATCTTAGCGCTATTACTCGTCTGGAAAAGCTCCGCGCCAAGAATCGGTATGGGTATCGCGCTCATTCTAAATATATCCTTGCTGATCGCTTTAATGACAGGCGCACTTTACGGTGGATCGACCATCATGGTTTCTGACAGTTCTGAGCGGGCAATTGGCGGCATCAATATTGCCGCAATTATTATCGGTTTTTCCACGGGACTATTGCTGCTGGGCTACCGCGCTGTGCTTTCCAGTTCAAAGAGCTAAGCATGGCTATAATTATCTCCCCTAGGCGGTTGGGGCATTGTGTTACGACGACGTGTTGAACTCACGCTCCCCCAAAAAAAACAGAAATGAGATATTCTCCTCATTTCCCGGCCATTGCTCTCGCCGCGCGGCGGCCAGCATAAATGCCGTCGGCAATCGATAACCCGCTAATATAATTCCAGGAGGCGACTCCGATGGCGTTACGGCCTCCAGCATATAGACCTTTAATGCCTTTGCCTTTGTCATCCAAAACTTGTCCGGTCTTTTCGTTCACTTTTAGGCCGCCCAAGGTTAGTGCCGGGCAGGGATATAATTTTGCGGCAAGCCCGATATCTATGGCGATATAGGGGGAGGTCTCTATCAAAGCGATGTCATCTTTGGTTTTGTGGAAAGGGTCTTTTCCGCTCCGCCCGGCTTCATTATAGGCCGCCACTTCTTGTTCCAGATTATCGGCATCAACGCCTATGATCGCTGCGAGTTCTTTGACTGTTTTAGCCTTTTTCGCGCCAAATCGAGCGTTTAATTGCGCGAGGGCTTTTTGGAAGTTTAGGGCATTGTCGCCGCTGACATCTTCTAGGGCCTGTTTGACCAGTGGTTTGTCGAGGATCATCCAGGCTTTACCGTTATGATTTTCAGCTATTTCTACGCCGAGCGTCGCGCCGTAAACCATTTCATTGATAAAGCGTTTGCCTTGCTTGTTGACGATCAAGCCTTTGGCAAAGGATCGCGGTGGGTTGATAAAACGCCAGGCCGTGACGCGGTCCATATTTTCCGCTTGCCCGCCGACCGTTTGGCCAAGTCTGATACCTGCACCGGAATCGCCGTCCGTACCCAATGGATAGGCGGTGGTATATTTAGGCGCATAATGTTCGAGCATTTTGGAGTTAAACACAAAGCCGCCGGATGACAGTAATACGCCTTTATCCGCTTTGATAAAAACCTCTTCACGTCCCGCTTCTAACTCTGACGCTTTGGCCAGCATTTTAAGGGCGCGGCGGAAGAAAAACTTGGAACCCGGAATAATAGGCGGAAAGGTTTCCATGAGTTTATGCGCCTTGGCTCGTAGGGTGATGTATTTTTCCTGTGAGGCTTCATTGGTGAATTGCAGGACTTTGACGCCAACCACACGGCCTTTTGAATTTGTTATGAGCTGCTGGACCTCGGTATATGCCATCTTGGTCATGCCTTTGGCTTCCGCAGACGCGGCCATAGGATCATAAAATGAGCCGCCGAGATTGGTGGCTTTCTTGCTTTGCTCTAGCGGGGCATAGCCGCGATGACCGCGCGCGGCTGGGGCTGCGTTCTTTTTATAATGCGGCAGCAGAGAATTATCCGAGTGATAGAGAAAATATGTTGGGCCGGGGTAGGAGGTTTTATGAGGCCATAATGTGGGGCGCATATCAACGCCGTGACCGATCATCCACTCAACGGTTTCAACGCTGCGATCACAAAAATCCTTGAGGCAATTATCAGTCACTATCTCGCCGACTTCCATTTTGAGGTAATTGAACATGTTCTCAGGCGTGTCTTCGACGCCTGCGGCTTGTTGAATCGAGGTACCGCCGCCAGCGTAGATGACTCCGCCGCTGGCTTTGGTCGCGCCGCCGCCAGCAAATTTATCTACGGCGATAACCTCATGTCCAAGTTCAATGGATTGCAGCGCGCAAGCAATGCCAGCACCGCCAAGACCGACGACCAGCACATCAGTCTCATGATCCCAGCTTATGTTTTTGTCGCTGCTGGAGGCTTCAATGGATGAAAACCAGTTTTTATCTTGTGGAGTCATAATCAATATTCGTAATTTTGAGGCGTATTTCTACGCAGTATGTATCATTTGAGTTAGAAAATGCACAAAAATCGTAATAAAGCCAAGAAAATATTGCGCAGTCCTGTCGATTTGCTAAAGTTTCTCGAGAAGCGGAGGAATCTATGAGCAAACCACAAATCGCATTGGTCACTGGCGCAAGCCGGGGAGCGGGCAAGGGCATTGCCCTAGGTCTCGCCGAAAAAGGTATGACGGTCTATGTGACGGGGCGAACCAAAACTGTCGGAACGGATAAAGGCTGGCATGGAACGGTGTTACCTGGCTCAGTTGCCGAGACCGCGCAGCAATGCACAGAGGTGGGCGGGAAAGGTATTCCGGTGATTTGTGATAGTTCTGATGATACTGAGGTCGAGAAGCTATTTGAGCAGATCATGGAAGAGCAGGGGCGGCTGGATGTCTTGTTCAACAACGCCACTTTCATACATCACCAATTGATTGAACCAAAACCGTTTTGGGAAAAAGAATTAGCCGCACAAAAGATCCTCGATGTGGGGCTTCGCTCCGCCTATGTGGCGAGCTGGCATGCGGCAAAAATCATGGCAGAGCAAAAATCAGGCTTAATCGCCTTTGGATCATCCTTTGGCGGGACTTGTTATATGCACGGAGCCGCTTACGGCGCACAAAAGGCAGGGGTTGATAAATTCGCCCATGATATGTCCGTTGATCTAGAACCGTTTAATGTGCAGGCTGTTTCCATCTGGATGGGGCCCCTTAAAACAGAGCGGGCCTCGCAGGCGGCTGAGGTGCACCCCGACCAGTATAAGGATTTGATGGCAGTAGCAGAGAGCCCGCAATTTACGGGTCATATAGTGCACGCGATTGCTAATGATCCGAAGGCGCAGGAATTAAGTGGTCAGGTTCATATCGGGGCAGAAATTGCTAAACGTTATGGCCTTAAAGATGATGGCAAGGAGCCACCATCCTATAGAGAGATGCTCGGCGCGCCGCCTAACTTTAGTGAAGCCAAAGTATATTAGAGATGACGCAAACTAAAAGCCTAATGCCGATTATCATCGCTGTGTCGATGGTATCAGCTATTGGGGGATTGGTTTTTAATACGATGCCATTATTGCTCGGCGCGATTGGGACTGAATTTGGCTTCGAATCTGATAAGCTAGGAAGTTTATCGTCTAATGCCGGGTGGGGCTATCTTATTGGGACGATATCTGCGCCTTTTTGGGTCGATAAGGTAAACTGGAAGATCGCAGCCTTGGCCTTTGCTTTATTTGCTGTTGTGACATTTCTGTTTATCAGTCAGTCACCGCCTTCGTCCATGGTTTGGAGCTTTGGTGTTTATGGCTTCGCTTGTGCTTTAGCCATTGGACTCGCCACGCGAGTGCTAGCGGACATGCCGGATTTAGAGCGCGCATATGGCACGCGATTATCTGTAGAGCTTTGGTCAATTGCAGCATTTCTTTATGTCTTACCAGTCTATTTTATAGCCAAGGGCGGGTTTAGTGGAGCTATGGTTGGCATGGCTGTTTTCACAGGGCTTTTAGGATTAGGCGCCGGCTTATTCCCTAAGCGAACAACCACTGGCGAAAAAGTCAAATATCCCACTTGGGCAGAAGCGAGCCGAGGCTGGATTTTGGTCGGGATTTTCCTGCTCTACCTTTTAGTGAACGTCGCCTTGTTTTTCTTCCTCGCGGTAATCGCGCAAAACTATAATCCAAGTGATAAGGAAATCGGATTGATGTTTCTTGTCTTAAAGTGGCTTGGCGGCGGAGCAGGTGCTGTCGGGGCGATCATCGGTATGCGGGCAGGGTTCAAGCCGCCCCATTTTATTGCACTGATAATTTTACTGGCGGGGTTGGCTGGCATGTGGCTTGCGCCCGATTTCAAAATTTTTATGGTTTCATCCTGGATTTGGGAAGTCGGTTTCACTTTGGGGTGCCTCTACGCGACCACGGCCATAACGCGCTTTGACCCGTCGAAAAAACTTGTTGTGCTTGTGCCGGCCACCTTTGGCATATCCATGGTTTTAGGCGGTAAAATAGGAGGTAAATTATTAGCATCTGGAGACCCTGCTCCGATATATTTTGCAGCAGCTCTTGGGGCCCTGTTACCAGCTCTATTTATTCTTGTGTCAAAAGCGCCAAAGATGTCAGTCGGTGCGGCATGAAAATAATGGGTGCTATAGCTTTGGCTTTATGTGCCGCGATTGGCTTTTCCGCCTGTCATAAAACGTCCAGTGATATCAAGTCCAAGGAAACAAGAGCTTCACTCCCGTTGCCGCCATTTCCAGATTACCCGAAGCCGCAATCAGAGCTAACCGCGGATCAGTCTGGTGTCATTTATTACCCGACTAATAGCCCGTATGATTTTTCAAGGGTTTTGCATGGTTTTGACAAGGCAACACCAACGATTGGCAAGGGAACGCTAGTCTTACCGCAAGAAATGAATGCGGATGCGCCAGTCCCAGCCATGATTATCATGCATGGCAGCGGAGGGATAAAAAAGGGCCGTGAATTTACCTATGCCGCGCTTTTTGCGAAAAATGGCATAGCGTCATTCGTGCTCGATTATTATGGTCCTCGCGGCGTAACGAATGAAACACCCTATGTGATGAAGACTATGGCGACAACAGAAGTTGATATCATGGCCGATGCCTATGCAGCATTAAAGGTTTTAGGAACCCATCCTGCTATTGACTCAAGCCGGATTGGTATAACTGGCTACTCCTATGGCGGTATGGGTACGCGCTATGTACTGGATAAACGTCTAAAGGCTATTATGGCGCCGAATGTTCCGCCATTTGCGCTTCATATGGATATTTACGGCCCTTGCCATCAAAATACAGGTCGTTGGAATACGACGGGCGCCCCATATCTTGCTATTTACGGCGATAGCGATAATTCCGTTGATCCTGTCAAATGCGCCGAGGTTCAAGATAAGCTTCGCGAAGGCGGCAGTGTCGTCGAGGCTCATATAATTCAGGGCGCAGGCCATGCTTGGGAAAACGCTTCGCCTTTAAGTGAATTTGGCGGTGCTTATGTGACGGGTTGTGACTTTTCATGGGATGCGGAAACCGGCGAGTTCTTGGTAAATGGTAAATCCGGCAAATTTCAGTCAGATCAAGATATGACCCGTGAGCAGCGCGCTGCTGTTAGGGCAGGGTTAGGTGAATTGGCCGGCGGCTGTATTGGACAAGGTTACACAGTTGGCAATAACCCTGTTGCAGATAAAAAGAGTAAGACGCTGCAGCTGGATTTTATGAAACGTCACTTCAAATTACTTTAAATATATCGAAAAACAATAAATAATTTGCTTTAATCAATATGTATGTTACAGCTCTTGCGAAAGCAAAGGAGCGTAATCATGTCAAATGTTCAAGAATTAGACTTACAAAATATCGCTCGAACCACAGGTTGGCTTCTTTTAACGAGTATTGTTATTGGGATATTGACGGCGATGCTATTCGCTCAAGGTATCGATATAAACTTATCCGGTGACGTGATTGCCACAGCCGAGAATATGCTCGGTGCAGAAAGCCGTCTCCATGCAAAAGCTTATATGGGCGTATTTTTGTTTGCGCTGGATGTATTGGTTACTGTCGGGTTTTTTCTACTTCTAAAAAACCATGGCAGATTACTGGCGCAATCAAGCCTTTATATCAGTCTTGGCGGCGCTATTTTAATGCTGCTCGGCACGGTATTTGCTATGAACGCGGCACAAATCGCAGGGAATGCTGCCTACCAAACATTGGCGGATGCTGATCAAAGGCAGCTTTTAGCGGGCTTACAGGCCACATCCGATTATACGTCTTTTCATCTTGGCCTCATCCTAACGACCGCTGCGAAGGCAGGGTTTTTCTATCTTTTCTTACGCTCAGGTCTCTTGCCAAAAGTTATTTCCGGATGGGGTGTATTTGCGTCCCTTTTTGTAGTTGTAACAATTATTACGCGGGACTTCATTCCAGCGCTTGGACACAATGGAATAACGGCGGCGTTTATGATTTCAAACCTGATAGCTATTGTTGTGACTGGGCTTTATTTAGGTGTAAAGGGCGTAAGAACGTCTTAATCTCCCGGCGGACCAAAAACCGTTTTTCCAAAGTTTCGCCAAGCGGATTTTTGGGTGAGGTCTTTGCCAATATCGCGAAATTCATGCAGAGCGATGACAAAGGGGTTATAGCTTTTGATGTTTTTGGTAAGACCGTATTTGACGGTTTCTTGTTCTTGTTCAAATGTCCCAAAGAGCTTGTCCCAAATGATCAGAAAATTAGCGTAATTTTTGTCGATATATTGCGGATTAGATCCGTGATGTGCGCGGTGATGGGAGGGCGTGACGACGATATGTTCGAGCGGGCCTAAAGACCTTATTTGTTCGGTATGGGTCCAAAAACCGTAGACGGTGAGCGCCGACCCCACGGCTAAAATAGCGAGGGGATCGAACCCGATCAGTGGCAGTGTCCAATAAAAAAATGGTTTGGATAATGGTCCGAACCAGGACTGGCGCAGCGCGGTGCCAAGGTTCATATGTTCACTGGAATGGTGCGCTACATGGATGGCCCATAAAATTCGTATCCGGTGGGAGGCGCGGTGATACCAATAGAATACAAAATCGATGGCAATGGCGAGCCCGATTAGACCCATCCAATTCATTGTAATGTCAAAGAGACGAAACTGATAAACCCAATAATAGAAGACGAGAATTACGCCTTGGGTCGTGAGCAGCATGACGATGTTTCCAGCCAGCTGTGACATGCTGCCGCCGAAATCTTTCAGGGCGTAGGCTTGTTGCTTGCGACGTGCGGAGATAAAAACTTCAGCCAATATCAAAAAGGCGAAAATCGGTAGGACAAATATTTTTGGATCGATATAGTCCATTACGCCGTACAGGCTCCGCCGTTAAGTGAAACGGTCTGCCCGGTCATCCAGCGCCCGCGAGCGCCTTGACGATACCAAGTCCCATGCCTTGGCCCGCGCCGGTAACGAGGGCTGTTCTGTCTGATAAATTGAACATGTGATGTCTCCCGAATATATGGCTTTATTGGTACTTGGGGGACACAATTTGGTCAATGCTTGTTTCCTATGCCTATGTCCCAAATCACCCGCTCATCCTCGCGCAAGTGGAGAACCAGATTCAACGTATTAATAATTCCTGACGAGCTAATTGCCGCAACCACTGTTCTGGATTCCCGCCTACGCGGGAAGGAGCGGAGGTGGGAGACGCCATAACCCGTTTAGTTTTGCCGCCGTTTATGGTATGTGCATTTTTCATATAAGGGGCACTCATGAAAAATATAGCGATATCGTCAAAGATTTTTTTGGCTTTAATAGTCGGGCTTGGAGCGGGTTGCGGGGAAACAAAACAGGTCGCGCCGTCTTCTGTGGAGATTGAAGTTGTGCAAGAGGAAAAACTCCAACCTGCCACGCTCGAACCGGCTGTCGAAACTTCAAAACCAAAGCCTAAACCAATGCTTGAGCCTAAACTTGAGCCTGCGCCTACGCCAGTATCGCCGCCAAAGGTTATGGGTTTATACGCATTTGACGCCTTTAATCCTGGCGGCGGAAAATCGAGGACCATAGTCATTGATCGCCGAACTGCCCCGTCAGGGCACGGCGTTGCCACGCTGCAAATCGAGAGAAGCAGCTCCACCACATTGATGGACATAGGGTTTGACTGCGCCGCCGAGCGTTATGCCTATCTCTATATGGACCATAATGCCGGAACCGTCGACGCGGCTAAAATGGCTAAAGTGCAAGGGTTTTCTGATCGGCAACTTAGCGCATTCCAGACAGGCGAGGCCTTACAGCGACTGACGTTTTCTGACCTAAACACTATGCCCCCAGAAGATATTGAGCACTTCCGCAAAATAATGGCTATCAGTTGCGCGCCTTAAACTACTCGCTCACCCCGCTGAAGAGCGGGGCCCAAGCTATGGTTGAGATCGTCTATTTTTTAAAATCACTATTGCCTTGAATTGAGCGTGGATACCGCTCTTCAGCGGTATGAGCGAAGTGGGGATATGATTGCATTGCTGTGCAGGCCGTGGCACAAATCTAAAAACTAAGGATTCTGCCATGACCATCTCCCGCCGCACTTTGTTGCAAACATCTGCGGCCGTTGCCGCGACAGGCGCTATCACGGCCTGTAAAAAATCAGCCGAAGTTGTTACGCCGCCAGTACCCGTTTCTGTTGATAAACTCCTCGATAGCGCGACAGACCTGATCCTGAATTCATATCCTGAAGGCGCATCATCTGCGGGGCTAGACGTGGGCGCGCGTAAGGGACTGAAATCCAAATTGACGGATAGGTCTCCGGCTGGGCAGGCGGCGATCGAAACTGATGTTCGGGCTATGCTGGTCAAGCTGCAAAACGTTGATACGGCGACGCTTGAAGCTGGTGACGCGCTTAATGTTGATGTGGTGCGGACCATGTTTGAAACGGCGGCCGAAGGGTTTGATTTTCCTTATGGCGATGTGGCGTCCTTGAATTATAACTGGTCCTATCGCAACAGCCCCTATGCAGTGGCGCAAAACACCGGCGCGTTTATTGAAATTCCAAGTATGCTCGATAGCTCTCATGCCATTGAAACGGCCGAAGATGCTGATGCCTATTTGATGCGGATGGAAGCTTATGCGGGGCAGCTTGACGGCGAGACGGAACGCACCCGTATTGAAGGGGCTAAGGGTGTTGTCCTGCCAGATTTCCTGATGGCGAAAACTATTGGCCAGCTCAAGACGGCTCTGGCCCGCGATCCGGCCACATGGGGGATTGTGACAACGTTAGCGTCCAAAACCAAAGACATGGCCATGGCTTACGATGAGGATGCCAAAATTCTGGCGGAGCAAAAAATCCGCCCAGCCATGGAGCGGCAAATGGCGCTTCTTGAAATGCAAGCCAGAACCGCCACATCCGATGCTGGTGTATGGGCCAAGCCTCAAGGGGATGAATATTACGATTGGACGCTGCGGGCCGGGACGACAACAACCATGAGCGCCGATGAAGTCCACCAAATGGGACTGAATGAACTGGCCTCACTACAAGCCCGAATGGAACCTATCTTGCAGTCCATCGGCTATAGCAAAGGCACGGTTGGCGCCCGTATGACGGCACTTGGCGAAGACAAGCGCTATCATTTCAAACAAGGCGATGAAGGCCGTCAGGAAATAATGGAATTCATCCATGCAACATTGGATGAAATCAGAAGTAAAATGCCGGACGCATTTGAGACCCAAGTTCCGGGCTTTCTCGAAGTCACCCGCATTTCGCCTGAGGTTGAAGACGGCGCGCCGGGGGCTTATGGCGGGGCAGGGTCCATTGACGGCAAACAGCCGGGCCATTTCTGGATTAATCTGCGTACGCCGGATTTGCACAATAAATTTAACCTGATGGATTTGACCTATCACGAAGCCATTCCCGGCCATGTTTGGCAAGGCGAATATACCTTTAAACAGCCGCTGATCCGCTCGCTTCTGGCGTTCAATGCGTACTCCGAAGGCTGGGCGCTTTACGCGCAACAGATCGGCGATGAAATGGGTGTTTATAATGATTTCCCGGTCGGGCGTCTGGGTTATCTCCAAGCACTGGCGTTCCGCGCTTGTCGCCTTGTGGTCGATACTGGTCTTCACGCCAAACGCTGGACCCGCCAAGAAGCCATTGACTGGTTCGTCACCAATAACGGCTCCAACCCGATTGAAGTGCAAGGTGAGGTCGATCGTTACTGCGCCTGGCCCGGCCAGGCTTGCGGCTACAAAGTCGGTCATACGGCCATTAATCAACTCAGAGCCAAAGCTAAATCTGAGCTCGGTGATAAGTTCGATTATCGACGCTTTAATGATGCGGTGGTGCTCGGCGGCGCGGTTCCGATGACGGTGCTTGGCAGGGTTGTTGACGGGTATATTGCTCGGGAGAAGGGGTAATTTGATCCTAGCCTATATCATTGCACTTATATTGTTTAGTGTTGTGGCAAACATTATTCCATTTGGATTGATGAACTACTTTGCAGGGAAAACAAATGACCAGCCCTTGTTTGTATGGGTGTCTATCATTTTATACCTATTTGCCTGTTTTACAATGTTAGGTGCGCCATTTGTTTTCTTGATTTATTTTGAAGGAAAGTATGCTTTTGATCCCTTCTGGGCCCTAATATTAGGAATTCTTTGTGCTTTACCTAGTCATGCTTTTTTTCATTTTAAGTATGTCAAGAAACGAGAGATAAAGCGTGATGATTGGTTGAGGTTTTTAGCGGGCCTGATTTCATTCGTTGTTATGATTTGCACTATGATGGCACCATTAGCATTATATTTTTTTGCTACAGGCACGCCTTTAACTGAAAGGCCGCCAAATTATAATAATGGTTTGATTTTATTGATACTAGGTGGAGGTCTAGGTGCTGGAATGGTATTTTTTGTATATGATTTTATATGTAGAAAATTTCAAATTATCCAGAGGAGCCAAACACATAACAAGTAAGCTGCGTAAACCAATTCGTAGGGCGTATAGAGGGCGGAAGCCCGAAATGCGCCGTGGCTAAGTGTTTCTGCCAATGGGGGATAACGCTTTCGAATCTATCCTCTCTTTACGGTATTCATTCATTTCCCCCACACTTCGCTCATCCCAAACTTGATTTGGGATCCAGTTTATGGGTTTCAATTGATGGTGAGGGATGTGTCCTGACTATTGCAGCTGGGTCCGGTTTTTCAACGGAATGAGTGGAAAAAAGGGGAGCAATCAGTATTAGGATTTGAATATGATGACGCCTATATTGGCGTCTCGGTGATTACTATAGCTAATTTTGTTTCATATGAAATCGTCAGAATTTCTCATAATACCTGCGTGAAATCGGCCAAATTTCTCATAATGCCGATCTGTCAGGTGGGGGCTGGGGAAGAAATTGGCAATTATAGAGATAGCTAACCCACAAACACTTGACCGCCGTCAAGGGCAATCGTTTGTCCTGAAAGATAGCTCGCTTCGTCCATACACATCATGGCGACGAATGCCCCAATATGTTCTTCGCATTCCCCGACATAACCAAGCGGAATAGATTTCTGGAATTTTTCGGCCTCTGCCGGGTTGCGCTCCATCCATCCGGCAAGGGCCGGGGACTTGGCGTGAGGCATGATGGCGTTGACCCTGATGCCGTCTTTGCCCCATTCATTGGCGGCGGCGCGCGTGATTTGCTGCGTGGCGGCTTTGACGGCAGCATAGACCCCGTAATTGCCAACGTCCCAGCGTTTCATAACAGAGCTAAGCAGATTGACCACATGGCCTTTAGTTTCTTTAAGGTGAGGATAAGCCATTTTCATCAGCCTGAAAGTGGCCATTGGGCCCGACTGAAAATTACCATTAAATTCATCATCGGAAATGGATAAAAGCGGGCCGAGCTTCACTTCCTGAGCATTATTGACCAAGACATCAAGTTGCCCAAATTCAGCAATAGTCGCATCAAGTGCCGCTTTTAAATCGGCTTCGGATTTGACGTTACACCTGATAGCAATGGCTTTAACGCCGCGCTCTCTAATCAAGTCAGCACTTGTTTTGCATTTATCCAGCGTCCGGCCAGCCACGGCAATATTGACACCCTTGGCCGCAAGGGCGAGGGCGATGCCTTGTCCTACACCGCTTCCTGCGCCTGTGATGAGCGCTGTTTTTCCGTCTAGCATTACCATAGCCCCTTTACCATAATTCTGGTATGTCTGATCCCGTGATATCGATCACTTTTTGTAGAAAACTGATGGCTCCCGACAGTTCGTCAGGGGTGAAGTGCTTTTTAATTTTCTCGTCAAGAGTTTTGGATTTGGCTAGAAAGCCCACGACAATATTACGGCCTTGATCCGTGATGCTCACCTTTTCCGCTTCTATTTCAATCAAGGCTTTGCGCTCGAGGCGGTCAAAAATTTCTTTGTCCGGAATATGACCGGTGTGTTCTAAACGAGCGATAATATCGCCCTCGGCTAGGGCTCCGTTTATGGCCAAAGTGGACAGGCAGAAATACTCTGCTTCGGACAGGCCAATATTGCGGCCAGCTTGACGGACGGGGTGAGACGTTTGAAAGTGAGCGCGGGATATGAGGTAAAGCAGGAAGTTATCTGAGAAGGTTCCATCCGCTAAGTCTACACTAGGTTCAGTGGGGAGGTCGGATTTTGATTTGTTTTTCTTATCAGCGTATTGACCGCTATGAAAGACAAGTGGTGGTAGATTTTTTTCTTCAAAATCAATGACTTCTCCGACAAATATAATGTGATCGCCGCCTTCATATTGGAACTGTGTCTTGCACCTGAATAGAGCTGCGTATTCAGGTAATAGCGGAAAGCCTTGATCACATTTCCCCCAATCTACGCCTTCGAATTTACTGTCGCTTGAGCGGGCAAATTGATTGGATAGGTCGCTTTGATGGGAGGCCAATACATGGATATTAAACCCGCCGGACATTTGGTAGGCTGGCATTGATTGGGCTGTTTTGGCGAGGGACCAAAGAACCAAAGGCGGATCGAGAGAGACAGAATTAAAGCTGCTGGCTGTCACGCCTATGGGAGTAGCCTCATCCTCCATTGTCGTCACAATGGTGACGCCCGTCGCGAATTGCCCCAAAGCATTTCTGAACTGTATGGCGGTTGGTAGGCTCATTTTAAGTAACTCATGATTTATCCAAATAACTTTGCACGTTGTTCAAGTGCGGCTTTCATACCTTGCTCTCTGACCGTTTTGAAGAAGGCCCGAAATGTCGGACTTTGATGAAACTCGGCATCGAGTATAGCAGCTTGATGGGAAGACTTGGTAATGTCCATATTGTCGTAAAAATTATTAGCAGATTGTTTGAGAATTATAAGGTGATCGACGGGAGTTTTGGCGATGTCTTGTGCCAGCTCTTGCGTAAACTCGTCTATGGTATCAGGCGAAGTAACATGGTTGATCAGGCCAAGCGAGAGAGCTTCATCCGCGCCGATAGACTTGGATGTGTATAGTAGTTCTTTGGTTTTGCGCATGCCGATTAAATGAGGCCAAAAGAATAAAGTCGGCGGAATTCCAAGGTCGCGTCCCGCAGGATGACCAAAGCTGGCATCGTCCGTGGCAACCACGATATCGCAAGCCGCGAGAAGTTCGCCGCCGCCCGATAGGCAAGCGCCGTGGACCTGCGCGATGATGGGTTTGGGAAAGCGCCACATAGCGAGCCAGTAGTCGAGGAGTTTGACGATGTCTTTTTCGTCTTGTTCTAGATCAACACCGTCGGGGAAATTGGCAGGATATTGGGACGTAATCCAATCTTCCTCATTAAGGTCATAGCCAACGCAAAACGCTCGCCCCGAGCTTTTAATCCGAACCACTGATACATCCGGATCGTCTTTGGCTTGATCCAATACGGCTTTGAGCTCGTCGAGTAATTGCTGTGACAAAGCATTAAGCCGTTTGGGGCGATCAAGCGTGATCGTCAGGATTTTGTCCTTGGTATCTGTCAGTATGGTGATGTATGTCTGAGCAGACATTAAATACCTTAGTGCGTAAAATTTATACCATAAATTTACGCAAATAGGCATCTTTGTCAAAGAAAAATAGCAATATGCGTAATTTTTTGGGAATTAATCTTCTAAAAACTTGTCTTTAAGCTTCTGTCGGGTTTCATCGTCGATTTCAAGACCATCTCTGAAGAAACCATCAATTGACCCATATCTGCTTTCCATTTCCGCGAAGGTCGCTTCAATGGTCTCTTGGCTGACGCCTAGGATCTTCCGAAACAGTGCCTCATCGATATTGCCGGGGATTTTCTTGTCGATCTCCGCGATCCGGGCGGTGTTGTAGTCTTCAAGGACTTTATTGCTCAATAGGAAATCTTGCTGGACTGTTTCCTTTGGGACACCAATGGCCAGCAGGAATATTGCGCCGCCAAAGCCCGTGCGATCCTTGCCTGAGGTGCAATGAAACAAATGCGGCGTCGCATCGTCATTGGCTAGCTCCGCTAACCATTGACCCCAATAGCTCCGATGGGATGAGTTAGTGATAAAGCGGCGATGATCGAGCAAATCAGATATCTCTGCGTCTGTGATCTTGCCCATGACAATGCGCTTGCCCAGAGCCCTTATATCAACGGGACGATCATTGATTGGCAGAACTTGATATTTGCTGCCGGGATAATTGGCAGGAATTCTATCGGGTTCCTGAATACGTTCTGGTTCGCTGCGAAGGTCTGTTATGGCGCGAATGCCGAGGTCCGCGAAAGCGCTCATGCCTGCGCTATCAAGGTGAGCTAAGCTATCTGATCTGTAGACCATATTCCATTTAACGGTTTTCCCGTCTGCGGTTTTATAGCCGCCCATGTCGCGAAAGTTCTTTGTGCCGGGAATGGACAAAAGACGGATGCCTTGGGAGTTGAATTTAGCGAGATGTTGGGTTGGAATGATATGGGTCACGGCTTCGGTTTCGCCGCCGCGTTTATAGGCGATAAAAAGACCGAGGCTTATGCCAATGAGGAGTAATAAAAGAGTGACTAGTAATCGTTTCATTGGAGTTCCTAATATTAGATTCTGGGTTTTGTTCTAACAAATATCATGACGAATGCGGCTAGGGCAGCGACGGGAATTAAGGCCTTAAAGGCTTGCTCGTAACTACCGTTTTGATCATAGGAAGCGCCGACAAAACCCATAGCGATGACGGCTAAGAATACTGTGATTAAATTCATCATGCCGATTGCCGGCGCAAAATGCTCACGTCCAAATGTGTCTGCCGTAATGCTGGTCCACACAGGGTAGATGCCTCCAATGGCAATGCCCACGCATGTGGCGACAATAAGGAGCGTTATGAATTTTGTCGCCAGTATGGCTGTCAACAAGAAGGCGATGTTTGACGCGCAGACGAGGGCGAACACCCATCTTTTATCAAACCGTTCTACCATCCAGCCGATGGCGAGTTTGCCTAATATAGCCGAACCTGCGACGACTGTAGGAATTAGTGTCGCTTGCGTGTTGGTGAAACCAAGGTCTTCACCGAATGGTTTTAGGGAAATGAGTAGGGCTTGATCGCATCCTAGTAAGAGTCCGCAGGCTAGCCCTATGATCCAAAAATCTCTATTTTTCAATATTTTGGAAGGGTTTATTGCCACGATTTCTTCAATCACGGTTTCCGAAGCCCCGTCCGGATATTGGCCGATATCTTCGGGCCTAGAAATAAAGTATTTGAGGATAAGCGCCGTGGCTATGACTGCGATAGAAATGCCCATGATTAGAAGGGCTTGACGCCAGCCTTTAGTCTCAATCAAATGACTAAATATAGGCTGTATTAAAAAACCGCCGGCGGATGTTGAAACGGCAGCGATACCAAGGGCTCGGCCGCGCAATTTATAAAACCAATTCGTGGTCAGCGCGTTGGACATGAATGGTCCGCAGGCGGTAAAGCCAAATCCAATCGGAAGGGCGATGACCCATAGCATTTGTTTTGGCGATTGCATTTGAGACAAGGCGATGAAGCCCACCGCGAACGCAAAAATACCGATCAGAGCCAGCGGCCTTGGATTAAATTTACGCAGATTACTGCCAACGATGGCCGCCCAGATGGCCGCGCTAAGAAGAAACACCATCATGCCAATATTTGTCTGTTCGCGACCTAATCCAAATTCGGCTTCAATAGGGGAAACGAAATGCTGGAAGGAATAAAAAGTTGCGCCGGCCATAAGCATAGCTGTGATGAAACTTGCCCCTAAAACATGCCACCCTCGAAAGGAGATCATCGGAAACTCTTGAGATTAGATTTCAGTAAATCTTGAGTTTTTTCTTCACCCATCACGCGGCTCTCACGCCGAGCGATTTTCCAGATGTTGTCGTCCTTTTTCATATCCCATTTGTTAAAAGCGAGGCGCATCAAAACAGGCATACCGTCGTTTTTATTATAAACGCGGGAATAGCCTAATACGCTAGCGCTTTCGCCCGTAACTTTAACCACCAATGGTCCGACAGTATGGGCGCAATTAGGTAGGAGGGACTGATGCATATCCGATGATAGCATGTTGCGAATAGCCTTATGTCCGACAAGTTCAAGGTCATCTGCTTCACCGTCACGACCAGCGCGCGGGCTGCTGACCACATAAACCGCGTCTTTCATATGGCAAGCTAGCGCCGTATCAATATCGCCGCAATCTGCCGCCAGGCCATAAAGGCCTATGACATTGCGAATGGCGAGCTCTGCTTCTACGGCGTTCATTTGATTATTGGCCCAGCTTATGGGCTGCTTCAGCGATTTTTAGAAAACTTGGCGGTTCGCCCCCGCCGTGGACTTCAAGGCATGCACCTGAAACGTAGCTGTTATCAGGATTGGCTAAGAAAAGACAGGCTTTGGCGATATCGCCGGGTTTTGCCATACGTCCCATGGGCAATGAGTCTGATAGATGGGCCATGCCTTTATCGCCCCCGTAATGGTCGGCGCTGGCTTCTGTTTCAACTAATCCAGCAATGATGGCGTTGACCCGAATGTTCGGGGCCCACTCCATGGCGAGTGATGTGGTGACGTTGAGGAGGCCTGCTTTGGCCGCGCCGTACGCCATGGAACCGGGTGACGACCGGGTCGCAGAAACACTGGAAATGTTGATAATGGAACCACCGGACTCACTTAACGCCTCATAGGCAGCTTGAGATAAGTAGATGGGAGCCAAAAGATTTAGTTTTACGACGGCCTCGGTTAGGCGAGGGCTGGCATCTTTGGAGGCAATAGGCGGGCCGCCGCCGGCATTGTTGATAAGGCAGTCGATGCGTCCTGTTTTTTCAAGGGCAAAATCGATCAGAGCTTTGGCGGCGTCGGCCTCTCTGATGTCGAGCGCAGTAAAATAGGCATTTTCAGGGATGTCGATGAGGTCTCGCCGTCCGCAAATAATGACTTTGGCGCCTTGATCCAAAAAGGTTTGGACAATACCGCGCCCAATGCCGCGGCTGCCCCCGGTGACGATAATCGTTTTATTTTCAAAAATCATAAGGACTCACATCAGGAATCGTATTGTGCGTAATATTTCTAGGCATATGTTGCGCAAAATGCTCGAAATGTATAGTCAAACTGTCTTAATGCGTAAAAAAACTGGTGATTCATGACGACTATCCCTCAGCTTGTATTTGATCAAGCCGCTAAAAAGCCAAAAGCTTTGGCTATTAAAGATGGGAATATTGCCTATAGCTATGCCGATCTGGCGGCTCGCGTGCAAAAGACCGCTGGCGCCATGAAGGCATTAGGGCTTGGCAAAGGGGATCGATTCGCTATTTGGGCGCCAAATTGCGCTGATTGGATCGTTGTGACACTAGCCGGTCAGATGTTCGGCGCGATCATGGTGACGCTCAATACCCGTTATAAAGGCACTGAGGCGGCGGACATTTTAAGCCGCGCTAACTGTAAAGTGCTGTTCACCGTTAAAGGCTTTTTGGGACTTGATTACCCAGCTATGCTAGAGGGGCAAAAGATTGAATGTCTCCATCATATTGTTTTGCTCAAGGATGATCAAAACCCAGATGTGTTTGATAGCTTTATTGGCGGGGCTGAACCTGTAACGCAGATCGCGGCCAATTCGAACGATGTATCTGACATAATCTTCACGTCGGGGACTACTGGCGCTCCCAAGGGAGCGATGACTAATCATGGCCAGAATGTTGAAGTATTTCAGGCTTTCACTTCAGCAATTGGTATGAATGGAGATGATCGGTATCTAGTGGTCAATCCGTTCTTTCATAGTTTTGGTTATAAAGCTGGCTGGCTGGCATGTTTAGTAGTCGGCGCTGCGATCTATCCGCTGGCAGTATTTGATCCCAAGGCTGTGCTTGAGCAAATAGAGCGCGATAAAATATCTGTTATGCCGGGGGCGCCGACAATTTTTCAAACGCTTTTGGCCCATGCGGATTTAAAGAAACATGATATTTCCTCGCTTCGTGTCGCGACGACAGGCGCAACAACAATTCCTGTCGATCTTATCCGGCGAATGAATGAGGACTTAGGGATTGATGATGTCTTCTCAGCCTATGGACTTACTGAATCTACGGGTGTTGTCAGTCTTTGCCGCAAAGGCGATGATTTTGCCACGATCGCAACGACTTGCGGTCGACCTTTGCCTGGCACGGAGTTGCAAGTCACCGACGATGATGGTGTGGCTGTGGCTTCCGGCGAAACGGGCGAAATTTGGGTGCGAGGCTTTAATGTCATGCAGGGCTATCTTGATAATCCTGCTGCAACCTCAGAAGCGATAACCCGTGATGGTTGGCTCAAAACAGGGGATATTGGAGTTCAGGACGCGCAAGGCTATATTAAAATCACGGATCGCAAGAAGGATATGGTGATTGTCGGCGGATTTAACTGCTATCCGGCGGAGATCGAAAAAATGCTTCTGCAGCATCCAGATATTACCGATGTAGCTGTTGTCGGCATACCTGATGAGAGGCTTGGGGAGGTGACGGTTGCTCACATTGTGTTGAGCGGCGAGCTGACAGAATCAGATGCGATTGTTTGGTGCCGTGAGCATATGGCGAATTATAAAGTACCGCGCTCTGTTAGGTTTCATCAGGCTCTCCCGCGCAATGCCTCTGGGAAAGTGCTGAAATTTCAGCTTAAATCTTGAAAAATACCTCATAAACTACGCAAAACAGCATTTTTGATGCATTTATTTATCAAAATGCGTATTAAATCGCATTGATTACTGCGCATTAGCTGTTAGTTTGAGAAAAAACGAATGGAGATATTTATGGGCAGTAACAACGGATTAGATGTTTCAAACGCCCTTGACGTTGTATCTGAATGCGCCGCTGAAGGCCGTAAAAACCGCCAAGTCTCTACTAAAGCTGTTGAAGCTATTCGGGACACAGGGTTCTTTAGGTCATTCTTGCCAAAGCAATATGGCGGGCTTGAGTGCACGCCGCAGGAAATTTTTAAAGCGGCCATAGACATTGCGGAGCGCGATATGGCGACGTCGTGGATTTCAGGCATTATTGCTGTTCACGCTTATCAATTATCGCTTATGGATCCAAAAGCGGCTCAGGATGTTTACGGAGCAGGGCCCGATACTTTGGTTAGCTCATCTTATAATCCGACGGGCGCTAAGGTTGAAACTGTCGATGGCGGATTTAATCTTTCCGGCCGTTGGGGCTGGAGCAGCGGGTCTGGGCATTGTAGCTGGGTACTCGTCGGTGGTCTTATCTTTGATCAAGGGCCAGAGAATATACATTACCGAACTTTCCTTGTGCCTCGCGCTGATTACGAAATTGAAGACACTTGGAACGCTATGGGTCTTCAGGGCACTGGCTCAAATGACATCGTCATGGATAAGCCAATGTTTGTGCCGGAATATCGTACCCATCACCAAATGGACGGGTTTAATCGCAAGCATTACCAAGACAATCCAATGTATAGTATTCCTTGGGCGCAAATGTTTGTCCGTGTGGTTTGTACGCCGGCGATTGGCGCGGCTAAACATGCGCTTAGGCTCTTTATCGAAAACGCGACGGGCAGTTCAACTGATCCGACACGGCTCGCTGGCGATCCAGATGTGACTCGCCGGGTGGCTGAAGTTGCTAACCTGATCGATGAGACGGAAGCGATTATGTATCGCAATTTTGACGAGCTCATGGACTGCGTTCAAAATGATCGCGAGATCCCGATTGAGGACCGCATCAAGTATCGTTATCAGGCTAGCCTAGTGATTGAACGTATGATGAAAGCCGTTGATATGTTGTTTGATGTTGCCGGTGGTCGGAGTGTTTTTAATGGTTCACCTATCCAAGAAATTTGGCATGACATTCACATTGCTAGAGCGCATGTTGCGAATAACCCGATCGGCTTTGCCCGTAATTGGGGCGCCGTTAAGCTCGGCGGTGAAAACAAAGATGTGTTCATCTGATGTCTATAGCTGGCGGTCCGCCAGAAGGACATTATGTGCAAGCTGGACCAATCCAGATGCACTATTTGGAATTCGGCGATAAGTCCAATCCGACAGTGGTTTTCTTACACGGCTCAGGGCCGGGGAATAGCGCTTGGGCAAATTTTCAGTTTAATGCTGAGGCTTTCGCTGATGCCGGGTTTCATGTGCTTTTGCCGGATTTAATTGGATTTGGTTATACAGATAAGCCCTTGAATTTAGGAGATTATACGCTGGCAATGTTTTGTTCGACGTTAGTGGAGTGCTTAAAAGCACTTGGTGTCGAAAAATGCAGTTTTGTCGGCAATTCCCTAGGGGGTGGTGTCGCAATACAGGTCACGATTGATAATCCTGATAACGTCGATAAATTGATCTTGATGGGACCAGGATGCCTTGAGGAACAAGGCGCTTATTGGACTATGCCGGGGATTGTCAAAATGATGGAAGCCAATAAAGCGGGTATGAGTAAAGAGACGCAGGGCGATGTTATGCGTCTTTTCACATACGATCCAAAACATGTCACACAAGACTTGATTGATATGCGCTGGGCGATTGCACAGGATCAACCCAAAGAAGTTTTGACGACGATGAAGACGCCTGAGCTTGGGTCTCGTATGACGGAACTCATATGCCCAATCTTGACGTTTTGGGGCAGGCAGGACGAGTTCATGCCGCCGCAAGGTAAGGCGAAATGTATCGAAGCGAATGAGACGTCTCGCCTGATAGAAGTCAATGCTTGTGGTCATTGGGTCATGATCGAGCACGCAGACATGTTTAACAATGTATCCATTGATTTTCTGAGGAACGGATAATGGGCATACGTATCAATCATAAAGCCCTTGGGCAGGAGCTGTTCGAAGCTCTAGCAACTGGCCGTGCTATTGGAGCGCTAACGGAGCGCCATCCAGAACTTAGCATAGATGATGCCTATAAAATCTCGCTCGAATTTTTGAAAATCCGCCAAAAGAAAAACGGTGAAAAAGTTATTGGCAAGAAAATCGGTGTAACATCAAAACCGGTTCAAGAAATGCTGGGTGTGTTTCAGCCTGATTTCGGGTTTCTGACAGATGCTATGTTAAGCCATGATGGTAATGTGCATACGGATTGCCACATCGCGCCGCGGGCCGAGGCGGAAATCGCTTTTAAGCTTAAAAGCGGCCTAAGAGGGCCCGGCGTGACAGCTCAGGAAGTCATTGATGCCACGGAATATGTGCAGCCCTGTTTTGAGATTGTTGATAGCCGCATCAAAGACTGGAAGATTATTATAGGAGACACCATTGCCGATAACGCCTCTTGCGGTGTGTTCGCACTTGGCGCGGAGAAAGTGGATCCGAAAGGTTTTGATCTGGCGGCTCTAGAAGTTGTCGTAGAGAAAAACGCTAAGGAGATTAGTCGAGGCATGGGATCTGCGGTACAGGGCGCGCCGGAAAATGCTGTTGCGTGGCTCGCCAACACTTTGGGCGAATATGGTATTCCGTTTGAGGCAGGTGAGATAATTTTATCCGGTTCTTTAGTGCCGCTTGAACCTGTGGTTCGAGGCGACGAAATGTTGATGACGATAGAAGGCTTCGGTTCTTGTGCCGTCGCGTTTGTGTAAGGTCGAAATGATGAGTAGTAAAATTAAAACAGCGATCATTGGGTCCGGCAATATCGGGACTGATCTTATGATCAAAATTGCTGAAAGCTCTGATGTATTGGAAGTCGGTTGTGTTATCGGCATCGATCCAGCGTCTGAAGGCCTTGCTATGGCTAGAGAGCGTGGCTTTGCTACCAGTCATGAAGGTGTGGAAGGCGCGCAAAAGCTTGATGTTTGGAAGGATGTCAAAATCGTCTTTGATGCGACCTCAGCTTATGCCCACGCGAAGCACTCAGCGATTTGCGAGGCTGAGGGCAAGCAAATGGTTGATCTAACACCTGCCGCAATCGGCCCTTACTGTGTGCCTGTTGTTAATATGGATGCACATTTGGACGCGCCCAATGTCAATATGGTGACTTGCGGCGGGCAAGCGACCATTCCAATGGTCTATGCCGTGACGCGGGTCAGCGATAGCGTGCCTTATGCTGAAATCGTCGCGTCGGTTTCGTCGCGCTCGGCTGGTCCGGGAACACGCGCTAATATTGATGAGTTTACCAGAACGACCGCGCAAGGAATTGAAAAGGTAGGCGGCGCGGGAAAAGGCAAAGCTATTATCATCCTCAACCCCGCTGAACCTCCCATGCTGATGCGTGATACGGTTTATGCACTTTCTATCGGTGGCAAAGAGGACGATATTCGAAAATCGGTTGCTGATATGGCCGCTGATGTTCAAGCTTATGTGCCGGGTTATCGTCTGAAACAAGAAGTGCAATTCGAGAAATTTTCAGGAAATAATAAACTACATATTCCGGGACTTGGTACTTTTGAGGGCACAAAAGTTACAGTGTTTCTAGAGGTCGAAGGCGCGGGGCATTATTTGCCAAAATATGCGGGTAATCTGGATATTATGACATCTGCGGGTATGGGAACAGCTGAAGCTATTGCGCGCAAGAAATTTGGGGCCGCAGTATGACGGGCGTAGTTATAGACCCCACTAAGGACCGTCTTTATATCCAAGACGTGACTCTACGTGACGGCATGCATGCCATACGTCACCAATATAGCGTGGAAGACGTTCGCGCCATTGCCAAGGCATTGGATGAGGCGGGTGTAGATGCAATTGAGATAGCCCACGGCGACGGGCTTAATGGCGGCGCTTTCAACTACGGCTTCGGGGCGCATACTGATTGGGTGTGGATCGAAGCCGTATGTGATGTGGTAGAAAACGCCGTCGTCGCCACATTAATTCTGCCCGGAATTGCAACAATTGATGAGTTAAAACGCGCCTATGACCTTGGGGTTCGCTCTGTTCGCGTCGCGACCCATTGCACTGAGGCCGATGTGTCTCGCCAGCATATCGAAATGGCTAGAGAACTCGGTATGGATACGATCGGCTTTCTAATGATGAGCCATATGGCGGAGCCAACGCACTTGGCACAGCAAGCTAAACTCATGGAAGATTACGGCGCGACTTGTGTTTACGTGACTGATTCAGGTGGTGCGCTTGATATGGATGGCTACGCTGATCGTTTAAAAGCTTATAATGATATTTTAAAACCGGAAACAGAACGGGGCATACACGCCCATCATAACCTGTCTCTCGGAGTCGCTAATTCGATCATTGGTGTGCAACACGGCGCGCGAAGAGTGGATGCTTCCTTGGCTGCTATGGGGGCTGGCGCCGGAAACGCACCACTCGAAGTTTTTATCGCTGCTATTGACAAAAAAGGCTGGAACCATGGCTGTGATGTTTACAAGCTTATGGACGCGGCTGAAGAATTAGTCCGGCCTCTACAGGACAGACCCGTGCGTGTTGACCGCGAAACTTTGAGCTTAGGCTATGCTGGTGTATACTCATCATTTCTGCGCCACGCCGAAAAAGCGGCTGAAGACTACGGTCTGGATACACGAGAGATTTTGGTCGAGCTAGGTCGCCGCCGCATGGTTGGCGGGCAGGAAGATATGATTGTCGATGTTGCGCTCGATATTTTGAAAGCAAAAGGAGAATAGATATGGGTGTTGCTAATCTTGGATATGTCAGGCTGCAAATGCAGGACCCGGCAGGCTGGGCTAAGTTCGCTAAAAATATTCTTGGCTTCGGCGCCGCAAAAAGCCGAGACCGTAAAGGGACAAAATATTTGCGTATGGATAAAGCGCCATTTCGTTATATGATTGAAAAGGGCGAGGCAGATGGTTTTGTTGCTGCTGGTTATGAGATGTCGTCAAAGAAGGCGTTTGAAGATCAAATTAAAGTCTTTGAAAAAGCCAAAGTTGATTTGACGCGCGGCGACGAAAGAGAGTCAAAGCGCCGGGCTGTCAAAGGCTTTGCGTCTTGCGTTGATCCCTCGGGAAATATTGTCGAAATATATTATGGCCGCGACAAGCAAGAGCCATTCACGCCGGGCCAGGGTATCAAAGAATTTAAGACAGGAAAAATGGGACTTGGCCATGCGGTTCTGCCTGCCCCGGAAAACAAGGCGACCATTAATTTCTACCGTAAAGTCATGGGATTTGGGGTTAGTGATGATCTTAGCTTGCCGGCTTTTGCCCCCGGAATGCCGAAACAGCGTATCTATTTCATGCACGCTGATAACCCGCGCCACCATACGCTTGGGCTTTATAATTTTCCTAACCCCTCAGGTGTCATTCACTTAATGGCCGAAGTTGGCGGTATGGATGAGGTCGGCTATTGTATGGACCGCGTCAAAGCCGCTGGCTTGCATATTTTTGCAAGCCTCGGGCGTCATTCAAATGATGAAATGGTCTCGTTCTACTTTTTTGCGCCGGGCGGTATTGGTTTTGAAGTCGGCTATGATGGTAAACAAGTCAAAGATTGGTCAAAATACAAGCCCACAAAAACCACATCAGGCGATCATTGGGGTCATGAATATGATTTTCCGGTTATCGGATAGAAAGACATAGATGAGCTATTCAGTTCTAGATAAACGTATGTCCGTTTCGGATATTGTTGGCCGATTAGAATCGGGCATGACAATAGGTATTGGCGGGTGGGGCGCTCGGCAAAAGCCAATGGCGCTGATCCGCGAAATTGTTAAATCCGATCTAAAGGATCTCACCATTGTATCCTATGGCGGGTGTGATGTCGGAATGCTAGCGAGTGCCGGTAAAATTAAAAAACTTGTTTTCAGTTTCGTGTCGTTGGATGCTATTCCGCTTGAAGCCCATTTTCGCCGAGCCCGATCAGCCGGGGAGTTTGAGGTTATGGAAATTGATGAAGGTATGTTCCAATTGGGCCTGAAGGCAGCCGCGCAAAATCTTGATTTTTTACCCTGTGTTGCAGGACTTGGAACAGATGTCATGACATATAACCCGGATATCAAAACAATCAAAAGTCCGTATAGCGATGATCATTATGTGGCCATGCCAGCTATTCAGTTGGACGTTGCGCTTTGCCATGTGAGTGAGGCTGATCAATGCGGGAATAGCCATATTGGTGGACCCGATATGTTTTTTGACGAATGGTTCTGCCGCGCTGCTAAAACATCTTATTTGACTTGCGAACGCATTGTTGAAACGAGCGCATTTAACGATGACCACAAAATTCTTCGTATGCCCATAGAGAGAAGCTTAGTTTCAGGCATCGCGGAAGTGCCCTTTGGGGCTCATCCGACATCAAGCGGTCCGGAATACGGTTTCGATGTACCTCACCTCAAAGCCTATAGCTCAACGGCCAAAGAGGGCTGGGAAGGTTATGTCTCAGAATTTGTTGAGGCCGAAGATTATGTTTCAAAAGTAGGCGGTGCTGATCATATACGCAGCCTGCCATTGCCGGCGTTTTAGGAGGGTAATATGACTGAATACTCCTTAGCCGAACTCTGTATCACTGCTGCTTCTGAAATATTTCGTGACGAAACTCCTGAAGTGTTTGCGACATTGATCGGTACCCTGCCTAAGCTCGCCGGTTATGTTGCGAAAGAAACTTTCTTGCCGGGTATGATGATGAGCGATGGCATCTATTATCTAGCGGCAGAACCTGTTCACGTCGGGAAACGTAGTGTGGATTATGTTGTCAAAAAAGAAGGGCGGATTGGATATGAACGTGTCTTCACTATCGTTGCCAAAGGTAATCGTCATGCTTTTGTGGGACCGGTTCAAGTCGATCAATATGGGCAGATGAATCTGTCATGTATTGGCGATTACGCCGCGCCTAAAGTGACTATGCTTGGCGTTAGAGGCCTGCCTGGGAATACTGTGAATAACCGAACATCTATGTTTTTCGCCAACCACAATAAGCGAGCTTTAGTGGCGGGTGAAGTCGATATGGTCAGCGGAGCCGGATATAACCCGACGCGCTATCCGAACGGTAAATACCCAAGAGGATTAGATCACCGTCAAATCATTACAAATCTCTGTATTCTTGATTTTGAAGGGTCGAATCATAAAATCCGCGTTCGGTCTTTGCATCCGGGGGTCAGTTTTGAGGAAGTCCAAGACAACACTGGATTTGATTTGGTAAGGCCGGATAATATTCCTGAAACTGCCCCGCCGACAGATGAGCAGTTAGCGATCATTTCAAAATATGATCCTAACAATATGCGATCGTATATTTTCAAAGACAATCCACCCGTGAGGCGTGCGTCATGACAAATGAAACTGTCCCAAAAGTTGATGTTGATATCACTTATGAAGAGGACCATCCGGTCCTTTATGACGTTGAAGGGGGGGTAGTATACCTAACGCTTAATCGGGTCAAATATCATAACAGCCAGAATGCCCAGATGCTCTATGCTCTGGATGATGCTTTCTTCAAAGCGACAGGTGATGATGATGTAAAAGTCATAGTTCTTCGCGCTAATGGCAAACATTTTTCGGCGGGACATGACATTGGAACACCGGGGCGTGACTTTCATGTTGGCCGTGAAGATCGTCGCTCTATGAACTACAACCACGACAATAAGCCTGGCGCAGAAAAGGCTTATGTTCGCGAGCAAGAAGTCTATCTGGAATTTTGCCGACGCTGGCGCGCTGTGCCTAAACCGACGATTGCACAAGTGCATAAGGGCTGTATCGCCGGCGGCCTCATGCTGGCGTGGGTCTGTGATTTGATTGTCGCGTCTGATGATGCATTTTTCCAAGACCCCGTTGTGCAGATGGGTTTTCCTGGCGTTGAGTATTTCGCTCATCCGTTTGAACTTAATGTCCGTCAAGCCAAAGAGTTCCTCCTGCTCGGAGAGCGCTGGAGCGCGCAGCGAGTTCTAGCCGCTGGCATGATTAACAAAGTTGTACCGCGTGAAGATCTAGAAAGCGCAGTTAAGGCTTGGGCCGAGAAAATCGCGACGCAACCACGCCTCGCCATGGCGCTAACCAAACAGGCTTGTAACCACATTGAAGATTTGCAAGGCAAACGAAGCGGCATGGATATGGTCTATGGTTATCATCATTTCGCTCACGCCAATAATACCATTGTTAAAGGTGATTATATTGCGGGATTTGATGGCAAGAAAATGGCCCAAGCTAATAAACAGGCCAATAAGAAGAAAGACGGTTAGTGCATAAAGCCCTTAATACGCCTTTGACCCAAGCTCTTGGGTGCGACTATCCCGTTATACAAACGGCGATGGGGTGGGTCGCGACGTCCGATCTTGTATCGGCAAGTGTACAGGCTGGAGCCTTTGGTTTTTTGGCAGCGGCGGTTATGAACTCGGAAGAGTGCGAAGCCGAAATCAAAGCTATTAAATCGAAAACGGATAAGCCGTTTGGCGTGAACATCCATGCGTTCCAACAAGACGTCGATCGCATCATAGATATGTGTATCGATTACGACGTTGCCGCGCTATCATATGGTCGTGGTCCTTCACCAAAGATCGTGGAAAAAGTAAAAGCAGCAGGTCTTAAATGTGTACCGACGATAGGCGCGAGTAAACATGCGCTTAAGGCCGTGAATATGGGCGCGGACATTTTGGTCTGCCAGGGCCAAGAAGGCGGCGGCCATACAGGCTATACACCCACATGGCTATTGCTAGCTCAAGTGATTGACCAGAACCTTGGCGTACCTGTTGTAGCTTGCGGCGGATTTAAAGATGGGCGGGGGCTTGCGGCTGCGCTGACATTTGGCGCGGATGGTATTGCCATGGGGACACGCTTTATGATGACCTCCGACAGCCCGACACCTGATGCGACTAAAGCTGAATATCTAGGTTCCGAGGTCACGAAAATTCCGGTTTCGACCAAGCTCGATGGCCTACCTCAGCGCATGGTCATGAATAGGATTTTGGCTGATTTGGAGAACTCGTCCAAGATCGGCATGTTGATTAGAGCCCTGCAAAACGGAATGAAATACAAATCCCAAACTGGCATGTCGATGACGCAAACCATCAAGACGGCTTGGGGTATGGCAAGTAAAACAGATATGACTCTGGGTCAGACTATGATGGCGGGTAACGCGCCTATGATTATCCAAAAAGCCATGGTTGAAGGCAAGCCAGATGAAGGTGTTTTGCCAAGCGGGCAAGTGGCCGGAATCATTGATGATCTTCCGAGTTGTGCCGATTTGATCTCGGGCATTGTCACGAACGCTGAAACACATTTGAAACGGGTGGGCGCATAGATGCCAATACATCAGACAGTAAAAGATAATATAGCCGAAGTCATTTTTGATTTCCCGCCTGTCAATGCGTTTAACGGCGAGACTTGGAACGAAATCCCTAAAGTCGTTACCGAGCTTGGGCAAAGGCCTGATGTCAAGGTTATTCTCATTCGATCTGAAGGCAAAGGCTTTTGCGCGGGCGTTGATATCAAAGAGCTCGCCGATGATTCATCGGCTATTGTTGACGTGAATAAAGGTAATTACGAAACTGGCTTAGCTATCCACCAATGCGAAGTGCCTGTGATTGTAGCGGCCCATAAATTCATTATTGGCGGTGGCGTGATCATGTGCGGCGCAGCGGATATCGTGATTGCCTCTGATGACGCTTACTTTTCCTTGCCAGAAATTGATCGCGGCGCCATGGGCGGCGCGGCTCATCTGCAAAGAATGTTAGGCGTCGCCAAAGTCCGAGCGGTTTTTCTAACTGGCGGCAAAATCTCCGCGCAAGAAGCGTGGCGTTTGGGCGGGATCGAGAAAGTCGTGCCAAGAGATAAATTGGTCGGTGAAGCCATGGGGTATGCAAAGACTTTAGCCGAAAAATCTCGAGATGCTCTTCGTATCGCCAAACAAGCTCTAAACGGCATTGAGCCATTTGACGTAGACGCGTCTTATCGCTGGGAGCAGGGCTTCACTTTTGAAATGTATATGCATGAGGACAGTCAAAAATCCCGTGATGCTTTTGTTGAAACGGGTGAAGCTGCCAAGTTTGAGGGTGAGAGCTAGTTGAATATCGAGTTCACATCCGCGCATAATGCATTTCGTGTAGAGGTTCGCGAGTGGCTAGTGACCCATGTTCCCACTACGAGATTGCCTAGCTTTGACACCCAAGAAGGTTTCGAGGCTCACAGAGTATGGGAGCGTACGCTTGCTTCTGAAAAATGGGGCAATGTAAATTGGCCCGCCGAATATGGCGGACGCGGCCTTGATCTGACCCATTGGTTGATCTTCGAAGAAGAATATTACCGGGCTGATGCACCTTTGCGGGTTTCGCAAAATGGTATTTTCCTACTGGCGCCAACAATCATGGAATATGGCACGCCAGAACAAAAAGCACGTTTCCTACCGCCTATGGCATCGGGTGATGAGATATGGGCGCAGGCATGGTCTGAGCCGGGCGCTGGTTCTGATATGGCAGCTATTCGGACCAAAGCTGTACGCGACGGCGACGATTATGTGGTGACAGGTCAAAAGACTTGGTCATCACGAGCTGTTTTCGCTGATTGGTGTTTCGCGCTCGTGCGGACAGAAGTGGGCAGTGAGCGCCATAAAGGTCTGTCGAAAATTCTCATCCCGCTCGATAGTCCGGGGCTTACCCGAAGACCCATTGCGCAGCTTGACGGTGATCCGGGGTTTGCGGAACTTTTCTTTGATGAAGTCCGTGCGCCTGTCGCAAACCTATTAGGTCCAGAACATGGCGGCTGGGGCGTGGCTATGGCAACGGCTGGTTTTGAACGGGGGTTACTATTACGATCGCCAGCGCGGTTCCAAGCCACGGCGGCTCGCCTGGTTAAACTCTGGCGAGAGCATAAAGACCGACTGTCATCTGGCGTAGGCGAACAAGTCCTCCAAGCGTGGATGGACACTGAGCGGTTCTGCGCGGCCACTTATCAACTTGTGGCGCGTGTACAGGCAGGCGCGAGTATTTCATCAGAATCCAGCGCGAATAAAATATTCTGGTCAGAAATGGACCGTCATATGCACCGAACGGCTATGATCATTATGGGGGCAAAGGCCGAACTAGAAGAGGGTCTCGATGCCATTGATAATGGTCGTTGGCTCGATGGATACATGTTTAGCCTTGCCGGGCCAATCTATGCAGGCACAAATGAAATTCAGCGCAATATCTTGGCTGAGCGCGTACTTGGGTTGCCGCGGAAATGATGGGTGTGTTGAATAGAACTTCATTAGTCCTCTCCCTTGAGGGGGGAGGTGTCCACGTAGTGGACGGTGGGGGTGCGTCGGCAAAGCCGACCATCAAAGAAGCGCTTCGCGCGTCACCCCTATCGACTTTTTGGCTGACGCCAAAAACCCACTTCCCCCTTCAAGGGGGAAGGCTACAGTGGGGGGCTTTCTAATGGATTTCCGCTTCACACAAGACCAACAGGACTTAATTGATGCAGCGAAAACTGTGTTTGACGGAGAGAATACAGTTGAACGCATGCGAGCGATGGCGGCTGGTGACGAGGTCTCTGATTTGTGGCCGCAATTTGCAGAGTTAGGTCTACTGGGAGTCATGGCGCCTGAAGAAGAGGGTGGTTTAGGCCAGCCCTTGGTTGTGATGACAGGTATAGCGGAAGTTGCCGGATATGCTGGCCTGTCAGACCCTTTGGTGGAAGTATCAGGAATTTCTGTTCCAGGAATGGTGGACGCAACATTGACGGGCCCAGAGTTGATTGATGTCATCGAAGGTAGGTCTATCGTCGCTGTTCAATCGGATATACGTCCGTATGTTTTCATGCGGCCTGAAGTAGATTATTACTTGTGTTGTGACGATTGGTCTTCGACCAAGCACGAAACACTGGGAGGAATTGATTCAATAATAGAGGTTAATTCAATCGACCCTTTACGTTCTATTTCAATAGTAACACCTACTGGGATTGGGGCTTCCAAAACCAGCGGCGCTGTCCTAACAGCCGCCCAACTCGTTGGCCTATCCCAGCGCATGGTCGATATGTCAGTGGAATATGCCAAAGACCGACACCAGTTCGGCAAGCCTATTGGTAGCTTTCAGGCGATCAAACATCATCTTGCGACGGTATACACCCAGATTGAATTTACGCGGCCCATGGTTCATCTTGCGGCGCTTAAAGGCGCGCGCGCTGTCCACACGGCGAAGATTGCGGCGATTGATACGGCGATGCTGGCGGCCGAAACAGCCATTCAGGTTCACGGCGGCATGGGTTATACGTTCGAAGTTGATTTACATCTGTTTATGAAGCGGGCTTGGGCGCTGTGTGGTGAATGGGGCGACCGTAATTATCATATGAAGAAACTAGAAGATTTAATCTTGAACGGTGACGAAGAACTCGGCCCGGGCACGACGTTTAATTAGGAGAGTAAAATGGCGGAAGCTTATATTATTGATGCGGTTAGAACGCCGACGGGCAAACGCAGGGGAACACTGCAAGACATTCACGGCGCTGATCTTGGCGCCCATGTGATTAAAGAAATCGTGGATCGCAATAATATTCCTAACGAAGATTATGACGATGTAATTTTTGGTTGTCTTGATACGGTTGGGCCATTGGCAGGTAATATTGGCCGCTCAGCTTGGTTGGTCGCAGGGTTTGATCTGACTGTCCCCGGTGTTACAATTGACCGGCAATGCGGTTCATCTCAACAAGCGGTGCACTTTGCGGCCCAGGCCGTCATGAGCGGAACCCAAGACGTAGTCATTGCTGGCGGTATTCAGACCATGAGTAAAATTCCTATAGGCGCTTCCATGATAGCGGGGCAGGCCCTTGGGTTTGATCATGTATTTCATACGTCTCCGGGCTGGGTAGACCGTTTCGGGACGCAGCCTGTCAATCAGTTTTACGGCGCGGAAAAAATCGCGGAAAAATGGGATTTTTCTCGCCGCGATATGGAAGAGTTTTCTTTGGCATCCCATCAACGGGCGGCCCATGCGCGGGCCGAAGGTTGGTTCGACCGTGAAATCTCGCCCATTAATGGCCTCTCGCAAGACGAGACGATTCGCGATACCTCCATTGAAAAAATGGCGACCCTTGATGTTCTGCAAGAAGGCGGACGCATTACCGCAGCTGTGGCGAGCCAGACCTGTGACGGTTCCTCCGCCATGATCATTGCGTCGGCAGATGCGGTGAAGCGCTATAACCTAAAACCTCGCGCTCGTATCCATCATTTGGATGTGATGGGGGATGATCCGATTCTGATGCTGGCAGGGCCGATTGCGGCCACTAAGCGAGCCTTGAAACGCTCTGGTATGTCAGCCAACGATATTGCCATTGCTGAATGTAATGAGGCCTTCGCGCCAGTGCCAATGGCATGGATGCAAGAGACCGGATTTGCCCACGAGCAGACCAATGTAAACGGTGGCGCAATTGCGCTGGGTCACCCTCTGGGCTCTACTGGAACAAAACTCATGACGACACTCCTTCACGAACTAGAGCGCCGCGGTGAACGTTACGGCCTCCAAACTATGTGTGAAGGCGGCGGCGTTGCCAATGTGACAATTATCGAAAGACTGTAATATGAAAATCTGTGAAAACAGAACTGTTATTGTAACAGGTTCCGGCGGCGGTCTCGGGCGTGCCTATGCACTCGCGCTCGCTGAACATGGCGCAAATGTCATGGTCGTGGATATCAATGCCATCGCTGCAGATAAAACCGTTAATGACATCCGCGCTGCTGGTGGTAGAGCGGCCTATAATCTTGGCGACATCACGAGCTATGACGGGGCAGGCGATATTTTCAAGGCGACGCTGGATACCTTTGGTGATGTCCACGCAGTCGTCAATAATGCGGGCAATAACCGTGACCGTATGTTTACATCTTTGACCGAAGCGGATTGGGACCAAGTGATCAATGTTCATCTTAAAGGTCATTTTTGCTTGTCCTCCCACGCCGCTAAATATTGGCGCGGTAAGTCCAAAGCAGGTGAAGATATCAGCGGCCGTATTGTCAACACGTCCTCTGGTGCAGGATTGCAAGGTTCTGTCGGGCAGACTAATTACTCGGCAGCCAAAGGCGGAATTCTGACTCTCACGCTCAATCAAGCGGCGGAGCTTGCTCGTTACGGCATCACAGCTAATGCAGTTGCCCCACAGGGCCGAACAGGCATGACAGAGAAGGTCTTTGCCGAAATGATGAAAATACCAGAAGATGGTAGTTTTGATGCCTTTGATCCGGCGAATGTAGCGCCGCTCATTGTTTATCTATGCAGCGAAAAATCATCTCATATTACCGGTCAATGTTTTGAGAGCTTTGGCGGAAAATTATCAATTGCTCAGGGCTGGAAGACAGGCCCTGTCAAAGATAAAGGCGCGAGGTATGACGTGGATGAAATTGAACAAGTGGTTGCAGAGTTAACTGAAATAACACCGCCTGCTCAGCCAGTGTATGGGGCGTGATGTTTAGATAATGGCTTATCCCTTTACCGAAGACCATGACATGATCCGTGACGCCGTCCATGCGTTCGCGCAGGATTGGTATGATGGCGGTAAGGGGCCAGCGCGTGTCTATCAATCCGGGCAAGGATTTGATCCGGAGGCCTGGAACACATTGTCCCAAGAGCTTGGTATGGCTGGTATCGCCATTGATGAAGAATTTGACGGCGCAGGGTTAGGGGATCTTGGCCGGGTTGTCGTCATGGAAGAGCTTGGCGCTAGCCTATGTTCGGTTCCATTCTTGATGGCTGGCGGGATTTGCTCGGATATCCTGCAAAAACTCGGCACTGATCACGCAAAGGCGCTTTACCTACCTCGTGTAGCATCGGGTCAGATAACACCGGTTTATATTGAGGGTATCAACGCCTTTACGATAAAAGACGACATAATGTCAGGCGCGGTTTATCAGGTCATCTTTTGCGACGCCGCCAGTCACTTCATTGTTTCATTTAAAGATGAGAAAAGCATTCGGTTAGGCGTGGTAAGTGCGGCCAATACCAATGTTCGTGTCGAAGCTGTTTCAACCTTGGACCCAACACGCAGCCTTACCAATATTTCTTTGGTCGGTGTGCCAATCGATGACATTACGATTATTTCCCAAACTAATAGAACTGCTTTGCAGGCTGTTGTCGATCAGTCCTTCATTGGTTTAGCGGCCGAGTGCATAGGCGGCGCGGAAGCCTGCCTCAACATGACCC
>JABABK010000036.1:0-10769 GCA_014238285.1 Hellea sp.
AACGTATTCCTTATCACCTTGCCATGGAAATGCTCATGACGGGCCGCTGGCTAGATGCGCAGGAAGCCAATCGTTGGGGCTTCGTCAATGAGATCATTCCAGCCGATCAACTGATGACCCGCGCGAGAGAAATCGCCGATCGCATCGCGGCAGGGCCGCCTCTCGTCATGGCCGCCATAAAGGAAATCGTCCGCGAGTCTGAAAACTCCAAATTCCAAGACTCGCTTGATCGTGTCACTGGACGCAAGCTCCCTACCGTCGACACGCTTTATGGCAGTGAAGATATGATTGAGGGGTTCAAAGCTTTCGCAGAAAAACGGAACCCTGTCTGGAAAGGCAAATAATACATTTCACTTGGGATTCGAAAGACGTTTAGGCGCGACTTCAATCCAAGCCTTGATAACAACGTCTTCCATGAGATCACGCTTCAGACCTTCATATTTTACTTCGGTCCACCCATATTTACCCCAGCCTTTAGTGGACATGAAATTATCTGAAAACATATCCGTGAGTACAGATTGATCATCCAGGTTAAGCTTAACAATAAAATAAATATCATTTGCCAGCGTAACAAATATCTTCCCGCAAACCCGGATAGATGTTTTGTCAAAATGCGGTTCAATGGTCGTCTCGGCTAATGACACCGCAAATTTCTGAACATCGCCTAACAGTATCGCCATGGTTCTTGCCTATTGTCTATCAGATTTTACGGTCTTGATCCGCCCAATACGGGTCGCGTAATTGCCGGCGCAGAACTTTCCCGGATGGGTTACGCGGCAAAGGTTCTATATGAATATCAATGGACTTTGGGCATTTATAGCCAGCGATTTTTTCTTTCGTAAAAGCTATCACTTCGGATTGCGTCGGAGAACATCCTGGTTTTGGCACAATGACGGCTTTGACCGCCTCGCCCCATCGTTCATCTGGCACGCCAATGACCGCAACATCCGCGACGTCTGGATGACTGAATATGGCGTTTTCGACTTCAGCCGGGTAAACATTTTCGCCGCCGGACACGATCATATCTTTGACCCGGTCATGGATATATAAAAATCCGTCTTCGTCAAAATAGCCAGCATCACCCGTATAGAACCAACCGTCTTTCACGGCGTCTGCGGTTGCTTCTGGACGTTTCCAATAGCCCTTCATGATAATGTCCGATTTCATGACAATTTCGCCAACCTGACCTTGCGGCACAGATACGCCTTCATCATCAACGCAGCGTATCGCAATATTGTCGTAGGGCACACCGCATGAGCGCAACTTCCCTCTGGCAGGATCGTGATCGTCGGGATGCATGGAAGTTCCGCCGCCACAAGTTTCTGTTAGGCCGTAAACCTGTGCAAATTTACACCCGAACAAATCCATAGCATGCGTTAATAGTCCCTCCGTAATGGGTGACGCCCCATAAGCGACAATCCGCAATGATGAGAAATCTCGATGTTCCACTCCTGGCATTTGTGTCAGCATCAAAATGACCGCGGGCACTAAAAAAGCATGATTAATTTGATGCTGTTCAATGAGATCCAGGATAACAGGAGGATTAATCTCCCTTAAAATCACAAGCTTTGATCCTTGCGTAAGTGCCAGTAAGCCAACATTTACGCCCGCAACATGAAATAACGGCATAGCGTTGATGACGACTTCGTCTGGATCATAGGCGGCCCAAATCATTGAACTGGAATGCTCAAATAAAGAATGGAAATTAGCGTTTGTCAGCTGTACGCCTTTTGGGAGTCCTGTCGTTCCGGACGTATAAAGCTGGATAACATCATCATCTTCTTTACACTTAAGCTCAGGGTTTTTGTTGCTGTGACCATCGCGCCAATTTTCATATCCGGGCCAATCATCGCGGCCACCTTCTATAGCGATAATTGTTTTGAGGTCTGGGCAATCGTCACAAACTTTATTGGTAATGCCGTAAAATTCGTCCGAGACGAACATGAAAACAGATTCGCTATCGCTTAGAACAAATTGAAGTTCAGGCGCCGCCAAACGGTAATTCATGCCCGCAAGCGCGGCTCTAACTTTGGTCGCGCCAAATAGAATTTCGTAATATCGATCGATGTTTTTGCCGAGATAGGCCACGCGATCGCCAGGTTTGACACCTGCCGCAATCAAACCATTGGCAACTTGATTGCTACGCTCTTCAAGTTCTTTGTAACTTGTTTCTCGGCCTTCAAACCAAAGGGCAGTTTTATCGCCATAAAGGGTGGATTGGTGTCCTGAAATATCGGCCATATTCGGCATGGACTTGGTGTCGATCATATTCATCCCCGTTTAGAGCATTTTGCATTTTGTTAAACTGACGAAAGCCTCAGAAAATGGGCGAAATTAGCCCAATTTCTGAGTCTACTTTTATGCAAATTGCTTTTATTGCCCTGACCCTAGCGGATTAATGTCGTCTCTGAAAGTATTGAACAAAATCAGTTATAGTTATCGCCGGATTTCGTCCTGGCTTATATATCCATCACCATTTCTATCCCGCCGATCAAAGTTCTCAGCAAGACGGCCACGAGCCTCTGCTTTGCTAATGCGGCCATCTCCATCACGGTCCATACGCGAAAACACTTCACTAGCATCTCGCCTTGGCTGATTTGACCGAGGGGTTTGCTGCGCGCCTTGTTCATTACGCGGCGGCCGTATGTCTCCTCTTGACCCGCCTTCTGCTCCGCCTGGGCCTCCGCCCATTTTAAAACTGGCATCAGGCGTTCCAACCAAACAACGTCCTACAAATGGAAACGATGTGGTGATCATATAATGATATGTCCCGCCCGGAAATTCTGGTGTAGACCCCATGCGGCCATTACACTGATCAAGATCACCTAACCCGTCAACATATTCATAATCCGCAACATATTCACCATCATATGCGCCGCTTGGAGCCGTTTGCCCATTACCGGGACGACTTCCAGATTTTAACCGGTAAGAACTATGCATTTCCTGAACCGTTCCGCTGACATCTGAATATTTGTAATAGATCGGAAATCCATCCGCGGCCCAACCGATCAAAGTCATTTTTGAGGCGTTTTCACCAGCAAGACTCGCCACTAAACCTGTGGGCGCCGCGTGATAATGATACTCGCCCGTGCGCTGCACGTGAGCATTGTTACAATCTTCCCCTAAGAACACTGAAGGGCTCATAGCCTCTTTCGTCCATTCATAAACCGGTCCGGTAGAGCCTCTGAAATACTCAGCGGCAGTTGGCTCAATCTTCACGCCGTTAAGCGCAACACCAAAAACAAATGCAGGACGTCCGCCTTCTATGCCGAGATCAGACACGAAGCTAAGCGAAGAGGCCTTTTGCGGCGAAGCATCCATTTCATAACGCTTACTTTGTGCAGAAATATGATTGGGATTGCCCTGCCCCGGGAAGGAACCTATTTTATGCGATGGCAAGGCGTTAGACGTTACTATTCTTTGATTTCCGGAAAGCGTAATGGAAACGGAATTTCGAGCTGGAGCGGTTTGAGTACAAGCATTTTCGCGCGTGCCGCTTCGCGTATTTGACCGGGGATTTTGAACCAGCGCAGGACTTGCACCTCCATTTGATAAAGACAAGCCATCATAAGCGAATTGAACTGGACCTACATATCCCTGCGATTGCAGCTCTGCCCGTGTGGCGTCCTCATCAATATTGCCATTCGTAAAATGTGTTAGAACAAGGTTTTTCACACCCGCTTCACTGGCCATGCGGACCGTCTCGTCTAGGGTTACATGGGCTCTATCTGTATTATCTCGGGAGCTACGGTTTGCCTTACGTTCTTGCCCGTCCTTAATGACACCGCCAGAATCTATAATCATATAATCGGCGTTCTCTGCCAAATCCGCGATTGACGATGAATAAATTAAATCGCCTGTTACAACAACAGATTTTCCGCCGGCATCAAAGCGCAGTGCATTGGCGGCGATCGTGTGATTGACCTCGGCCGAGGTAACTTTGATATCACCTATCATAAAACTCTCATTTCCCGAGAGTTCATTAAGGTCAAAATTATCCTTGAGATCAGATAAGCTACGGCCACTTTTACGGATGCGGTAACTGATATCGTCACCGTATAGATCAAAGGTCGATTTTGCCATGGCGGACATAGGCGGCGGCCCTGCGAGGACAAAATCTTCATCGCCAATAAGGGAGCGAATAAAGACTGGGAAGAACTCTTCGTTATGATCTAGATGGTGATGGGTGAACAAAATGCCGTCGAGTGATTTAAACCGCACGCCCATTTCATCAAGACGGGCCTGAACTCCGTTCCCTGTATCTACTAATATATTAGTATCGTTATAGCGTATGAGCACGGCAGGACCTGAACGATCAGGATTATATTTTGGTGAACCCGACCCAAGGATTATGGCCGTTAAAGTCTCGGCAGGCACGAGGCGAGTTTTACCTTCGCCGCGACGCGTTCCTTTTTGGCCTCGTGTTTCTTGCAAGTCGGCATGAGCCTTATCATCATGGGAACGCTGAGCATCACCTGCCTGACACCCCGGCGCAACGCCAAGAGATAATAGAGTCGATAGGAGTAAAATAGATTTTTTCATACCGCGACTTTAACGCTGAACGTTCAAATAAAAAGCCGTAAATTGTATCAAGATTAAAGCCTTGAGCTCTAAACGTTTACCTATTTCGTCAAACGCGCTGCATGCCATTCAATATGGCTACGCATAAATGTGGAGATAAAGTAATAGGAATGATCATAGCCGTCTTGCATACGTAGTGTCAGAGCCTGCCCGGCCTTAGCGCAAACGGCTTCGAGGCGCTCTGGCATGAGTTCTTTTTCAAGGAAACTATCAGCCACCCCTTGATCAACCAGTAGACCAGCCGATGCGCGAGCACCGTCTGCGATCAAAGCGCAAGCATCATATTCACGCCATTTCGATTTGTCCTGACCTAGGTAAAGCCCAAGCGCCTTATCACCCCAAGGACAATCCATCGGATTTACAATCGGCGCAAACGCAGAAATGGATTTATATTGATCCGGATTGCGAAGACCAATGGTCAACGCACCGTGTCCGCCCATAGAATGGCCCGTGATTCCTTGGCGGCTCATATCGGCAGGAAAGTTCTCGGCGATTAAATCAGGAAGTTCTTTTTCAATATAATCGCGCATTTGATAATGCTCAGCCCAAGGGGCTTCAGTTGCGTTGACATAATGCCCTGCCCCTAAACCAAAATCATAAGCTCCGTCAAGATCATCAGGAACGCCTTCTCCGCGAGGAGACGTATCCGGCGCGACTAAGATAATCCCGTGATCGACACAGGCGCGTCGAAACTCACCTTTCTCTGTCACATTAGCATGGCTACAAGTCAGGCCCGATAGATACCAAAGGACGGGCAGTTCTTCGCCGTCCTTGTGAGGCGGGACGAAGACGGAGAATGTCATCTCGGTTCCCGTGGTTGATGATTGATGTGTGTAAACACCTTGGGTTCCGCCGAAGGATAGCGCTGCTGATTTTGTTTCCATTATATCTCTCAAAAATCCGCTCTTTCCCGCGTAGGCGGGAATCTAGTTTCACTATGCCCGACTGGATCCCCGCCTACGCGGGGATGAGCGGGAGAAATTAATAAACCACAACACTCCGAATACTCTTACCCGCATGCATTAAATCAAAACCCTTATTGATCTCTTCGAGGGTCAACGTATGGGTGATCATGGGATCGATTTGGATTTTGCCGTTCATATACCAATCGACAATTTTAGGCACATCTGTCCGGCCTTTCGCGCCGCCAAAGGCTGTGCCTTTCCAGACCCGGCCTGTTACCAGTTGAAATGGGCGTGTTGAAATTTCTTTTCCGGCCTCGGCAACACCGATGACAACCGAAACACCCCAACCGCGGTGACAGGCTTCGAGGGCTTGTCGCATGACAATAGTGTTGCCTGTGCAATCAAATGTATAATCTGCGCCGCCATCTGTCAGAGCCACTAAATGCTCGACAATATCGCCGTCAATTTCTTTGGGATTAACGAAATGGGTCATGCCGAACTTTCGGCCCCATTCTTCTTTATCATTATTGATGTCAACGCCAATAATTTTACCAGCGCCGACCATTTGTGCCCCTTGCAAAACGTTTAAACCAATACCGCCTAGACCAAAGACGATAACATTATCGCCAGCTTCGACTTTAGCCGTATTCGTTACCGCGCCAATACCAGTGGTGACACCGCAGCCTATATAGCAGGATTTATCAAACGGCGCGTCTACGCGAATTTTCGCAACAGCGATTTCCGGCAGAACTGTAAAGTTAGAAAAGGTAGAGCAGCCCATATAATGAAATATAGTTTTGCCTTTGTAAGAAAACCGTGATGTGCCGTCTGGCATCAAGCCTTTGCCCTGTGTCGCTCGGATAGCCGTACAAAGATTGGTTTTTCCAGACAGGCATGATTTACACTGACGGCATTCCGGCGTGTAGAGCGGGATAACGTGATCATCTGGCTTTACAGATGTGACGCCGGGACCAACCTCACGAACAATACCCGCACCTTCATGACCAAGAATCGAAGGAAACAGTCCTTCAGAATCAAAGCCGTCCATTGTGTAAGCATCTGTGTGGCAAAGTCCCGTTGCCATAATCTCCACCAGGACTTCGCCGGCTTTGGGACCTTCAAGATCGACCTCGACAATTTCGAGTGGTTTTTTGGCTTCAAAAGCGACCGCTGCGCGTGTTTTCATTGTTCTCTCCCGAATGAATAATTTTCTTTGTCATACTACCAGATCGCAGCAGAATATAGTCCAAAACGAGATCACAAAGTAAATATTAGAAAATGTAAATATTAGAATTACTCATATCATGCATAACGCGGCATTTTCGAGTGACAAACTCCGCTTTGGCTTTAAAAGAACTTCAAAATATAAAACTCGAGGGATATATGAGCGCTGAAAAAATTGATGGTAAAGCCTATGCGACAGCTCTTCGGGGCCGAATCGCTGAAGCCGTAAGTTCGCTACCGGGTCAACCGACTCTTGCCGTTGTCATTGTTGGTGATGACCCGGCTAGCCACGTTTACGTCAAAAACAAAATCAAGTTCACCAAAGAAACCGGTATGCGCTCCGTAGAGCATAAACTTGCAGCTGATGTTGACGAAGAAACCCTCGTCAAAATCGTGCGCGAACTAAACAATGACGAAAGCGTCGATGGCATTTTGGTTCAGCTACCGCTGCCAAAACATCTCAATGAAAACCGCGTCATTGAAGAAATTCATCCTGACAAAGACGTCGATGGTCTCACAGAAACGTCAGCGGGCCGTTTGTCCCTTGGAAAAGCAGGTCTTCGTCCCTGCACGCCAACAGGATCGGTCATGCTCGCCAAAGACGCCCTAGGTGACTTGACGGGTAAGAACTGCGTCATCCTTGGCCGTTCTATATTGGTCGGCAAACCCGCCGCTATGTTGTTCCTTGAACAAAACTGCACGGTTACAATCGCTCATTCTCGGACGCAAAATCTTGATGACGTTTGCAGAGGCGCTGATATTTTGGTCGCCGCCGTTGGACGTCCGCAAATGGTCAAAGCCGATTGGCTCAAAAAAGGGGCTTGCGTTATTGATGTTGGCATTAACCGCGTCCCTCACCCAGAAAAACCAGGTAAAACCTACCTCGTCGGTGACGTAGACTACAAACCGTCTCTAGAAACCGCTGGTTCTATCACGCCTGTACCGGGCGGCGTTGGCCCTATGACAATCGCTTGCCTGCTTCGCAACACTGTCATCGCGGCCTGTATGCGCCGAGGTTGGGATACACCAGACAATCTTAGTTTTTAATTATGTCATTCCGGGGCTGACGTATCAGAACCCGGAAGGTCGAGAAAACTAGGTGAAAAGGTTATCGCCCGTCTCGATCTTCCGGATATTTGCTTCGCAAATTCCGGAATGACAAGTTATAAAGGTAAACATGACCGACATCACAAAAATCCCCCTCGACAACATCAAGGTCTCGGTAGCAAATAATGGCCTTGCCACAGTCACTTTAGCACGCTCCGAAGCCCGTAATGCGCTGGATGAGAGCATGATCGATCAATTGGTCCGACTTTTTTACGGCATTGGCAAAACCAAAGATGTCACCGCCGTTCTTATGACAGCAGAAGGTCCGACCTTTTGCGCCGGGCTTGATCTCAAAGAACATTATTACAAAGACCGTTCTTCGATCGACTTCATGCAGGTTTGCCGGGGTTGGCATGAAGCTTTCAATAACATGCAGTTCTCGGGCAAACCCATTGTAGCTGCCCTTCGCGGCGCTGTTGTAGGCGGCGGTTTGGAACTCGCATCCGCTGCTCATATACGGGTCGCGGATAGCACAACTTATTTTGCCCTTCCCGAAGGACAACGCGGAATATTCACCGGCGGCGGCGCAACGGTTCGCGTCGCCGATATGGTCGGCAAATCCCGCATGATCGACATGATGCTCACTGGCCGAATTTACCAGGGCCAAGAAGCTATGGATGTCGGGCTATGCCAATATCTCGTTGGTGAAGGCGAAAGCGAAACCAAAGCCTTCGAACTTGCCAATAAAGTTGCGGAGAATTTACCCCTGACTAATATGGCAATTACACTTGGCATCGAACATTCCCAAAACATGTCCAGCAATGACGCCTATTTCTCAGAAGCATTCATCGCCGGCATCGTGAATACGCAGCCGGATGCAAGAGACAGGCTAGCGGCTTTTGCCAATAAAACGGCCAAGAAGACCAAGCCGGAAGATTAACTTCAAGCGGCGAAACTTTCATCGAAGTTCAATAAAAAATTTCATATGAAATCGCTAAAATTTCTCATAACACTGCGACAAGCTGGCGGTTGTAAGTTTTCTTTTTGGAATATTACTTCCTGCGACGTCCACGTCTAGCCGCGGCTGCCGCTCTTGTCGCCTCAGTTGCAGGCGGGGCTACTAATGGCCCAATTTTCTCGATAATTTCTTCCAAATTTGGACGCGTCCCGGCATTATACCCATCCATTGACTGACGCATGGCGGCGATGTGCTCTGGTTTTGTCCCGCAGCAACCGCCAACAATTCGAACGCCTGCATCGCCGGCGAGTTTGACATAATCACCCATAAGCTGCGGCGTACCCGTATAGACCGTTTCCTTGCCTTTAACGACGGGAATACCGCAATTGGCTTTACCCACAATCACAGCATCGGGATTAGTCTCTGTCATATCCAGCATCGACGCCATCAAATCAGATGCCCCGACGCCGCAATTAGCGCCATAAGCCAGTGGTGGTTTTGCAAAGCTGCTGGCAATATTATCCAGACCACTAGGCGCAATGCCCATCATGGTTTTACCAGCTGTATCAAAACTGGCCGTAAAAACATAAGGCATATCAAGCTCGATAGCTGCGTTAGCGGCAGCCTCAATTTCTTCAACCGCTGACATAGTTTCAATCCAGATCACATCGGCGCCGCCATCTTTTAGGCCGCGCATTTGTTCTAGAAACTCCGCCTTACAGTTCTCTGGTGTTAAAGCGCCCATAGGCTCGAACAGTTCTCCCGTTGGCCCGACAGAGCCCGCAACCACAACGGGCCTAGGCGAACGTTTTGCGACCTCGCCCGCGACTTCTGCGCCGGCTTTATTGATCTCGTAGGTTTCGTTTTCAGCCTTGTGGAGTTTAAGGCGCGGACCATTGGCCCCGAACGTATTGGTCAGGATAATATCTGAGCCCGCATCGACGAACATCTGATGCAGAGCTTCTGGTTTTTCCGGATTAGAGGTATTCCACAAATCAGGCGGAAATCCAGGCTCGAGGCCCATTTCCATAAAGTTCGTGCCCGTCGCGCCGTCGGCGAGGAGTAGCTGTTTTTGGCTCAACAATTTTTCAAGTGATATACGCATAAGCGTGCTACTAGCCGTCCTCGCAGCAAATATAAAGCTTTTTTTATATCTTTATATGCTCTTACTGCCAGCTAAGCGCTACTGCCTTATGACTGTGGCCGCGCTTTCTAGCTCTGACAAAATAGCATTCACATCTGTTGATCCTATCAGAAGGTCATCTTGTTCAGTTGGATCACCAACCAAATCATAAAGTGTTTGACTTCCATCCGTTAGCTCTATCAATTTATATTGTGAGTTTCGAATGGTCCATCCCCCCAGGTTTTCGGAGTAAGTATGATCCCGGTAAGTCGCTGAACTGTTAGTCAAAAATTCAGCAAAGCTCTGACTATCATTCTGACTTGTTGATGTGTTCCCTGCCAGCTGGGCTATGGTCATGAAAAAATCCGTATTGTTGACAATCGCGGCTTCTCGCTCGCCCAAACGCGTCACGCCTGCACCTGACGCAAACATTGGCACTCTAATGCCGCCTTCATTAAGCCTGCCCTTACCGCCCCTAATATTTGCAGATCGATCACGGGCAGCCCCCGGCGTGCCGTTATCACCAACATAGATAATAATCGTATCAGCACGCTCTTGTGCTGTCATAGAACCAAGCAGCCGCCCGATTTCCGTATCCATCGCCTCAATGGCCGCTAGGTAATAGGGCCGAGGATCAGCATCAATATCCACTTGGTCAGCCGATAAAGTTCGGTCATGGAGATCCACTGGCGGTAGGTGAAACGGCGTATGCGGCGCGTTAAAGGATAGCCACAAAAACCACGGCGTTGTCTGATCGTCAATCCAGCTAATAGATTGATCGACTAACTCACTCGTCACATAATTTGTGTTCGTGGTAGAGGTACCGTTAATATTAAGGTTCCAATTCGTGTAACTCCCGACACCGCCGCCCGTTATCCCAGCAAAATGGCTAAGGCCCATATCATTAGGCCCGCTATCGCCGCCGCCTAAA
>JABABK010000036.1:10779-34114 GCA_014238285.1 Hellea sp.
AATTAGGAGTGACTGATGGAGCTGATGCTTCTGTTGCTAACCAATAGTCAAAGCCATGTTGCCCAGGATTGCTCATTCCATGTTTACTCTTTTTTACCCAGAAATCTCCTAAATGCCATTTTCCGACCATGGCACTGTTATACTCTGACGTGCTCGCGTCATTTTTCATAAAAGCTTGTAAAATGATTTCTGTGGAAGGGAGCACATCACTTGGCTCTAAAACAGTGGTTCGCACGCCGTAACGTCCCGTAATAAGCCCTGCCCGTGTGGGCGAACAAACTGGATTGACCCAAGCATTTTCAAAAATCAATCCGGCGTCAGCGAGCCCGTTCAAGACGGGCGTATTAGGCACGTCCGAACTCAATGAATATTGAGCGGATGAATCCTGTCCCTGATCATCAGAAATAATTAGTAAGATATTCGGTTTCGTTACGATAGGCGCTGCGGCGACCTCAATTAAAAATTCATCGGAAACAGAGCCGCCATTACCATCATTGGCCGCAATCGTGACAGTCATTGTCCCATCTTGGGCAGGCGTACCGCTAATAACGCCGGAAACATCTGTCAGACCATTCGCATCAGGACTATAAGATATAGAAAAGCTAAGCGTATCCCCATCCGCGTCTGAAAATGTCGTTCCGGCCTGAGTAGCATCAAAATTAAAAGCCGTTCCAACGACGCCGGTTTGATCACTATTCGCTGCCGCTACGATAGGAGGGTTATTAGTACTTACGGGCGGTGTCGGTGTTGTATTACCCGGTGGATTACTGCCACCGCCGCAAGACACTAGAGCTAACATCGCTAAGCTAGGTAATAGTATGCGCATAACCAAAATCCTAATTATTCCCGCCTACATAATGAAAACAAATGAATAGCATCTAAATATAAACAGCCACTTGTGCTATTCATAAATGATTGCGAGGATTGCCTATGACCTCGAAACGCCTGCATCGACTAACCGCCATTATCCTTGGTCTTTTTATTGTATCTCACTTGGCGGTGCATCTCACCGCGTTAGGCGGCATTGAAACTCATCTGGCAACATTAGACGCAATTCAATGGATATACCGAAATCCGATTGGCGAAATCATATTGGTCGCAGCTATTCTGTCTCAAGTCATCACTGGCTTTAAACGCCTGAAGTTCAAGCGGCGGAACAAAGCCTTCTGGGCCCGCGCCCAAGTTATCAGCGGGCTTTATCTCATTATGTTCTTGATCGTCCATACGGGCGCAGCGCTCTATACCCACCACATCTTTGGCGTCGAAACAGACTTTTATTGGGTTGCAGGGTCCCTGCATTTTTCACCCATAAAATATGTCTTTGCGGTTTATTATTTTCTAGCTGTGCTTTCCATATTCGTTCACTTTGCAGCAGCCGTTCATTTTGGATGGCGCAGCGAAAAGAAGCCGATATTGCGAAACGCGCTCCCCCTCATAGGGCTACTGATCGCCGGAACCATCATTTTCACATTCTGGGGCGGACTATACAGCATTCAGATACCGGATGACGTAACAGCCTATTACCAGAAATATTTCGGCCTGCCTTAGGCGCTGAGTCGTCTGCGATCACGAAACAGACCAACCTCAGAAATTTATTCTATAAAATAAGAGAGTTTTATATCGTTGATTTCGCGTAGACGCCGCCTGAGGGCATAGTTTAGCTTAAGTTCATGCCAGATGATAACATCAAAACCCATGCACAGGTCGTCGTTATTGGCGGCGGATTAATAGGATGTTCCATCCTTTACCATCTCACTAAGCTTGGCTGGAAAGACGTTGTTTTACTAGAACGCGATGAACTGACGTCTGGTTCGACATGGCATGCGGCGGCCAATATTCATGGTCTGCATGATAGTAATAATATCTCGAAACTGCAATATTACACCATGCAGCTCTACAAGGACCTTGAAGCCGAAACAGGCCAAGGCTGCGGCGTCTTTCAACCCGGCGCGCTTTACCTCGCCCAGACCAAAGACCGTGAACATCAGCTTCGCATTCAAGCGGCTAAGGCTCGATATTTTGGCGTAGACTTCAACGAGCTCTCTATCAAAGAAGCACAGGATATGAACCCGCTGGTCAATTATGACGGCATTCGCTGCGTTATGTTTGAACCAGATGGCGGCAATGTAGACCCTTCTGGTGTCACCCAGGCCTATGCCACTGGCGCGCGCCAAAACGGCGCCAAAATATACCGCTTCACGCCAGCCATAGAAACAAACCCGAGACAGGACGGAAGCTGGGACGTTGTTACGCCCAAGGGCACCATCCACGCACAGGTCGTGGTCAATGCCGCTGGTCTATGGGGACGCGAAGTTGCAGGGCTCGCCGGCTATCAGCTCCCTCTGATGACCATGGAGCATCAATATCTCGTCACAGAAGACATTCCAGAGATTGCGGCCCTTGGACGTCGTCTACCCTCCGTCTCTGATCGCGACGGTGAATATTATATGCGCCAAGAGCTACATGGGCTTTTAGTTGGCGCTTATGAGAAAGACGGGCGGTTTTGGGCTGAAGATGGAACGCCGCTTGATTTTGGTCATGAGCTTTTCTCTGACGATCTTGACCGGATTGAACCCAACATCATGCGCGCCTGTGAGCGCGTACCGGCCCTAGCCAGAGCCGGAATCAAAAAGGTCATTAATGGTCCGATGATCTGGACACCGGATGCGGCCGCGCTTTACGGCCCTGTGCCAGAACTGAAAAACTATTTTGTCTGCAACGGCATCATCCCAGGCTTTAGCCAATCAGGCGGCCTTGGCATGATGATGGCACAGTGGATCGTCGAAGGCGAACCAGAACTTGATATGTTCCCTTGGGATATTGCCCGTTACGGCATTGACTGGACGCCCAAAACATTCGTCAAAGCTCGTGCGCTGGATTGCTACTCACACCGTTTCAAAATTCACTTCCCATACGAGGAACGTGAAGCCGGACGCCCCGTCAATATCAGGCCGATATATGAGCGCCAAAAAGCGATGGGCGCTATCTTTGGCCTCAACGCGTCTTGGGAGCACCCGCTTTGGTATGCTATGGACGGACAAGAAGCCAAAGAGACCTATGGCTATGAACGCCAACAATGGTGGGACGGCGTTCGCGCAGAGTGCAAGAACTTGCGCGAAAATGTCGGCATCATCGATGTGTCCAACTTTGCCAAATATGAGATTAAAGGCAAAGGCGCCAAAAAATGGCTCAACTCGATACTGGCGAATAAAGTGCCGTTTAAAACTGGAAGGTCTTGCCTCTCACCTCTATTGGGTGTGCGTGGCGGCATAGCGGGTGATTTTACCGTCACCATGGCCAGCGAAGATCATTATTACATGTTCGGATCAGCCACGTCAGAACGCTATCACAGCCGCTTCTTCATTGATGAAAACAAGCCTGAGTCCGTATCCTTTGAGAGCCTAACAACTAAATGGTGCGGGTTTAATGTAGCGGGACCAAAGTCTCGCGCGCTTTTATCCAAACTAACAGATACAGATCTATCGACTGAGAGCTTTCCGTTTATGCGGTCCAAGCGGATAGACATCGCTGGAATGCCTGCCCTCACCCTTCGGGTTTCCTTTACAGGCGATCTAGGCTGGGAAATCTATGTGGAAGAAAAAGATCAAGCGGACTTGTTCGACGTCTTATTAAAAGCCGGGAAAGAACTCGGTGTTCGCCCTGTCGGTAGCCGCTCCCTTCTCTCCCTTCGCGTTGAAAAAGGTTACGGCTCTTGGGGCCGTGAATACTCACCTGAATATTGGCCGCAAGAAGTCGGTTTCGCGCCTTTGATAAAAATGAAGAAGACCGCGTTTTCGGGCCGTGAAGCCTACGCCAAAATCATAGACAATAAACCCCGGCTTCAACTTGTTCAGTTCTCAGTCGAAACGCCTCATAATGCTGACGCATCCGGCGGTGAAGCGATCTTCCTACCAGACGGAACGCCTTGCGGATATGTCACCACAGGGGCTTACAGTCATACGACGGAGCAATCATTGGCGCTGGGTTTTGTAAAAACCGATATTGCCGGCGATACCACCGAATTTGACATCGCCATATTAGGACTACCGCACCGCGCTAAGTTATTATCAGAACCACCATTCGATCCGAAAGGTGAGCGATTAAGGGCTTAAGAAGAGTAAATTTATAGAGTTTCCTTAAAAAAACTCAATGTTATCAAGACCTAAAAAATCCATAACAATTCCCTAACGCATCCCTCTTTCCTCCCACAGTACTTTGCGGCAAAGTTCCCTTACCCCTTTGGTCAGCAACTGAACGAGTAAATATTTTGCACCTCAGATCGCTTTGAAATTTCGTCCAATTGCTGAAAAAGCATCAGAATGATTCTGGTGCTGGTTAAATTAAAGGACACAAAAATGGCATATCCAAAAGTACATATTTCGAATTCTACGCAACATTTTGTTAAAGGTGAAGTAAAGTATGCATCCGCCTTTTGCTCAAACGATGACTATACAGCTGATCCAAATAAAGGGTGGACTGCTTCAAGTCGCGGTGTGTGTTTGTTAACAGAAATAACCGCTACTGTGATCGTAGACGGCAATGACGTTAAAGCTACATCTTATACGTCTAGCGGCACCTCTTACAGTCAGTTTGCAGTTATAAAAATCCACGAAGGTTATGCTGTTACGCGAGTTGTAGACTAAACTCTAATGACTCCCCTGAGTGACTTTTAGGTCACTCAGGGGAGTCATTCCGAATTAGATTAATCAAGAACATGCCGTAAAAAGTTTACAACTTGAACAACCGACTTTACTAAAAAAGAATGCCCAAGTTTGAAATTGAAAAAGAAAAACCAGCGCCAACTCGCATTAAACGAAACCGACGTGATAAAACCACATGCCCGTTTTGTGACAAAAAGCTCAAACTCACAGCCCCAAAAGGACGGCGAGTGAGGACTTGTGAAAAGTGTAAAGCTCAATCAGACAAAAACACAGAACTAACTTGCTGCAAGAAGGGAATGATTTGGCGTCAAAGTAATGAGCACAAATGCTTCACATGTGGGAAACCAGTTGAATAAAATTACACATTCCGTACGATCCTCAACCCATCATAAATAGCTGCGTGGATATTTCGGGCTGAGACAGCATCGCCAATTCTGAATAATTGGAACTGCCCGTCTTCGTTTCTACTAATTGTTTGCGGCTGCCTATTTATGAGAGCATCATAATCCACTTCACCATAGTTCTTGGACAATGGTTTAAGTTCCAAATACAAATCATCTAGCGGCACAATTCCTTGATTTACAATAACTTGATCGTAAGTCTTATCCCAGCGATGATCACTGAAATCAGTGCCAATATTGGCTTTGAGCAGGTTTCCAGACTTTTCAATCCCTAGAAGCCTCTGACCAACGGTAAATGTCACGGCCTTGTCTTGTAGGCTTCGCATATAAGGCACCAGATTCATGCCCATGACATCCCGGGCTATATTGCGATCTGGCGTCATGATCTCTACTTTGGCCCCCGCCTCAGCGATCACTTCAGCCGCCTGCATCCCTGCATGATCGCCCGGCTCGTCATAGATCAGGACGTTTTCGCCCGGCTTCACATCGCCTGATAGGATATCCCAGGCGGAAACCGCATGCTGAGCGCTCGTTTCCAGATATGAAATCTCTGGCATTCCGCCCGTCGCAACAATCACTATATCAGAGTTTTCTGCAATAATATCAGAGGCTTCAACCCAGTTATTATAGCGAATTTCAACACCTAATTTTTCGCATTCCTTTAAGCGCCAATCGACAATACCGATAATATCACGCCGCCTTTTAGATAAGGCCGTTAACCTGATCTGTCCGCCGGCTTCAGAGGCGGCTTCAAACACGATCACTTCATGACCACGCTCAGCGGCCACACGCGCAGCTTCTAGTCCGCCCGGACCTGCGCCGATAATGACGACTTTCTTCTTTACTTGGGCGAGCTCAATATCATGGGGCTGTTCCAGTTCCCGGCCCGTCGAAGGATTATGAATACAAAGGGCGGGCGCGCCTTGATATATCCGGTCCAAACAATAGGTTGCGCCGACGCAGGGCCTGATCTCTTCTTCCTTGCCAGCTAGGATCTTTTTGACAATATTTGGGTCGGCAATATGAGCTCTGGTCATACCGACCATATCCAGAAGTCCGCTTGCGATAGCATGGCGAGCGGTTGCCACATCCGCTATTTTTGCGGCGTGAAATGTCGGCATGTCAATCTCGGCTTTAACAGCTCCCGCGAAATCTAAATGAGGCGAAGAGCGCATGCCTTGGACCGGGATGACATCCGTTAGGGCCGCATCTGTATAAACTCTTCCGCGAATGATATTTAAGAAATCGACTTGTCCTGATTGTTTAAACGCCTGAGCAATTTGCATGCCTTCAGCCCGGGTTAAACCGCCCTTTTGAACTTCATCCACAACCATACGAACGCCCAGAATAAAGGCTTCACCGACACGCGCTCTGATGGCGTCAATAATTCTAAAAACGAACCGTGTTCTATTGGCAATCGATCCATTATATTCCCCGTCTAAATGATTGGTGAGGGGTGACCAAAACTGGTCCAGCAAATGCCCATAGGCTTCTAGCTCAATACCATCAACGCCGCCTTCCTTCATGCGCTCAGCGGCGTCGGCATAATCGGATACAATCCGGTCCATGTCCCAATCTTCGATGAGTTTTGGGCCAGCCATATGAGCGGGCTCACGCTTTCGTGTCGGCGCCACCGATGGTAACCAATTACCCTTTTCCCATCCGGTCCTACGCCCAAGGTGACTAAGCTGAATCATCACGGCACAATCATGCTCATGAATTTCATCGCTCATGGTCTTGAGCCAAGGGACCACTTCATCCTTATAGACAAGAAGATTATTGAAAGCGGGCGGGCTATCAAGAGACACAGACGCAGATCCCGCTGTCATGGTCATGGCTATTCCGGCCTTGGCGCGCTCCACATGATAAGCTCGATACCGATCCTTGGGCATACCATCGACCGCATATCCAGGCTCATGACTTGTGATCATTATCCGGTTTTTGAGGGTCAGGTGTTTGAGTTGATATGGCTGAAATAACGGATCATTGGGCCGGGACATGTCTAGCTTGTTTGCCATTAGTACCACCTGTCTTCTATGTCCATTTTTCGGCGCGCCATGAAGTCGAGTAGAGCGCCGTCCTTATCATCGTCTAAAGGCGGGGCTTCATACTCCTTAAGCATTTGGTTCCACCGCTCGAAGGCACGGCGCTCCGTGTCGCGGGACCCATTTTCTTCCCATTGCTCGCAGCTTTCGCTATCTGACAAAACCGCGTCATAATAGGCGGTTTCATAATTCACCATGGTATGAGCAGAGCCAAGGAAATGTCCGCCGGGCTCTACGTCATCATAGGCCGATTTACCTAGGTTATTATCATCCATAGGTAGGCCTTGCAGCATGACGTGATAGGCCCCTAACCTATCAGCATCGATGAGCAATTTTTCGTAACCTGTACATAAACCGCCTTCGAGCCAGCCAGCTGAGTGAAGGACAAATTGAGAACCACCCAACACTGTGGAGAGCATGGAATCGGCGCTCTCAGCCGCTGCCTGAGCATCAGCAGTTTTGGAAGCGGTCAAAGACCCACCGCAACGCATAGGCACCCCTAGACGCCTCGCGAGCTGCCCAATGACATAGTTAGACATAACAGGCTCCGGCATGCCAAATGTCGGCGCGCCTGACTTCAAGCTCATGGAGGACAGGAAGTTCCCTAGAATAAACGGCGCGCCGGGCCTAACCAGCTGCGTAAACGCTCCGCACATCATGGCTTCTGCGAAAGCCTGCGCAATCGACGCGGCCGTCGTCACCGGCCCCATGGCGCCGCCCAGAATAAACGGGGCGATGATCATGCCTTGATTAGCGCCAGAATAAACCCGGATAGCCTCAGTCACGACCCTATCAACGAGCAAGGGTGAGTTTGTATTGACATTGCCCATGATCACGCAGTTATTCTCCATAAACTCTTTGCCGTGAAGAATCCGGGCCATATCCACGCTATCCTGCGCTCGAGACATCTCCGTGATCGCGCCTAGAAACGGTTTATCCGAATATTTCATATGGGCGTAAACGATATCAAAGTGACGTTTACTAACCGGAATATCACACGGCTCACAGATAACATGGCCGCCATGGTGCAAGCTTGGCAGCATATAGGTCAGTTTGATCAGGTTTTGCAGATCTTCAATCGTGCCATAACGACGGCCTTTTTCCAGATCACGCACAAAGGGCGGGCCGTAAACGGGCGCGCAAACAAGGTTATCCCCGCCAATACGCACGGCGCGCTCAGGGTTACGAGAATGCTGCGTAAATTCGTAGGGTGCGGTTTCGCAGAGCTTCCGGATCATACCGCGCGGCGCGCGCACTCTAGTCCCTTTAACGTCAGCCCCAGCTTCTTTCCATATTTCGAGCGCTGTAGGGTCTTCACGAAACTCCATACCGACTTCTTGGATAATCCAATCCGCCTGTTCTTCAATTTTGACTAAGTTCTCTTCGCTAAGGAATTCGTAATAAGGAATTTGGCGTTTTATATAGGCGGGCGCGGGCAACGTTTTACGCGGACCGCGACTTCGGCGTGAACGCCTGCTTCTAACGGAAGGTTCTGACATCTGACTCCCCAATTCTTTCCCATAATCTATTATACTGAGAATAAAGCGTCACGCTTGTAATTTCTTGGCCTATGCATAAGATATAATTATGCAAGAGCTTCTCAAGAAAGTGGATTCAGTTCACCACCTCATCGCGTTTCAGGCAGCCAGTCGGCACAGCTCCTTCACCGAAGCTGCTAAGGAACTCAACGTTTCCCAACCCGCCGTTAGTCAGTCAGTTCGAAAATTGGAACAGGCCTTAGGGGTTAAACTGTTTTTCCGTACTCATCGAAAAATCGCCCTGACCGAGGCGGGAGAACGGCTCAGCTATGGCGTTGGAGATGGTCTTCGCCGTATTTTAGACGCCGTGACACAGGTCGAAAACCATCGCACTAGCAAGCATGTCACCCTCTCTGTTTCATCGGCCTTTGCCAATTACTGGATGGTCCCAAGGCTATCGGATTTTCACAAAAAGTATCGCGATATAGATCTGAGACTGCAAACCACCGATAAAGCCATCGACCTTAAGGCCGAAGGGCTAAGCCTTGGTATTCGGCGTGGACGTTCAAGCTTTTCAGGTTATGACAGCGCTATTATTGCCCATGAAGTCCTACGTCCCGTCATGAGTCCTGCCTTTGCTCGTAACAATAACATCATCCCTGATCTTAATGCCCTCACCCTACATCCTAAAATCCACCTCGAAGAACCGTATCGCCCGCGCCCGGCTTGGTCGGATTGGTATGAGGCCAAAGGTATACCAAAGTCCGGCCTATCTAGTGGTCTTAGGCTGAATGATTATGCATTAGTTATTCAAGCCGCCATGGCCGGAGAAGGCATCGCAATTGGATGGGAACATATTGTCGAGCCTCTGGTGGGGCAGGGTTTGTTGCAATATTTTGGAGATTTAGAATGGGTCACAGGTAGTAAATTTCATTTGATATGGAGCCATGAAAAAGAACTTTCCGTTGACGCCAAAATTGTTAGAGACTGGATTATTGAAACCGCTCAAAACTGAATCAGGCGGTATAATCTTAGCTTCTGCTCTATAAGTTTTTTGCGCCAAGACAATAAAAACGTCTTATGTTAAAATATTTAACTTCCCCCATTTGGCGTATTGCTAGATGCGGAAATATGTTACTAAAGCGTTTTCGTAGGAGGCCATAATGGCGGCGACGTGGAATCAAGTCACAATGGATGCCAGCACAGGCGGCCTAAACATTGGGGGCAAAGTGTTACACCCTCTTTGGCTTAGGGAAAGGGTGATAGAGCCCGACGCTCTAGACCCTATCAGTCACCAACGGCTATATGAGCCAGCCGAACTTAGGCCTGACATCTCCATTAAGACCATAAAATCCAGCGACAACGGCCCAAATTTAGACGTAGAATTTTCCGATGGATACAAGGCTGTTTTCAACTTAAATAAGTTAGCCTGTGAAATTGGCTTGGCCGATAACCCCGAAAACATTCCACAACCCAAAAGCTGGAAAACCTCTTTGGAGTTCAAACGTTTTAGCTGGAACAAGCTTGACGACCCTACTGAGATGAAAGATCTTCTAACAGCCTATTTTGAAAACGCTTTTTGTATAATGGATGACACACCGACAGATCGCGACAGCCTAATCGATCACGCCGAACGATTTGGGTTTTTACGGACAACTAATTTTGGCGCCATATTTAATGTTGAAACAAAGCCGGCGGCCACTGACCTAGCCTACACGGATGTAGCTTTAGCATCCCATACTGATAATCCATATCGCCTGCCCGTTCCTAGTATTCAATATTTGCATTGCCTGGCTAATGAGGTCTCTGGCGGGCTCTCAACCCTGGTCGATGGCATGGCTGTTGCCGAAGCTATCGCAGATGAGAATCAGGCTTGGGGAGACATCCTTGAAAAGGTCCCTGTACGCTTCCGCTATGAAGGCCCAACAGGTATCTACGAAGACATGGCACCTTTGATTGCCCGTGATTATCGCGGGTTTGTCAACCATATCAGGTTTAGTCCAAGGCTCGATTTTGTTCCAGCCCTGGATCCAGATACCCTATCATTGTTCTATGCCGCTCGGCGGCGCATGCATGAACTCGCCAATGATCTTGCCTTTCAGATTCAGTTTCCATTTAAACCCGGCACGCTTCTGATGATGAATAATTATCGCTTGTTCCATGGCCGGACGGCTTTTAATGGCCAGCAAGGCTATCGTCATCTGCAAGGCTGCTATATTGACCATGACGGGCCGCAATGCCTTTATCGCCTGCTCGCCACGGGCGATACAGATACCCACATCAAGCGCGAAACATAGCTATGGAAACCGTATCTTTTACCAAAATGTCCGATGGCACCACCGAAGAATATGAGTTTTTAGCCAAGCATGAAGCCGAATTTGTCGCTAACCTTCCCAACCGCATCATGAATGCCCTTGAAGGGCTGCGTAACAGCCTCTCAGGCTATAAAATCGATCGACTGGAGCATAGCCTACAAACAGCGACGCGAGCCGAACGTGACGGCGCTGACGTCGACTGGATCGTCTCTGCCCTTATCCATGACATTGGCGATGACCTTGCCCCGCTTAACCATGACAGCTTGGCCGCCAATATCCTACGTCCCTATGTGCGCGAAGAATGTGCCTGGGTCGTCCAACATCATGGCATTTTTCAGTATAAGTATTATGCCGACAAAATCGGCCTAGACCCTGACGCCCGCGAGAAATTTAAGGACAACCCACATTACGACGCTGCCGTCAAATTTTGTGAACGATGGGATCAAAAGTCTTTTGACCCAGACTATGAGACGCTTGATTTGGAGCATTTCCGTCCAATGGTTGAAAAAGTGTTTGGACGCGAGGCTTGGACAGCCTAAATCTAAGACGCCATCGATCGCTCATCGTCCGCAATCACATTCCATTTTTGTAAACATTCTTGAACATCTAAAACCGTGAGCGGCTTGGACATATAGTCATTCATTCCATTATTGAGGCATTCAATCTCATCTCCCTTCATGGAATGAGCCGTAGCCGCGATAATAGGTGTGAATTCAAGGCCTTGTTCTTGTTCGATTTTCCGGATTGCAGCTGTTGCTTCAAATCCGTTCATTTCTGGCATGGAAACATCCATTAATATGGCCCGCGGTGACAAGGCCTGCCATGCTTCGACGGCCAATTTCCCATTGGACACCATCTTATAATTCACACCCAACTCTTCCATGACATAACGAATATAGACTTGATTGGCCTCATTATCTTCGGCGATTAAGACATCTATCTCTTCAGATTTATCAGTTTGGATTGCCGAAATGTCTGGCACGTTCGGCACAAAGTCATCGATTTGAGATTTATGAAAAGATTCCTTTCGATCAAAAATGGCAACATTAATAGCATCAAACAAGATTGATCCCCGTGCCGGTTTCGTCAGAAAATTACTCGCCCCCGCAGATTCAAGATATAGACGAAGTTCTGCGCTGTTACTTGCAGACAAAACGATGACAGGAAGGTCTTGAAGTCCATCAATTTTCTTGAGATTTTGTAAAAAATCTCGGCCACTCATACTGGGTAACTCATCTTCGATGATGACGAGATCAATAGGAATATTTTTGTCATTCGCTTGCTTTAAGACTGATAAACCGACTTTACCTGAAGGCGCAGCGACGCAACGGCATTTCCAATATTGTAATTGTTCTTTGAGGATATTTCGGCTCAGCTCATTGTCATCAATGACCAGAATAGTTTTATTGGCCATTGTATAAGCCTCTAATCGCCTATGAGATTCACCTTTTTGTATTGGCAACTTTAAGGCAATTGAAAACACCGCCCCTTTGCCAAGTTCGCTTTCAACAGAGATAGTGCCGTCCATCAAGCCAATCAATTGATTGGCTATTGTTAGGCCAAGCCCTGTTCCGCCATATTCTCTGGTTGTACTGCCATCACCTTGTTTAAATTTGACAAAAATATCAGCAATTTTCTCCGAAGCGATGCCGACACCCGTATCCGTTACGATAATTTCGACCAGCATATTGGCCCCGACACGATTGCCTTTAACATCTACCAAAACATATCCCTGCTCAGTAAACTTTAAGGCGTTGCCGATAACATTCATCAATACTTGCCGTATGCGGCCAACATCCCCAACATATCGCGTATCTAAATTAGGCTGAACTCTCAGTAGAAAATCAACGTCACTGATACCGCTATGGCTTGAAAATATCGTTGATACATCTTCGATACAGTCTCTTAGATCAAAAGGTTGAAATCCAATTTCCAAGGCGCCAGCTTCAACTTTTGAAAAATCAAGAATATCATTGATAATCGTCAGAAGCGATTGTCCCGACCGTCTTATTACTTTCAAACAATCCATTTGCCGCGGCGTGAGATTGTCACTTTCCATCAGCTCGGCCATGCCCAAAATACCGTTCATAGGCGTCCGAATTTCGTGGCTCATATTAGCGAGGAACTCTGATTTCGCTCGATTGGCATGATCCGCATCGGCCTCAGCGACTTTTAATTCTGTGACGTCAACAGACGACCCCATAATTCGAATAGGATTTCCGTGATCATCAAACAGAGGTTCACCGGAAACCCGGTGCCAAACAATATCGCCAGACGTAGGACAGACAACACGATAATCAATTTGATAGGGTTCGCCCTTCTCAAGCGCCAAACGTGTTACTTCATTTAAATTTGGAATATCATCAGAATGAATAAAACTGAAATATTGCTCATCAGAAACAACGGCATCTTGAGGTAAACCAAACATCTTTTTGTGACGATCAGACCAAGTACGCTCATTTGTCAAAAAATTGACATCCCAATAGCCCACCAAAGATCGGCTGGCTGCCATGGCCAACAATTCAGGATCAGTATTTTCAGTGTAGTATTTCAAAAACGTCTTATGGAAGTCCGACGTGGGCATATATAGTCTTTCATTTCACCCCCGCATTAAGGTTCAACAAATCTTATTCAGCCCATAAAACTAACTTTTAACTTCTAAAATTTGATTAATAAACGGCCTCTACTGACGTTTGAAAGTTCAAATAAATCATTGTTAACATTAGGTTATTTTTCCATCGACATACATCATTTCCGCCATCTCCCTTAAGGCCCGGCGTCCATCTGGCGTGGGCAGCAACCAGAAATCATGAGCATAGCCGTTATAGATTTTGTGGGTAAAATCATGGCCTTCATCTCGAAGCCTCATAATCAATGCCAGTGATTCTGCGAACAGCATATCCTTGTCCCCCGCAATAATGCGGACAGGCGGTAGATCACCCATATCCCCAAACAAAGGACTAATACGCGGATCATCAGCAGAGATGTCTCCGCGAAAACGGTCCGTCACGCGGTCCATATAAGTTGCGTCAAGCAGGACCTCTTCTTTATGGTTAGGGTAATTGGCTTCCCGGCGGGTCAGGTCTAGCCAACCATAAAGAATGTATAGGGCTGTGATATCCTTCTTGGCGGATGTGCCTAATTCCTGTGCAATTCTGAGAGCCATGTTGGCCCCAGCGCTATCGCCCCCCATAATGATCGCTGAATTTGGGTATGCTTTCCTAATCGTTTTAAAATGCGCTAGCACCCAGACCCGCATGGACACCGCATCTGTTTCTATTGGCATGGGGTAATCAGGTGCTATTACAGGACAACCGACAGCACGATATAATGATCCTAAAGTATCATAATAGGATTTAAACATACCGGAGACAAAGCCGCCGCCATGGCAAAAATAAAGGATAGGATCTCCGTCTTTAGGAATACCGTATATATGCACCGAATGATCCTGAAAGGTCTCAGTCGTTATATTAAATTTTTTACGGTGCTTATTCGTTGGTTCTTGCCGAAATACGAACCCGCCATCCACGGCCTTTTGCATAGGGTTGGGTACTAATCCCCAGCGAATGGCGCTAAGAACAAAGTTATGAATAAAGCCGGGCATGGAGGAACCTAATATTTTTAAAAGTCACGACAATTCATTGTTTAAAACGTGGCTCAAGTCAAAGCTCAATGAGATATTTTGAGTATTTGCCCGCTTTCCTCTAGAACGAGCTGATCGCCACTTACAAAAGGTGCACTCGGTAACTTTAAGATTGGAATACTCCCCCACTCCATTTGCTGGGCAATGACGACCCCAATCGGTAAGATAGCATCGCCCGCCCCGAGTATAAGGCCGCGCGGCCCGATCCCTTTATAAATCAGTTCGAGCAAAACCGCAGATGAACTGCTGGATCCAATCATTTCGGGAATGACCAATATTTTATGGCTGATTTTGACGCCAAATTGAGGATGGGATGCGAGCGTCACTTCAGAAGACCTTGGGGAAATACCGCCCCAAAAACTGATAGGCGCATCAAGACGTAAGACCTCACCATGTGTTTGTCCCTTAATCAGTATGTCGGCTTGCCATTTCACAGCCAAACCTCTTCATCCCAAATAACATGACCCGCTTGCGCGCTGACAACGCAATCCGAGAGCGTTCCAAAAACCGGCTGATGCCCAGTATTACTATTGGCGTAGTGAGCGAATTTCGCAGAATTCGTCATCATAACCCCAGACCCTGCGGGCAGAATTGGCGTAACCACAACACAGGTGTCAATGACAAGTTCAACACCAAGCTCGACTAACTGAATGTCTGAACCATCCAATTGAAGTTGTTCAAGCGTATGACGTCCCATACAGATATAAACCGGAACGACAAAAGATTGATCGCCCGCCAATTTCAAAAAAGTTTGGCATTCATCATAGGAAAAATGAGGGCTGCCTAGCGCCATACTATCAATGGGCCCTGCGCTCGCAAGACTTAGTCGATCTCTAGCTTCAATGACCATGTCATGAGTCACTTTAATAATTTTAACCGCAGGAACATGACCAAGGGCCGTTGCTAGATCAGGCGCTTCTGGCGTGACTCCGGCGATATGGACAAGTCCCACAGCGCCGGTCGATGCAACCCCCGCACAGAATGCTTTTAGCTGATCATCAGTAGCGCTTGGCGGCATGCCGCGAACAACGCAAACCGTGTCACCTACTAGTCGCCCAATCATAGATCCTAGGACGGGGCAGAATGCATCCTGTTTTCGAAGGATCGGGTTAAGCCCTGTAACATCTATCACCAGTTTGGCTTTACGGTTCTCGGGCTTGTGCAGTCCAATATAAGGCGCTCTGGCCGATATGGCGCAGGCGATATCCAGAAAATCGCCATATCGATTAGTCCGAGCCCCTAGGACGCTATTTGTAAAAGCAACGGCATTGCTTTCACCCCAAGCCACTTGTTGTCCAAGTTTCGGACGCGCGCCCGCTTGATAAGGCGTACAAGTCCAGCTCGGCGCACATCCCATAGTTTCGTGAGCCACCATAAGACGGTAAGCCATTTTCTTTTCATCCGGCGATAAGCGGCATTGATCCGGTTTCAAAAGATTAAGCGCGCCGACATTTGTTGTTGTTGGAACTTTGACTCTCGCTCCATCATTTGCGAGTTTTTCGCAAAATAGAACACCAGAATCTCCGTGATATAAACATCCGTCAATATGGCTGGATTCAATTTCAACCAATTCATCCGCGCCTAACATACGAGCAGCCGCCACCACAATTTCCATGGCCATAGTATTGCCAGGCGTCCCCGCGTCACCCGATAATATAGCTTTCTCTATTTGGCTAAGCTGCATAAAGGTTTTTACACGAGATTTTTTGCCCGCTCCCGCAATTGTTTTTTCTGGATCTTACCGGTCGCGGTTTTTGGAAGCGCCTCAAACACGATCTTTTTCGGGCTTTTAAATCGGGCCATATTATTCTTACAAAATTCCATTAACTCGGTATCCGTAACGTTTTGGCCCACAACCAGCTCAATGAAGGCGCAAGGCACTTCGCCCCATTTTTCGTCCGGCATGGCCACGACAGCAGCCACATCAACGGCGGGATGTTTATACAGCGTGTTTTCAACTTCGACCGATGAAATATTTTCGCCGCCGGAAATAATGATATCTTTGGCTCTGTCCTTAAGCTGAATATAGCCGTCGGGATGAATTACACCAAGGTCACCTGATTGAAACCATCCGTCTTTAAAGGCTTTAGCGGTTTCTTCTGGGCTTTTGAGATAGCCTTTCATGACCACGTTACCGCGCATGACAATCTCGCCCATAGTTTCGCCGTCATGAGGCACAGGATTGCCGTCTTCCTCAATGACCTCGGCGCCTTCTAGGTTAGTGAATTTCACTCCTTGCCGCGCGTTTAGTTCGGCCTGTTCTGCCATGGATTTATCCGCCCAGTCTTCTTGCGGGGCAGCTTGGAGAACATGGCCATAGGTTTCGGTCAGGCCGTAAACATGCATGACCTCAAAACCGTCTTCAGCCATGGTCTGCAAAATACTGGCTGGCGGCGGGGCACCAGCGGTCATGACTTTAACTGTATGATCAAATTTGGGTTTAATTTCATCTGGCGCACTTGAAAGCATACTCAATATTATAGGCGCGCCGCCAAAATGAGTGATATTGTGTTTACCGGCTTCCTCAAAGAACTTCTCTGGGGAGAATTGACGGAGACAAACAGTCGTCCCTGCCATCAAAGTCATGGTCCAAGCATGGCACCAGCCATTACAATGAAACATTGGAACCGTATATAAATAGCGCGGATGCATGGGCAGCGCCCAGCTCGCCACAGTTCCCATTGCCATCAAATAAGCGCCGCGGTGATGATACACCACGCCCTTAGGCCGCCCGGTTGTCCCGGAGGTATAATTTAAAGCCAAAGCTTGCCATTCATCATCAAGTGGCGGGGCTTGAAAACTGGCATCCCCTTCGCCTAAGAACTGCTCATATGTAATAGCATCATTTGGTATGTTGGGTTTTGTTGCTGCATCAGCATCGTCAACAATAACCACGTCTGGATTGCTCTTAGCGATTTTAAGCGCGGCCTCCAAGACAGGCCATAATTCGCGATCGACAATGAAAAATTGGCTTTCACCATGATCGATAATATAGGCGACGGTGTCAGCATCTAACCGCGTGTTAATGGCGTTTAAAACGCTGCCCAGCATGGGCACGCCATAATGACACTCAAACATTTCAGGCGTATTATGCAAAAGGACAGAGACCGTATCGTTTTTACCGATTCCCCTACCCGCCAGCGCGGAAGCTAATAAACGACAACGAGACTGCGTTTCAGACCAGTTATAGGATCTATCATTATAGACGACGGATTGGCGGTTTGGATAAATAGCAGCGGTACGGTCCAAGAAAGAAATGGGCGATAACGGCACATAATTGGCCGGATTTCGCTCTAATTCGTCATATTTATTCATTTTAAATCCCAAGTTTCATCCGTTTTCGCAGGCCTCGGTCAAATATGCAATATCGTGACATCTTATTTAAGGGTCTTAATTATCGTAATTAGTATTAGGATTAGTTGTTTTAACCATCTGAGCCGATAAGCTGTGAATTCAAATGAGGAATTCCGTGCGTTATTCTGCTTTAAAAGTACTAAAAGAGGGCCTAACCGGCCACAAAGGCTGGAAACCAGCCTGGCGTAAGCCTGACCCAAAGGCGGCGTACGACATTATCATTGTCGGCGGCGGCGGACATGGTTTGGCGGCGGCTTATTACTTAGCCAAAAAGTTTGATCAAAAACGCATTGCCGTTCTTGAAAAAGGCTGGATTGGCGGCGGAAATGTCGGCCGTAATACAACCATTGTTCGCTCAAATTATATGCTTCATGAAAATGAAGGTTTTTATGAATTCGCTCTAAAGCTTTGGGAAAAGCAAGAACAGGATCTCAATTACAATACGATGGTTTCGCAGCGGGGCATTTTAAATCTCGCTCATACAGACCCGCAGCGGCATGCTTTTGCAAGGCGCGGTAATTCTATGATTCTAAACGGGGCTGATGCTGTATTGCTTGATACAGCTGGCGTTCGTAAAATATGTCCTTTTCTAAATTTTGATGATGCTCGTTTTCCTATTCGCGGCGGACTTTGGCAAAAGCGCGGCGGTACGGTTCGCCATGATGCTGTTGCTTGGGGCTATGCCCGCGCGGCCGATATGCGCGGCGTTGATATTATTGAAAACTGCGAAGTCACCGGTTTTGACATCAAAGACGGAGTTTGCAGCGGCGTTCAAACCTCACGCGGCCCTATTAAAGCCAAGAAAATTGGCGTTTCGGTCGCGGGTTCATCGTCGCGGGTTATGGCAATGGCAGGCATGCGTCTACCTATCGAAACCCATGTACTGCAAGCCTTTGTCTCTGAAGGGCTCAAGCCAACTATTCCTGGTGTTGTAACCTATGGCGCAGGACATTTTTACGTCAGCCAATCGGACAAAGGCGGCCTCGTTTTTGGCGGTGATCTGGACGGATATAATTCCTATGCTCAACGCGGCAATCTACCCGTTGTTGAAGATGTGTGCGAAGGCGGTGTCTCGCTCATTCCCATGATCGGCAAAGCTCGGCTCCTACGGATGTGGGGCGGCCTTATGGACATGTCCATGGACGGGTCTCCTATCATTGATAAAACCCATATTGATGGCCTCTATTTCAATGGCGGTTGGTGTTATGGCGGATTTAAAGCAACCCCGGCCTCCGGCTTTGCGTTTGCGCAGCTCCTCGCGACTGATGTATCTCACGATACGGCTAAAGCTTATCGTATGGATCGTTTCTCTAAGGGCCTCATGATTGATGAGAAAGGACAAGGCGGACAGCCTAATCTTCACTAATGATCATTAATCATCCACTCCTAGGTCCGCGCGACGCCGCCGAATTTGTCTATCTAGGCGATGCATCCTTGATGCAACGTCCTAATCCAAAGTCTGAAACTGCCGCCGAGGACTTTCACAATTATCAATATCTGCGAAATAACCCCGCCGGAGAACATAAAGAGCTCTGGTATCATGAACAAGGCGATCGTTCTTGGCTCGTTGTCACCCGAAATACATTATCCCATGAAATAACTCATGTCGAACTGGCGCGTGACGTAGCGAGATCATCATGAACTTGATCGACAAAAACAGGCCGTTCAATTTCAAATTCGACGGAAAAGCCTTACAAGGATTTGAAGGTGACACCCTCGCCTCTGCCTTGCTTCGCAACAAAATACAGCTCGTTGGCCGATCGTTTAAATATCATCGACCTCGCGGCATAATGGGCGCTGGCAGCGAAGAATCAAACGCGCTTATGGAAATTCATAATCAAGGCGTCATCGAACCCAATCGCCGGGCCAACATGATCAAATTATTTGACGGCCTCGATGTTCGCAGCCAAAACCGTATGCCAAGCCTGAACTTCGATGTCATGGCGATCAATGACTTTTTGTCACCATTTTTGGCGGCAGGTTTCTACTACAAGACCTTTATGTGGCCGCGGGCGTTTTGGGAGAAACTCTATGAACCCCTCATTCGAAACGCTGCGGGTCTAGGACGTCTTTCAACAAATCCAGACCCTGACAGATATGACAAAGGTTTCTTGCATTGCGACACGCTCATCATTGGCGCTGGTCCTTCTGGCCTTATGTCTGCTCTAATTGCTGGCAGGTCAGGTGCCCGCGTGATCATTGCGGACGAAGATTTTGAGATGGGAGGAAGACTGCTCTCTGACCCTCAAGAAATTGATGGAGCATCCGGATATGAATGGGTTTCATCGACCCTTGCAGAACTTCATTCCATGCCAAATGTCCGGCTTATGCCACGTACGTCTGTCTTTGGGAATTATGACCACGGTATATACGGCGCGCTCGAAGTCAAAACAGATGAAATTAACGCCCAAGGAAACATCAAGGGTGCTCGTCAGGTTCTTTGGCGCATCTACAGCCAAAACACGATCCTAGCGGCAGGCGCAACAGAGCGTCCCATCGCATTTGCGAATAATGACAGACCTGGAATTATGCTCGCCAGCGCTATGCGGACTTACGAAACCCGTTATGACATTGATTTTGGCAAATATGCTATCCTTAGCAATAATAGCAGTACAGACAAAAATCGTTCGGATCAAACTATTGATACCCGAGCCGACATTTGGATCGCGGATACTTCTGGCCGCAAGGGCTTGAAATCTGTGACGCTTAACTCAGGCGAAAAAATTGCAACAAACTGGCTCGGCATGAGCGGCGGCTGGAATCCTAATGTACATCTAACCTGTCATAAACGCGGCCGTCCGAAATGGGATGACGTGAATGCGTGCTTTTGCCCTGATCCAAATACGCTCCCAGACGCCATGCAAGTCATTGGCGCCGCCAACGGCGAGTTTACTACCCATGCAGCCTTCAAGGGCGCCAAGAAAGCTTGTGCAAATCTTGGTCATAAATCAGGAAAATCGCCTAAAGCAGATGATGCGCCTTATGAAGTTGGAGCTTTCTGGCACGTCAAAGGTAAAAAGAGAGCTTGGGTCGACTTTCAAAATGATGTCACCTCAAAAGATATCATTCTGGCGCACCAAGAAGGCTTTAGCTCGGTTGAGCATGTCAAACGCTACACCACACTTGGTATGGCAACCGATCAAGGCCGCACCTCAAATGTCGTCGGCCTAGCTGTCCTTGCCGAAGCTCGCGGTGATAGCATTCCTGATACTGGAACCACCATATTCCGTCCGCCTTATACGCCTGTTTCTATCGGCGCCTTTGCGGGGCCGCACGGCGGACAACACTTCAAACCGATCCGTAAAACGCCGAGCCATAAATTTGCCGAAGAGAACGGCGCAGCATTTGTTGAAACGGGTTATTGGAAACGCGCGTCATGGTTTGCGAAACCAGGCGAACAAGGTTGGCGCGATAGCGTAGACCGTGAAGCCTTTAACACCAGACGATCTGTCGGCATATGCGATGTGACGACCCTTGGTAAAATTGACGTACAAGGCGCTGATGCGGGTAAGTTTCTCAACAAGGTCTACGCCAATACATTCAGCACCCTTAAAGTCGGGCGTTGCCGTTACGGATTAATGCTGCGCGAAGACGGCATGGCCATGGATGATGGCACTTGCGCCCGTTTTTCTGACACACATTATGTGATGACAACGACGACGGCCAATGCGGTCACCGTTTTCCGTCACTTGGAATTTGTCCGTCAATGCCTATTCCCAAACATGGACATCCACTTGATCTCGACAACAGAGCAATGGGCGCAATATGCCGTAGCCGGGCCAAATTCCCGTAAATTGCTCCAAAAAATAGTCGATCCCGAATTTGATATTTCTAATGAAGAATTTGCTTATATGGGTTGTCAGAAGATTACAGTCTGCGGCGGTACAAGAGCGCGTATCTTCCGGCTCTCATTCTCTGGTGAACTGGCTTTTGAAATCGCCGTTCCTACCCGCTATGGCGATACGCTTGTCCGTAAGTTGATGGAGGCGGGAGAAGAGTTTGACGTCGACATGTACGGAACTGAAGCTCTCGGCGTTATGCGGATTGAAAAAGGTCACGCGGCGGGTAATGAGCTTAACGGAACGACCACAGCACTTAACCTTGGTCTCGGCGGATTTGTTGCCAAGAAAAAAGATTGTATTGGTAAAGTGCTGTCACAGCGTGAAGGCCTTATTGGTGACGACGTGCTGCGCATGGTCGGGTTCACGGCCATCAACCCTAACGATACGATCACCAATGGAGCTCATTTCATCAAAATGGGCGATCCGAAAGACGCGGCTCACGACCAAGGCTATATGACATCCATCGCCTATTCCCCTGAGCTTGGCCACTTTATCGGTATCGGGTTTTTAAAGGGCGGCGACAAACGCAAGGGCGAAGAGCTCATGGCGGTCGATTTTGTCCGCAATAACCACATCAAGGTTAAAGTCGTCAGCTCTCACTTTATTGATCCAGATGGGGAGCGTCTACGTGCCTAACCTCAAACAAACAACACCCCTTGATGGGTTCAAACAAACCTATAACGGCCTTGTCGTTGAAGAGCTTTCAGGCTTTGAAATTGTCTCTATTGCCTTAGTTGGTGGCGCAGAAAAAGCTGCAGCTAAATCAATAAAAACATTTCTTGGCGCGGCCCTCCCCAAGCCTTCAACATGGGTATCGGGCAAGCAAGGCAAAACCATCTGGACGTCTCCAAATCAGTATTTTTTGGTTGCCGAAACGTCTAATGATCGCCTGGACGAAGAGTTTGCTGCACAGTTTGAAGGTCAAGCCTATTTCACATTACAAACAGATGGTTGGGCTTGTCTGGAAGTATCTGGCCAGGCGGTTTATGAAGTTTTAGAACGTTTTATCCCGCTCGATATACGTAAAGCCCCTATCGGTTTTGCCGGCAGATCAACGGCCCACCATATGAGCGTATTAATCCTGAAAACCGCTGAGAATAGCTTTATACTATTAACACCACGGAGTTCTTCATGGACTTTCTTACAGGCCCTCGAAGAAGTGGTTAAAAACGTAAATTAACATTAGCTTGACGGTAGTCATTGATGTGTGATTGCGGTATTATTCGGGATGAAAAAATACGAGTACAACGATCAAGCTTTTTCTATATACGATTTTTTAAGCTCTAATATTTGCAAAGGCATGATCGCCCGCGCCGAAACAAAAGGGTTTGAACCCGCACTTATTAATGATGGAATGGGGCAATCAGAACGTCCTGATGTCCGAAACAATCAGCGCATTATTTTCGACGATTTGAAGTTGGCAACGAATTTATGGGCGAAGCTAGAAAGACATGTGACTATACCATTTGATGGTTGGAAACCTGCTGGTCTCAACGAGCGATTTCGCTTTTATAAATATGATAGATTCCAAACATTCAAATGGCACCGAGATTTACCCTATAAGCGCAATGACGATGAACAAAGCCATCTAACATT
>JABABK010000037.1 GCA_014238285.1 Hellea sp.
CGGAAATAGCCAACCCAACCACCCGGTATTGGCGTTATAAACTGGGGTAACTTGACAGGCACCTTCGCGAAGCGCTTCGGAGTAATCTGCATTAAAGGCCGCCGCACCAGCCGTACTCATGGATTCAAGTAAGCCGAGTGAATTGGAGTTTTGACCCGGACCCCCGGATATGGCAGCCATTAGATCACCAAAGGCATTAACGATTGCAGCAACAGGTCCGTGTAGGAAATCAGGGACGCTATCGACTAAGTCCGCTGTTTCAGATCCGAAGTGAGGGGAACCAATAGACGTTACAGATGCGACAAGTTCGGGTTTGATCGATGCAACATAGCGAGCCGTTGGGCCGCCTTGCGAGTGACCTATTAAATTGACTTTTTCTGCGTTCGTCATGGCAAGAAGATCTTCAATATAGGTCAAAAGTTCTACGCCGCGATTAGCATTTGTATCCCAGCCCGTGACTTGGGGTGTGTAAATGTCATCTGTTCCGACATTAGCCAGAGCTGATTTGATGCCGTAAAAATAATCATAACCTAAAATATTATCAAATCCGGCCATGCCGTGAACGAGAACGACGGGATATTTGGTGTCACCGGAATCATTGGCGTGAGCGGGGGCGGCTGCCATGCCCATAGCGGCGAGCGTTGTCATAAGTGTGCGGTTGAAAATGTTCATAATTTTCCTTCTGAATTGGCCCCGGATCTATGGATTCGAAACAGGCAGTGTGTGTAAACTACCTTTTCAAGGTCATAATATAGTAATTACTATTAAATTGCAAGATTGAATTTAATCAGCCCATTTGAGCAAACCCGGCACCTCCTATGGGGGAAGGGCCGGGTCAATGCTTTGTCTACCTTCTCCAAAAGGCAGAAACGTGCAGGCAAAGGGGCCGCTTACACGTTTGGAACTGACTTATGGATGAAATAAATACCTCATAGGTTCAATGAAACCTTATGAGAGGTTTTCGTGACTTTGGCTGACGAAAAAGTGAGGCGGCGTGATTGAATCCTTGACGCTCAATAAAGCGTCCTAGTTCTGCCTTGGTAAAATGATTGACGCGATCATGCCAAATACGGAGACAACAAATGCAATGCCAACCAGAGCCGTCAAAACGCCCATATCAAAATTGCCTGAATTTATGCGCTCAGGCGCAAATATTTTTCCAAAGAAACTACCATATAGCAGGCCAGCATTCACGCCCCAAGCAGCCGCGAAATAGGCGCGGCGGTTAAACCTATCGCGCTTCATCATGATCGCGCTAGAGATCAGCATCACCCCCATGATCATATCATCCATCCAGAGCATAACCGGACGACCAGCGCTCCAGCTGCGATAAGCTTCCCCGATCATAAGGGAGAGACCTAGGATGATGGCGAGGATGCGGAGGAGTTTCATATTTAAATCTCAAAATCCTCAAGTTTAAAGCCTGGATCAGGATATTGCGGATCCATGTCTTGTAGGGTCTTTCGCACGATGGAGGAAATGATAGCGCCGCGGCGGGAACGGCTATCGGACGGAATGACGTGCCATGGGGCATGATCAGTTGATGTGCGCTTTACCATGGTTTCATAGGCGTCCATGAACTGCGGCCATAATTTACGGTCTTCCAGGTCACCAGGATTAAACTTCCAGAGCTTGTGCGGCTCAATCAAGCGTTCTTTGAGACGTACGCCTTGAACCTCATGGGACAGATGCAGCATGAACTTCAAAACAGTCGTGCCGTTTTCCGTTAAGTGTTTTTCAAAATTATTGATCTGTTCATAGCGCAGCTCGACTTTATTGGCTGGCGCAAAGTTTCGTACTTTGACGACCAGAACATCTTCATAATGAGAGCGGTTAAAGACCGTGATATCACCTTTGCCGGGGCAGACATTGTGAACTCGCCAAAGGTAATCATGTGAAAGCTCTTCTTTACTTGGGGCTTTAAAGGAAGCGACCTTAACATTGAGCGGCGGCGTGCGGTTAAAAATGGCTGCAGTGGTACCGTCCTTACCGGAAGTGTCCATGCCTTGCAAAACGATCAGCAGGCTACGTTTCGCTTCACCGTAGAGTTTATGTGACAGTTCAGCGATGGTTTCGGCGTTGCTGGTTGACACGGCCCGAGCTTCTTTACCCTTAGCAAAATGAGATGTCTGGGTTTCCATGTCGGCGAGTTTGAAACTGGCCGGATCGGTTACGCGGTACTGATTGATGAAATCTTGTGAAAAATCTGGCGTGATCATGCGATGCCATCCTTTAGAGCTTCAAGTTCGAGCCATTCTGTTTCAAGCGCGTCGAGCTTATCTTTGGTTTGTTCTAATTCAGTAGCAAGTTTTGTAAAGCCATCAGGGTTTTGGGCAAACAATTCTGGATCGGCCATCTGGGCTTCAAGCTCAGTGATTTTAGCTTCCGTCTTTTTCATATCTCCAGGAATTTGCTCTAACCGGAACTTATGTTTGTAGGACAGTTTAACAGCGCTGACGTTTTGCGTGTTGCTGGATTTGTTTTTCTCAGCCTTGGCCGCTTGGCGTTCTTGTTCTTTTCGTGCCTTGACGCCTGCGCCGCGTTGACGGGTCATGTCGGTATAACCACCTGCATAGACTTGCCATTGGCCTGGACCTTCATAGGCGATATTACGGGTGACGGTTCGGTCCAAAAAGTCACGGTCATGAGAAACAAGTAACACGGTTCCGTCATAATCGGCGATGAGCTCTTGTAAAAGATCAAGCGTTTCTAAATCCAAATCATTGGTTGGTTCATCAAGAACGAGTAGGTTTGAGGGCAGGCGAAGGCCTCTGGCCAGTTGTAGCCTGCCACGTTCCCCGCCAGATAGAGCGTGAAGCGGTGTTCGAGCCTGTTCGGGTAAGAACAAGAAGTCCTTCATATAGCGCTGCACGTGAATAGATTTATCATTGATAATGACATTCTCGCCGCGCCCATCTGTTAAGGCTTCAGATAAGGTCCAGTCCGGGTTCAAGCTTTCACGTTTTTGATCCACAATTAAAGGTTCTATGTTAGCCCCTAATCGAACGGTCCCTTCGTCAGCTTCGAGCTGACCCATGATGATTTTAAGCAGGGTTGTTTTTCCGGCTCCGTTTGGCCCGATAAGGCCAATACGTTCACCGCGCATGATGCGAATGGAGAAATCATCAATAATGTTGCGATCACCAAAGGACTTTGAGATATTCTTTAGCTCGGCGACTAGCTTACCGGATTTTCCGGCTTCGGCAGTCGTAAATTGAACACTACCTTTGACTTGGCGCTGATCTTTAACGCTCTCGCGAAGGCCAGCTAGTTCTTTGACGCGGCGCACATTTCGTTTGCGGCGCCCAGAAACCCCGTGAACAATCCAGTGTTGTTCACGCACGATCTTGCGGTCCAGCTTGTGACGATCCAGTTCTTCTTGCTCCAAGAAATTATCACGCCAATCTTCAAAGCCGCCAAAGCCTTCATCAATTAAATGGGTTTCCCCGCGATCCATCCAAAGGGTTTTGCGTGATAGTTTTTCCAAGAACCTTCGGTCATGAGAAATCAGTATGATGGCAGTGCGCATGGATCTGAGTTCATTTTCCAGCCACTCAATTGCCGGCAGGTCAAGGTGATTAGTAGGCTCGTCGAGCATTAGGATGTCGGGCTCTGCCGCCAATGTCCGCACCAAGGCCGCGCGCCTGGCCTCTCCGCCGGATAGGTTTTGAGTGCCTGATGTTTCATCAAGCCCGAGTGCATCAAAATAGTAAGGAATTTTATAGCCCTGCTCGGCACCTTCGAGGCCGCTTCTGACGTAATCGCCTATTGTGTCATAGGCGGTCAGGTCAGGCTCTTGGGGCAAATACCGAGCTGTGATCCCAGGCTTTAAAAACCTCACACCATCATCATGTTCCACAAGGCCTGCTGCGATTTTCAAAAACGTTGATTTCCCAGACCCATTACGGCCCACAAGGCATAGCCTATCGCCTTCATAGATCATCATATTGGCGTCGATTAGCAGCGGCGTGCTGCCAAAGGTGAGCGCAATGTTTGTCAACGTAAGTAAAGGAGGGGTCATAATCTTCTAATCAGGTTTAATTTAGGCGGGACATAGCCCTTAATCTACCTTAAGGAAAGACATGCGTTTCGTAATTCCTCATATATATTTACGTTGTTTTCTCTTTGTTGTCATTGCGCTCAGCTTTTCTATTGTGGAAGTGTCGGCGCAAGATAATGGGGCGTCGGCGCCCGAGGTAACTATCGACCAGTTAGAAACACGGTTGCGAGCTGTTGAAACCAATCCAGATTTGTCAGAAGATGAGAAAAATCTTATCGGCGCGCTAACGACTACGGCTATTGAAGCCATAAGAGGCGGTAATCTACAACAGGAAAAAATGCTGCAGCTCGAGCAAGAGCTTCAAAATTCACCCCGCACAATTGATGGGTTAAAAGCTGAGATTAAACGGGCGCAGTCAGCCCCTATTAAAGAACAAAATTCCGACCAAATGACCGGAGAAGATTTACTTCAGCTCGAGCGTGACTTGATCACAATTGAAGGTGAGATGAGAACATTTCGGGCAGAAGCCGCCCGCTATGAGAATGCCCTGCAAAGCTTAACCCAACAAAGCGTGCGTGAAGACTTGGTCGCGACGCGTCAGGCTGTAGCTGATGTGACGGCTGATCTGGTTGAGTTAGAGGATTCTGATTTGGGCCCTCTGAGGGCAGCGCGCAGAGCGTCTCAATCGTCCCGACAATATTTACTGCGAAACACGATTAAAGCTTTAGAACAAGAAGTGGCAGGGGAGCCCGCGAGACAGCAAATTTTGGCCCTGCGTCACGATTTGGCAGAGCTCAATGCTGAACGAGCGGATCTAGAAGTTATCGCCTTGCAAACCGTAACAGGCCAAAGACGCGTAAAAGAGGCGCGTAAGATCTATGATGATGCCATGGCCAGTATGGGTATATTGGAAAAGTCTCATCCCTTGGTCCAAGGCTACGCGGCCGAAAATTACCAAATTGGCAAACAGCTTCGCGAAATTGCCGAGACGGCGAGTGTGTATCCTCGACTGCAGGCAACGTCTCGTAGCCGGCTTGATGATGTGAAAAGTGATCTTAAAGATGCTCAAGAATTGACCAAGTTAGGTGAGATTAATCGCCAATCTAGTGCGACCCTTAGACGTCTTCGAGATCAGCAGATATCAGTCAAGATGGTTCGCGCCAATATGGGAAGTAATCAGAAACAATTGCTTACGGCGACACAAAACCGGTTATGGGCGCAGCAACGTATTAGGAGTATGCCCATCGGGCAATTTGATGCCAGTCAAATTGTAACTGATTGGATGGCGAATAACCCCGGGTATCCAGTTTTGAGTAGTTCAGACTTGCTTGAACTGAATGCGCTTTATTTAGCTCGGCGTGATTTATTACAAGAAATGTCTGACGCGGCCTTTTATGAAGAAACTGAATCTAACAATTTGGCGCGCGTTCAAACACAGCTTCTTGAAACGGCGATGAACTTGTCAGCTATTTTGGAGAAAAACCTATTATGGCTACCGAGCGTTAAAGCGATTGATGGTGAGTGGCCACAGCGTTTTTGGCGCGGGACGTTTGATGTGTTTAATCTGAATAATTTAACACGAAGCTCTGACGTCATTACTCGGCAACTGTTTCGGTTTTGGTTTCCGGCGCTTCTGTTTTTAAGCATGTCAGTATTACTTTACGTCAATCGTCGAAGGTTTAGAAAAAGTATTATTGAGGATTCTGCCTTAGTAGGGCGCGTGCAAAAAGATACTTATTGGGTTACGCCACGAGCTTTTCTCTATTGCGCGCTTATCGCCGCCCCAATTCCTATAATGCTATTTTTCCTTGGCGTTATGTTCAAGTCTAGTACAGCGCCGGATAACTTTATTGAATCTCTCGGGCAGACCGGGATTGAGCTATCAGGATATTTCTGGTTCTTTTTGATGTGGCGAGAGTGGAACAAAGAAAAGTCACTATTCGCGGCCCATTTTAAAACCCCCTCACTGGTTCGCAAGAATGTTCTAATACAGTTAAGATGGTTTATTCCAACAGTTGGTGTGTTTATTGCCCTTGTCACGTTGACGCAAAATAGCCGCGAGCCAGATGTTTATGAAGGTTTCAGCCTATTGGCTTTCATTATCACCGCCCTTGCTTTTGCATGGTTTGGTTATCGCATGCTGTGGTTCAATAAAGGTCAACTAACGCGAGCATTTTCTGAACAAAATTATTTCAGACGATACCACCATGTTTTAGTTTTATTCGGCGTGTCTCTACCGGTTTTGGCAGCAGGTCTTGCTGCCATTGGTTATTATGATACGGCTCGGGAGCTCTTGTCTCGTTTGTTTTTCTCAGGCGGATTAATGGTCGCAACCTACGCGCTTTATGGACTATTAAGGCGCACCGTTTTAGTCGCTCATAGACGATTGTCATTGCGCAATGCTATTGAGCGTCGTGAACAAGCGATTAAGGTACGCGAGGAACAACAGGCCGCAGAAGAACGCGGAGAGACGTTAGCGCCTCCCGTTAATTATGAAGAGATTGATGTCGAGACCTTGAGCCGGCAATCTGTTCAGCTTCTTAACACCTTTATAGGTATTGGCTTTGCGGTTTTAATGTGGATGTTCTGGCAAGATTTATTCCCGGCCCTTTCCGTATTCGACAAAGTCCAGCTTTGGGCAACAGAATGGGAAGTTATAGGCGGTAAGAAAACACCGATTGCATTTGTAACTTTGTGGAATTTGGTTCAATCAGTGGCGATTGTAATTTTGACGTTAATTTTGGCTCGGAACTTACCAGGGTTGTTGGAAATATTCGTGTTGAATCGTTCTCGCCTAGATCGAGGGACGCGTTACGCTGTTGTTAGTATCGTCGGTTATGTGATTGTGGCTATCGGATTTTACTGGGCTTTTCGTAAGCTGGGCATGGATTGGTCGCAGTTCCAATGGGTGGCGGCGGCTCTAGGTGTTGGTATCGGTTTTGGTTTGCAAGAAATCATTGCGAATTTTATTTCCGGCTTGATTATATTATTTGAACGTCCGATCCGCGTCGGCGATTACATCACCATTGGGGGGCAAAGCGGAACGATTAATCGGATTCAAATCCGCGCGACCACTTTAAGCGATTTGGATAACCGCGAGATTTTCATTCCGAATAAAGAGCTGATCACGCAAAAAGTCATGAACTGGACGCTAACGGATACGATTGTACGCATGATTATTCCGGTCGGTATCGCCTATGGGTCCGACACAGAAAAAGCCCGCGAGATTATGCTGAAGGTTATTAATAGCAATGATCGCGTCTTGGAAAAACCAAAATCCAACGTCTACTTCCTTGGGTTTGGCGATAGCTCGCTGGACTTTGAACTTCGTATTTTTGTTCGCAGCGTTGATGATCGATTTGGCGTGAGCCATGAACTGCATACGGAGATCAATAGAGAATTAGCGGCTGCCGGGTTTGAAATTCCATTCCCGCAGCGAGATCTTCATATTATTTCGCAGCCGGAAACAAAATTATGAGCGACAACAACATTCGCAATAGGGTATGCAGTTTTGTTTATTTTCAAACCTGAACCGATTGACTATGGTCTAAATATTATTTGTATTCAGGGACATAAATGAGCGGCAATGTTTTAATCATCGGAGCGGGTGACGCAATTGGGAGCGCCATTGCTCGTAAGTTTTCAGCAGCCGGGTATACGGTCTGCGGTGCGCGGCGAAATGTCGAGAAACTCGATGGTTTGACGGCTGAAATTCATAGTAACGGCGGTGTTTTCCACGCCTTTCAATTTGACGCCCGTAAAGAAGACGCAACCGAAGAATTATTTACGAGAATCGAAACAGATATAGGCCCGCTAGATGTAGTGGTATTTAATGTTGGCGCGAATGTCCCTATGGGGATATTGCAGACTGATAGCCGAAAGTTTTTCAAGATTTGGGAAATGGCGTGTTTTGCGGGCTTTCTAAGCGGCCGCGAAGCTGCGAGGAAAATGCTGCCGCGCAATAAAGGCACGATTATATTTACAGGCGCGACAGCCAGTATGCGAGGCGCAGCGGGGTTTGCGGCTTTTGCGAGTGCTAAACACGGTCTTCGTGCGCTCGCGCAAAGCATGGCAAGAGAACTGGGTCCTCAAGGTATCCATGTCGGGCACATTGTAATCGATGCTGCGGTCGACACTCCGTGGATTAAAGATTTTCTGCCAAACTATGAAGAGAAGAAGGCTAAAGACGGCGTCGTCATTCCAGATGATCTGGCCTCATTATATTTGCAAATGCACGAACAACCTAGAAATGCTTGGACGTTTGAAATGGATGTCAGGCCCTGGATAGAAAAGTGGTGAGATAGAAAAGCGGTGGATATGAAAACTGTAGAGTTTTATTTCGATTTCGGCAGCCCGACAACATATCTTGCATGGCAAAGGTTATTACAGCTGCAAGGGCAATATGATTTTAACATTGATTACAAGCCTATGCTGCTTGGCGGCGTGTTTAAAGCGACAGGCAATAGTAGTCCTGTCATGATACCCGCCAAAGGAAAATATATGATGGCGGATATGGCGCGTTTCGCCAAACGGTATGGCGTGCCTATGAATATGAATCCCAACTTTCCCATAAATACCTTGCCTCTCATGAGAGCGGCTCATGGCGCCTTAAAGCTTGGTTGTTTTGATCTTTATGTAAAAACGATCTTTGAAGCCATGTGGATCAATGGAAATAATATGAGTGATCCATCCGTAATCGGCAGTGTCTTGACGGCGGCTGGTTTGGACTCGGCGGCGTTAATGGTAAGTACTCAAGACCCCGAGATAAAACAAACATTAATTGACGTAACGGATGAAGCTATCAATCGCGGCGCCTTTGGCGCGCCTACGCTCTTTATGGACGGGGAAATGTACTTTGGACAGGATCGGCTTGATTTTATTGAAGAGGCTTTAAGCTAGTCGACGTATAAATGTTTATAGCTTTCCTGTAGTGCTCTGTCTTGTGCATTTATGAAGAACTAATACACCAAGATGAAAACGAAACCGATCATAATTCTATTACTACTGACCTTAATTTGAGCTGGTGAGTGTTTTTAGAAAAAAACAAACACGCAGAAGATATTGTCTGGATAAACGGTTCATTTGTGAGAGTGCCTGAACATAATTGAGCCCCAAAAGCGCAATTCTAGACTGCTTTACAAGCCAATCGAGTTTAATTAGCATTTAATGCAAGAATTATAATGGGGATTATCAATGAAAAAGTTTTTACTCTTATTAATATTGTTACTGTTACTCGCGGCAGGTGGCTGGTATTTTTTACAAGTCAATACCAAAGCCCAAAAACAGACCGTGACTGATTTAAGAAATACAGGGACAGCTTGGATGTCTTGGTTGACCGATGAGTCTAGTAATCCAGAGTCTATTCCAGATTTAATAAAGAGTCAGGAAACAAGAGTGACAATCGGGTTTGCAAAACATCATGTACCCACCAGCGGCACAGAATATAAAAAGCTGACCTACGCGGAAACAGTCAAAATATTGCGGCCGTCAGACACGTTTTTTTACATGCAAGATATACCCAAAACGGATGGGTGGGGACATGAGTTAGAGTATTACGTCAATGAGAATATATTGGATGCTGCGGTATTGCTAATACGTAGCCCCGGGAAAGATGGCGTGTTTTCCGGTAATTTTTATCAAGTACAACCTACCCCGGCCGAAGAATATGATAATGATATTGTCTGGGCAGATGGTTACTTCGTTACTTGGCCAGCACAACCCACTCCTTGAGTGCTGATATAACGGCTTCGTTATCTTACAATCGCATATGTCTAGGAAGATAGTTGATGGCGTACGTCGGCACGACGAGACTATATGATGCCGAGATTGGCGATTATGGCCAAACCGCGGAGCCGCGGGGCATTTTTGTGTGATTTTCGCGTTGAAAATGCTCGAAAGTGCAAGCACTTACTTGCGCTTTTCACCTGAACTCACACAAAATTGCGCCCGTTTTGACAATTCTTAAATCCTGACTAGAACCTAAACCATATCTTTCGTCAGGACCTTACTCATGTCACCATCTACATTCGCGAGAACCAGTGGATCCATAACGCGCCGAAATAAAGGCGGGAAATAGGCCAAGACTGTCATGGTGCCATACCCAAAAGGCAGCACCGGAACTTCTTTGAAGTTGCGCAGGTGTTGGTAGTGGCGTGACGGATGAGCGTGATGGTCTGAATGACGCGCCAGGTTATAGGAAATCATATTCGTGAAGAGCTTGTTACTGTTCCAGCTATGGTGCGGCATGCAGGGCAGATATTTGCCGTCAGGACGGGTATCTCTTAAAAGGCCGTAATGGGCGTAGTAATTTTGAGATGTGAGGGCTGAAGCCGAAAATGCAGCGGCAATTATAAGATAAGGCACAACGATCCAGCCAAGCCATAGGATGACGGCAGCCCAGAGGAAGGCCGACATTGTGCTAGCCATTATCACTTCATTTTTGAGAGAAAAGCGGGAATAACCGCGTCTTGAAGCGCGCTTGCTTTCAAGCTTCCATGAGCGTTTCCATGCGCCTGGATATTCGCGCGTCATGAAGGCCCAATAGCTTTCGCCAAACCTTGCCGTAGCGTGATCGCGCGGGGTTGCTACATCACTATGATGACCTTGATTATGCTCGACCCTGAAATGTCCGTAAAAGCCGGGTGCCAGCATCAATAGCGCAATCCATTTTGAGACTTTATCGGTCTTGTGACCTGTTTCATGGCCTGAGTTAATGGCGTAGGCAAGGCCCCAACCATGGGAGATAGCCAGGCCGATATAGGCGCCTAGGGGTAAGTTTTGTGTCGCCACAAACCAAGCGCCGATCAGCCACGTTCCGTAAATAATCGGGAGAAGCGCATGAACCATGAAGCGATAAAACGGTGATATTTCATGTTCTTCTGCGCTCAGACCTAGAAGGTCATTTTTGTCATCACCCATTAGGTGTTCGATAATTGGCATGATGAGGTAAATCATGACGGTGGGTGCCCATGCCATATACGGATTACCCGTGGCGAGCATAAGTCCAACTGCCATTAACGGCATTAAGGGGTAGGTTAGAGAGATCAGCCAAATATGTCTTTTGGCGCTCGGATTTGCTTCGAAATATGTCGTTAAGCTCATGACAAAACTCCTGTGTTGAGTTTACACATAATCTTATTGATAAAATTGTCAATAAGATTGTTGATAAAATTATCATTATTGTTTTTTGCCCGTACCTCTATATACAAGGTCTATGAATCAAAACCCAAAATCGCGGCAACGATTAAGCCCTGAGCAAAGACGGTCTCAGTTGATCAATTTGGCCATGCAGGTCTTTGCCAAAGATGGCCTGGAACGAGCTGGCCATGGCGATATTGCTAAACTTGCTAGTGTTTCGACTGCGACTGTTTTCAACTATTTCCCGACCCGTGAAGACTTGGTTGAAGCTGTTTTGGAAGAAATTCGGGTGCACATTCGAACGATGTTTAATAATCTTGGAACGGCCAAAGCGGAAAATGCGATTGGCGTTAGAGTAATGGTCGCAGGATTTGATCAACTCATCAATACCCAACCAGATTTAGTTAAAGTGTTTCTGCGTTGGTCCGTGGCTTTCGGGCATGATATTCGCGAGGCTTACCTTAACTTTCAAGAAGAGCTTTTAGACTCTGTTTCCAGCCGTCTCATGAATGCCGGGCCTGACCGCTCTGATGGCCGTATTATATTAGGGTCGGCGCATATGTACGCCCTCATGCGGCTTGACCGAACATCCGATGATGTGACTGAGAGATTTATTGAACGCTTACTGAGCGTTCTGGGGGAATAATGCGAAAAATTATAATTTCCGTTGCGGCTTTGAGCTTTGCCATGCCTGCTGCATCGCAGGAAGTGATCACGGGGGGACAACGTATATCTGAAAGCCTGCAACAAGTACCGATAGCTGTTACGGCAGTCGACTTAGATCAATATATCTACGATGACGTGATAGTGACCGCAACGCGACAAAGCCAAGACCGTCTCAAATATCCAGCTGCAATTGAGGTTGTTGATGGTGATCGCCTTGAAGAACTCTCAGTTGTTCACGCTGCCGAAAGTCTAAACTCCATTCCGGGCGTTCATATTCACCGCGGGAGCGGGCTCGAGCATCTAACCTCTATTCGTTCGCCAATCTTGACGGGCGGCGCCGGGGCTGGATCATTTCTATATCTACAAGATGGCGTGCCATTACGCTCGGCAGGCTTTGCCAATGTAAACGGCCTGTTTGAAGCGCAAATGGAACTGGCGGGAAGCACTGAAGTTTTTAAGGGGCCGGGGAGTGTCCTATATGGCTCGAATGCTTTGCATGGATTGATAAATGTTGTCTCACGCGCGCCGTACGGGAAACACCGCTATAAAATCATGGCCAATGATGATGGGTATCTGTCTTTTGATGGCCAGACATCGGGTGATCATCATATTGTTAGTTTAAGTCTGGCCCATGATAACGGATTTCGCGACGAGTCTGGTTATGATCAGCAAAAGCTCAGCGTGAGAGTGGATGATACGTTGGGCGACTGGGATGTATCGTGGCAGGGAGGGTATCAAAACCTTAATCAGGAAACGGCCGGATTTATCCGAGGGGATGACGCTTACCGTGATGATGTTAGGTTCACAAATCCTAATCCCGAGGCTTACCGGGATTCGAGGTCTGCTCGGTCTCATTTGAAACTATCGAAATCACTCGATGAGGATAAATCGGTTCAGCTTATCCCTTACGCGCGCTGGACAGACATGGAATTTCTACGTCATTTCGTCCCGGGACAAGCCACAGAGAAAGTCGGCCATTGGAGCGTAGGTGCTCTGAATACGCTTTACGGCAAAAACTATATCTTGGGATTTGATGCCGAATATACAAAAGGATTTCTCGATGAGTTCCAAACAGGCGCAAGCCGTTTCTCTTTCGTGCAAGGCGAGCATTATGATTACGACGTTGAGGCGATTACACTCGCGGCATACGGCGAATATGATTTTGCGCTTTCGCCGAAAACTGAACTGAACATTGGTGCACGGGCTGAATATGTCGATTATTCCTATGACAATAAAACCGATACTGGAACGTCGGGTAGATTCCGCCGCGTCGATGATCGCTCTGATGACTTCTTCATAGTAACGCCAAAGATCACGTTAAGTCATGAGCTATCAGATGATGTTAATTTCTACGCTCGCGCGGTACGCGGTGCTCGCGCGCCTCAAGTTACTGATCTTTATTCTCTACAAACGCAACAAACGCCGGGCGAAATTAAAAGCGAAACTCTCGATAGCCTTGAAGCTGGATTTAAAGGCTCTATTGAAAATTTAGAATTCGAAGTTGCCGCCTACGCCATGCAAAAGGATAACTTCTTTTTCAGAAACAGTGACGGCTTTAATGTTACCAATGGTAAAACCAGTCATCGGGGTTTGGAACTATCCGTTGTACTGCCAATCTCAGAGATTTTTGAAGTCTCCGGTAATATAAACCTAGCGCGACATGAGTATGATTTTACCGACTTGGTTGGATCAGCTTCAAGTTCTGTCACTAAAGGTGATCCTGTCGATTCAGCGCCAGATGTGTTTGGTCATGCTAAAATCAAAGCGAACCTGACGGCAGGTGTATCTACAGAGCTAGAATGGCGTCATATGGGAGACTATGCGCTCGACCCCGGTAATACAGAGTTTTACTCGGGCCATGATGTCATGGTTCTGCGCGGTCAATATAAAATTTCTGACGCGGCTATTCTATTCGCCCGTATCGATAATTTATGGGATCAAGATTACGCTAACCGGGCCGATTTCTCTTTTGGCGCGGAGCGATATTTCCCGGGCAGGCCACGGACAATATTTTGGGGGATACGCGGGGAGTTCTAGACATTTGTCATAAACCACCCTAACTAGCCGCCATGCATATACCAGATCAAAAATTAGCCCATGTTGTTGAACGTTTCGAACATATCGAAGCGCGTATGGGCGCGACCATGGATAGCAATGAGATTGTCCAGCTTGGCAAAGATTATGCCGAGCTGAGACCCATAGCTGAAGGGGTTCGCAAACTGCAATCTGTCCGCGCGGAAATGGCAGATTTAGAGGCGATGCAGGACGACCCTGAAATGGCCGCCATGGTCAAAGAAGAGCTCCAAGCATTGAAAGATTCACTCCCTGCTATTGAGCATGAGGTTTCTCTCCTGCTGCTGCCAAAAGACAAAGATGATAACGCGTCTATTGTGCTTGAAGTTCGCGCCGGTACAGGCGGCGATGAAGCGGCTATATTTGCGGGTGATTTATTTCGTATGTATGCGCGCTATGCTCAGATCAATGGCTGGAAAGTCGAAATTGAAAACGAGTCTGTTGCCGATATGGGGGGGTATAAAGAAATCATAGCCTCTATTTCAGGTAACGGTGTTTATGGCCGCCTAAAATTTGAAAGCGGTGTCCACCGCGTGCAGCGTGTTCCCGTTACGGAAACACAGGGTAGAGTTCATACCTCAGCCGCGACCGTTGCTGTTTTGCCCGAACCCGAGGATATTGATATTGGGTTCTCTATGGGCGATGTCCGGGTTGATACGATGCGCGCCTCTGGCGCGGGTGGTCAGCACGTTAATAAAACAGACTCGGCCGTTCGTATGACCCATATTCCTACGGGCGTCGTGGTTGTTTGTGACGCTAAATCCCAACATATGAACCGGGCCAATGCCGAACGAATTCTTAAAATGCGTCTCTATGATATTGAAAAACAACGCATTGATGCTGAACGGGCAGATGAGCGCAAAGGGCAGGTTGGCTCTGGCGATCGTTCAGAACGGATTCGGACCTATAACTATCCTCAGGGCCGGGTCACTGATCACCGTATCGGGCTCACGCTTTATAAGCTCGACAAAATTGTTGCCGGCGACGAACTTGGCGATGTCGTCGATGCTCTAGGGGCCGAAGATCAAGCCTCTCGCCTTGCCGCTATGGAGGCGGATGGCTAATGACGAATGCCTCTAAAACCAATATAGTCATCGTTGGCGGCGGAACAGCTGGCTGGATCACAGCGGCAATGCTTGGGAGGTATTTGGGGCAGGTCGCCAATATATGTTTGATAGAATCTGATAAAATCGGAACCGTTGGGGTCGGCGAAGCGACCATTCCTTCAATCGTAAGCTTGAATAACCTATTAGGTCTAAATGAAGCCGAGATGATGAAGGCCTGCGGGGCGACCATGAAGCTTGGTATCCAATTTGAAAATTGGGGCAATATTGGCGAGCAGTATATGCACGCTTTTGGCTATGCGGGCGTCGATTTAAATGCGCTGCAATTTTATCATTATTGGCTAAAATCTCTGTCCGAAGGGCTTGAACCGGATTTTTGGGGTTTTTCGCCGAATTATCAGGCGGCCAAGGCCCATAAGTTTGACCATGTACCGCCAAATAAAAATGGTTTGTCTGGATTGCTTTATGCTTACCATTTTGATGCGGGCTTATATGCGCAGCATCTACGTCATGTTGCCGAGAGTCTCGGTGTTAAGCGTATTGAAGGCACAATAGTCGACGTTCAACTCTCACCCGAAGCTGGCGATATAGAGTCTGTCGTATTAGAGGACGAAAAGGAAATCACTGGCGATCTGTTTGTGGATTGTTCGGGGTTTCGAGGATTGTTAATCGGAAAAGCTTTAGGGGTCAATTATCAAGACTGGAGCCACTGGCTGCCTTGTAACAGCGCTATCGCCGTTGCTAGTGAGAGAGCGGAACCATTGCTGCCTTACACTAAGGCCATTGCCCATGACGCAGGCTGGCAATGGAGAATTCCGCTGCAACACCGCCTAGGTAATGGGCATGTCTATTGTGACCAATATATGAGCTCTAACGAGGCGGAACGTATACTCAGAGATAACCTTGATAGTAAAATGATAGGGGAGCCAAAGCATCTGTCGTTTAAGACAGGACGACGGGAAAAGTTCTGGTATAAAAACTGTGTCGCCATAGGACTTTCAAGTGGATTTATGGAGCCATTAGAATCTACGTCAATACACTTGATCCAGAACCACGCTGCGAAACTCGTCGATTTGTTTTCTTCTTCCTCTGATTGGGACGTCAACGCCTTTGAATATAACAGACAGGCGATCATAGAATATGATCTTATTCGAGACTTTCTGATTTTACATTATAAGCAAACACGGAGGGATGACAGCGAATTTTGGCGCTATTGTAGACAGATGGAAATCCCGGATACGCTTTCTGAAAAGCTCGCTTTGTTTACGCAGGTGGCTAAACTAAGACGAGACCCGCAAGACTTATTTGATGAATCTAGTTGGTTTCAGGTTATGATTGGACAAGGTCTAATTCCTAAGAGTTTTCACCCAAGAGCAGCATCCGTGACCAAAGAAAGCCGGGAACAGATTTTCGGGCAAATCAAAACGTCCATAGCTAATGACATTTCTAACATGCCCGGTCATGCTGAATTTCTGAGACGTTACTGCCCCATTGATGAAACCATCGAATAAATTCCCTCTTGTAACTCTCTTCAATAAAGCCCACATAGGATAAGACGGTTGCTGCGGACTTGGTGTTTGCCACTTATCCTAGGGACCTTAATCTATCCATAGGGAGCTGGCTCTGTCTGGACCGTGGTCCGTTTAATTCCGGCGCCCACCTGTAAACACAGGTTCATGGGGATTCGACTGCCTTCACGGGTGTTGCGGTACCGTCACTTTTCCATTTTTTGCGATTTTCCTACGGGCGTTAAGCCGAATAAATTCAAGGGTGCCTTGGCACCGTCACTTTTAATTTGCGCTTGGGATTTTTATTCCTAGCAATCCAGACCCCTAGCATGATGATCGCAAATGCCATCGCAATTCGAATTGTAAAATCTTCACGCAAAAACCATATGCCAGCTAGGACGGATGCAAATGGCGGGAAGTAATTGATTCTGGCCAAAGTTGTCGGCCCGTTGCTTTCGATGATTTGAAGATAGACGATTGTCGCCACGCCGGTAGAACCAATGGCGAGCCCGGCAATCATCAGCCAACCGATGAGAGGGACAGATTGAGGTGGATTACCTGTCATCACGGCTATCGTCATCGCCATAATAGCCGCGCTTAAGGTCATCATGGAGGCGCCTTGTAAGGCAGGTGTATCAGGGGCTAATTTTGCACCGACTGTCGTGATCGCGTAGCAGAACGCGCCGCCAAGGACGAGACCTTGGGCTTTCCAGTCTTTGATAAGTTCAAACGAAAAATCATTCGGCAAGAAGAGCATGGTTGTTCCAATTAAGCCGATCGTAAAGCCTATAACCTTTCGCCAAGACAACTTTTCATTTGTTACGAAGTGCGCCAAAACAATAGTGATGAGCGGCATAACACCAACGAGAATCGCTGAAATACTGCTATCGATAGTTTCTTGACCCCACGAGACCAGCGTAAACGGTAGGGTCATACCGGTGAAACCAAGACCGAAATACCAGCGCCATCGGGGGTCTTTTAGCGGTGGAAACCGCATGCCTTTGGAAAAAGCGTAGAGGCAAATAAGAGCCGCCGCCATTGTCGTCCGATAAGCCACGAGCCAAATCGGCGCCATATAGCGAACACCGACATCCACCATAGTAAAAGCTGTTCCCCAAACCACAATCAAGAATATGGCCGCAAACCACAAGGACGGGCCAGTTAGGGGGCCATTATATGACGTAAAAACTCGAAACATGCGCCTTAGAGAATCCTTTTAGGAGGTTCTAGAAATTATTCCATACCCACATTTTCCAAGAATTATACAGAAAGTTCAAATAAAAGGCGTGATCATTTTCACGGTTTTCCGTGTTAAATAAAAAACAATCAAGTTCTAGGGTCACCCTATGAAGTTTTTTACGAAAAAACACGAGGAATGGCAATGCTGGCTATTGGGACTGTCTGTATAAAGTTAGATACTGTCTTTAGCGGCTGGCGTCATGCCGCTATCGCCAGAATTCGGCTCACCCTTAGGTTCTATCAATAAAACCTTGGCTTCTTGTTCCGCGCGCGGGCGATGGACCACGCCTGTGGGGACTATAACCAGTTCGCCGGGGCCGAATGTGACGCTGTCATGATTTTCATAATCCATAGTCACTACGCCTTCGATCACGAGGAAAAAATCATCAGACGCTTCATGTTTGTGAAACGGAAACTCACCTTGAAACTTCACGACCATAACGTCATTATTGTTATAGCTCGCCACAACTTTCGGATCCCAATGGGTATCAAAGAGAGTCAGTTTTTCTGCGAGATTGATTTTCCCTGTTTGTTGCGGGCTTGCCATTAAATTACCTTGATAAATTTCTCTTTGGCTTTGGGATCGAAATGACCTTTGATTGGGTCAAACTTGACTTCAATCATCCGCATGACGGCATCATAGGCTTTGTCACGCATGTCTTCATCTATCAGGATTTCATTGGTTTCGTTCTTGAGGCACTCATAGATATTTTCAAGTGTAACGCGCTTCATATGGGGGCATAGGTTACAAGGCCGAACAAAATCAGTGCCCGGATTAGCAATGGCAACATTGTCAGACATGGAACATTCAGTCAGCAAGATAACTTTGCCGGGTTTATGATCACCGACGTAATCGCTCATGGCTTTTGTCGAACCCGTAAAGTCACTTTCGGAGACGACTTCTGGCGGGCATTCTGGATGGGCCAAAACGACCACGCCGGGATTAGCCGCGCGCATATCGCGAACATCTTGGGCGGAGAAGCGCGCGTGGACTTCACAGCGGCCATGCCAGGATATAACCTGAACGTCTGTTTGCTTGGCGACATTTTTAGCTAAGAACTCATCCGGCAGCATGATGACTTTATTGACGCCGCGTTCTTTGGTGATGTGCTCGACAATGGCAACGGCATTTGATGATGTGCAGCAAATGTCCGACTCAGCTTTTACATCAGCCGATGTGTTCACATATGTCACGATTGGAATGCCGGGATATTTTTGTTTGATCAGTTTGACGTCTTCGCCCGTGATGGACGAGGCGAGGGAACAACCGGCCCGCATAGACGGTATGAAAACTTTTTTATTAGGGCAGAGGATTTTGGACGTTTCGGCCATGAAATGCACACCGCCTTGGATAATCATATCGGCTTTGGTTTTGGTTGCCTCAATAGCAAGGCCAAGACTGTCACCACGAAAATCACCCACCAGATTAAAGATATCCGGCGTCATGTAATTATGGGCAAGGATAACGGCGTTTTTCTGTCTTTTCAGCTTATTAATGGCGTGAACGAGAGGCGCATAGGCTGGCCATTCAAATTCAGGTATGAAGTCTTTGACGTCGTCATAAAGATGATCCGTTGCCGCCTTAACTTCGTCCGTATAGGCCAGTTCTCCGGCTTCATCTTTAGCGGGGATGCTGGGCACCGCGCAAACGCCATTTTCAACTTCGAGTGTCTGCCCGATCCAGCGTCCGTTTTCCCAATTGATGAGTTCTTTGCCCATGAGCGGCCTCCAGTAATTTTATAGAGCTTATATAGGGATTATGGGCGCGGGTTCAAATGGAAACCTCGGCAATTAGCCTCTCTTTGGGTGGTGTCACCCGAGGAGAGGTTAGCCTGACAATTCCTCAAACCGTGCTAAAAACAGTTTCTCAGCGTCGACCACGGATTTAGGATTGATTTCCATATGCACTGCGGGCGGAGGGGTGAGAAAAAACTGATTGCTCTCCTCAATGCTAAAGCCTGCAATCTGTGTGGCTTCGAACCACGCGCAGTAAAGGTCGGATTTTTTGATAGTTTTCTTGAGCCGCGCAGGCATTTTCGCGGGCAGGCCAAAGCGAATGTGGATGGCTTCTTCCAAGCGGTTTTCAAAGGCGCGGTAATCAAGACCAAGCGCATTTTTAAAAGGACTGATCATATCGCCGATGACATATTCAGCTGCATCATGGAGAAGCGCCATGAGGCGGTCTTCGCGGCTGGCTTTGGGATTAAGCGCTTCGAATAATTCTTCGACGATAACGCTATGTTCTGCCACGCTAAAGGCATGATCACCGGATGTTTGCCCGTTCCAGCGGGCGACGCGGGCTAGGCCTCTGGCAATGTCTTCGATTTCAATATCAAATGGTGAGGGATCAAGTAGATCAAGACGGCGGCCTGATAACATACGCTGCCAAGCTCTGGGTGCTTTGGGTTTTGCCATTATTTTACGGGCTGGTTGTTACGCCATTGGCCCTTAAAGAACGGATCGCCATTGGGATAATAGGCAACACCGTGACCTTGGAAGACACCGAACTCAAATGCGCCGATATATTTCTGTCCGTTGGAAAAATAATAAGTTCCTTGGCCGTGACTGTCGCCGTCAACGTGATCACCGACATAGATCCAGCCATCAGCGCTGTAATATGTACCAAATCCGTTAGGTACGTTTTTAACATGATTGCCTGAGTATTTGTCGCCTGAAACGAAATTGCTAGTGCCGCGCCCCTCAGGATAACCTTCAACAAATTGCCCAAAATACTTGTCGCCATTTTCTGTGATGTAAGTGCCGTGGCCATGCTTTGCGCCATTGACGAAATCGCCAGTATATTGCGCGCCGTCACTCCAGTTAAATGTGCCATAACCATTTGGCATACTGCGCTGGTGTTCTCCGCTATAGGAGCTGCCGCCTTTGTTCACAAAAGTACCTTTTCCGTCGCGGCAATTACCTTCAATACAACCGGATTGCGTGTTTTGCATGATCTTTGTACGCCTAGCTTCAACCTCAGCAATATTAGCCAGCCCGTCAGCGATGTTTTGTTTGAGCTCGGCTTGGGTGTAAATAGGTTTTGATGTCGGTGGCGACTGAGCAATTGCCGAGCCACATATACCAAAAACAATAGTTGATAGAAGAATAATCCCACACTTATTTTTCATGTTTACCTCGCGTAATAATAATGATTAGTTAGGCAAATATGCCGTAAGTTTGATTTCAATAATTGTGGCTTCGCCGCCATATAAGTGATCGACGCCTATGGCGGACCAAGCCGGATATGGCTCCGCAATGCGCGCGCCTTTAACTTCCCATAGTGGTCCTAGGTGACTATCCATATCCGTCATATAGGATGTCACATCAATCACATTTGACCAATCTGCCCCTGCTTTTGTAAGAACAAGCTCAATCTCATCAAAGGCTCTAGTGATTGCCGATGTTATCTCTTCGCCTTCTTTAACGTGAACTGGAATCCCTGAGACGTAGAGCATGTCGCCAGCGCGTACGGCAGGGGCGTATTGGAACTGTTCATAAGTTTCAGTGAAAGCTTCTGGGATTATGACATGTTTGGAATCAGCCATATCTGTTTTTTGCTGACAGGCACTTAATGCTAGCGTTAACATTACCAATTTTGCGAGTTTATAAGCCACTACCCGACTTTTCTTACAAAAACCGCACCGGCTGAATAGCCTGCGCCAAAAGAGCAGATCAGGCCTGTATCGCCGTCTTCGAAATCGGCGGAATGTTTATCAAAAGCAATGATAGACCCGGCCGACGATGTATTGGCATACTCATCCAGCACCACTGGCGCGTATTTAATATCAACATTTTTGCCTAATACCTTTTTGGCGATCAGGACATTCATAGATAGATTCGCTTGATGCAGCCACATGCGTTTGAGGTCTGTCAGTTCTATCCCGCCAGCGGCAGCTTCGGCCGTGATCATTTTGGCGACCATAGGCACGACTTCTTTGAAGACGCTCCGGCCATTTTGGACGAATAATTTGTCGGTTAGACCTTTGCGGCCACGGTCGCCGACCATGCCGTCATCTTCGGGCGCTGTGTGATTGAGAAAGCCAAAATTGTTACGAATATTGTTTGAAAACTTAGTGACCAGTTTCGAGTGAATGATTTCCCAATGATCGGCCGGGGCGACGTCGTCGCGCTCTACTAGGATTGCCGTCGCCACATCACCAAAGATGAAATGCGCGTCGCGGTCTTTGAAATTCAAATGGGCTGTACAAATTTCAGGGCTGCAAACCAGAACGGATTTAGCTTGTCCGCTATAGATTAAGCCGCGGGCAGCTTCGAGGCCAAATGTAGCGGAAGAACAGGCCACATTCATGTCAAACCCAAACCCAGATGTGCCTAGATATTCTTGAACCTCTACGGCTACAGCTGGGTAACCACGCTGTAGATTGGAACAAGCCACGATAACGGCGTCGACATCTTCCGGTTTCCGGCCGACTTTTTCGAGTGCTTTTTTGGCGGCGTTGACGGCGATTTCAGCGAGGACCGATATTTGATCATTATCACGGACCGGAATGCGCGGCGCCATAATTTCAGGGTCAAGTATTGGCTCTTTGGAAATACAATAGCGGGATTTAATGCCGGACGCTTTTTCGATGAAAGGCGCGTTGGAGTATTCCAGCGCGTCTTTTGTCCCAGCCTTAATCTCGGCAGCGTTTTCACCGTTCCATTTATCAACATATTTGTTGAAACCTTCGACCAGTTCTTCGTTGGAAATGGAGTTCTTTGGAGTCCACAGTCCGGTCGCACTAATAACAGCTTTCACTTACGTCACCTTGTTCTATTTGCACGTATAGTAACGGGTGAAATTTGAAGTTCTAGGGCTAAATGGGATTTAATGTGTAATGCATTTATAACACCCCCTCATCCTGAGCTTGACGAAGGATTGGTTCCATTTGAATTCGTTTCAACTTGGCACCAAGCCGTTCTATCCTTCGTCAAGCTCAGGATGAGGGGTTATGAAATTCGTTCGGAGAGAAACAAAGTGTATCACGCCCTTTTAATCTTTGCTCACCTATACTATCTCAAGGGCAAATCAGGAATAAGAGCATGAACCAATTTTTCGCAGGCGAAGCCACACTACATTACGGTTCGGCAGATTTCACCATTATGGAGTCTGGCGGGTTTGTAAAATGCGCCACGACGGGGGAAAAAATTCCACTCGATCAATTAAGGTATTGGAGCCATGAACGCCAAGAGCCTTATATTGACGCAGCAGCATCACTTAAGGCGTTTCAAAAGGCGAGTAAGTAATGAGAGCTGTCTGGCTGGCTTTGGTGCTTGCATTGCCAGTGGGAGCCTGTGCGCAGGATAACACAGAAAATTCTCCTGAGCCGAGTTTAAAACCATCTGTAAATACAGAAATATCTGCTCCTGATGTTGAGCGCTTGGAGGAAGCCAAAAGACGTTTCATGGAAACTATGTCTGAAGAGGAATTTCTTGCGGCAGAATTTAAGGCTGTTCTAGATACGGCATATGTCGGGTGCGTGGGTGTGCCGAAACAAGGTGGTGCGGTTCTATGTCAAACTTTGCCGCATCAAAAAGTTAAAATCGGGCGATCAGCTAAAGATTTTTATTATGAGAGCGCGGATGAAAATGGACAAATTATTGTGGGCTTTGACCGCGATGAAAAATACGCCGTAATCGATTTAGATGTTGGTGCGCCAATCGAATATAGCTTCGATGCGCGTGAGTATGACGTTTCAAACGTTACCGGTCTTCCGCCGTCCCAAGTCGGTAATTACACCAAAGAACAACTAGCTAGAATTCGAAGTTCATCGGCGCGTAAAAAACAAGGATTTGCCAGTCGAATTCAACAAATGGGTCTGAATAATGGATTTATTTCGCCTGTAGATGAGTTTCGCAAGACGACCAACTTTGGCGCTTTTCGGACTTACAACGGAACGCCTGGCAAACCTCATATGGGCGTCGATATGGCCGCGCCTGTGGGCACGCCGATCTATGCACCTGCCGATGGAGTCGTCAGTCTGGCTGATGATGACCTTTATTTTGAGGGTGCGATGGTTTTGCTGGATCACGGGCAAGGGCTGATTTCCATGTATTTGCACGTCAACGAGATAATGGTGGAGCCGGGCCAGGCCGTAAAACAAGGTGATCAGATTGCAACTATTGGGTCAAAAGGCCGCTCTACGGGGCCGCATTTATGCTGGCGTCTGAAGTGGAGAAATCGTAATCTCGACCCAGAGCTACTCACAGAATGGCCGAAAGACTAAACGCATGACACCTAAACCTGAAGATTGCCAGACCATGACAGATGTCCGCGCCGGTGTTGATGCGCTGGACCGTGAACTCGTCCGTATCTTGGTCATTCGTCAAGGTTATATGGACGCCGCAGCCCGTATCAAACAAGACCGCGACGCCGTATATGACGAAGCCAGAATTGAGGATGTTGTGGCTAAAGTTCTTGAAATGGCAAAATCTGAAGGGCTTAATCCAGATATTGCAGAACCTGTTTGGCGCAAGCTAATCGAACGCTGCATCGCCCACGAATTTGATGTCTGGGATGCTATCCGCACGAAGAAAAAAGCGGGTTAGCCTTACAAATTACCTCATCCAGAGGCGAACAAGAAATGTTCGGGACTCGAAGGATGCTCCAATAAGTGATTTTCAAACTATATAAAACTGATTGTGTGGGTGTTTCATGGAATATCCTTCGAGTCCCGATGCTACGCATCGCCTCAGGATGAGGGAGTTACTTATATAATTCCTTAGGCCACCGACGATGGACCCAAAACCATTGATCCGGTTTTTCACGAATACGGTCTTCAACAAATTCATTGATTCTAAGAACGCCCGCTTCAACATCCTTTGGGCGTGTTCCTGTTTCTTTAAGCATAATCGGTTCATGCACCGTCATAGTAAAATTGGCTTTATCGCGAGTTAGGGATAGAGGTACTAACGGCGCGCCGGATGCCAGCGCAAGGCGTGTCGGGCCAGGTGCTGTCATGGCATCTTTACCGAAAAACGGTATTACGATTCCTTGATTGAATTTTTGATCATTTAGAATGGCTATGGACTCGCCGCGTTTTAGGGCATCCAGTAATTCCCGCGCGCCTTTAGGGCCGGATTTGGGCACCATAAGTTTAGTCCCATAGGCTTCGCGTTGATCTCTTACGCGTTTATCAATATGCGGGTTATTGATCGGGCGGTAGGTGATTTGAACGTTGAGGCCCCATTGGGTCAGGACCATGGCCATGATTTCCCAATTTGCGAAATGACCTGTTACGATTACGATGGGTTTGCCGCTCTTGATAATGTCTTTCAGGCGTTCACCACCAACGACTTTTATCTGCTCGTTACCCTCACTAACATCGAGACGATGCAAAACCGGAAATTCCGCAAAAGTCCGGCCAGTATTATTCCACTGATCTTTCAGAAGTTTTTTGATGTCATCTTCTGTGGCATCAGGAAAAGCAATTTCGAGGCCCTTGCGGGCTATGTTTTGTTTACTCGTTAGGGGGCCGATTTTACCGACAATCCATCCGCCAAATGCAGAAATTTGATCAAAGGAAAACGGTTTTAATAAAAGACAGACAAAATCATATGCCAGCGCTTCAAACCGCCAACCAAGTTTTTTGCCAAGGCTAATGTTAGCCACGTCTTTTTGAGCCATTTTTACCCGCTTCGACCACGGGATGTAAAACCCGGCGAAGGGTTAATTCATCTTCAAACTGAACTTTGACGGGCCAGACAGAGACGCCTTTGCGGTAGCCCTTGGGCAGACGTACATAATCTTTTTCTGTGGTGATCAGACCAGCTTCCAGTTCGCTGGCCAGCATGAAAAGCTGCTCGATATCACCGTCTTTATATTTGTAATGATCACCAAACGGATATTCGCCGACAATTTCGCCGCCATGACGCCGAAGACTATCGAAAAACTTGTTTGGACGTCCAATTCCAGCAAAGGCGTAAAGCTTGCCTTTGGGCACATCGTCGGAAGGCGCAAGATAAGCAGGAATAACGATTTTGCCTTTAAGCTGCGCGGCGAGATGGTTATCAATGTCGTATTTAGGTGATGGTTTCATCAAGATAATAGCATCGGCGCGATCAAGGGCGTCTGAGAGTTTTTCACGAAGCGGTCCTGCTGGAAAGACGCAGCCATTACCAAAGCCGGTTTCGGCATCGACGACTAATAAGGATAAAGTTTTTTCAAGCAGAGGGTTTTGATGGCCATCATCCATGACAATAACTTTAGCGCCGTGAGAAACGGCTGCGCGGGCGCCGTCATCTCGCCCGGCTGCAACCCAGACAGGGGCGTGCCGAGCCAGAAGAAGCGGCTCATCGCCAACATCTGCTGATGTGTGTTGTTTTTGAACGGGTAGTGGTCCTTTGACTGTTCCGCCGTAACCGCGTGTGAGGCCTACTACATCAACGCCCATTCTGCGGAGGCTGTTAAGAAGATAAATTGCAACAGGCGTTTTACCGGTTCCGCCCAATGTCGCATTGCCGACACAGATAACCGGAACGCCGGCATCATAGCTTTTAGTGGTTTGAATACGTCTGGCGGCGGCCCAGCCATAGACCCATGAAATCGGCGAGAGTAGCATTCTGATCATAGGCGCAGAGTCGCGGCCATCTCTGTGATTCCAAAACTCTGGCGGTCTCATAACTTACTGTCTCTCAATCTTGTTCCGGCACGAGCGGCGTTAACTGCTCCCAGACATAATCTAATACCGCATCGCGGCTTGTGGCGTAAGTATGGGCTGTTTTGCGCATTTTCGCTAGATGTTCTTTGTCAGCGAATATATCGGTGATTGTTTTGCCAATAATATCCGAATTTAAAATTCTCTGAGCGGCATCAAATGACATCATGCTCATATAGCTATCGGCGAAACTGGCGATATGGGGCCCGGTTAAAACGGCATTTTCTAGCCGCGCCGGTTCTAACGGATTGTGCCCGGATAAGCCTTTAATCAGGGATCCACAGACAAAGGTGAGTTTAGACAAACGATAAGCCAGACCCATTTCGCCTATTGTATCAAATAAAAAGACTTGGGTGCTACGATCAATAGGTTTTCCAGATGTGCGGGTCACAAAGGAAAGTCCGGCAGATTTTAGCTGTTTTTGAATGTCTTTGCTGCGCTCAGGATGTCTCGGCGCCAGAATAAGCAAGGTAGATTTGAAACGGCTTAGCACGTCTTTGTGGGCGCTAATCATGAGACTGTCTTCGCCCTCATGTGTACTGGCGGCACACCAAACTTGGCGTCTGGACGTTTCGGATTTGATTTTCTTTAAGTCTGCTTCGTTAAATGGTAGAGGCTCGGCCGCATCTTTCAAATTACCAGCGGCTTCAATGTTACGATCTAAAATCCAGCTAAGACCTTTTGCGGTCGGTTGATCGGCCGCAAGGACAAGGTCAAAAGCTCCGATCAGTGCCTGCGCGCTTTTCCTGCGTTTGCTCCAGCCCTCAAGAGATTTTTCACTCATGCGAGCATTGAGAAGCGCCATGGGTACGCCGCGCGCCTTGGTCTGGCGGATCATATTGGGCCAAATTTCAGACTCCGCCCAAATGGCCATATCCGGTTTCCAGTGATCGAGAAATTTATTGATGGCTTTAGGGTAATCTAGCGGCACATATTGATGAAAGGCGCGATCCGGAAGCTGTTTGGCTAGAAGTTCGGCGGAAGTCATGGTCCCGCTGGTGACGAGGATATGAGCATTTGGCCGTTCAGATAGAAGCCGGTTGATGACAGGCATTAGCATGAGGCATTCACCGACACTGGCCCCGTGCATCCAAATTAGTTTTCCTTCTGGACGCGCCAGCTCTGTTTCGCCGTGACGTTCGGCCATGCGGGCAGGGTCCTCTTTGCCTTGTTTTTGGCGGCGTTTAAGCAGTAACGGGGTTAACGGGCCAAGCACTTTGGTCGCCGCGCCGTAGCTACGAATGAGCGGAGTCTCGGTCACGAGCTTTTTCCTATCATGATCTGGGCTCCCGTGACATATCAGGATCAACGGGATCATGGCCTAGTCGGCGATCGGCATCTGCGAGAAAAATGTTCATTTCGTTTTCGATTTGATCTCTATATTTTTTGATATCGCGCTCATCCGCATCGGCGGGAACGGTCAGGGGAGTTCCCCATATGATCATCCCTTTGCCAAAGGGCAAGGGCAGAACGAAGCGATCCCAAGATCTAAACTGAATCCGGTTTTTTACGGCAAATGTGCAAGGCAGGATAGGCGCGCCTGTGAGCTTTGATAATCGCAGCGGCCCATCGCCGAGTCTTTGTCTTGGGCCTCTTGGTCCGTCCGGCGTAATCACGACGCAGGCATTTTCATTAATAGCGGCTTTCATGGCCCGAAGCGCTGAAGAACCTCCCTTGGCTTTACTGCCGCCAGTTTTTCGCGATGAGCCGCGAATGGTTTTAAGGCCGAGATATTCCGTCGTATAGGCTACCAATGCCCCGTCGCGAGACAGTGAGATCAGGACGTGAGGCTTTTGCCAGTTTTTCTTCCAAGCGGCATTTAGCATTAAAAACCGCGAATGCCAGGTCAGGCCAATCAATCCTTTGCCGTTATTGATAACGGGGGCAGCCACACCAGCGCGCTCTATGGTCCAGCGCGTAGTGTATTTCACCATGACCATATAGGCGGCCAGGAGAAAACCGATGCATTTTTGCACGGCAGCTGAGCGCATGAAACGTTTGAACACGCGCGTCCTCCCTGTTAGTGAATTGCGACGTAAGGAACCTCTTAGAACGAATGAAACTGAACCTCAACAATCCGGCTGATAGAAAACAGGCCTTTCGGGACGTCTATTGGGGCGATCACGGTATATTACGAACACATTTTCGCAATAAGCATGATTTAGGCGGACAAATGTACCGTGAAAACCAACCCAATCCCAAACGTATTGCTATTTGGGCCGAGGAGGGAATCAAAACTGTCATCAATTTACGGGGTGAAAGCCCGAAAGGGTTTTACTTGCTAGAGCGCGAAGCGTGCGAAGCTCATGGCATGATTTTGATCAATTTTCGTATGTTTAGTCGTGATACTCATACAGTGGCCAAATTGCGGGCAGCGAAAGAGCTGTTTGAGACAATAGAGTACCCGGCTGTCATGCACTGTAAATCTGGTGCAGACCGAACGGGCATAATGGGCGTGCTTTATAAACACTTTAAAATGGGCGAGACGATAGAGCAGGCGATAGAACAATTATCCCTCAAATATATGCATGTGAAGCAAGGCAAGACTGGCATGCTCGATTTCTTTTTTGAGAACTATATCGCCTATAATGCTAAGTCGCCGATAGACTTTATGGATTGGGTCGAGACAGTCTATGATCCTGCGGATGTGAAGTCACGCTTTATGTCTGGCCGGGTAGGAAGTTTTGTCACGGACACCGTTCTAAATCGAGAATAAGCACGAATGTCGTTTTTTTGACTGTTTTTGTCGAATTTGAACACGCAAAAATCTTAAAATATAAATATTCGCTAGGCCTGTTTGTCGTTATAAATAAGGCCCATAATTTTGACCCATAATGTTGAATTGCGCGACCGTCTATTGAGACAAAAAGACGGCTATAGTCTTGAACAGGCGTTTTATACCTCAGAGAGTATCCTAGAAGCCGATCTTGAGAGTTTTTTCTATCAAGATTGGCTCTTTATGATTCCAGCGTGCGAGATTTCCAAATCTGGAGACTATGTTACTCAAAAAGTCGGGCAATATGACATTGTCATTGTCAGAGGCGATGACGGGATTATTCGGGCGCTGCATAATAGTTGTCGGCACCGGGGATCGCGCTTGTGCTCAGCTCAAAAAGGGTCGGCACCTAAGCTCGTATGTCCGTACCATCAATGGACTTATGAGCTAGACGGGAAGTTGCTTTATGCCCGTGATATGGGCGATGATTTTAAGCCTGAACAACATAGTCTCAAAGCGGTCCATTGCCGTGAAATCGCGGGGTTAGTGTTTATTTGTTTGGCTAATATTGCGCCTGATTTTTCAGAGCTCGAAGGCCATTTAGCTAACTATCTAGGCCCGCATAAGCTGGGTAATGCAAAGGTCGCCCACAGTTCAACAATTGTTGAAAATGGTAACTGGAAGCTCGTCTTTGAGAATAACCGTGAGTGTTATCATTGTTCCGGTTCCCATCCAGCGCTTTGCCGAACCTTTCCTGACGCGCCCGCTTTCACAGCCGTGACATCAGCAGGGTTTCCGCAGGATGTGAAAGATCACTGGAAAAAGTGTGAGGCAATCGACTTGCCATCTAAGTATGTCATTGATCCGGGTAGCTATTGGCGCCTAGCGCGTGTCCCGCTAATTGGTGAGGCCGAAAGTTTTACGATGAGCGGGAAAACGGCTGTTTCTCGGTTAATGGGAGATATTTCAGTTAAAGCTGCTGGCTCGTTATTGCTGTTTTCCTACCCTAATAGCTGGAACCATTTTCTATCTGATCACGCGATTGTCTTTCAAGTCATGCCGATCAATGCGGTCCAGACACAGGTCACAACGAAATGGCTCGTCCATAAAGATGCCGTTGAAGGTCGTGATTATGATTTGGAGACTCTGACTCATGTCTGGAAGAATACCAATGATGAAGATCGGCGCGTCGTCGAAGAAAACCAAATCGGTGTTAATTCACCCGCATATGAGCCCGGACCGTACTCACCGATCCATGAAAGTGGCGTGCTGCAATTTGTCGAATGGTATAAGGCAACTTTACTGTCTCGCCTTGAGGGTTCAAGTTTGATGCAGGCTGCCGAATGAGCCTTGCCCTAAAGTCCTATAAAGCGCTTGAGCAGGCAAACGTTTGGCGAGATGATGAAGATCTGGTGTGCACAGGGATTGTGCCCGAAGGACCGAACGTAAAAACCTATACTTTTAGATCGCCTAGTGGAAGGTGGTTCAATTTTGATGCCGGACAGTTTATTACGCTGGAATTACCCGTTGGTGGCAAAGTTTTGCACAACACTTATACGATTTCATCCAGCCCTTCGCGTCCGTTATCGATTTCTATTACGGTCAAGGCCCAACTTGACAGTATCGGAACGCGCTGGATATTTGATAATGTCGAGACAGGCACAAAGCTAAAAGTCTATGGGCCTGCCGGACTATTTTCGTTTCAGAATAATCTCTCCGATAAGTATATGTTTATATCGGCCGGGTCCGGCATCACGCCAATGATGTCGATGACTTCCTTCCTGTTTGATCACGGAGAAGAAGCGGATATCTGTTTTATCAATTGCGCGCGGAGGCCATCCGAAATAATTTTGCGGTCTCAATTGGAGTTCATGGCGACCCGTGTCCCGGGGATAAAAATCCACTATGTCGTGCAAGAGGATGATCCCTTTCATGTTTGGACGGGTTATCGCGGGCGGCTTAACCAGTTAATGCTGGGCTTAATGGCACCAGATTATCTGGAGCGTGAAGTATTCTGCTGTGGCCCGGAATCTTTTATGGTGTCGGTTAGATCTATGCTTGAAGCCTTCGGCTTTGATATGTCGCGCTATCATGAAGAGAGTTTTGTCGCTCCGATTGAAGAAGAAAGCGAAGTGCCTGATAATGAGCTCCCATCCGCGAGTCAGGTGGAAATGATATTCCAGTCATCGGACGTCAGCGTCGCTTGCGACACGAATGACACAGTTCTGGCCATTGCAAAATCTGCGGGGCTAAACATTCCATCTGCTTGTACCTTTGGGGTGTGCGGAACCTGTAAGGTTAAGAAATTGTCTGGTGACGTGCAAATGGTTCACAATGGCGGGATCAGTCAGGCCGATATTGACGCAGGTTTCATTCTAGCCTGTTGCTCTAAGCCAAGCGGGAAAGTCGTGCTCGAGGTTTAAAACGTCTTTTATAATTGGGTGTGCCGTGGTAGGATAAAATCCTACTGGAGAATATCTATGCCCATGGTCAAAAAAAGCATCACTGTTACGGAAGAGCAAGAAAAGTGGATTCAAGCTCGTATGAAAACGGGCAATTACGCCTCCGATAGTGAAGTCATCCGCGAAGCTGTCCGGAAAATTCAAGTGGAAGAAGCACATCGAGAGTTTGTCAGAGAAGCCCTGAAAGAAGGTGAAGAGAGCGGTTATATCAAGATAGATAAAGATAAAAAGTTAGCTGAACTAAAAACCAGATTGAAGGCCGATGGCAAGCTATAGTTTTTCGCGAAAAGCCGATGCTGACTTAGATCGAATTTATGATTATGGGGTTCAGGCTTTTGGTGTAACTCAAGCTGATATTTATTTCGGTACTTTATTTGACCGTTTCGACCTAATCGCTCAAGAACCTTTTATTTATCCGATTGCGTATGATTATAATCCTCAATATCGAAAAAGTGTGTGCGGTACGGATACTGTTTTTTACCGAGTTCAAGCTGATAATAGCGTTTTGATCATCAGGATATTGGGGCGTCAAGATATGGAAAAACATTTAAACTAATATGGGATTCTACAATAAATATATTCTTCCGTGCTGCCTCGATATGGCCTGCGGGGCTAAGCCGATCACGAAGCAACGAGAGAAAGTTGTGCCGCTGGCAACGGGTGTGGTTCTGGAAATAGGCATTGGGTCTGGGCAAAACTTGCCCCATTATAACGCCGATAAAGTCTCCAAAATTGTTGGGGTTGATCCAGATAAAAATATTTGGAAACGTAGCGCGGACCGGCGGGCGGCTTGTCCTATCGATATCGAACGCATTGGACTGTCCGGTGAGGAAATCCCGCTCGATAGCAAGACGGCGGATACAGTGGTTTGCACCTATACGCTCTGCACTATTCCTGATCCGGTTAAGGCTCTTAGAGAGATGCGCCGTATCCTAAAACCCGGCGGTAAAATCCTGTTCTCAGAGCACGGCATGGCGCCTGATGCCAAAGTCGCGAAATGGCAATGCCGGATTGACCCGATCTGGAAAAAGATAGCAGGCGGTTGTCATACCGGCCGCGATATTCCGGAGCTGTTTCGGCAGGCAGGACTTACCTTTAAACAGCTCGACGAAATGTATATTCCGGGGCCTAGGCCGCTGTCTTATAATTACTGGGGTTCGGCAGGATGACTTACGTTTAATTCTTATTGTGTCGAAACGGCCAGTATTCAAAATTGCAAACAGGACAAATTTTTGACAGTGTGACTTTTCTTTCATAGCGGGTGTCTTATGAAAATAATGTATGGTCACATTTAGGACAACATAATTTTGAAAAAAATATCCCAATCCCTACAAATCCCGCAATAAATGTTGTTATTAGTAAGAATAGATTAGTATTTAGCGCGCTTCCAATGAAAATAATGTAAGCTAGCAATCCTAAATAAAAGAAGATGTGATTGTACTTTGATCGAATTTTCATGGCTCTAAACTAAGAAGTTTTCATACATACGTCTAGATATGATTTGGCGTGTGGGTTCTAATTGGAAACTTACCCCATCTGTAATTCTTTGAGCCTTGCGTAAATTCCGCCGCGTTTTTTGGAGAGGGATTTATGGGTTCCAGTTTCGACGACTTTACCATCTTCAAGCACATAAATACGGTCGGCTTTTTGCACTGTTGATAGGCGGTGGGCGATGACGATGAGCGTTCTTCCATTGGATAATAGATCAAGCGCGTTTTGAACTTTGGCTTCGGAGTCGGCGTCTAGCGCAGAAGTGGCTTCATCGAGCAGCAATATTGGTGCGTCGCGCAATATAGCGCGGGCGATGGCTAGTCTTTGTTTTTGCCCTCCAGAAATTTGATGAGGGTAGGTGCTAAATATTCTCTCAGGAGTTGGTAGTTGCACTTCTTCAAAAAGCTTTATGGTAAGCGCTTTTGCAGCTACTTTATCTAATTCTTGATGTAACATA